>NZ_LMCI01000043.1:0-20969 GCF_001623145.1 Pseudovibrio sp. W64 | reverse complement strand
GCCCGCCACACTTATAAGTGTGGCGGGCTTGTTTTCGACAAGGATTTGTCTACTGGCGATCCAGTCCGGTCAGCTGGTTGAAGACTGCCTGATTTACTCGGACACCTTCTGTTTGCTCCAGCTGAGAGATGAACTGGTTGAGCAAGGAGCTTTCCAGCGCACCTGTTAGCTGAGTGTCAATGCGCTGCACGTTTTCAGATTCTGTCATGAAGGCTGGAGACGTCGTGTCGGTGAGGACAAGAAGAATGCGGTCTTCGTTGTTGCCAGGAACCTGAGAGGCGGTGCCTTTTGGTCCGGAAAATGCTGCTGTCACAGCAGAGCCGGAAAGCTCCGCGATGCCGCCGTTGCGGGTGAACGGAGCAGATGTGGCTGTTGTCAGACCTTCGGCAGTTGCGACTTCGGAAAGAGGCTTTCCTGCTTCGACTTCTGCGATCAGAGCTTGGGCCTTTTCTTCCAGTAGTTCCGCTGTGCGGTTGGCTGTCCAGTCAGCAGTCACGGCTTCTTTTACTTCAGAGAGTTCTCTGTCGCGGGAAGGGGTGACATTTTTCACTTCGTACCACAGGTGACCTGTGCGGCCGATTTCCAGCGGATCATTTTCAACGCCAACATCGGTTGAAAAGACTGCTGTGGTCAGTGCGTTTGCTTGTGGAAGATCAACAGTTTCGCCCGCTTCGTTTTTGCCGGAAGCGTCAAATGAAGGTGTGTTGATCAGAGCCAGATCAAAGCGCTCAGCGATTTCTTCAAAGGTGCTGCCGCCTGCGCGTGCGTCTTCGACTTCGTTGAAGAGGTCTTCTACTTCATCGGCTGCGTTTGCCTGAGCAACGACACCGCGTAGTTCATCTTTAACGTCTTCCAGAGGCTGTACTGCAGCTGCCTTAACCTCTTTGGCAAAGAGAATCGCGTTGGTGAACTGACCTTCGACCACGCTGCTTGCCTGACCTTCTTTGAGAGCGAAAGCTGCATCTGCAATTTTCTGGTCAAGGAAGCCGGATTTATTCATGAGGCCGAGATCGACGTCTTTTTCAGTCAGATCGCGTTCATTCATGAGGTCTTCAAAAGTCTTGCCGGACTCCATCTCAACAACAGCAGCTTCTGCTTCCTGTTTGGTTGGGAAGGAAATCTGGAAGATGCGGCGCTGTTCCTGAGACTGATAGCGGTTTTTGGTGCGCTCATATTCCTGAGCGAGTTCCGCTTCAGTCACATTTTCCGGCTTTGCAATCTTGTCTGCTGTCAGCTCTATCAAAGTGGCACTGCGGTATTCAGGTGCTTTGTAGTTGCCTTTGTTCTCTTCAAAGAACGTAGCCAGTTCTTCGTCAGTCGGAGCTGGAACATTTGTCAAAGAGCTTTGTGGCAGCACGAGGTACTCAACAGTGCGCTCTTCCATTGCGTATTTGTCAAAGGCTTCGAGCATTGCCTTAGGCACAACGATGCCGCCGATAACAGCTTCTGCAAGCTGCTGACGCTCTGCGACGAGCTGTTGCTGCATCACGAATTCGTCTTCGCTTATGCCCAGATTATAAAGTACCTGGCTCAGGCGATTACGGTCGTAACCATTTACACCCTGAAATGCTGGTGTTTCCTGAATTGTTTTGACAATAGCTTCATCAGATACACCGATGCGCAGCTGTGATGCTTCATAATCAAGCGCAGCTTCGGCGATGAGGCGGCCCAAAACCTGAGCTGGCACGCCAAATGCAGCGGCCTGTTCCTGAGTGACAGGCTGGCCGACGCGGCGTGACAGCTGGTCGAGCTCGCGTGAATAAGCTCGTTGGAAATCCTGAGCCGAAATTTCTTTGTCGCCAACTGAGGCAACAGATGTGGAGCCGATTCCAGTAAAGACGTCAGCGATCCCCCAAACTGCAAAGCTGAGGACCAGAAGGCCGATCAGGATCTTTGCAAACCAGGAACCTACGCTATTACGCAGCGCGTCGAGCATAATTTTATCCGTTCTCTTGTTGAAGGCGGGGGACAGTCTCCCCGCGCACACATGCAAGGCCGCCGGATAATAGTGTTCCTTTCGCCCTGGGGCAAGTTTACACGCCATAAAGGCTGTGAGATTCGACAGGAGATACGAAGTTCATCGTACTAGCGATAATCCGCTATGGGACTTAAGTGTTTTTTCTGCTAGTGAGCACACATTCCATTTGGGAATTTGGAATTCATATTTGGGGAACGGATCAAATGACTAATCGGCCACTTGTTGCTGGTAACTGGAAAATGAATGGCACCAAGGCTTCAGTTGCAGAGCTGGAAGCTATGGGCGCGGGATACGACTCAGCACTTGCCGAAAATGTAGAGCTTCTGATTTGCCCACCTGCATTGCTGGTTGCGCAGTTGGCTTCCCAAGACAAAATTGCGATTGGCGCACAAAACTGCCACGCAAATGAGAGCGGTGCGCATACTGGCGATATTTCTGCGGAAATGATCCGTGATGCTGGCGGCAAGTTTGTGATTGTTGGGCACTCCGAGCGCCGCGAAGATCATGGCGAATCTGATGCGGATGTTTGTGAGAAGGCTGAAGCTGCTTACCGTGCTGACCTCATTGCTATTGTTTGTGTTGGTGAAGTTGAGAGCGAGCGCCGCGCAGGCACAACACTTGACGTGGTTACCAAACAGGTTCTGGGTTCAGTACCAGCAGGCGCAACTGCCGAAAACACTGTAATTGCTTATGAGCCTGTTTGGGCGATTGGCACTGGATTGACGCCAACTCCAGCAGACGTTGCTGAGGTTCATGCTTCTATTCGCGCGACTCTCATCAAGCAGTTCGGTGGTGATGTTGGCGGTAAAATGCGCATCCTTTATGGTGGCTCTGTTAAGCCTACCAATGCAAAAGAGCTGCTTGCGGTTGAAAACGTTGACGGTGCTCTGGTTGGCGGCGCAAGCCTGAAAGCTACGGATTTCCTTGGAATTGCTGAAGCTTATCGCGGCTAATAATAGCCGGTTTTTTATAATATTCTTAGCAGTCCACCAATTTGCTGCGCCTTTAGGGTAGAAAGGTGCAGCAAATTCGGTTAGAAGGCCGACTAACGAATTCATTAAACCTACGGATACCTATGGAAACCGTTCTGATTGTTATCCACCTGATGGTCGTCGTGGCGCTGGTAGCACTGGTTCTACTGCAGCGCTCTGAAGGCGGCGCATTGGGTATTGGCGGCGGTGGCGGCGGTGGTGTGATGAGCAGCCGCGGCACAGCTAATGTGCTGACTCGCGGTACTGCGATTCTTGCTGTCTGCTTCTTTGCTACTTCACTCGCTCTTTCTCTGTTGGCTCGTTATGACGAGCGTCCAGGCTCTTTGCTTGATCAGGTTCCTGCCGGTTCAGCAACACAGGGTACAGAAGGGGGCGCTGGCAATGGTCTTCTTGACCAGCTTCAGCAGCAAAGTCAGCCAACTGGCCCGCAGGTTCCACCTGCTCAGTAATCTGCTGTAAAGCAGAAACAGTTGAAATATACGTCTGACGGCACCGCACACTTGTGCAGTGTCCGTCATTCGTGCGTTCAGACATAACTCAATTATCCAGGGTATTGGATTATCAGGCACCCACCACGGCGTGCTTCCCTATTTGATAAATTCCACCCTTTCAAACGTGGTAGCGATCCATGGCACGGTACATATTCATCACCGGTGGTGTTGTTTCTTCTCTTGGGAAGGGACTTGCCTCCGCAGCTCTTGGTGCGGCTTTACAGGCGCGCGGATATAAGGTTCGGCTCCGTAAACTCGATCCTTATTTGAACGTTGATCCGGGTACCATGAGCCCTTACCAGCATGGTGAGTGTTATGTGACCGATGATGGCGCAGAGACCGATCTGGATCTTGGCCACTACGAGCGTTTCACGGGTCGTCCGGCAAATAAGCAGGACAACATTACCACTGGTCGCATTTATCAGGACATTATTGCGAAGGAGCGCCGCGGTGATTACCTCGGCGGTACCGTACAAGTGATTCCTCACGTGACTGATGCGATCAAGAACTTCGTTCTCGATGGCAACGAAGGCTACGACTTCGTGCTTTGTGAGATCGGTGGCACCGTTGGTGACATCGAAGGTCTGCCGTTCTTTGAAGCTATTCGCCAGCTGGGCAATGATTTGCCACGTGGACAGGCTGTTTACATCCACCTGACACTGCTGCCTTACATTGCAAGTGCTGGTGAAATGAAGACCAAGCCGACACAGCACTCTGTTAAAGAGCTGCGTTCTATCGGTATTCAGCCAGACATTCTTATGGTGCGCTGTGATCGTCAGATCCCAGAGAATGAGCGCCGTAAGCTTTCTCAGTTCTGTAACGTGCGCGAAGAAGCTGTTATTCCGGCATATGATGCGAAGAGCATCTATGAAGTGCCGCTGGCCTACCACAAGGAAGGTCTTGATGAGCAGGTTCTGGATGCATTTGGCATCACCGGTGCTCCGGCTCCAGATCTTTCCCGCTGGGAGAGAATCGTAAACTCTCTGTTCAATCCAGAGGGTGAGGTCACTATTGCGATTGTTGGCAAGTACACCGTTCTCAAAGACGCATATAAGTCCTTGATTGAAGCGCTTGTGCATGGCGGAATCTCGAATGGCGTGAAGGTCAATCTTGAGTGGATTGAATCTGAAACATTTGAAAAAGAAGACCCAAGCGAGTTCCTTGCTAATGTGAATGGTATTCTCGTTCCTGGTGGTTTTGGTGAGCGCGGCTCTGAAGGCAAGATTGCTGCTGCACACTATGCACGTGTGAACAACATTCCTTACTTCGGTATTTGTTTTGGTATGCAGATGGCTGTTGTTGAAGCTGCGCGTAACCTTGCGGGTATTGCTGATGCGAGCTCCACCGAGTTTGGCCCAGCCAAAGAGCCAGTTGTTGGCTTGATGACTGAGTGGACACGCGGTAACGAGAAAGAACAGCGTCAGGCAGAAGGTGATCTAGGTGGTACCATGCGTCTTGGTGCGTATGATGCTGTTCTGAAAGCTGACAGTAAGATTGCTGCGATTTACGATTCCACTGAGATCTCCGAGCGTCACCGTCACCGTTATGAAGTGAACATCGGGTACCGTGATAAGCTTGAAGAAGCTGGTCTGATTTTTGCCGGCACCTCTCCAGATGGTGTTTTGCCTGAAACGGTAGAAATTGATAACCATCCTTGGTTCATCGGTGTTCAGTATCATCCAGAGCTAAAATCACGCCCGTTTGAGCCGCATCCGCTGTTCTCCTCCTTTGTAGGTGCTGCGCGCGATAATAGCCGTCTGGTTTAATCTGCTGTTTTGGGGGAAACACTTTGACCAAGGGAATCGACCACATTGTACTTGCTGTAAACTCTTTGCAGGATGCAGCAGGGCTTTGGGAACAGCTCGGATTTAAGGTGACGCCAATTGCGCGTCATCCTTGGGGCACGGAAAATCGCCTCGTTCAGCTGAACGGCAGTTTTCTTGAGGTTTTGGCGATTGGCGAAAGTGCTGAGCTGTCAGAACCAAGTGAGGGTGTTTTCTCCTTTGGCGCGTTCAATCGCGACTTCCTGCTCAAGGGAGAAGGTGCTTCCATGTTCGTCATGGACAGCACGAGTGCGGTGGACGATCATAAAGCATACGCTGCTGCCGGTCTTCCTGAGTACGCGCCATTTTCCTTTGAGCGGATTGCTGTTTCTCCAGAAGGTGAAGAGCGTCAGGTTGCCTTTGATCTGACGTTCACGACAGATCCACTCAGTGCGGAACTTGGCTTTTTTACCTGCCATAACAAATTTCCGGAAAACTTCTGGAAGGCAGAGTATCAGTCCCATCCAAACACTGTGCGCGATCTGAGTGAAGTCATTTTTGTTGCAGATGACCCTGCTGACCATCATGAATTCCTAAAGGCGTTTATTGGTGAGCGTACTGCACGGCTTTCCAGTCTTGGTGTTGAGATTGAAACGTCTCGCGGGGTGGTCAAAGTTCTTTCCCCAAGCGCCTATGAGAGCCTTTATGGGGTTAAAGCTCCAGCTAACCGAGCAGGCCTTAAACTGGCTGCCTTTGGCTTTTCTGCTGCAAATCTTGAGAGCTTTGGGGAATATGCTGAAGCGCTTGGTGGACGCAAAACCGGTGATTTCTGGGTGATTGAGCCAGAACGAATGGCCGGTGTTGCCGTGATCTGCAGCTGATCCTTTTTAAACCCCGGGGCTATCGCTTTCGGGGTTTTTCTTTGCGTTGAGCCTGATGAGTTATGCAGTGACAACGAGTGGTGCCTGATTTTCATCCACGATCAGCTCCAGTTGAGCTGGTGGAGATGAAAACTCCATGACCTGCACCATGTTGTGGTTTGTTCCAGCTCCATCCTGATCAAAACTTAGAACGCCTCCTGATAACTGGAAGTAGTCTCCCACATTTTGCTGCGTGACTTGTTCTGATCCAATCAATTCTGTCACATCCAACCGATCAGCGTCATCTCCAGATGAATCATAGTCCGTGATGAGATCTGCAATTGTGAGATTGGAGAGATCGAGCACAAATGTATCGCTGTCTGCTCCACCTTCAAGTGTGTCCCTGCCACCCATTCCTGCAATCTTGTCTCGCCCTTCCATACCGGAGATATGATCGTCACCATCGAGCCCTTTGATGAGCTCGCTGGTTTGAGTTCCCGTCAGCACATCATTCCCGGATGTACCGAGGATAGGTGGTGCTGCCTGCTTGATGGAAATGAGATGGCTATCCGTATCTGTATCGCCATCACCATCTTCAACTGAAATGAAAAACTGCATTGTTTGGTTTTGGGGGAAGTCCAGCCCTGTGTTGGCGGTAAACTCCCATGTGCCATCTGAATGGATGGTGAGTTCACCTTGCTGAGTATACAGTGTGGTTTGTGTGTTTGGGGCCAGATTGACGATGTGTTGGTCGTTTACGTCTGTGTAGACAGTCACTTGCGCGTATCCATCAGCGCCAGAGCTGAGGGAGAATGTATCGCTGATTGTCTCTCCCTCAGTTACGACGTTCTGTGTGTCTGAGATGTCGATGTCTGGATTATCATCTTTGATTGAGATGTTGGTGATGCCCAGAGCAGTGCTGCCATCTGTATCCGTTGCGACAATAGGGACACCTAATATTGTGAAATCGCTGGTTCCGTTGGTCACATGCGGAAAATCTGCAAGCAGTGTGGCAGTTACTTGAACTAAACCCGTGGATCCAGCTGCAATGGATGAGCCTGTCAGGGCCAACTGAATAATGTTTTGGCCATTAATTGAACCTGTGAGTGTCTGTTTATCAGCTGAAAGGGCCCAGTTGATGGAGGTAATAACAGCGCCGCTGTCATCACGGACCTCAATATTGGATGTGTCTCCAATCGTGAAGCTGATGATATTGTCTGAACCAGCTGTGAAACTCAGGGTATCGCTTTGTGTTTCTGCCGTGCTTGCTGGGTTTGAGCCAATCACATCGCCCGTCGGCTCATTGTTGCCGATCTGATCTCCCAAAGCGCTCTCATCAAGACTTAATGCGATAATGTCGCCACCGAAGGGATTTGTGCCGTCGGTGATGGTGATGGTCTGTGTGTCAGTTGTTGTATCTCCATCAGTATCCATTGCGGTGATGGTGAAGGATTGCTGCTGCGGATCATCGTTATCTAGATTGGTAGCAGCCTCAAAGGAGTAGGTGCCATCTGGATTGACGGTGAGTATGCCTTTTGGCAGCGTGAAGGTGGCAGGTGTGTTGGTGGAAAGGGAGATGGTCTGGTCGGCTTCTCCGGGTACTGAGACAGTGATCTGTGTGACGCCATCGGCACCGGGGCTAAGCGACCACGTGCCGTTGAGTGTGTTGCCTTCTGCGACTGAGGCTGGCGTGTCTGCGATGTCCAGTTGTGGCGTGTCGTCAATGATGTTGACTTGAATGTCTGCGGTGACTGTGTCTCCGTCATGATCTGAGGTGTTTATGGTGATGCCGTTGATCTTGATGGGATTTCCGCTGGCATCATGGGGAAAGGTATCTGTCAGTGTGGCTGTGACTTGAACGGAGCCTTGCTGACCTGCTGGGATGGCTGAAGCATCCAGTGCCAGAATGATTGCGGGCGTGCCGTTGATCGAGCCAATAAGTTGACCATTTGAGACTGCCCAACTGACGTTAAGAGCTGCATCTCCATTAGTGATGGTGATGCCTGAAGGATCACCAAATGCGAATGTGGTGAGGTCATCTGAACCTGCCGTGAAGGTGAGGGTACTGGAGATGTCTGTCTCGGCTGTGCTGGTTGGATCAGAGCCTGTGATGTTGGCTGGGGCCAGGTCATTTTGATCCTGTGTTGTATCAAGAGCTGCTTCGTTGATTGTGAGGATCAGATCTACGGCTTCACCGGGCAGATTGTCTGGTGGTGTTGGGGATATGCCATCGGTGATGGTGATGGTTTGTGTGTCAGTTGTTGTATCGCCATCAGTATCCGTTGCGGTGATGGTGAAGGTTTGTTCTTGTGGATCATCGTTATCGAGATTGGTGGAGGCTTTGAAAGAGTAAGTACCATCCGGATTAACGGCGAGCGTACCTTTGGGCAGCGTGAACGTGGCAGTGGTGTTGCCGGAAAGGGAGATGGTCTGGTCGGCTTCTCCGGGTACTGAGACAGTGATCTGTGTGACGCCATCAGCGCCTGGATTGAGCGACCACGTGCCGTTTAAAGTGTTGCCCTCTGCTACTGAGGCTGGCGTGTCTGCGATGTCCAGCTGTGGCGTGTCGTCAATGATGTTGACCTGAATGTCGGCGGTGACTGTGTCTCCGTCATGATCTGAGGCGTTTATGGTGATGCCGTTGATCTTGATGGGATTTCCGCTTGCATCATGGGGAAAGGCATCCGTCAGTGTGGCTGTGATCTGTACGGAGCCTTGCTGACCTGCTGGGATGGCTGAAGCATCCAGTGCCAGAATGATTGCAGGCGTGCCGTTGATCGAGCCAATAAGCTGGACATTCGAGACTGCCCAACTGATATCGAGAGCCGCATCTCCATTGGTGATGGTGATGCCTGAAGGATCACCAAATACGAATGTGGCGAGGTCATCTGAACCAGCCGTGAAGGTGAGTGTACTGGAGATGTCTGTCTCAGTTATGCTGGTTGGATCAGAGCCTGTGGTGCTGCCAACAGCCAGATCATTTTGATCCTGTGTTGTATCAAGGGCTGTTTCGTTGACCGTGAGGATCAGATCCACTACTTCACCGGGCAAGTTGTCTGGCGGTGTCGGTGAGGCGCCATCGGTGATTGTGATGATCTGTGTGTCAGTTGTTGTATCTCCATCAGTATCTGTTGCGGTGATGGTGAAGGCTTGCTCCTGCGGATCATCGTTGTCGAGATTGGCCGCAGCTTCAAAGGAGTAGGTACCATCCGGATTGACGGTGAGTGTACCTTTGGGCAGCGTGAACGTAGCAGATGTGTTATCGGAAAGTGAGATGGTCTGGTCGGCTTCTCCAGACACTGAGACAGTGATCTGAGTGACGCCATCGGCACCGGGGTTGAGCGACCACGTTCCGTTTAAGGTGTTGCCCTCTGCGACTGAGGCTGGTGTGTCTGTGATATCAATCAAAGGTGCGTCATCGATGATGTTGATGGTGATGTCACCAGTTGCCTGATTGCCTTCTTCATTGGTCACGCGGACTTTCAGGAAATCCTGCAGTGTGCTGTTGCTATGATCTCCTGATGCGTTGAGCGTGTAGGCCCAGCTGTAGGTTCCGTCTGGATTAGTTGTGATTGTGTAGGTGCCGTGGGGCGTGGTGATCTGACCGCCGCTGGTGACATCTATCCAGATATTTTGTGAGGGATCGCAAACCTCGAGTGTCTGGAGCGGGGAAGAGCCACTTTGGATATTCATCGGTCCGGCAGTTTGAGTGATGGTCTGTCCTGCTTCGGTGCCAGACGCGAGGCCGGATTCGTATACATCATCAGTGTTGCCTGCGAAAAAAGCAGGTGTCACTTGCGGATCGGATAGGTCTGGCGTGGATGTGGTTTGTTGGTCAGGTTCGAATGCGCCATCTCCTAAAACACGTTCTAAAACCTCTTTATCGCGCTCTGAGGGCAACAGGAGCGGTGTGATTGGGAAAGCCGGCTGGACGACGATTGAGATTGGTTCGAAATCATTTCCGCTGCCAATGAGCTCATCGTTGGCAGGTAATGGAGACTGAGGCTCATTGTTGCCGCTTGAGGGCTCAGAAACGCTTGATGTACCTGATGAGATCTCTGGACCTGCACTTGGTTCTGCGTATCGCGCAGCTGCAAATGCTGTTTGAATTTCCTGCGCGGTGAGGAGTTGATTTTCAATCTCTATAGAAGGTGGATTGTTGCTGTGACCTTCAATGATCAGACGTGTGCCATCTGACAAGGTGATTTCGGTGGAGCCATTGGCGGTCTGAATGTCTGCAAGCTCCAGACCTGATGGCAGCAGCAGAATTTCTCTGACAGGATCCCATTCTATCTCATTCAGAAGCAGGTTCATGCCACGTGGTTGGCCATCTAACGGCGTTTCTGACGTTGTTTCAATGTTATCAGGAAGTTCGATGATAAGCTGGCTGATGTTTGGCGCTGCTGAGCTGGCCTGTTGTTGAGGCCTACTCTCCGGCTCGGGGACCTGTTCAGGTGTTGGTTGATTGGTTGGAAGCGCTTGAGGTTCACCGGTTCTGGTATTCGGCATGCAAGGCTCCCTTTGCAAACTGGAACAGGGCGTTAGCGCGCCTTTTCTGAATGAGAAGACAACGTCTCGCTGAAATCGTGCTGCTTAATTCTAAATCAAATGGAGTTCAAATTTATATATACATTATACAATATGCATAACTGACAATATTAGAGGTCGCGTCTGTTGAGTTGATGTTGCTATTACTTTTTGAGTTATTGATATTTATTACACTTAATTGCGTGAGGAATGACATTATATTAAAATAAAGTAAATTAAAGCTTCAGTTGCCCGGTTGTCTCAAGTATTGCGTAGAGGGCGTGTGTATGAAGTTGTTTGCGCCACTTATTCTTGGCGTTGCTGCCGTTGGCTTGTTGAGCGGAGCAGGCCACGCGATGTCTCTCAGAGATGCAGTTAACCTTACTGTCTATAGCAATCCTGAAATTGGAGAAGCGGTTTTTGACCGCAATGCGATTGGCTTTGAGCTGAAACAAGCAAAAGGCGAATGGTTGCCGCGTCTTGATCTTGAATTTCGTGGGGGTGCCGAATGGGCTGATCGCAGTTTTACCCGTCAGCGGGATCAGTTCTTCTATGGCCCTTATGAAGTGAGAGCGACAGGCCGGCAAAAGCTTTTTGATGGATTTGCGACAACCTATGAGATTGAGCGTCAGAGAGCTCGTCTGGATGCCACGTCTTTCAGAGTTTGGGAGCGGTCTGAGTTCATCGGTCTGAGTGCGGTGCGTGCCTATGTGGAAGTTTCCCGTCTTTTTGAAGTGAAACAGTCTGCTCAACGCAATATTGCTTATCACTCCAAAGTGGCCTCGGATATGCGGGCAGGTTTGTCTCGCGGGGTTGTCTCCGTTGCAGACGTTCAACAGGCAAGTGAACGGGTGTTTGCTGCACGGCTTGCATTACAGGAGGTTGTTGAAGAGCTTGAACTTGCTGAAGCCACGTTTATTGAGGTTGTGGGCAAGCCAGTAGGACGCTTGGGGGGCGTCCCCAGTGTTTCACGACGCATTCCTGGTACGCTTCCTGATGTGTTGAATGTAGCACGGCGGAACAATCCACTGATTGCGTTGCGTAAAGCTGATGTAGATGCTGCGAATGCGCAGATTAAGATTGCAGAGGCAGATTATTATCCAAGATTGGATCTGGAGCTTTCCTCGCGTGTTGGTGAAAACCTGAACGGATTTCCTGGCGTCAATAATCAGGCTACAGCGCTGGTTGTCATGCGTTGGAACCTCTTTAATGGCAACATCACGAAGAACAGGCGTGCTGAGCAGGTTGAGCGGGCAGGTGAGGCACGGATGAGAACGGCGCGGGCTTTTCGTGAAGTTGAGCGGGAAACACGTGCTTCCTGGATCCGGCGTGTTGAGCTTTCCAAGCAACTTGCAATTATCAAAAAACAGCTTTCAGCATCACAACAACTTCTCATTTCATATGAAGGCCAGTTCACTGTTGGACAGCGAACTCTGCTGGATGTTTTGGATACACAAAACACAGTCTTTTTTACTGAAGTCTCCGAGATTTCTGCCCGCTATGCGCAAACCTTTGCCAACTACCGATTGCTGGCAGCAATGGGCGGATTGCTGGAATCGTTTGATGTTCAACCTCCTGCCCAAGCTGAAGCGGGCTATCGCAAAGTACGGGATGATGAGGAAACAGAGGGCTGGCTGCCGGGCAAAGTGTTGCCAGGCGTTTCAGCTCAGTGGGCGCGTGGGACACCTGTTGCCATGCCTAAACCGAAACAATGAGGGAGAGGACTTTGGGCAGACTTAAATTTGCAACGGGCTTGAGCGGTCCTGCACTCCTCATCTGGGGGGCTGCCATGTCTCTTTCGGTTTGGGCTGGGGATGCTGTCAGCGCGGACCTTGCCGTTGCCACCTCTGATTATTATCGCGGTGGTGTGTGCTACAACTTCAATCTGCGACACCCTGAGGAGCTGCACAGCGAAATTTCTGTTCGGGTACGTGATTATTTTGAGGAGGCGAATACCGTTGTTGTCTCTGCGCAGCACAGCTCAATCGTGCAGTTGCGATTTGATTGGGCGTTGGAAACAAGAGACTGGTGTGGAGTTGCCATTGGCTACATGAAAGATGCGGTTTGGGATGATGAAGCCGTCAATCGCTGTCTTTGTTTTCGCGAATACATGAGAGAGTACTAAGTCCTCAGGTCATCCAGTTCCTTTTGAAAGGATATGGATGACTTTTTCCTTTGGGCCATCAGCGAGAATACGGCCCTTATCCAGAATAATCAGCCTATCGACCAGAGAAAGTGGTGCTGTGCGGTGTGTGGCAACGATCAGCGTTTGCTGCGGGGTGACAGAGGATGAGAGGGCATTGATGAACTGCTGTTCGGTCTGGCCATCCATCATGCCTGTTGGTTCATCCAGATACAGTAGTTTTGGGGTGCCCATGAATGCTCTGGCCAGGATGAGCTTTTGTCTTTGCCCGGATGATAGATCACGGCCACCTTCCTCAATCAATCTGGCAAACCCGTGCGGATGAGCATCGATAAACTCCAATGCTCCGGAAAGCTCACTTGCTTTGACCAGCTCTGCATCTGAGGCTTCAGGGCGACCTAATTTGATGTTGTCTCTGATGGATCCAGAGAAAAGACTAGCATCCTGCCCGATGTAACATATGGATCTTCGCAGTTCCGTGGGTGCAAATTGCTGATGATCCAAATTGTCGATGGCATAACTTCCTGACTCTGGAGAATAAAGACCGCTCAATATTCGGCCCAGAGTGGATTTGCCAGAGCCGACAGGACCGAGTATGGCGATGCGCTCTCCTGCGGAAATGGATAAGTTCAGGTTTTTCAATGTTGGCTCTGCAGCCTGCGGATAGGTGAAACTCATATTTTTTAGCGAAACCTGAGCGTGATCAATGGTTTTGCTTAGATGTCTGGAGGCCCATGGTGTTTCTCGCGGCAATTGATTGATGGCATCCAGTCTTTTGTAAGCGGTTTTGACCTGTTGGAACCGTGCGAGAAAGCTGGAAAGTGTTGCTAGTGGGGCAACAGCTCGTCCCCCAAGGATCACACAGGCGACAATGCCGCCCATGGAGATAAGCTTTTCTGAGAACAGATATGCGCCTGTGACCAGAAGTGCGACTGTGGTGAGTTGCTGCAAAAAGCCCGTTAGGTTTAAAGCCCAGGTAGAAAGCGATCTGACTTTGTTTTGCGCTGAGGCTGCTGCGGCTGTGGCACTCTCCCATTTGCCAAGAAGCTGTCCTTCTGCGCGTTGGAGTTTGATTGTCTCCAAGCCGTAGAGACTTTCTACCAGCAGTGCATTTCGCAGCGTAGCATCAGCAACTGTTGCTTCCACGGCTCTTTTGAGAGGGAACTGCATCAGCAGTCCAATTGTGACCACGCTCATGATTGCTGCAAGAAGCGGATAAACCATGGGGCCACCGATATACCAGATCAGGCCTAGGAACATACCGAGGAAGGCAAGGTCTGTGATGGCAGCGATTGTTGCTGACGTCATGAACTCGCGGATGGTTTCGAACTCACGCATTTCGTTGAGGAAGCCTGCAGTGCTTGCAGGGCGATGCGCCATTTTCAAGTGCATTGCCTGATCAAACAGTCTGGAGGAAATTATCAGATCAGCTCGTTTGCCTGCAAAATAGATTAAGGAAGCACGCAGTGACTTCAACAGTAGGTCAAATAGTAACGCGCCTGCTACGCCAAGAGTGAGAACCCAGAGTGTAGGGAAGGCCGAGTTGGGTAAGACACGGTCATATACGTTCATGGTGAAAAGCGGTGAGGCCAGCGCTAGCAAGTTGATGAAGGCTGCAGCAAGCGCAACGAAAGCGTAGTCTCGTGCAACGGCTCTAATGCCACTGAAAAACCAATGGGAATTGTCTTCCTTAGCTGTTTGCTCCTGTGAACCTTCTGGTTTGTAGAAGGGCTTTGCAACAATGATTTCTCCGCTGCAGAGTGCCTGAAGCTCATCCACCTTAGCCAGAACGGCGCCGCCATTTGCATGCGGGAGGGCGACAGCATAGGATTTCTCATCGTATTTTTCCAGAACGACCAACGCACCACCGGACTTGAGGAGTAAAACTGCAGGAAACAAAAGTGAGGAGAGATCTGTGACTTTCTGATGGAAAGCCTTGGTCGAAAAGCCAGCGCGTTTGAGAGCTTTTTGTAGCATGTCAGCAGTGAGTTTGCCCTTCTCCAAGGGAAGACCTGCGATGAGGTTTTCTGAATTTGCTGGCATGTTGTGTTGAACCAGCAGAATTTCGAGACATCCCCGCAGTGGATCAATCTCGATTAAATCTGACAGTTGAGCGTTTGATGTCGCGTCCTCTGCAGATTTTGTGTTTTCAGGTTCCCGTTTTACATCTTGATTTTTATCTGACGTAACTGTCGAAACTGAGGCTTCGATGACTGGGTCACTCTCTTCATGCGTGGAAGATATTTTAGTCGTCGTTGTGTCTTCCTCGTTTACGGAAGGTGGCGTCTTTTCTTTTCTTGTTTTCGGCTCGGCCGTTTTTGTCAGTTCCAACCTGCAATTCTCCGCAATAGATCCCCGTAGTGTTCAGAGAAACCAAGGAGAGTTACCTTTGGTAAGGATAACTTGATTCCGGCTGGTCGCGTGCCTCTGGAACTTGTTGGGGAGTTTCTAGGGGGATTATCTTTGCGCCTATTGCATCTGATGGAACGGGTCACAAATTGGATGAGGCTTGGATCTGAAACCACACGGCTTCCGCGTGGTGCTGCGCAGGTGTCAATTGGTTTGGAAAATGCCGTTTTTGCACGCACGCGCTTATTGGTCCTGATGATTGGATTGCTTTTGATTTCGTTCGTCCTTTGGGCCGGTTGGGCACAGCTGGAAGAAGTTACCCGTGGAGACGGACGTATCATTCCATCTGCGAAGATACAGGTTATTCAAAGCCTTGAAGGTGGGATTGTTAAAGAAGTGCTTGTGAAAACGGGTGACCTCGTCAGTAAGGGAGATGTCCTGATCCGCTTGGATGATACGGGGTTTTCTTCCAACCTGGGTGAACTGGTGGCAAAACAACTGGCACTGGAGATTGCTCGTGAACGGTTGGACTTTCAGTCCGTCTGGCCGGAGCGTGGAGAGGAGCTGGCTTATAGTGACCACTATCACGAGAATGCTCAGCAGATTGTTGCTTCGGAGCTGTCTCTTTTTCAAGCCAATCTGGAAGGATTGAAGGGCCAGATTGCAATCAATCGTTCACGCGTTGCGCAGCGTATGGCGGAACTTGAGGCTTCAGAGAACCAGCGACGGAAGGTTCTTGATTTATTGCGTCTTGCAAATGAAGAAAAAGAGTTGAAAGCGCCGCTTGCTGAAAAGCAGATCATTCCGCGTACAGATATGCTCAAACTTCAGCGTGAGATTGGTGATCTGGAAGGGCAGGTCAATACGCTTCAGGTCACAGCAGGGCGTTTGCAGGCGGCTGTTGAGGAGGCTGAGCAGGAAATTGAAGGTGTTTACACCAAGTTCCGACAGGCAGCACGCGCAGAGTTGAGCGAGGTGCAGGCTCAGTTGGATATTATTGCAGAAGCTTCCAAAGGGGCTGGTGATAAAGTCGATCGCGCAGATATTCGCGCGCCCATGGACGGCATCGTCAACACGATTGATGTGAGCACAATTGGCGGCGTGGCTTCACCTTCTCAGCAGCTTATGACCATCGTGCCCGTTGAAGATGTTTTGCTTGTTGAGGCGAAGGTCAAACCTCAGGATATCGCCTTTATTCACCAAGGACAGCAGGCGCTTGTTAAGCTCAGTGCTTATGATTTTTCCATTTATGGCGGATTGGATGGGCAAGTTGAGGGAATTTCTGCAGACACTGTTTACGACGAAAATACTCGTGAGCAGTTTTACTCCGTAATTATCAAAACGAAACAAACGGAGTTAGAAAGTCGCAACAAGAGTCTTCCCATCCTTCCGGGGATGGTCGCCTCCGTCGATATACTCACTGGAGAAAAGAGTGTGCTTTCTTACATTCTTAAGCCAGTTAATCGTGCACGTGAGGAGGCGCTAAGAGAACGGTAATGCGTTATGGCTCTTCCGGAATACCGGGGCAAGCACCGTAGAAAACGTGGTTTGTTGCGACGAAGCTTTGTAGGGATGGTGGTCAAAGCCGCTTTTCTGACTGGTATTGTGGCCAGCATGTCCACTGCGCAAGCTCATAATCCGCGGTTCAGCTATCAAAGCAAAGTGCGCCGCCGCCGTCTGTTTTCGCTGATGAGGTTTACGAGGCCAAATACTACAAAGAAGCGGGAAAGCTTTGGGTTGTTTGGTTCGGTTGAAATTAGTGGTGGTAACAGCCGGGCTTTCAGGAAATGGCAGGCCGTACTGCCTGAATGCGACCAACAACTGGCCTCCTTGAAAGAGTGCTTTGCCGGAAATCTGCGGTGTGCAGGCTCCGTTGATTATTGGTCACGCATTGTCCGGGGTGTCGGGAACAATAAATCACTGCGGCAGCTTTCGCTGCTCAACTCTTACATCAATGAAAGTGCCGGATACGATCCTCAGGCGGTTGCCGCTGGGCAGGCGGACGTCTGGCGCGCGCCTTTGCAGTTTCTGGGCTTGCGAGGTGATTGTGAGGACTACGCGATTGCCAAGTATTTCAGTTTGTTAGCGCTGGGCTATGAAGAAACGGATCTGCGAGTTGTTGTGGTGAAGGATAGCAGAAGACAAGTCATACATGCAGTGACCACGGTTCAGTTTCAAGGCGCGTGTTATGTGCTGGATAGTTTAAGGCCAGTTGCGACCAAGGAGATCGACCTGCTTCATTATCAACCATTGGTGTCGATGCAACGGGATCTGCACTTCACACACTTCAGGACGGCAGAGATGCGGCAACGGTTTTGGGCTCAGCACAGGAATGGATAACCGTGCTGAGCGAGGATTTGTCTATGCGTTTAGCAACTCTTTTGAGTTCTCATAGGCAAGGATTGCTCCTGCCAAGTCCTCTAATGCAGCCCCAACTGATTTGAAGAACGTAATCTCGTTTTCACTTGCTCTGCCAATGTTGCCGCCTCTGGTGAGATCGTAAAGATCAGCTTGAACATCCTCAGGCTTCAACGTGCCATTCGCAAGCGGGATGGTCAGGTCTCCGGCTTCTTTCATCGCACCTGCGCGGGTGTCGACAAAAACTCGTGAGCGGGAGATAGCCGTGTCATCTGCTTCGCGCATGTTTGGAGTGAACCCGCCCACAAGGTCAAGATGACAGCCATCAGACAACCATTCACCTTGTATGAGGGGATCATTAGACAGTGTTGCAACGGAAACGATATCAGTCTGCTCAACAGCTTTGGGAAGGGATTGTTCTGCTACAACCTTGATGCCAAGTTTTGCGCTTAGTTCTTGCGCATTGTCCTTGGCCTTATCGAAGTTCCGGCCCCAGAGGGTTACAGTTTCAATCTGTCTTGTTGTGCAATGCGCCTCAATGAGGTTTGCGGAGAGACGACCCGTGCCGACCATTGTCAGGGTCGTTGCGTTTTTGCGAGCAAGGTAATCAGCAGCAAGGGCGGAGGCTGCCGCTGTGCGACGCGCTGTCAGCTCGCCGCCATCAACCAACGCTAACGGTGCACCAGTCTTGCCGTCAGAGAGCAGATAAGTGGCGGAGACTGCAGGAAGACCGGCGTCTGCATTACTTGGAAACACACTCGCGAGTTTTACACCGAAATAGGCACCTGATTGCCAGGCGGGCATGAGCAGTAAAGTGGCATCTGCTTTATCCGGCACGCCCATGGTGTGATGGTGCCGAACAGGCATTTCGCAGCCTTCTTTGAACATTGTTCTCAAAGCCTCGACCAGTGGTCGGAAGGGCAGGGCGTTTTTAGTTTGGGTATCGGATAACTGTAACATACCCGTTTCTCCCTTATAATTTGCGAAAGGATGCGCTGATATCTCACAGGACTAGCGGGCGACGGATGTGTTTGTCACTTGAGTTTTCGCGAGAAACGGGTTGTATGCACAAAAAAGCCCGCCGTTTGTACGGCGGGCTGTCTTTTGGCTCAGCGTGCTGAGTACACGATGTCTTTGATCACATTCGGCGTGATCTTTCCATGCTCACCGATGGCTTTTAAAAAGTCGCGGCTTTCGATGATGTGCATGAGCGTGTCGATGTCGTTTTGATCCGTAATGTTGGCATCTGACAGACGAATTGGCATGGCCAGTTGCTGGTAAAACTCTTCGATCGCATCAATCGTCTTCTCAGCCAGATCTTCAGATGGAGGCAGTGAGAACACTGCTGTTCCCATTTGCTCCAGTTTTGCCCGCTTCAGTTCAATCTGACTGCGCAAGAGGCTTGGTTGAATGATGGACAGTGTTTGGGCGTGGTCAATGCCGAAACACGCTGTCAGCTCATGTCCGATCTGGTGTGTTGCCCAATCTTGCGGCACACCACATGAGATGAGGCCATTTAAGCCCTGGTTTGCTGCGTACATCAGATTTGCGCGCCATTCATCAGTATCGAGCTCGGGATAGCTCTTGCCCAGTTGAACGAGCGTTCGCAGCAATGCTTCCGCATACCCATCCTGTACCAATGCGCCGGTCGGGAAGGTCAAATATTGCTCGCAGACATGCACGAAGGCATCGATCAACCCGTTCCTTAGTTGGCGTTCTGGCAGTGTTTTCATGGTGTCTGGATCGAGAACCGAGAACACAGGGAAAACAAGAGGAGAGCCAAAAGCGAGTTTTTCACCTGTCGACTTGCGGGTGATGACTGAGTTACCGTTGGACTCAGAGCCTGTTGCAGGAAGGGTCAATACAGACGCGAGCGGTGTTGCCTTTTGAATGCGATGTTTACCGCTTGGAATGTCCCAGTGATCTCCGTCATAGTGTGCAGCTGCTGCTACAAACTTACAGCCGTCGACAACAGATCCTCCCCCAACTGCGAGGATGAAGTCCAGATCTTGTTCTTTCACCAGCTCTACGGCTTTTTCTAGGGTTTCGAAGTGTGGGTTGGCTTCGATGCCAGAAAATTCAACCACGGTGAAACCTTCAAGCGCGCTTAACGCTTGCTCGTAAACACCGTTCGCTTTGATCGATCCACCACCATAGGCCAACAAAATGCGGCTTCCAGTCGGGATCTGATCCCTAATTTCCGATATTTTCCCTTGACCAAACAAAAGTTTAGTTGGGTTTTGATAATTGAACTTCATTTGATTGCCCGGACAATTGAATTGTGCATACCGAACTTAATGCACTTTTCTCGGGTTTGAAGGGCCGAAGTGAAACTAATTCACTTAAATAATTTGTTGAATGATGAAAGAGGTTTGGAATTAAGCAAAGGTGCTGCTAGTTCACTTAGAACTAGGGAAATTGCGGTTCCAACCTTCCATCCTCATTAATGTAATTGAAAATGCTTAGTGACTAATCCGAGCTATAAATGAAGTTGCTTGTGGCTTGGATTAATGACCAGCACCAGGCGGTTGACACTGTCGCTGTATGAGTTGGAAGTAATACACTACTGATTTACTAACTTCATATGGTCTTTGAAGTTCTAATGGGCAACGCATGGCTCAGATCTATGCGATCAAACAGATCAGTGTGACAGAACAAACCTTTATCGCTGTAAGGAGTACAGCAGAATGAGCCTGGACCAGCTCAAGTAATTGAAACGGTTATAGAAAGAGAATAAGCACCCGCGGCGTTTGGTTTGAGATATTGCACGGGATACTCTGATTTTGAAGGAAGCAGTACTGAGAAACTTCTGAATCCTTGATGTACGTTGGACTGCACCGACCATGTGCGTAGTCAATACAAGGTTCGGGTTTGCCGTGTTCTGGCGCAACATCGATCAACGCTGCGGTAATTGCCACGTTGGCTTGCTGACAAAGAACGCCTGAATGCGGATATGATTGAACCGAATTACCGCCTTGTTAAGAGACGCCGGCGGGTTGAGCGTTTATGGCGATATAAGAAGCTTAAAGTGCCCATGAAACTGCCAAAGAAAGAACGCCTCTGGCTCAACGATGGATCGTGTTTCCGCCTACGATCGGAATACTGCAAAAATATCTGATTGTACGACTTCGCACATCATTGAACTGTCGACGGCTGGCCCCTCAGAACGCTCAACATCTTGAATGGACGTAGCTGGGAATGTTTAGCTATCTGGAAGAAGTAAAAGTCGAACTCGACCGAGATCATTAATGCTTCGTCAGACGTTTTCATCTTGCTAGTTGTGCCCGCCTATATCAGGGTAGTTTGTGTCCAAGTTCATAGCAAAGGTCGTCAGGAGCTGTTCAAGGCTATTGAGCCTGAAACATTCTGAAAAAAACGAGTACTGTGAAAACTTCAGCGGGAGAATGCTGGAAGAAATGCTGAACGGTGAAATCTTTCACTCACTGAGGCAAGCGTGTCCGTCGTCAAATGAAGTGGAACTGATTAGGCTTTTGAATAATGGAATGCT
>NZ_LMCI01000042.1:0-484 GCF_001623145.1 Pseudovibrio sp. W64 | reverse complement strand
GGGAGAAGGGGAAGATGCGGTAAGGTATCGCTGGTCGCATGCTGCCGTCACCGTAAATCTCTCTGATCAATCTCAGAATGCAGGTGATGCGGCTGGTGATGAATACGTCTCCGTAGAAAACGTCATAGGCACAGATACTTACAGTGATAACCTTACAGGGGATGCTGGTAACAACAGGCTTTGGGGTTTGGGAGGTGATGATGCTCTTTATGGTGGAGAGGGGCGTGATTATCTGTTTGGCGGGGCCGGTGCAGATCACCTTGATGGTGGCGCTGGTTCTGACATAGCCTATTATCGAACATCGGATGCAGGAGTAACGATCAATCTCTCTGAACATACTGCCAGCGGCGGGCATGCTAACGGGGATGTTCTTGTCAATATTGAAAGTATTGAGGGCTCTCATTACGATGATCTGCTGATAGGTGACAGTAACAATAACGCCCTTTATGCTCAAAATGGCCTTGACCGCCTTTATGGTGGCGAA
>NZ_LMCI01000041.1:112486-112729 GCF_001623145.1 Pseudovibrio sp. W64 | reverse complement strand
GCGCGGAATGATGTTCTTGATTTCCATAAGAATGTTGGTGCTGATGAGCGCGGCAGTCATGAGCTGGTCTTCCGCATTGATAATGCAAATTCTGGTCTAACCACGACTGAAGGTTTGGCGATTACGCTTCATCTGGAAGATGGTCAGATTGTTGGCCGTGTACCAAACGGAGATGCTGCGTTTGCAATCCACTTGCATCAAAACGGCAAGGTCTCAATGGTTCAGTACATGTCCATTGAGCAT
>NZ_LMCI01000041.1:73118-112448 GCF_001623145.1 Pseudovibrio sp. W64 | reverse complement strand
TGTGACTGTTGATGAGGACGACATCGACACGATCCTGTCAACGGGTACGAGCCCAGATTACTGGGGCCTTGAAGCTGATGGCAACTGGACTGAATTCTTGAGTGGTTCTGCGAATGCAGCGGGAGATCTTCAGAACACTGTTGACTTTGGTGCTGATGGGTATGCTGGCGCTGGCTCGTTCACCTTTGTTGGAGATGCGGCGCAGCAACTGACTGATCTTGGCTTGTCTTCTGACGGCGATGCGGTTCAGTTCCAGCATGCGCAGCTAAGTGCGACTATTACATTGATGGTTGGTGTTGCTGGTGGCCGTCCGGTTATTGGGCTGCTTCTGAATACCGAGACTGGTGAGTTTGCGGTGTTGCAGGCCGATCAGCTGGACCATGTGACTGGTAATGGTGAGAACACTGCCCTTCAGCTTCTCAATGGTGATGAGCTTGCTGCCATCGACTTTGGTGCTGTGATCATTGCGACAGATGGGGATGGGGACACTGTTGCTCTGGATGGCAAGTTGGATGTGACGGTTGTTGATGACATCCCAGCGCCAGAACTCTGGGTTGATGATCATATTCGCATTGACGAGACCCAAGGGCCGCATAGTGACAACATTCCACCTTGGATCGGTTCTGATACATTCAAAGATGTTACAAATACAGGTGGCGATTTTGATTTGAATGGCCCCATCTATGCTCGAAATGACGTCCTGGACGGGTCCTTGAATGTAGGAGCTGATGAAGCCGGCAGCTACGAAGTCACTCTCGAAATTGCCAGTGATGGTGTTTCATCTGGTCTGTTTACGACTGAAGGTGATGAAATCTTTCTCTCTGAAGAGAATGGGCTGATTGTTGGTCGTCTTGCCGGGGGGGATGGCCGCCCTGAGGGACTAGCCGTTTTTGCTATCCATGTGCATCAAAATGGTGATGTGTCTATGGTTCAGTACATGTCTATCAAGCATCCAGATACGACATCTTCCGATGAGCATGTGTCACTTGATGGCAAGGTAACAGCAGTTTTGACTGTTACGGATGAAGATGGCGATGTGGTTTCCACGCAAGTGCAGATTGGTGAGCATCTGACGTTTGATGATGACGGCCCGTACATTCACGACTTCACCGTAACTGGTGAAACTGTAGAGCTGGATGAGACTGCAGGACAGCAACTTCATGAAGTTGTTGCTGTTCCAGATTCTGATATCAGTGCTTTGTTTGCCTCACTGGATAGTCAGGCTGCAAATGATCCGGATATGGAGACAATTTACGCTCATAATGTGAACTTGGTTGAAGCCAATATCTATATTGGAGCGGATGGAGTTGATGCTCCGGAAGTCACCCTGGAAATTGCTGCTCAAGGCACAGATTCTGGTTTGCAAACGACAGATGGCTCTCAAATCAACCTTTATACTGAGGGAGATTTGATTGTTGGTCGTGCGGGTGATGCCAATGCTGCTGTTGTCTTTGCTGTCTCGATTGATGAGTACGGTAGCTTGAGTGTTGTTCAATACGCATCTTTGAAACATGTTCAGAACGAGAACGACCATACGCTGGACTTAGCAGGCAAAATCTCTGCTGTTTTGACCTTAACTGATGGAGATGGGGACACAGACACTGCATCTGTCGATATTGGTGACAAGATCATCTTCCATGATGATGAGCCCACTGCCACGGGAGCTGGTTCGAAGATCACAGTAAGCGAGGCAGATGATTTTGGCGTGGCGACTTCCGGCACGCTTCAGTTTGAAGGTGGCTCAGATGGAGCTACCGTAACTGCTGCACGGATCGTTGATGATCAAGGATATGCACGCCGTATTGATCTGGAAGAACCTAAAGGTCAACGCAGTGACTTCCTGACTGTTGGCGGGGAGAAGGTCGTTCTTTCCAGCACGACAGCACCAGATGGTGTGATCACCATTGAAGGGGCAACTGAAACTGGCGGTGCTACCGCATTTACTGTGATTGTTCAGCCTGATGGGGCCTATGAATTTACTCAGCACCTTGGTTTTGATCACCCAGATGTTGGTGAGGCAGGTAGTGACGATCGTATTGATCTGCGATTGCGTTTCACTGTCACAGATGGAGATGGTGACACATCAACTGCGACAGCTGTAATCTCTGTCGAAGATGATGAAGTTGTCCTAACAGGCGCGTCTCAAACAGCAACAGCGGATGAAGATGATATCGTCAACTTGAACTCTGGCGTGCAGGGGAATGCCCCTCGCGATGGGGATCAGGATGGTTCGACGACAGGTGAGAATGACAACAACGGACCAGCTTATCTGACTGATAATATCAGTGCTCTTGTCGATTTTGGCAATGATGGCGGCACGTTTGATATCTCAGCTGATGCGGTTGCGAGTTTAACACAGATGGCTCTCACTTCAGGTGATGAACCGCTGTCCTATGTGGTGATTGATGACAAGATTGTCGGTTACGTCGAAACTGATGGCAACACAGAGTACAGTTTCCAGAATGATCGCCCAGTGTTCTCGCTGGACCTGACATCTGACAGTGGTGATGTGGTCTTCAAGCTGTTTGATCAACTGGATCATGTTGCTGGCAATGGTGAGAATGATGTTCAGCAACCTCTAGTGATCGACTTTGGATCCGTGATTGATGCGGTTGATGGCGATGGTGACAGCGTTAATCTTGCTGGAAAATTCTCTATCAAGATTGTTGATGACGTGCCTATCATCGATAGCAGCTCTTATGAGATAAATCTTGTTGTCAACGGTTCCTTTGAAGAGCCGGATATTGGATCTTCCGGACATAAAGCCATCGATACAATGTCTGGCTGGATGTCAACCAATGGAACTAAATTTGAGCTGCATTCCGACAGCTTCAGTCCATCATCTGATGGGGATCAGTATCTGGAACTAGATAAGGATGGAGACGATTCTGGTAAAGTTGATGGTATCTACCAGAATATCCAGACGGAAGCGAATACACAGTATGAGTTGACGTTTGACCTTGCTGATCGGGCTGACAATGGTCCAACCAGTGATGTGAGGGTGCTTTGGAATGGTGTTGAGGTTGGTGAGTATTCAACCAACAGCACTAATTGGACAACCATCGCTCTCAATGTGGTCGGAACTGGTCAGCCCGATGGTGACCGTCTTGAGTTCGTTGAACTGATGACGCCTGACCAAAACAACGGCCTTGGCACCTATCTGGATGACATTCAGCTTCACAAAGTTGGGCTTGTAGTTGATGAGGCAGACCTTGCTAGCGGGAATGCAGAAGTCTCTGGCAGCCTGCACATCAATTGGGGGACTGATGATGCCGACAGTGATGTTTCTTCTCCTGTGCATGGTTCAGATCGCAGCGTTTCCTTTGTCAATGTTACAGATGGGGAGCAGGCGAAGACTGGTGGCAACATAGCACTTGAATCAGCAGGTGCTCCTGTCTTGCTCCAAGCGTTTGGTGCTGTTCTGATTGGCTACACCGGTACGGCTCCTGCGGATGCCAATGATCTGAGCAATGCAGTCTTCAAAGTGACATTGTCTGATGATGGTTCAGGCACGTATACATTTGAACTGCTTGGACAGCTGGATCATGAAGGTGATGAAGGAGAAGGTCTTTCTTTGTCCTTCGATTTTGAGGCGAAGGACAGCGATGGTGATAGCGTTTCTGGCGACTTTACCGTCAACATCCTTGACGATGTGCCAGCTGGTGCCGCTGATAATGCGATTGGCTCTGAAGATGTTGCATTCGATATCAATGTTCTGAGCAATGATGCTGTTGGGGCTGATAAAGACGCAACTGTTCTGCTTGAAAACGCTGGGGTTACTGTTAAGGGCGGCAGTGTTGTTGTAAACTCTGATGGTATTGTGAGGTACTCACCTGTTGCCGACTTCAACGGGCAGGATAGTTTTAGCTACCGTATTGAAGATGCTGATGGTGATGTTTCTGATGTGATCACTGTGACAGTTGATGTCACTCCAGTGAATGATCGTCCAGTCCTGACTGTTACAAATGTTCAGTCCAATTTTGCAGAAAACGGGGTCGGACCGGTTGCTGAATTTAGTGCCTTTGATGTTGATGGCGATGCGCTGACATACTCCTTGACGGGTGAAGATGCTCATTTGTTCGAAATCAGAGGCAGTGAAGTTTACTTCAAAGCTGCACCTGATTTCGAGAACCCGTTGGATGTGGACGCTGATCAAGATTATAATTTCAACATCGTTGCGAGTGATGGAACTGATGACGCGAGCGAAGATGTTGAAGTGTCTGTGACAAATCAGGCTGCTGAACTTAATCTGTTCTTCAAGCCAGATAGTTCGGACAAGCTCAAAGTTAGAGATGATTTTGAGGAGCACAACGGTTCCTACGATTATGGTCATGGACATAGCAACGGTGTTGTTATTTGGACTGGAGCATGGACTGAGAACGGAAACCTTGATGGAGATTCCGATTATGGAGATGTTTATGTTCCGCAGCAGGACGGAGCGATCTCCGGTCATCTTTACTTCCCGTCCTGGACACCAAATGGTGAGGGATCCGTTTCCAGATCGGTTGACCTGACGAATGGAGAAAATCTTAAGCTGGAGGTTTCAGTTGGGAACCGTCTGGAGTTCGGTGATGATCAGTTCGATCTTTTGATTGAATGGGATGGAGGAAGTGCCCGTATCCCAATGTTTGATCAATCGACGCAGAGCAGAAGCGAAGTCATTACGATTGACATAAGCAATCTGCCTGGCTGGAGCCCTTCTGAAACTACGATCACTTTTGAAGTGTCTGGTATGGAAGGAACGGACGATTATGCCCGAGTTCTCGATGTGAAGATCACTGGAGACAATGTTATTGATCCTACGACCGAGCATGACATTGACTTTACTCTTGGTGGGGAAGGCGTTGCGATTGCTGATATGCTTGGCGTTAATGATGCCGATAATGACACTTCCAACGATCAACTTTCCAGTGCAGTCATAACGCTAAAGAGTTATCAGCAGGGTGATGCCCTGAGTTTTCTCCCTCAGGGAGCGTTCTCTGGTATCTCTGCCAGGACAGCAGTCGTAGATGGCAATCTGGTTCTGACCCTCTCTGGAGATGCAAGTTACGCAGCATATGTTGCGGCAATCAAATCCATTGAATTCAACACCTCTTCAGACATTGACACGAGAACTATTGAAATGGTTGTCAGCAATGGCGCTGAAGAAAGTGGTGTTGCAACCACAACGGTCAATGTAATTGAGAATACGGATAATCCAAACACCATCGTTGTCGATTATAATGAGCCTGCTTATTCTCAGAACAAGTATTACGAGAATGATCCAGACAAGAACTCAGGGTGGCATTATCGCTTAAATGGTACCGATCAGAACGACAGAATTGAAGGGCAGGGCAACTGGCATAATGATCTGTCTGGCGGTGATGGCAATGATCTTTTGATTGGGGATGATTGGCATCCGTCAAGTAGCCGCAACTATTCTGATACGTTCAATGGTGGTGCGGGTTATGACCGGATGACCAGCGGTAGTGAAGATGATCTTGATGCATTCATCTTCGACGTTCTGGATGGAAGTTTTGATACAATCACCGACTTTGATGGCACGGCTCAGGGGGAAACAGATCAAAACGTTGATCGCCTCGATATTTCGGATCTCCTGAACAAGGCTTTCGGAGACGATGAAATTGATGCTGCAGAAGCTGGTCAGTATGTGAAGATCCAGGAAAATGGTTCTGGAAGTGATGTGCTTGTTGATGTGGATGGGGCTGCCAATGGCGAGAACTGGTCGAAGATCGCTCACCTTGATAACATCAGCAATACAGACACCATTAAGGTGGTGCTGGATGATGATGGCTCTTATAGTCAAGTAGACGTTGTGGCCTAAGAAAAAGCCGGGTCTCATATGAGACCCGGCTTTTCGTATGTTTGTACAGTAAGTGCTCTACTGTTTGTTGAGCGATGGCTTACTGCCTTGCGTTTGCTTCGCGGACGACCCAGGCTGTCTGATCGCCATATATCGCGACAGAGTATCCTTCATACTCACGGATCAAAGCACCCAGCTCGCCGACAGCAAGGAGGCGGCTGCTTTGGTCGATGGACTGGCCGATTTTGTAGCGTTTGTTTTCGCTGTTCAAAACATAACGCTCGCCGATCAGGCTTGCTCCGGTGACAGTCAGAGACGGAGATGAAAGGTCCCGCGTCAGGAAGCTGATGAAACCAGGGTTTCGCAAGCTCTCTCTGATGAAGTTGGAGTAGGGGATCAAATCAATGTTGTTGCTTTTTTCTGATTTGATCAGGCAGTCGCGTGTTGCAGCTGGATTGACTGCAGCTTCCAGAATGTAGCGCTGGCGTTCCTCTGGAAACGTTGTGAGAGCGAGGCTTTCGCTGCTGCTCAGGATATCGAGCCACAGTACAGTCACAGGGATCTGTGAGACTGGTACTGAAAGATTTTCAGAGCAGAGAGGACCCTCAGAGGGCGGCGTTACAAGCAAGGGCAGGAAGTTCTTTTTCAGCTCTTCAGGTATCACGCCTTTGGCCTTAGCGGATTCCATCCAAGCAAGGAACACGACTTCAGCCGCTTCGTTAAGCTCAGGATCGTCCAGAGCGACGTTTTGGAACCGGACATCTGCTTTACTTTGAGAGATTGCGCCCTGTTGCTTTTCGCTTTTTGCTTCCAGCTTTCCGTTTGTCGTCTGTTGGCCTGCATCTGTTTCTTCTAACACTGTCGGCTGACTGGTTGGTGACGTTGATGCTTGAGCGGATGCAATGCCGATGCTACTTAGCAAACGTTCAGTTGCTTTTTGAAGCGGTGTTGCAGGTGCTTCAGGGCCAGTTTTGCGTTGTCCTGCCGCATTGCTCTTGGCGAGGCGGCTGGAAGTTTTTTGATTTGGCTGGCTAGGTGCAAAACCGTCTTGCTGTTTGATTGCCCGCGCCAGTTCCAATACTTTGGTTTGGCGTTCTTCGACCGGTTCATTCGTGAGTGGATCAACAGCAGCAAGCAGGGGTTCAATACCGCCATCAAAGTTGGCTTTGAGATCTACGACCTGTCCGTTTTCTTGTACCAACTTGACGAGAGAACGCAGTGGAATAAACGTAGCGTACTGCCTGGAGTACGAGCGTAAGAAGCCAGACCAGCGATCAATGTCCTGGCTTGCTATGATACCGCTGACTTCAAGAGTTTCATCGTCGAGACGGAAGATGATGGTGTCATCAATCAAAGCACGCTTGGCCAGCTTGCGCACATCCAGAAGATAATCATCTGCAGTTTTGATGTTTGATGTTACGCCGGAGATGCCATTCAGCCCGCGTAGGTCCGCGATTAGCTGGTCAGCACTTGCTTTATCGAGAACAGAACCGCTCAGGGTTAACTCTCCGTCATCCGCAAGTGCGAAGCTTACGTTGGATCCACGAGATTGCAGATAACCTGCAATATCTTTTTTCAGTGTTTCGATGACGCGCACGCGCAAGCGGACAGGTACTTCAGTGCGTTCTACTGCCTCTGTGATTGCCCGGCGCTGAACAGGTTCGCTGACATAGCCTGTCAGATAGATCTGATCATCCACGTCCTGACGCAGGCTCAGTCTTTCTGCAAAGGGGAGATCTGCCAGAGCGATACGCACTGCATCAATGCCGCCATTCGGGAGGGCACTTGCTGTGCGAGGAGATATTTTGCCTGAGCCAACGAGGTAAAAACCACCAAGAACGACGGCGCTTGCAACTGTTGCAAAAGCTATGCGTTTGCGGTGTTTTGCAATTGGAGCAAATATCGCGTCAACGTGCTTTGCATTCTCGCCAAGGATTGAGTTTGCTGCAGAGTTCTCTGCTGTTTGCTCGTCATCTTCATGGGGAGCATTCAACGCTTTGCTTAGTGTTGCCCATTGAGCGTTTTTGGCGCCAAGTGCAATTTTGATGACACCAATGCTGATGACATCAAGAGGCTCAATCTCGACCCATTCGTCATTGCCACTACTTAGGGAGACACCGTTTTCTGTCCGGACATCTCCTGCCTTTGCAGAGATTTCGATTTTGTTGTCTTGCAGGCGTAGCTGCATATGGCTTGCGGCAACGCTCAGATCTGCCAGTTGCAAATCGTCGTTTCTGTCCGAACCAAGTGTATACTCACCCGGCTCGAGCATGACTTCCGCGCCAGCCTGTTGGCCTACAAGAATTTTGAGGATGAGTTTACCCATTCGCCGTCCCACCTAAACAAGCGCTGGAGTTCGCCAGATTGACTATTTGCCAAAAGCGAACTGGAAAATGCCATGGATTGTCAGCGTTCGGGAAGACCGAACCTGTCTCATGGACCTGAATATACAAAGGCTCTCTTCCACACTCGCTTTGGCAACCGGAAGAGAGCCTTTTAAAATGATTTAGGCAATGTTACGTGCGCAGGCCTTGACCATATCGGCGTGCGCCTTCACCATGCTGGTTCGTGTCTGACCCATGGTGGTATAAGTGTTCACAAGCAGCTGCAGAGTGAACATTTTTTCGGTCTCAGCCAAGTTGGAGTTCTGAGCTTCAATGATTTTGTCATTGATCTTGTCCATCTCGGTCTGAAAGCGCACGCTGATGTCGAGCGCGTTCATACCAGCTTTGTTTTCTAATGCTTTCTCAACGGTTGAAGTATACGGGGTATCTACACCTGTGACAAAACTGACCATTTTGAAACTCCTGCTTTTACGCGGCTCTAATTCTGGACTGGAAACTTGCGCAGGACGTCCTGTGCTGCAGCGATGCCGTTTATCACTGTTTGAATACGTTGGTAGTCCACCTCAGTTTGAGGCTCCTCGGATTTTTCACGTACCCAAGAGGAAAGAGCGTCCAATTTCTTTTCGAGTTTTTGGGCATGTTCTGAACCTTGCTGACTTTTTAAAGTCTCTTCCAGATCGGTGACATACATCTCGTTATTGGTGTTTTCGTCTTGCACGCGTTAGTCCTTTGTTGCAACGCTTACCAGCTTCTTAAAAGTTTGATTCATTATTGAGCAAGTTCCGTTCCAGCATTGTCCTATTCAGCACAGTGATAGAACGATCCTTAATTTTTATGATGCCAGCGCGCTCCCACTCTTTCAGGCGGCGATTGATATTGCTGCGTGTTCCGCGTGCCATTGCACCCAGGTCACTCTGTGTAACGATTGCGCCAGAGATCACAGACTTGTCCTTTGGGTTATCGCCCGCAGGGGTGCCGATCGACTCAAGCAGGCTTAGTAGCGCATGTGCCAGGCGAGCCGAGAGGCTTGGCAGTGACAAGCAGCGTGTCGATTCGATGTAGGAGCGATAATGTTTCGCTACAACTACAGCCAGCGCGCGACAAATCTCGGCACTCTGCTCGTTGATGACATGAAATGCAGAGCGTCTGATTTTGTGAACGACTACGTTTCCTAACGCGCAAGCTGTATCTGCGTGAACAGATCGCTGAAAGACACCTAATTCGCCGAAGCTTTGGCCTGCTGTGATGATGGCATAAAGGAAGGTAGATCCATCTTCGCGCAAGTGACTTAAGCGAACATGTCCACTCTCAATGATGTAAAGAAATTCAGCATCATCTTCCTGAAGATAGATGTTCTCGCCGTTTGAGTAGGTTTGGCGAATTGCTGATTGCTCTAAAGATGCACATAATTCATCATTCAGCTCTTGAAACAATGCTGCGTTTTCTTTCCAGCTGCTTTCACCTGAGGATGAGGTGCCAGTATTATGAGCTCTTGATGCGCCTCTACCCAGGCTTGCATCATATACTGCCTTTTCCATAGAAATGTACCGTGTCCTCTTACTTAAATAAGTGCAGCTATTTTAGAGGATGAAGATATACTGGTCTCCGCAGAGCAAATATACTTCGTCTTTTTTTTATTATACTCTACCAATATTCCACCCCAATCTCACTCGTACACAATTGCGAAGAATTGTGCTTCAGAACACGGACAAAACTATAATTAAGACAGCTAATAAGCGAGTCAAGTCTGGCTGTCATCATCTAACTTATATTTTAATGGATATTGACTGTATCCCTCGGGATTGTGATTTTAAGTGCGAAAAAGTCACGATTTCCCTCCGTAATGTGAACAAGTGTGAGTCATTATAAGATTGAAACTGGTGTATACCTGCATGCACTGATTGTAGTTTTTATAGTGAACTCAATTCACCTATCAGATAATCGACCGTTTGCTCGAGTTTTGCAGGGCTAAGTTGTCCTGCTTCGTATAAAACCGCCAGATGTAACGTTCCATCTTTAGATTTCCCTGTATGCAGATTGGTTCCAATTTCAGGTTTGAAGCCAGCTCGGCTCAAAAGAGCTTCATTTGCTGAATTCTGGTCACCCGTTGTGGTTCGACCAAGGCTGACAACGACGCTGTTGCCACCTTCAACAGGGGTAAACGTCAGTTCACCGGATTGTGAAAGGAGGTAAGACAGACTTCCATCCATCTGCGGAGAAAAGGGGATCTTCATATTGTTTGCGAACGCTTCCAGGCTTGACTGGATGGCACTTGAAAACTGCATTCAATCCTCTCCTTTGTTCTTCCTTGGTTTCATGTTGCAGCAGCTATTTCATTAGCGATGACGGGTCAGTGAACAGTAGCTGACGCAGCGCTGAGCTGAGCAAAGTTATTAACCGGCGTAGCGTCGGTTGCTGTTTGATATTGCTCTTCTTCCAGGATCGTCAGCTGTTCTGATAGTACCAGTAATGTTTCGAGTTGCTGATTGCGGATGTTTTCGTTGGTGAGGATGGTGTCAGGAACCTCACGGTGCAATGCAAGCAGGTTGTTTGTGTAGTTCAATGATGCGCTGGCCCCAGCAGGGGCGAGTGGCGCAACAAGACTTTGTGCGTCAGCAGGTGATGTGACTGCTTTGCCCAGATAATGGAACAGTGAGCTTGCCAGCTTCTCTGTGCCCAGCTCTTCCACAACACGTGTGAACTCTGAGAAGCTGCGACCTGTCAGTTTGGTCGCGACATGCACACCCTCATAGACGGTTCGCAGGCTCTTCAGTTTGCCCAGCTCGGTCAGGACCGCTTCCAGATGAGCAGGCTCATCCTGGGTATCTGCAATTTCCAAGCCCTGACTTGCGGCGGTTGTAAACAGGTCCACAACATCATCAAAAGAGGTGAGGGGTGAGCTTTCATTGCCGTTTACATCGTGATGCATTGAATGTGTGCGTGCGATCAGGTCATTGAACTTATCGAAGATGATTCCGAAGTTCGCTTCACTGCGCAGCATGTCGCGGTAGTGCTCGCGGATGACGGCAGGATCGGTTCCCAAGTCCTCGGCTTTGTCATGGGCAAGTTCCGCGACTGCAAAGCCTGCGCGCACATCACGTCCAGTCTCACCGCTTTCCATGTATTCGCGGGCATTGAGCAGAGCTCCCAAAAGAGCATCGTTTGCTCCTGTGGTCTCAAAATGTTCGATAGCGATCTGCAGGGCGGCATACTGGTGCGTTACGTCACCGTCAAACTGCTGCAGGAATGCGAATACGTCCTGAGGGGTGAGTTGTCCTGAGCCATCACCGTTGGTGCTCTGATTGTGCTGATAGTCCTGTAGCCGTTGAACCAAACCTTGCAGTTTATCCTGAGAGGGCATGTCAGGCAGCTTGTCGTAATAGTCGGCAATCCGTGTGATTGCTTCTATGTTAGCGCCTTGCCCTTGTCGGATTGAACGGCTTTCCAGTGATCTTTTGTCGAGGCGTGAGGACACGGCCTGGCCTAGCTCTTCAGCAGCATCTGTCAGTTTGGATGGATTGTTGAGCTGCATGACGCGCTCAGCGCGGCGCTGCCCTGTGGCTTCTGCAACCAGTGGAGCGCCAACTGGCGACTCAGCGTTGTGAGTGGCAATCGTTGATCTTAAGACCTCTAAGCTCATTGAAAAGTCCTCCGCTGATACTACGAATAAGAATATGTCATTTTCATACTTCTTTTAGTGAAATTGCTTTGTGTCGGGCGACACAAGTGGGCTCACCCATTTTGCTAATTCTGTCATTGCTAAATTTCGATATTGAAGGTGTGTCGTTCGGAACAGCGGTGCCCCGGTCTGCCCGTTTATAGAGGGCGTATAGTGCTTTGATGGGAATGTTGTATGGCGAAGACCGGATCCAGCAAGGAAGAGTTGCTTCCCCAGTTCACTGTAAGTGGTGATGCAGGCGCGTTGAGTGCCTATTTGGATGATGCATTAAGCCTTTGTAACGCTGATAAGAACTGGCCTTCAGAAAATGAATGGCAAGATGTGTCTTACCAGATGGTTGCGAGCTTGCAGGAGTTGCTTGATCTTCCTGCCGTTCAGAAAGATCCGGTCGCGCTGAGCTTGATCAACGGACTGCTTGCTTCGAAGAGTTTTGATGACTTTTTGCAGGGGTATGATGCGATTGCTGAGCATTTCACGAAGCGATTGAAAGACAACGAAAATAATAGCGGTGCTGCGCGGTCTCAGTTTGCGAAGCCCCAAAAGAATGCGGGTCGTACTCGCCTTATTTTGTGATGTGAGGAGATGAAAATGATTAATGGTGTTGGCTCAGGCTCATCTACTACTGTAGACCCAGATACTCTTGCTCCTCCAAAAGATGACGACACAGCTAAAGCTGCCTCTGATGGTGCTGGTGATGGTGCTCAGGAAAGGGCGGCGCAGCAAGGTCCCGCGCTGCAGGCTGCAGAAACGCAGACCAGTGTTTGGGATAGTTTCTTATCCAACCTGCCGGAAGCCGATCCTGATTTTGAGAATCCTTTGTTGTCGATTCCAGGGACGACGAACTACGCGACCGACCCGAGTAAGTATAATGCTTATGTGGCCAGTGTTTTGGTGGATCCGGCTGATACTGTTGCTGATGAAGACTTGCCTGCGAACTATAGCAATCCGTCACCGCATGAATTTGTCTCCTGGCATCCGGCAGTTCAGCTGCGTTATTTGCGCGATAATTTCACTGAGGCGCAGATTCAGTCAGGAAACACAGTCATTGGTACAGGGTCCAATCAGGTTGGTGTAATTCGCTCCGATGATAAACGCAGTGTGACCATCGTGAATGAGTTGACAAAATCTCGTATTTTCCAGCTCTCGAAGACGGAGCAGGAGCGACTCGCAAACAACTCCATCTTTAAGACCAGAATTGCGCCGCTGTTGGATCTGCTGCCAAATGCAGATACAGACCTTGCTGCCAGCCGCGCTGTGATTACGGCCCAGATCGACAAAGAGATTAATGACGTTAAGAACAAGACGTTGACTAACAAAACCTCAAGCTCTGACCGTGATAAGTTCAATGAGGACAAGCAGGCCTACGTCAAGCAGTTGGAAATGCTGAGAGATAATGTTCCTAATACCGGAATTTATGCTCGTTCAGATCTGGCTACCGAAATGCAGGAAATTGTGAAGCGTTTTGAGCGGGCGCATGCTTATTTTGATGTGAAGACACCAAATCTGGCTAATCCAGCGCGGAACTCGAGAGATGTTCTAACGCCAGATAATAATGCCTCGATCAACCGTGGTTATGCTGTTTTTATCGAGCAAGAGCAGCGTATTCTAGCAATCAAGCAAGCTGAGCAGCAGATGTTATCTGCTGGTGGTATCACAAACTCGGATGGTACAATTTCCCGGTTGGATTTGCCGACGCTGGTGGCGCTCATTCAGAATCAGGCCAGTTTGAAACAGCAGGCGATCATTACAATGAGAACAGAGCAGCTCACCCAGCTCAACCAGTTGTCTCAGGCCTATGCGGAAATGCAGCGTATTGTGAACGAAGCACTGAAGAAGTTCAATGATACCGGAAAGGACGCGGATAAAGAAAAGCACTCTCTTTCTGTGTCTTTTGATAATCCTAGCCAGTTCAGTACTGCTGTTGCGTATATGTTTGAAGACTTTGCTTCGGGTAAGCCGCACCCTGTTGAGAAGGAATTTAATATTACCCGGCCAACGCATGACATGATTAACAATAGTAACGGAAGCAAAAACTCCTTTAAGCGGACGCAGTGGGAACGCTTCTCAACGCAGTTGAGTGATGCGGTTACGCTTCTGAACCCTCAGTTGCTGACCAATGATATCAATCAGGATAACCGTGAACAGAACCGTTCGTACGAGCAGGCGACTGGTACTGTACGCCGTAGTTTTGATCTGAATATTCAGATTGCGCGTGGCTTCTCTTAAAAGCTTTTTTTTGTGATGGCAGCTCTGGCAGGTAAGTCAGGGCTGCGTTTTATTTTGACTGGGTACGGGATTCGGAATGCGGGTTGCATCGATTACAATTGGCGTGAATGAGGTTTCCAACTGGAAGGTTGAAGACCAGGTTCAATTGCCAGAGGGCAAAAAGCTTGCTCCTGTATTTTTGCCAGAAGTGCGGCCCTTAAATGAGGTCTTGTACCGTCCGACACTGGATGAGCGCCTACCTTCTCTTTTATTGCCGGATTTATCTGAAACAGACATTCTTTTGCCGACTGAGTTGAGCGAAATGCGCAAGGAGCTTCAGCGTTTGTTTGCTGCGGCAGCTTTGCGTGAGCAGGGTGAGCAGCAGCGTGTTCTAAAAGGTGTTGCAGACCTGTTGATGGGTGATGTGTTGCTTGATGAAGACCTGCAGGCAGCCCTTGCCATGTTGTTGCAAGGGTAAATTTGATGACAGCGCTCAACAGTCGGCAGCGAGACTTCCTTCTTCTCAGTATCTACATCATGACGCAAAACTGCAAATATGCAGAGGCGCTCACTATGGTGCAGGGTATGATGGTGATGGAAGATCATTCCAAAGACGTGCTTCTGGCCCGGACGGTTCTGCTTTTCCTTCTCAACCGTTTTGACCTGGCACTTGAAAGTCTGCGGGAGTTGGACCTGCTGGATCCACTTGAGCAGTTTGGTAAGTATACGCGTAGTGATGAGCAGTCCATGCGTCATTACATTCGAGCGCGTTGCCTTTATACGCTCCACGATGCTGATAAGGCTAAGGATGCGATTGATATCTATCTTGGCAACCGCCGGCAGAAACTCTCCCAATAACTCCAGATTGTGATCGAAGGGGAAGGTTTGTTTCTTCCTCTTATGCAGGCTGAGCTGCCTTTTGTTGGTGGCAGATCAGCCTGTTGGTTGTGCTCACATGTTCGTGATGCATAAAAATCACTGCACAATGCGGATTGCCTATTCTTGTGTTCTGTTTGGCACAGAACACCTTCTGATTGCGCTCTATTGTTTTCTTAAATGCTGAATTAGTCAGAGATAAAGAAAGGGCGCCATGTCACTTCTCGATATGCCCAAACAGTCACCAGAGCTCTTTGCTGAGACGATTAAAGAGATCGCTGAGCCGCTCGTTGAGCATCTTGATTCACTGGGTTTCAAGGATGAAAAATTCTATCAGTTGATGAAGCAGGGTGTCTCCATATCCGAGATGCTGGGTTTGTCAGAGGAGGAGCTCGCAGCTGTCTATGAGATGGCTCGCCGGAACATCTCCGTCGGTCAGGTCGAGAAGGCGAAGTCGCTCTTTATTATGTTGGTGCAGATTGCCCCGATGGAAGAGCAGTACACCTATGGCCTTGCGATGACCTATCAGATTCAGGGCGACGTTCGCATGGCCGTGAAGCTCTATCTGCATTTCATCAGTATGGATGCGACCAACCCGCAGGGGTATCTGCGTCTTGGTGAATGTCTGCTGGCTGCAAAGGAATACCAGGAAGCTGGTGACGCGTTTGAAGCCGCACTGCGCATGTTTGATGATCCCGTCAAAAATTATGACGACAAGAAGTATGCGCAAACCATGATGAAAAGCGCACGCCAAAAACTGGTCTGACAATAGTTTTGATCTCAATTATTTAAGCATGGAGAATAGATATGGAGCTTCCTAAAGGTCTGGGCCTTGGTCTGAATAGCAACAGTCTGGGCGATATTTTTGATACGACCTCTGAAATGGCTGGCAAGGCTGGTGATGTAAAAGGTGCAGGTAAGATTGGGCCGGGAGCACTTGCATCTGTTGGTGGTACGCCGATGATTGCGACCATTGCGTTTGCGCAGCACATCACGCGTCTTTCAAACAGCCTTACTCAGGTTGGTCCTGACACTCCGCTGACCACTTCCAGCTTCCAGGATATTGAAGTGCTTGTTGCGTCCGTTCTGGACAAAATGCAGGGCACTCAGGAAGCCGTTGAGAAGAACAAAGTGGGTCTTACCCAAGCGAAGCAGAAAGGTGCTTTGCAGGATAAGGCGATCAAGCTTGAAGAGTCTATCCGCAAGCAGGAAGAAGCTGAGAAGAAGCAAAAAGGTCTCAGTATCTGGCAGAAGATCTCTCTGGCATTTCAGTGGGTTGCTGCGGCAATCTCCATTGTGGCCGGTACAATTTTGGCGGTTATTCCAGGACTGCAGGTTGTCGGGGCGTTTATGATTGCTGCCGGGGTGGTGCAGCTTGCCATGGCCATTGATGCCACGGTGCAGGCCGCGACTGGCCAAAGTATCGCCGGACATATTGCTGTGGCCGCTGGTGCGGATGAAGAAACCGTAATGAAGGTTGATATTGCCATGAAAGTGGTTGCAGCCGTTGTCGGTATCACTCTGGCTGCTGCGTCCTTCTTTATTCCAGGTGCTCAGGCAGGCAGTGTTGGCGCGATGATCCAGGCGATCTCTTCCATCACTTCCGCGATCATTCAGATCGGTAGTAGTGCCGGTTCGATTGCAGCGGGTGCTGTTTCTTACACAGCTAGCCAGGATGTTGCGCAGTCCAAGGAACTGCAGGCAGATGCCACTGACCTTGATGCGTTTATCCAGTTGCTCAGTCAGATCATCGATCAGCTGCTCTCCATCCTGACCAAAGCAGGCGAACAGTTCGCTGATGCGTTGGATGGAACCGTGAGTTCCATGAATGAGCGTGCTGATACGCTGGGTAGAACAAAGTTTGCAGGTTAAAAGGAGGTATTTATGTCAGCAACCGTAGGTGCCAGTTACAATCGTGATTATCTGCCACCCAGTTTCTTTCAGGACGGCAAACTTGCCGTTTCTGAAGAGCGGGCAACGGAGTTCCAGCAGAGCGTAGAAGCGCGTCTGGCAACTTTGCCACCAGAGCATCACGGAACATTCCTGTCACTCGTGTCTTTGCCGCAGTTTGCTGCAAGCGCGAATTTTGACAAGGCGACAACGGACGAGGCGTTGGGTCGTCTGGAAGCGGCGACTGTTGCGATCGGTTCTCTCGACAAGGTCGACAGCACAGGCAACTTGTCTCGTCTGATTGCACAGGCTCTTTACAAGTCTGCTGTCAATCAGCGCAATAACGAGCTCGAGTCCCGTTTGATTGCACGTGAGACTGTGAAGACGCAGATGCACGCTCAGGCTGGGAAGAGCCGCGATGCTGCTGAAGAGACCCGTACAGGTGCGATTATCAGTCTTGTTGTGACTGTTGTTTCTTCTGCTGTTTCCATCGTGATGTCTGCTGTTGCGATTGGTAGTGCTGCAAAAGGCTTGGGTGCGGCGAAGAACTCTGCGAATGCCAACTCGCAGGCTGGCAAGATGGATGCGAAAGCAGCTGATGTTGCGCCGGGCAAGGGTGGCAAGCTGAATGACTTTTATTCGCAGCGTGCCGGTGATTACCGTGCGCAAGCGAAAGGTTTTGATGCTGTCGCAAGTGCATCCGGGTCTCGTGCGCAGTCCATCGCGACGATCGGTGGCGTTGCCAATACTTTGGGTAACACGACCTCTCAGGGTGCGAGTGCGTTCACTCAGGCAAACGCAAAAGAAGATGAAGCGATTTCTCAGGAGCTGGCAGCAGCTGCTGAAGAGGTTCGCAAGGAGAATGATCAGGCTGAATCCATCCAGAAAGCTCTGGACGATATCATCCGTGCGATCATTCAGTTCCTGAAAGAATCTCGCGAAATCGAAAACGAACGGGCGGCTGCGATTACTCGCGGTTAAGCCACAAAAGCAGGTGTGCGTTTATTACCCTCAACGCACACCTGTTTTTTCGCGTTTGGTGACTGATTGCTGATCTTGCGCATGTCAGAGAGGATTTCTCGTGTTCTCCTTAAACTTTTCAGGGTGCTTGGATAAGCTCTGGCGAAAGCTGGGATTAGGTGCACCGATTTTCTCCGAGCAGAACACCGCTTCGATGAATGTTGACGGTGTCCAACTCGTGTTTTCCGATGCCCTTGATGGGGGTGGTATTGAAGTCACGACGGTTATTGGCTCACTGAGTGAAACGGTGGGAACCCGAGGCCGACAGATTGAAGATATCCTGCATTTAAATCTGGCCTGCCTGTCGCAGTTCAGAACGCTGGCGGTTTTACGCAAGGCTGATGATGGCGCAGAAGAGCTTGTGCTTTCGGTGAGCTTTCGCGGGTACACAGAGCTGGAGAAACTGACCGAACTGGTCGAGGAGCTCTTGTCTGTTGTGAGCCTTTATCAGCCGCTGGTTTCAGCGGACCCAAGTGGTTATCAGAGCAATCCGTTGCTGGGTGCTGCGCAAACCTCTCTTTCTGATGAGCTGGATGGTGCCATGGTGTTTCACCTTTAATGCTGCGCTGCCGCTCCCAAACTTTCTTATTTTCTTAAGCCGTAAAGAGGCACGATATGACTGAGCTCGTTTCAGAACTGGGCAACTCTCCAGAACAAGACATCAAGGCAATCGCAAAAGGCGCAATTGGCCGTAGTCTGGGGCTTACGAAAGATGACATCATTCCGGGTCTGGTGATGGCCAAGGGCTTGATGGATACAGGGCGGACTGAGAAGGCGCTGGAGATCTACACTGGACTTGTTCTGCTTGAGCCGATCAATGTGGATGTGCAGCTTGGGCTGGCGAATTGTGCAGTGCAGTTGCAGCAGTACACACTTGCTGTGCAGGCAGCTTCCGCTGCAATGGTGCTCGACCCGACCAACCCACGTCCATACTACTTCTCTGGTGTTGCTTGTCTTGCGTTGGGCCACATTACAGAGGCCAAGGAAGACCTTGAAGACACTTTGACATACGCCAAGGATCGCAAGGATGCCGAGATCCATCAGGCGGCTCAAAAGCTATTGACCGGGCTGAACAACGCATGAGTTCAACTTACTGCACTTACCGAGTTTTGAGGCCGGGGATAAACGATGCCACTCGCACCTGTTACAGACAATACTCCGGCTTCTGCCGCCTCCGAAGGTCAATCGGGAGAAGCACATGTCAATCTTGATGCTGTTTTTCGCGCGCTTGGTGGTGGGGATGTAAGTGCGCAAGCTGTTCTTGAGGCTATCAAGTCCCGGCAGGGGCTCTCGGCTGTTTTGAAGGCTGATGGCAAGCTGGAGAAGGTTCTTTATCAGTTTGCCTATCAAGCTCTGCACTTGCAGCAAAAAGCATCTGCAAAGGAGCAATTTGAAGTTCTCTGTCTGCTTAATCCAAACAATGTTGAGTATTGGCTTGGGTTGGCGTTGAGCCATGCAGACTGGCCACTTGGCGGGGGGGACGTCAAGAGATCGCTTCGCAAAGCAAAGCTGCTTGATGAGGCACATCCAGCCGTCGCCCTCAGGCTTGCTGAGCATTGTTTGTGGTCACGAGAGCTGGATGAGGCGACTGTGGAACTGGTGCGCTTTTATCAACTGATGAAGGTGCGGCCTGTTCCTGAGCTTATCGAGTATTCCAAGCGGCTTGCATTTGCATTGGAGGCGCAGAAAAAATCTGCAGCACGAGACAGTGATGTGTCATGATTGCGACTTCCGGCTATCCACATCTATCCTATGATCTGGGTGAGGATGAGAACGGAATTGTTGAACTTGCTGGTCCGATACAGGCGGAGAAATTCTCCAGGATTTCCGGTGATATAGGGATTTTGTATCGCGAGTTGTCGTTTACGGCTGGCTTGCTGACATCTGCGCGGAAGGTCGAGAGTGTCAAACCACTTGGTGCTGGCAGGATGTCAGTGGATCGCCAGATTGCGTTGCAGTACGGGACCGAACTGGCGCGGACCAGAGTACTCTCTCAAGACCATTGCTTTGAGTATGAACAGCGGGCGACCCGGACGGTCAATCGCCTGAAGGAAGCTGATCATCTGTATCTTAGATACAGTGCGCAGTTTGATCTGTCTCGCTGGTTTGCCTACGAGAAACCGAGCCTGACGTTTTCTGACGAGAACCGCATCGGACTAACAACCTTTGAGGTGGCCTCTTACTCGCCTGTCGATTTGCATGAGTTGATTGCGAAAATCGAGAATCGGTATCATTTGCTGCAACGCCTTTATACGCAGCTTCCTCGGTTGAATGAGCAAAAGCGGCGGCCTGGTTATGCTTATGCTTTTATGCTTCTCACAGACGGTGTCCTATCTGTTCTTAAAGCGGCCCTTGCGAAGCGGACTGCTGGTTCTGGGGACGACAGTTCTTCTTAAGGCGGTCTTTAGGTGTCAATCCTACAGTTTGTTTGGGCACTGATCTCATTCTTCGTTTTTGATCAGAAGGATGTCGCAGGTGTTGTACGTTCAGCACACACATGGAAGTAACGATTTTTTCACTTCGTAATTGTCCCAATAATGTCCATAAGAGGGCGGGTTCTGTGTTTTAAGGCACAACACGACCTCTGGGTTATCTGCGAGATATAGGAAGAGATAATTCAAGGAGTCTGAGATGACTGCAGTTACGCCAATTGGTTCTTCATCTGTATCCAATGCCATTGATAACAGTGCACAGATTGTTCGCCCGGCCGCGAACAAGAGTGTTGAGTCTATTCCGTCTGCCAGTCAGCTCCTCTCAGTCGGGGTGTCGGCAGCGTTCGGTTTGCAGCCACCGCCAGACAGCGGAAATCTGGAAGTGATGGTCGGGCAGGTTGTTGCCCGGTTTGAGGAAATCCAGACTTCTTTGAAAGAGCAAAATCTTATCGGACAGTCTGAAAAAGTGCGTTCTGCACGCTCTGAGCTGCTACAGGCGCTTGCTTTGCAGGAAGATATTGCAGCTGACATTGAGGCTTTGGACTTGCAGCAGCAGGAACAGGAAGGCCAGTTGTCTGATTTGCAGACCAGTCTTGCCTCTAAGCAAGATGAACTGGCAAATCTTCCGGCAACTGTGCCAAGCGATCCAGATGATCCAGATAGCGAACTCGTTCAGGATCCTAAAGAAGTTGCCCGTTTGAATGGTGAGATTGCCCAGATCAATACCTCGATCAGTGAAGTAGAGACTGCGCTTGCTGATACCGTCCAGCAGCTGGACGTCAAACTTGAAGACCTGAGTGAAAGTGATGCGGTGCAATCTTTGCTGCGTACTGCGCTTGAGGAAATGGCTGGTGCGCCGAAGACTGGTGAGATGGACGAACACGGCCAGTCTACCCTGGAAGGTGCTTTGTCGGATGCTGCCAGCAAGCTGAACGGGACTAAGCCTGAGTTTGATGAGCGTCACACCATTATTGAAGAACTGCGCGAGGAAGTGCGTGTGTTTGCTGAGGATCGTGTGAAGGATGAGAAGGCTTTGATGACGCTTCTCGAAGCTGAGTATGCCCTGCGTCTGGTCGGCTTTGTGTCCAGCTCAATCTCCAAATCACTTTCTGTGGCGGAGCAGTCCGTTACTGGTCAGGACACTTCGGATACGACCGGCAGACTTCAGCTGCTTTTAGATAACGGCCGCGTTTAACGTAATCGAATAAAGTTCGGGCAGCACAAGTGCGATAGCCCCGGGTTCGTTTAGCCCCGGGGATCGTGTTGGGCGCTTGTGCTGAACGCATAGGTTTGAAATGATTGGTGCTAAACTAAGTTCAATGCTGCGCAAGACAGCAGGGGTACTTTCTATTTCTTTGATCCTGTTGGGGTGTACCACAACCCAGCCAGCTGATCAGGAATGGGATAACACAGCCCCACCAGCGGGGTTGTCTGACCAGCTTCAGCGGTTCTTTTCAGAAGAGAACCAGCGCGAAAACCATCTTGCCCTTTCAGGTCAACCAAGATTGGCATCCAATACGCGTGGCGTATTGGGCCGTGCGATCAACACCCGTTGGGTGAACAGTGAAAATGCGGAAAAAGGCAGACCCGGCGCGGCTTTCTACTTCAATGATGAAGAAGCTAAGGTTTTGCTGTCAGATTCCCGGCTGAATAACGCCAACCGGCAGGAAATCCGCGTTGCGCAATCCAGTGATGCCAAGGCGACCTCTGATGTGGTGCGCCTGAACTTCCGTGGTGAAACTCTGGAATATTTCATTCAGCAAACGCTGGGTGGGATTTTGCAGGTCAACTATGTGATTGATGAGCCGCTGGAAGGTGCTGTCACGTTCCAGACGGAAAAACCAATTGCCAAAGACCAGATGCTGTCATTGGTTCGTGTGCTTTTGGGCCGCAATGGCTATATTCTGAAGCTCATTGACCAGATCTTCCACATTGGCCGTCCTGAAACCATTCAGGCGATTGAACAGTTTTCTGGTGTTGGGTCTGCGGGCGATCTGAAGCTTCGGATCTTGCCTGTTCGCTCAGCTTCCCCAGGTGATGCGGCGAAGGTTTTGCAGGCTATACTGCCAGCTGGTGCTTCTGCTGTTGCAGTTGAGGGATCGAACAAGATTGCGGTTCGGGCGCGACCAGAAGATATTGGTGCGGCTGAAGAGTTGGTGAACAGCCTTTACAATCGTGACAATGACAAAACGATTGTGTCTGTGTTGCGCCTGCAGCAAAGTTCAGCAAGTCAGGTTGCCAAGCAGATCACCACACTGTTTCAGCAGCTTTATCCAAACCAGGTCAATTCGCCGCTGACCGTTATTCCGCTTGAGGCGCAGCAGTCTTTGCTTGTGGCTGTGCAGAGCCGCGAGATGTTGCAGCGTGTGCGCCGGATTACGAAGGAAGTTGATTATAATCTTCTGGATACGCCTAAGGTGCGGATCATCTCGCTGAAATATTTGCCTGCAAATGAAATTGCAACGCAGCTCACGCAGATCCTTGCGGGTGAAGGGGGCAGTGGTTCTGTTGCTCCGCCGGCTAATGAGCAGAAACAAAAAGCTCAGAATAATGGCTCTTCCGCCCGCAAGTTCCCAGTCTCTGCTACTGGTGTTTCCGTAAATCCAGGTGGAGATTCAATCAACAACCGCTTTAACAACGCGAACAAGTTGTTTGACGATATTGCTGAGACGCGCGGTGCCAAAGTCGCCGTTGCCAAGAAAGTAGGCATTGTTGCTGATAGCCGGAACAATGCGTTGCTGGTGAACTCAACCTATAAAGAATTCAAACATATCCGCGACGTTGTGCAAGCACTTGATCTGCCGCTTTCTCAGGTGGTGATTGAGGCGACAATTGCTGAGGTGAACATTAATGACAACCTTTCCTATGGTGTTCAGTGGTACCTGAGTAAAGGTAATTTTGCGGGTGGTGTTGGTACAGTCGCAGAAGGGGCCTCTCGTCCAGCTAGCGCTGGTGGTGCTCTTTCCCTCAATACTGTTGGGGTTGATGTGGTGTTGAAGGCACTTCAGAACATCACCAAGGTGAAGGTGATCTCGTCTCCTTATCTGACTGTTCTGGATGGCCGTAAAGCGCGTCTTGTGATTGGTGATCAGGTGCCGTTTGCGTCTCGCAGTCAATCTTCCAGCAATGATGGCAACGTGACTGTGACCAATGAGGTGGATGTAAAAGACACCGGTATTGTTTTGCAGGTTGAGCCGAATATTCGTTCCAACAACTCCGTTCTGCTGCAGATTCAGCAGGAGGTGAGTAATGTGGTGCAAAACAAGACTGAATCATCGCTGACACCGACCATTGCAACGAGAACCATTAACTCGGATATCGTTGTTGAATCCGGACGGACCATTTTGCTGGGTGGTCTTATTCAGGAGCGCAAAGAAAAGGGTGAGTCTGGTGTGCCGATCCTGCGCAAGATCCCAGTGTTTGGTGAGCTCTTTAAGGACAATACAACGAATGACACAAAGCGGACTGAGCTGTTGGTGATGATTACACCGCGTGTTGTTCGCAAGCAGTCTGAACTGCAGAACATTACGCAAAAATTGCGCCGTGAGCTGTCTTCTTTCTAAGCTGCTTTGAACTGACAGATGTGTCCCCTGGAATGCTTCGGTGTTCTGGGGGATTTCTTTTTTAAGTTGTAGGATGGTGAGAGAAATTCATTCTTTCTGTATCTGCTAGGCTTTTGAATAATAAATGAAAAATAATGCGGATTGAGATTACATCTTATTCAAACTGTATCGTTTAGCACTTTGTGTTTCTTCGTTTTCTGGCAGTGTTATCTGCAAGAAAGTAAGGAAGCGGAGTACCCCAATGCTCGATAAATTGCTCAATGATGCATGCCAGATATTAGGCGTGAAACCACAAGAAGATGAACAGGATCCATCTATTCGTGTTGTTGACCTAGATGCATTCTCATTGAAATTTAAGCTGGTTACAGACAGTGATCGTATCTGTGTTTCTGCGCGTTTGTGTGAGCTGACAGCGGTGCAGAGAGACCGGATCCTGGAGCTGGTTCTCGTTTACAACACGCAAAGCTTCCAGTCAGGCGGTATGCGTCTGGTGCTGATCGAAAACGATGCGCTTGTCATGCATAATGACCTTCGTGCTGTTGCCTGGGATGCTCAAAAACTTGCCAAGTTTGTGTTGGCATTTGCTGATGTTTCGGCTGGCTGGCTGAAGATTGTTCGTGAAATGGGCGGGTTGGCTGAAAGCGCAGCTGACGATGATGAGCATGACCTGTTTGAACCAGCCTCTCTGATAAGCCTCTAAAAATCCAAGCTCCTTCCATGGGGCTTAAACGTTTCTTTTTCTAAAAATTTAAGACAGTATCCTGTGACTGATCCTGAGGAGGGTGGTTTGGCGGCTGTCGGTATCTGGCGGGCCACAATGACTGAAATCCTCTTTTCTCAAAATGATCGTTACACCAATGTGGTCGCACGCCTTGAGGCTGCTATTTCGGGTAAGTCGGTTCAGGATGCCCGTGTGAGCCTGACCCGAAGTGCGAGCAAAAATGGTGAGGTGCTTTACAAGGCCACAGTCTCTCGTGAAAACGGGGACGGGCTTAGTGAAAAAGTGCTTGGACTTTGCCGCGCTGTGACACGCCACACCCGTTTCCTTCAGCATAAAGCAGATCGACCAGAGCAGAAGGTCTCCAACTGGAATGTGTTTTATCAGTTGTTGAGGAATGAGGCTGCGCAGAGCCTCTATGAAGATTCCGTGGATCAACGTCAGGACCTGTTTGATGAGGCCATCAGCTATATCTCCCAGTTTGTTTATGAGGAAGAGAAGAACAATCCAAAGGGGTTGAAATTCTCCTCCCTCAAGACACTGAGTTCCTATTTGAAAAACCAGGGTGCTGTGACTGTTCTGCCCGAGAACTTCAAGGAAGAGCCAAAGGCGACCGTTGGTGTTTCCAGTGCGTTGCTGATGTCGTCTCTGGGCTTTCAACTGGCAGGTAATCAGATGCGATATGTCAGTGATGATGACTTCCGATTTTCTTATGCCGGGTTGGGGCGGCGTAATCTGGACGATTATCTGGAGCAACAGCCTTCATCGCCGACGAATAGTAACGACGGCCCGCATGGTGACATCCCTCATCACGGAGAAGGTGTTTGTCCAATGGATACTGTTCAGCCGCCTGCAGAGGTGCCGCATGATGATCAGCCTGCGTTTGAGTCCAGCTTCAACAGCATGAATGAGGCTTCAGCCACTGAACTATCCCTCCAGCAATCGCGTGAGTTGCTTGATGAGAAGGGGGAAGTGGAGACGGGTGGACCTGATGAGGATGAAGCTGTGCGCGAGAAAGCCTATAGCCGCGACAAGCTGAAGACCAAGGCTGCCAAGATTACACCGGTTGGTGAAGAGAGTGACGTTGCCGATGAAGGCGGGCACGAAATTCGTGTTGAGGATGCGTTTGCTGGCGCTGAAGATGATGCCGTTGAACGCGAAGTGCAGGAAGCCAAAGTCGCAGAGCGCCGGATTAAAGTGCTGTCGTTTGATCGGGATTACCAGACGAAAAACTCACATGCAATTCGCACGGTTCGCAGTGCTTCAACTGCACCAACACAATAACAACAAAACTGGAATGATGCTTTATGATTGACCTTGTTCTTCCTTCAAGGCCAACACTTAACGACCTGCTGAGTGTGCTTCTCAGTAGTGAACATGATCTGAAAATCCGGAAGTCTGATCTTGTTATTCCTCCGCTGAAAAAGGCACGGGGGCGAACTGAAGATGAGCTTGTCTTTCAAACCAAGCTGGTGAAGCCGCGTGCTTTCAGTCTCTCTCAGCCTCTCTGGAAGATGGTAGGAAGGCTTGGTGTCAGAGGCAGGTTTTTGACTGCAAAAGCAGAGGCATTTGAGCGGCAAGTGCATGATGTTGAAGATGCCGGGACCTGGTATGATTTTGAAGTCCTGATTGAAAACCAGATCAAAGCGCATGATTGCGATGTGTTTGAGTACATGATGGCGATCATTCAGCAGGCGTTTGGTGATAGAGGGCCTTCAGAAGCTGCTTTAAGTTTTGGTGAACTCACACGCATTAATGCCATCGTCATGGATGTACTTCCATCGGCTCCGGTCTTTTCCATTGCAGCGAAGATACTTGATGAAGCGGAGAAGAAGATTGAGCTTGGGCTGGCGTACCTCGTGCGGACCAGTGGTTGCGTTCAGGACGAAACTTCTGATGAGGTTCTGGCTGAAATCATGATCAAAGCGTTCGGCTCTGCAGATAGGGAGAGTATTTCGGCCTCTAACGATCAGATGCGCAGCTTTAATGAACAAATGCGGGTCTGGGAAGAGCTTGAGATGAGAGCAATTGCCCGTCAGATGGCGGTTGCTTAGCTCCTACTCTTCATACGTCATCTATTTCTGAGAGGCCGGTTCTGAATGGATCGGCCTTTGTGCTGTTTGACACTTAACGCTAAGCTATTGAGATAACGAGGAATAACCAAATCGTGTTTTGATGTTTTTTCTGCAGGAAACATCGTTGGCTGTGACCAACGGCACTCAGCTGTATGTCTCACACGTGCATTCTAAGCTCAAGAATTTACAGGTAACGAGCCGTTTGAGGCTTATGGAATGCGGAGGCAATAATGACCGGAGTTAGCTTTTCCAGTAGTAGTCAATTATCTGATGTTTTGGCGCAGATAGACCATCAAGCAAACAAGGACTTTGTTAAAGACAATGCGCAGGTTCGCGTTACTGGTGGTGATATCAAAGATGGTGAAACCATCTACAGCGCAGACACAAAGGATGGAAGTAGTAAGGTTTCCAAAGCAAGTTTCGCCAAGCTGACTGGTGGCAAACTGTTTGGGAATGCGTTGCAAACCCACGACAAAAAGCTGAACAACTGGCATGTCTTCACGCAGTTGGCAAAGAATGAGATCTCTGCAGGTTTAGAAAAAGGTGGGCTTCAAAACCATCAGGCGAAGACAGGTGATATTTTGACCGCGGCCTTTGACAAGGTTCAAAGCAAGCCAACATATCACAGCAATGACGTGCGTTTTGGAGCACTGCAAGAATTGAGCACGACGATCAATACGTTGGTTAGCGAGGCTTTGTCGGATGCCAGTGTGTACGATGAAATCTCAGTCAATCCTGGCGGTGGTCGCTTCATTGATCGGGATGGCGCTGTTGTTCTGCCTAACTCACTTTACGGCTCAGCTTACTCTGATGTGTCGGGTGACGGATATAGCTTGCTTGGCGGGGAAGGTGTGCCTGACGAAGAGGAGTATGCAACTGTTCGCTTTGAAGGCGAGCTGAATAAGCCAGAACTTGGGGATCAGCAGTATGCCGCGGTTAACAAACGTGGTGGTGACAAAGAAGGCGCGCCGATCCTTAGGTATTACACGCCAAATCAGTTGCGAGAAGCCGCAGCAAATGAGCGTAGGGAAGCCGCTGGCGTTCTGGCTGATATCGATCGTCAGGTCATCGAGAATGAAAATCCATACAACAGGCTAAACTTCAACACCGGACCGTTGGCGGAGCCGGGCAGTTTCCTGCTTGATGAGACTTACGCGACTATAGATCAGTCTCAGGCAGATTCTCGCTGGGGAGAGAAGGTGAGCACTGTGAACAATGAACCACTCTACGTAAATTCAGGGGTGGAGAGTGCTGTAGAGAACAGCAGTGAGTATTCTGATGTGCTTCTTGGTGATGATCAGGCGATCTACGGAAATCTAACGAGGGACGGAAGACCGGCTCCATTGCCCAAGCCAGCAGCTGGTGACATTCCACCAGTTCCGCCAAAGCGGGATGCCTCTCTTCAATAATCGTTAGGTTTGAATAGCGAAACTTATTCGATCAACTGACAACAAGAATTCGTATGCGGCTTGCTCTTTGAATGTAGCAGGTCGCATGCAAGCTTTGGAGTGAGGGTGGAATGAACACAGAAGATTTTGATAGTGAAACCGTAAAGGTGCTCGCGGAGCTTGGTTTTATTGCTGTCTCCTATGGTCTTGCAGAACATGCTGACTCCATTTTCAAAGCGTTTCAGGTGATGCGTCCGGATCAGGAGGCAGGACCTCTGGGCCGAAGCCTTGCTGCGATGACGCGCGGCAATGTGGATGAAGCCTTGCTCTGTCTGGAAAACGCACCGCCGACAGATACCATCCAGACGTATCGCGGGCTGGCGTTGCTGCGTAAGGGCGAGATTGATACGGCCTGCGAAATCCTGAGCGAAGTTTGTGAGATGGCAGCTGGTACGCCGTGCGCGAAAATTGCTGCACAGGCTCTGTCCTCCAGAGACGAACTCGCCAATCCAGTAAGCGCGATGATGTCCCGTTAAGGGGCGTTCCAGCTCAGTTTACCTTAGTTTCAGTAATACGTGAGGAGCATTCATGGCAACAGTATTGGACAGCGCACTCACCTCTCAACTGCAGCAGGCGCTGCAGGGCGGAGCCCCGTCAACCGGTGGTTCAACAGGCGATGTTACCGGTCTTGAGGACCAGTTCCAGACAGCGCTCAATGCTGCCGGGGGCGTACAGCCGCCCGTGGCCGGGCAAATCGTAAATGGCAATGTGGTCATTGGCGGAGTGGAGCAAGTTAATGCTGCCCAGAACGTGGCAGCTGTTTCAGCACCAACACAAATCGCTTCCGTCAATCCGACGGACAGTAACTTCGTTATTGACGGGTTGGCCAAGGTCAGGGGTGTTTTTGCCGAGACCAGTTCCAACATCAATGCAATTTCTGAAGGTGGCAAACTCAGTCACTTTGACAAGCTGATCAACATGCAGATCGAAGTGGCGAACTACTCTTTGCTGGTTGATGTGAGCTCGAAAATTGCAGGCAAAACCACGCAAGGCTTGGACGCTTTGATGCGTTGATTAAGACTGCGCATTCAGTAGGTATAGTGAAAGTCTAAATGAATATTCGGCGTTTTATTACAATTGTGGGCATGGTGATTGGTTTGGCCGCCTGCAACACAGATCTTTACACCAACCTTTCTGAGCAGGAGGCAAACACCATGCTCAGCCTGCTGCTGGAAAATGGTGTGTCTGCTCAGAAAGTTGGTCTGGGAGATGGTCTTGTCACCTTGCAGGTGGATGACGACGATATTCAGCGTGCCGTCACAATTTTGAATGCGAATGGTTTGCCGAAACGTACGCGTGACACGCTCGGTCAGGTCTTCCAGAAATCTGGCATTATCTCCTCGCCATTTGAAGAGCGTATTCGCTTTATCTACGCGTTGAGTGAGGAAGTGGCTGAGACCATTACCGAGATTGATGGTATTGTTTCTGCCCGCGTTCACATCGTTTTGCCGGAAAAGGCGGATCTTGGCGAAGAGGTGAAGCCTTCTTCTGCCGCGATCTTCATCAAGCATCGCCCGGAGTTTGATATTGAATTTCTGATCCCTCAGATCAAGCGCTTGGTCAGTAATGCGATTGAGGGTGTTGAATACGCCAGCGTTTCTGTTGCGCTTGTTCCAGCACGTGAGCTGAAGCCAATCTCACAGCGCTCAGCGCAAGAGTATGAGGCCGTGTTCCCAGGCTTGCGCATTGCACGCGATGACGCAGGTATGTTCTGGCAGATCCTTGGCGCTGTAGGTGTCGTGCTGCTGCTGTTGATTGGTGGCGTTGGCTATTTGCTGTTCAAGCAGATCAGCTCCGGCGGTAAAAAAACCAAGGGTGGAGACGGCGACGAGCTTCTGCCTGAAGAACTTGCTTAGTAGCAGGGGACTGGCATGATGACAGGCACTCCACATCACTCCGCAGTCTGGCCGCTTCAGGCCAGACTTGCTGCGTCTTTACTGAACCCTCTTTCCTTTGCGCATGATGACCATCTGACAGCTGCCGGCCTTGAGTTGAACGTGCTGCGTGGTCTGGCTGGGCAGGAGGATTTTCAGAGACCATTGAATACGCATGTCTCGCAAAAGCTTGGGCTTACTGCGCTTGCTGCTGATGTGGCGGTCACGCCAACTCTGGCAGTCTCAGAGCAGGCCCGGCTTGCGTTGATGTTGTGCAGTTTGGGTGCTGAAGATTTTGGCGGCGTCATGCGCATCATTGCGATTGCCAGACTTCATGAAATGATCGGGCGCCTTGTGCTGAAGAATGATTGCCAGCGTATGGAAGCCCTTTTTGGTGAAGAGGTTTTTGATATCGCCATTCGCGATGTAGCGTTCTTCTTCAACTCGCTTGGCTATGAAAGCGAGAATGATGAGGCATTCCATCGTCTATGCAGTGGAAGTGATGAAGAGGCTTTGCAGGCGCTGACACTTGTTGGTGCCGAGGGCATTCTGGCTTTCGTCAATGCTGTTGATGCGAAACTTGAGCCGCTTGTTCGTCTTCGCTTTTCCAATGAACTCAACGAAAAACTTAGCGCTCGTTTGCAGGTGATGCGAGCAGAGCAGCAAGAGCATTTTGTCCAGTATTTGCGTCGGAGATTGCCACAATGGCGAGCATTTATAGACTGAAAGAGCTGGGCGCAAACCTGACGCCAGGCACGCACATCATCAAGGAAGCCGAGTTTGCTTCCATTGAAACGGCTGACCAGATCATTGCAAATGCGCAGCGCAAGGCAGAGGAAATTCTGCAGGATGCGACGCGCGTTTATGAAGAACAGCAAAAGCAAGGCTATGAAGATGGTGTGCGTAAAGCGCAATCTGAAGCCTGTGAACGCATCCTTGGTGAGCAAGAATTGCTCGACACGCGCTTGCGTGAGGTGGAGCATGATGTTGTTACGGTGACCATCACGCTGCTGCGTCGTTTGCTGGATGAGTTTGATGATGCTGAGCGCGTTCGCCTGATGGCCCGCAGTATGTTGAAATCACTACGAGCTGAAAAGCGTGTGCGGTTGCATGTTGCACCGGAAATGTACTCCCAAGCGATGGCCATGAGTGGTGCGATCACTGATGGTTTCAAGCAGGTCGAGTTTCTTGAGATTGTCGAGGATGGCGATTTGCAGGGGGCTCACATTGTACTGGACGCACCTGTTGGCCGCGTTGATGGCAACTTGCAGGTTCGGCTGGAGGAAATTGAAGAGATCCTGCGTCGCACCTCATCTGCTCAAGCACCCTCCAAGCGATCTTCGGAGGTGTAATGGCATCTCTCATTGAACCTGCTGAGCATGTTGAGGGCCGTCGCAACCAGATTGGATCCGGAGTGCCGCGGCTTGGTCGTGCGCTTGTCAAAGCTGCCACGGATGTTGACCCTTATCCGCTGACAGGCCGTGTCCGCAAAGTGGTGGGTACACTCATCCATGCAGTGGTGCCAAAGGTGGAAATTGGCGAAATTGCTGAGCTTTACACGCGCTCAACAGGCCGCAAACTTATGGCAGAAGTGGTTGGGTTTCATGATGATGAAGCGCTGCTGTCTCCCATTGGCGAGCTTTATGGCGTAGGGCCGGACACCGAAGTTCGTCCGACGGGGCATGTGCAATCTGTTCCTGTTGGTGATGGGTTGCTTGGCCGGGTTCTGGATGGCATGGGCAACTTTATTGATGGGTTGGATCGGGAGTTTACGCCTGCAACGCATTATCCGGTCAACCAGGAGCCGCCGGATCCTATGCAGCGCCGGATTATTGACAAGCCACTGCCAATGGGGGTGCGTGCTATTGATGGCATGCTGACCACTGGCGAAGGCCAGCGCATGGGCATTTTTGCTTCTGCTGGTGGTGGTAAGTCCACGTTGATGGCGATGTTGGTGAAGGGCGCTGCTGTTGATGTGACTGTGCTGGCGCTGATTGGTGAACGTGGCCGAGAGGTACGCGAGTTCATCGAGCATGATCTTGGGCCTGAGGGGATGAAGAAATCCGTTGTGGTTGTTGCCACTTCTGACAAGAGTTCCCTGGAACGTTCGAAAGCGGCGTTTGTTGCAACCTCGATTGCAGAGTACTTCCGCGATCAGGGGAAGCGCGTGCTGTTGCTGATGGATTCCGTGACCCGCTTTGCGCGTGCACAGCGTGAGATTGGCCTTGCTGTTGGTGAGCCGCCGACCCGTCGTGGTTTCCCGCCTTCTGTTTTTGCCACGCTGCCGCGCCTGATGGAGCGTGCAGGGATGAATGATAAGGGCTCGATCACTGCGTTCTATACAGTCCTGATGGAAGGCGATGATATGAATGAGCCGGTTTCTGATGAGACCCGCTCCATTTTGGATGGGCATATTGTGCTGTCGCGCAAGCTGGCAGCGGGCAACCATTATCCTGCCATTGATATTCTGAATTCCAAGAGCCGCGTGATGACAGCGGTTACCACGCCTGAACATCGCGAGATGTCCGGCAAGGTGAATTCGTTGCTGGCGAAATATGAAGAGGTTGAGCTTCTGGTGCAGATTGGTGAGTACCAGAAGGGGGCTGATGCTGAGGCTGATCTGGCGATTGCTAAGAACAAGCCGATCAAAGAATTTCTGCAGCAGCGTACTGATGAGTTCAATGGCTTTGATGAGGCCTTGAGCAAATTGAAGAGCACTGTTGCGTGATCAACCAAATCAAAAAACTTCATCTCGTCAAAACACTTAAGGAGCAGAAAGCTCAACGAACGCTCAACGCTGAGCTGGAGAAAGTTCGGCGTGCCAAAGAGCAGCTGGAGCACAAGCGGCAAGTTGCGGCAGATGAACGTGCTGCGCTGCCAGCCAAGCAGGATGCGCTTTATCTGGAGATCATCAAAAAGGTCATTTCAACGGATGATCTCGATAAAGTGAAAGAGCAGGCACAGATCCTTGAAAGTGCGGTCAAAAAGCTGGAGGACGCAGCGGAACGCGCGGCCTATGTTTATGATCGTGCGCTTAAAAATGCGGATGCTGCCCGCCTTGAGTATCAAAAAGCACTTCGCATCAAAGATAAGTATGGAAAGGTTGCGGATGATCTTCGGGTAGAGACCAATGCCTTAATGGAGGCTGCGGAGGAGCAGGAGATCGAGGAGCAGTTTTCCGGGCGAAGGCAAGTGGAATTATGAAAGTTTCTCAGGGTTCGCAGCCACTTGAGCAGCAGCAAAATCTTGAAAATATACGTGGTAAGCAACCTCGTGAGCATGGCAAAACGTCTGGCAAGCAGCAGGGCAACAAGTTTTCCGAGGGGCTGAACCGGCAGGATGTCAGCTTGTTTCAGGAACAGTTGCGCAGCGCTGAAGGCAAGTCTGTTCCAGTTCATGGAAAGGGTGCTTTTCAGGAGGAGGGCGAAGGTTCCGAGCAGGGCCAGACTGACCCGCTTGACTTGAACCATGCCCGGTTGCTGGCCGCGTCTGATCCCGCTGAAGCCCGCAGTATTTCCGTTTCCAATCCGTCCGAGCTGTTCAGCTCCGTGCGTCAGGCGAGTACTGAGGCGCGTGTCGATAAGGCGATGAGCGCGATTGCAAACCAGATTGAACAGGCTATGCGCACAGAGGCCATGGCAGACAAAAGTGATGGACGCGTCTTGAGCCTGACCCTTGATGCCAACCGGTTTGGCCTTGCCGGACTGAAGCTGATGACAACGCAAGGTGGTCTGGCTGTTGTGCTGGAGCGCGTGAGTGGTGACCGGGTTGCTGGTGAAGTGCAGGCCGCAGCGCAGGGGCTCATGAGCACTTTGCAGCAGCGGTTTCCTGACCGGAAAATCCGCATTCTTGATCGACTGGAACAGCAGGAGATTGAGAGTGTTGATGCTGGTTCGTCTTCAATGGGAGGTCTGTCCTCCATCTTTGCGGGGAACAGCACGAGCTCATGACATCCTTGAATTACCAATCCAAAACTGACCCGCTGGCCTACTGGAACGCAGCTTTGAGCTACGCGGAGCAGGACATTACGGTTGAGAGCACGCACACGCTGAACTTTCAGGTGAGTGAAGCGCCTTCCGCTTTTGCGCAGGGTTGTGTTCTGCGTAGTGTTTCTGGCGCGACGGCTTTGCTGGTGCTTGAGGACTTTCCGTTTGCGGCTCAGCTGAATGTGCCGCTCGCTTATGCGGATGTTCTTGAGCTGGAAGACGGACTTCGCAATGCTCTGGTTGAAGGCATTGTTTCTAACTTGCGCAATGAATTACCCGCTGATTTTACGAAGATCCAGAGCGAGCTGCCGTTGCAGGCTGTATCTGCCTTGTTGCCAGCGCGTGACCTGGAGCAACTGAGCTGGTTTGCTGTCCGGTATGGCGAAATTGGCGGCGCTCCTGTGCTGGCCAAAGTTGGTGTGCGGCCTGACGCGCTCTCCGGTTTTCTTGGAGATTTGCCACTGACCGCGCAGCCTGCATGGCGAGCCGTGCGTGAACAGTTGAACACCTCCATCTGCCTGACACTGTGTGAAGCACCGTTGCCAACAGCTGAGGTTTCCAGTCTGCGCATTGGGGATCTGGTGGTGCTGGATGCACCTGCGCTGGGTCAACGGATCACCGTGGACGGGCCGCTGAGTCGGCATCATCTGGTGCTGGTTGAGCAGGGATGGGGCTGCGAACGAATTGAGAGTGTGAACGGTATGAGTGAGCTAACCGAAGAAGCGAATGCGGAGCAGGTGAGTGGTGCTGAGGAAATCGGCTCTATTGATCTGTCGCAGATGATGGTGCCGGTGCGGTTTGAAGTTGATGAGCGCGAGATCTCTATTGCCGAGCTGGAAAGCTGGGCGGCGGGGTCGTTGGTGAACATTGATGTGCCTGCGCTCAATGAAGAGACACCGGTTTATGTGCGAGCTGCAGGCAAGCGCATTGCCAAGGGGCATCTGGTGCAGATTGATGAGCGGGTCGCACTGCGCATTTCTAAAACTGACCGGGGCACCGGCCTTTAAAACTGCTTTCGGTCACGCCAAAGCCTAACATAACCAGAGGTGCCCAAAGGCGCCCAATCTGAGATTTGCTGATGACGTCTGATCCATTCTCGCTCATATTAGTGCTTGTGGTTGTGGCCCTTGTTCCGTTTCTGGCCATTGTCGCCACATCCTTTATCAAGCTTTCGGTGGTGCTGCTGCTGGTGCGTAACGCGCTTGGTGTGCAGCAGATTCCGCCTAATATGGCGTTGAATGCGCTGGCTATCATTTTGTCCGGCTACATCATGCTGCCGGTCTTTTTGCAGACATTTGAGATCGTAGAGCAAGGAAACCTCTCCATCACCACGGTGGAGGAGATGAAGACCACCTTTGTTGCTGCCAAGGGGCCGCTTGAAGATTTTCTCGCCAAGCATGCGGACAGCAAGGAAAAGGCGTTCTTCCTTGAGGCGTCCCGCCAGTTGTGGCCTGCTGATATTTCCGCAAGCATGACAGAGGACAGCATTGCAATTCTGCTGCCGGCCTATACCGTTTCGCAGTTACGTGAGGCGTTTGAGATCGGGTTCCTGCTGTATCTGCCGTTCCTTGCGATTGACCTTGTTGTTTCCAACATCCTGCTTGCCATGGGCATGATGATGGTGTCGCCGCTGACGATTTCCCTGCCGTTTAAACTGTTCCTGTTTGTGGCTGTGGATGGGTGGTCGCGTTTGATCCTCGGTCTCATCAAGACCTACGTTTAGCCGGAAATGTAAGAGGAGTAGCTTATGTCCCCTGAAGACGCCGTCTACCGCATTTCCGAGGCGATGATCCTTGTGATGATGCTGTCTTTGCCGCCAATCATTGTTGCCTCGCTTGTCGGCCTTGCCGTGTCGCTTTTGCAGGCTTTGACGCAGATGCAGGAGCAGACAATCCAGTTTGGGGTCAAGCTGATCGCCGTGGCCCTGACGCTGTTCATGATGTCCAGCTTCCTTGGCTCGGAGACCATTGGCTTTACGCAGGCTTTGTTTGATGATTTCCCGACCTTGGTCAGGTAACGCCAATGAACCTGCTTGCGGAGATCACCACAGTCCATCGTGATGCATTTCTTGTTTTGTTGCTGACGTTTCCGCGTATTTTTGCGGTGTTTGCAACATCACAGATCTTCAATGCCACGTTGATGTCGCGCATGGCGCGTAATGTGGTTGTGATGGTGATTGCGATCCCGCTGTACCCTTATAACCTGCAGTACGTGGACGGATTTTCGCCAACTGGATCGATGTTTGTTGTCTACTTCTTCAAGGAGTATGCCATCGGGTTTCTGATTGGCTATACGATCTCTTGTCTGCTTTGGGCCGTCCAGTCCGCTGGGACATTGATTGACAACCAGCGCGGTGCTGCGGTTGCCTCCAGTATTGATCCGATGCTGGGGAACGAGAGCTCGCCAGTCGGGGATTTGTTCTCGCGTGCGTTCATTCTCTATCTCTTCCTGACGCCAGGGTTCTTCTTCATCCTGACACTGGTTTATAACTCCTACATGATCTTTCCGGTGACAGAGTTTATTCCTGTTCTGCCAGAGGATTTCCCGGAGCTGATCCTGTCGATCTTCGACAATGCGATGCGCCTGATGTTTGTTATGGCTGCACCATTGGTGATCCTGATGTTCCTTGCAGAGTTTGCACTGGCGATTATCAGCCGGTTTGATCCGCAAATTCAGGTGTTCATTCTTGCCATGCCGATCAAGAGTGGCGTGGCCGTCATTCTGCTGACGTTCTATCTGTCATTCCTGCTGCCCGAAGCGGCTGAGCACCAGATTGAGCTGAAGCTGTTTACGGACGAGATCTTCGGGATCTTTGAAAAAGGCAAGGACATCTATCAGGATCAAAAGCTTGAGGTCCGTCCATGAGTGGGCAGAGTGCTGGCGAAAAAACCGAACTTCCCACCCCCAAACGAGAGCGTGAATCTCGTGAAAAAGGGCAGGTGGCCAAGAGTACCGAGGTGACGACCACCATCTCGCTGTTTGCGGTGATTGCTTATCTCTGGTTTGCGTGGGACCGCAATTTTTCCAAGCTGGTTGGCCTGATGGATGACATGGCCAGTCTGGCGACGCGGCGAGACTTTTCTTCCTCCGCCGGAGAAGGGGTGTTTGGTGTTTTTTCGACCTTTATGGACATTGTGCTGCCGCTGATTGGTGTTGCCATTGCGGCGGGCATCTTTGGCAACTTCGTGCAGTTTGGCTTTCTCTGGGCCGTTGACAGCATCATGCCCAAGCTGAGCAAGATCAGTCTGGCTGAAGGGTTTAAGCGCATCTTTTCCATGAAGCAGGTGGTGCAGGTTCTCAAGTCCATCCTGAAAATCGCCTTGCTCAGCACCATGCTCTACTTCACAGTGAAGTACGCGATTGGCGCTTACATCAACTCGCTCTCCTGTGGCATTCCCTGCATTGCTAATATCAGCGGTGCGATTATGAAACTGATCCTCGGGATTTCGTTTCTGGCCTTTGTTGGCGTGGCGATCCTTGATTTCATGTTTCAGAAGCACACCCACATCAAGAGCCTGAAGATGACGAAGGAAGAGGTGAAGCGGGAACATAAGGAGTCCGAGGGCAGTCCTGAAATTAAAGGGCAGCGTAAGCGGATTTCTCAGGAAATTCTCATGAGCGACAACCTTGAGAATACCCGCAAAGCCAGTGCTGTTGTGGTGAACCCGACGCACTACGCGGTTGCCATATCCTATCGCCCGGATGAGGTTGCTGTGCCATTGGTGGTTGCCAAGGGGCTTGATCTGACTGCGCTTAAGATGCGTACAGAAGCTGAAGCGGCAGGCGTGCCAATTTTTGCCAATGTGAAGCTTGCCCGTATGTTGCATGCGGAAGTGGAGATTGAAGAGCTCATTCCGCAAGACATGTTTGCAGCTGTTGCCGAAATTCTTGTCTGGATTGATAAGAACAAAGACATTCTTTACAACGGCCCGCTTGAACGCGGTGTGATTGATCTTGAACATGAGAAGAAGAGCGGTGATGAGCCGCTGAACTAAAGCAGTTCGCACTTAAGCTGAAACACCTGAACTGCTTTAGCCTTTGTTTTTGCGTATCTCCAAAAACCGGTTTCCACTTTTCGGCGATACGCTGTCGTTTCATCAATGTTCCAAGAAGCGCCCTAAGTCCTACATTTCCTCGTCTTTCTGTCTTGAATAATCCAGCTTGCAGTTGTGTGAGAATCGTGTTTCATTTGTAATTGTATTGTAATGCAATTGTAATTCAAGTGAGGGCGAGATGTTTTATAGGCTCTGTAAGCGGGACGTGGTCTCGGGTTTCATCACCAGTTTGTCAGTTTTGGTTTTCTTGTTTTTTGCGCAAGCCTCTCTTGCGCAATCGCCTCATCAAAGGGTTGGCCCCATCAGTGAGCGGCTTGGTGAACTGAATATGCAGATTTGGCGGGTTCCGGTTGAGTTGGAAGACGGCAGCAGGACGATCACTTTGGATGCGACCACCTTCAAACCTGATGGGGAAGGGCCTTTTCCTCTGGCGGTCTTTACTCATGGGGCGGCTCGGAGTGCTCCTCGTGAAGGCCCTTATGATTTCCGTCCTGACGCTGCAATCAGGTGGTTTCTTGCGCGAGGATACGCTGTTGCTGTTGTTATTCGCAGAGGCTACGGACGTTCAGAGGGGCAGCGTTCTGTTGTTGAGGATGAAAATTCACCTCGCTTAATCAAGCTCATTGATGAGCGTGCCCATGATATCACTAGTGCTGTGGGGTACTTTCAGGATCAGCCGTTTGTGGTTGCTGATCATATTGTTCTTGTTGGATTTTCAGCAGGTGGAAATAGTGTTCTTGCAACGGCTGGCAAGGCCCCAAAAGGCGTTCGCGGTGTTATTGCGTTTGCGCCTGGATCCGCGACTATCAACCGCAATGAATTGGCTCATGCGGAGCTGATGGAGCGTGTTTTCAGAGAATATGGCTCAAACGCAAAACTGCCCGTACTCTGGATTTATACGGAAAATGATGAGTTCTATAGCCCGAAGTTAGCCAAGTTCTTTTTTAAGGCCTACACATCAGAAAGTGATGCAAAGCAAGAGCTTGCCATTTTGCCGCTTGAGGGTGAAAACGGTCATGATCTCTTCCTGAGGGATGAGGGTCCTAAAATCTGGGGCCCGGTTGTTGCGCCGTTTCTTGAGCGGTTGATGCCTTAAAGCAGTTCGCATTTAAATTGAAATACCTGAACTGCTTTAGAGCGTGTTGCGTTCATTTGCATTCACGCCTCACGCTCTAATTTCTTTACTTTCAGCGAATTCTTGTCGTTTGATTGAATTCAATCAAACGGAACGCGCTCTAGTCTTTGTTTTTGCATATCTTTATCCGAAAACTGGTTTCCACTTTTCAGAGATACGCTGTCGTTCGTCGCGTTTGCATCAAAAACTTATTCCCCCTGGTTCCGCCAGCCCTAAGATTATCTCG
>NZ_LMCI01000041.1:72854-73108 GCF_001623145.1 Pseudovibrio sp. W64 | reverse complement strand
CGGGCAGCTGGCGGAGCGACCGTCAGTGTGGCGTGGGCTGGGCGGGGCTACCGGAAGACATAACGCATCCTCCGGCGGGTCCGTTGAAACACCCCTTGAAAGTCTTTAGTGCAGGGACCAAGCGGAAGCTGGTCACCCGATGGGCGTCTACACTGGCAGCTGCAGCTGTCAGGGACAAGTCAAACTGTCCTTTACAGCAACTGCCCAGAAAGGTGTATTCGAAGCAAAGCCTTGTGTTTTGTGAGACCTCACAG
>NZ_LMCI01000041.1:0-72773 GCF_001623145.1 Pseudovibrio sp. W64 | reverse complement strand
TATATACAATGCGCAGGTATTGCCTGCTCGCCTTGCCCCTCCCGTTTCTCGGGACACTAAATTCCACCACTGCATGGAAGGCCATGCGGTGCCATTGGTGTTTGTATGGCGGGTTGCTGAGACTTGGGTTGGATTAGTACAAAAATGGATGCTCCACCTTCATGTGAATTTAAAGTGTCCCCGCGAGAATTGGTGGGTAACTTTTCGGAGAATGAGAATGGGTGTTGAGCACGAAAAATGGGCGACTGATGTTTTGAAACACATTGGTGTTAACCCGGAAATCCCAGCTCAGGTAATTGATGAAGAGCCGGATGGGATTGGTGATCAACCAGACGGCAATGAACAGCCAGAGCTGAAAGCCGGTTCTCCGGACCAGGTGGAAGCTGTCGGTCAGGATCACGTTAAGAGTGAGGAAAAGGCCGAGGAAAAAGAGGCCGATGGCGTCCACGAGCAGGTTAAAGATGACGTTACGGAGCCTGAGAAAACAGCTGCTCAAGAAAAAGTGGAAGCAGAAGTTCAGGAGCCGTCTAAGCCTGAAGACGTTCCTGCCGTTGATGGTGATGCCTCCAAGCCAGATCTGATCCTGCCGGAAGATGGAAGTTTGAAAGAGGCTGCGGATATCATGGCGATAGCTGAGCGAGAAGTTGGATGCGGGGAAGGGGAAATCAAATTCACCGGCTTCAGTTCGTGCATCGGTGTTACCGTACGAGACGGCACCAAGGTAAAAGGCGTGCACCTTGCACTGATTAAACCAGACGGAAATCCATTCAACAAAGATGATGCAGCAAAAGTGCTTACGTCTTTAGGGACCTACTCAGAAGCAATGATTTTTGGCCAGATCGTATTCTGGAAAAATCCTGATAATAAGGTTGACGACGCCTTTAAGGTTCTGGAGGAGGGACTAAAAGCTGGAGCGACCAAAGAGGATGGTTATAAGGATTTTCAGTTTGATGACGGGGAGTACGGTGCTGAGATCACCGAGGATGATGATTTCTTCCCAACATTTTAAGAACAGGTGGAACCCGATGACCCGAAGTTGGGGCTTCTGATTATGGTTATTCGGGTTCCACCTTACTGCCCGGGCAAAGGGCAGGCTTTACGCGGTATTCGGGGATCAGGCTGGTAGGGTGCCAACCTTGCCGCGTAAACTGATTTTCTCTAATGGCTGGATGTTGGCGTTTGGCGCCAGTTCCTGGAAGGACAACACAGCCAGATCGGCATAGTCGCGCTCGATCACTTTTCTGAAGAAACGGCGGATATCCATTGGGACCAGAATGACCGGAGCGATGCCGTTGTGTGCCAGATTATCGCCAATGGCGCTGCGCATGACGGTGATGAGCTGGCGGTGTGTATCCGGCGAAAGCGCCAGATAGGAGGCGCCGCTGGTTTGTCTGATGGCACCGCGCACTTCATCCTCGATGTCCTTATCGATGAGATATGCCGGAATGATGTGCTGACCTGCAGAGTATTTGTGCGTGATGTAACGGCTCAATGCCATGCGGATATGCTCCGTCAGCATGAGTGGATCTTTTTCCTTCTGGCCCCATTCCACGATGGCCTGCAGGATCGTGCGCATATCACGGATGGAGATGTCCTCACGCACCAGACGCTTGAGAACATCGGCCAACGAGATGAGAGGGACGGCGCGGTTTACTTCGCGCACCAGCTCGTCAAAGTCGCCTTCCATGTGCTTGAGCAGGAACATGCATTCCTGAATGCCGAGGAACTCTGCGGCGTGTTGTTTAAGCACATGAGCCAGATGCAGGCTGAGCATGCCGGTCAGTGTCAGGGTTTGAATGCCAGCGCGCGTTGCTTGTTCAAAGTGCCTGTTGTTCACCCAGAAAGACGGGGTGTTTGGCAGGAAGCTGTCGCCTTCCTCGTAAGGAATGTTGAACATAGCGAGGTTTGGCGGTGTTTCGCGGGCAATGAAATAGCCGGAACGTGCTGCGCCACGGGCAACAGGGACTTCGTTGACGAGGATACGGTACTCGCCTTCCGGCAAGCTCTCATTGAGGCGCAGTTTAATGCCGGGGAAGGGGACGCCGAGATCGAAGTAAAGCGCTTTGCGCACCTTTGCGACTTCTCTGTCGAGCTTCTTCGGGTTGAGTGTGGACCTGACTGAAGACGAGATATCGACAATGAGCGGAACGGTGATTGTAATGGCCAGATCCTGAGCGGCTTCCACTTCGGTCGCCATGTCCTCATCGGGCATCATCATAGCTTCGCCTTCAGGCGCTATGGCGGGCGCAAAGGCTGAGAGCTGCTGTGAATCCTTTCTAGCGGACTGAGATTTCGTCTTTCGCATGGAGAAGAAAGAAACAGAGCCGAAGATTGCAGCAAGGAGCAAGAAGATGAATGTTGGGAAGCCAGGAATAAGCGCGAAGCCGACCATGATTGTCGCTGCAATCATGAGGGCCCTTGGTTCACTGTTCAACTGTTTGGCAATGTCAGATCCAAGGTCGCTGGAATCCTCGGTGCTTACACGGGTGACCATGAAACCAGCTGTGATGGAGATGAACAGAGCCGGGATCTGAGCAACCAGACCATCACCGATGGTCAAAATGGTGTAACGATCCAGAGCATCAACAGCGCTCATACCATGCTGGGAGGTGCCGATGATGACGCCGCCGATAATGTTAACCGCAGTGATGATCAGGCCCGCAATCGCATCGCCCTTCACGAACTTCATGGCGCCGTCCATGGAACCGTAAAGCTGGCTTTCTTTTTCCAGCTTGGTGCGGCGGCGCTTGGCTTCATCCAGTTCGATCTGACCAGCACGCATGTCGGAGTCGATCGACATCTGCTTGCCGGGCATCGCGTCAAGGGAGAAACGGGCAGAGACTTCTGCCACGCGTTCAGAGCCCTTGGTGATCACCAGAAAGTTTACGATGGTCAGGATCAGGAAGATAACGATACCGACGACCAGATTACCCTGGACCACGAAGTTGCCGAAGGTGTCGATGATTTCACCGGCATCGGCTTTGAGCAGGATCAGACGGGTCGTCGTGATGGACAAAGACAAGCGAAAGAGGGTCGTCAGAAGCAAGATAGAGGGAAAGGCCGAGAGGGCTACAACATCTTTCAGGTAGAGCGCAGCCATCAGCAGGATCGCCGCAAGGCTCAGGTTGATTGCAATGAGCGTATCCACGAGAACCGTCGGCAACGGAAGGATCATCATGAATACGATTGCGATCAAAAGAAATGCCAGGAGAACATCATTTCTCCCTGACAACATTTGAAAGATTTTTTGCACGTCCTGCTCCTGATTTCAGCCTGCTCTTGCTTTCAGGCCAATTCACCTTTCGCTTCTAACAATTGGAAAAAGCCACAGGTGTGCCGCAGCAAACACTTGAGTAAAAATTTAAAAGAAGATTTGGAGTTATCCTTGCTCGTAAACGCTTATCAGGCGGGTAAAATGATTTCGTCGGTGTTTTCGGTCAGGGAGATCTGCGGTCCGGGTGTGGACTCAATCATGAGATTGAGTTTGCCAGCTTCGCTCAAAAAGTCTTTGAGTGTGGTGTAGAGTTTGTTTCTATCCAGATTGTTGGTGTACTCGGTTTTGATCAATGCGAGATCGCCGTCCTTCTCAACAAGGCCAACACGGTAATTGTTTTCCGCCTGTTGTTCCCCTGAGTAGCGTAGGGCGTTAAGATAAGTATCCCTTCGGGCTTCTGGCGCAGGGCTCCCTAAAATGGTGGAGATATGAAGGATATTATTGTCTTCATCACTTTCCAGGATGATCAGGAAATCTTCCAGTAGAACAGTCCAGGTTTTGGCTTCTGCGTACTCTGATATCTCCAAGGCTTCCAGAAGCGGTCCGACTTCAACCATCAAGTCGTGAATGATTTTGAAGTTGCCCATTCAGTTGTCCCTAACTCTACTGATTTATCTGGGATATTCTGTAGGGCCGGTCTCGAGAGTGTGTTGTGCTGTTTGATACAAACTACAATCATCTGAAGAAGAAATTTGCAGGCTGCATGCAATGTTTGTTGATGGCAGCTGATGATGAAGTTTTCGAACAGATGACTCGGCTCTGCTTTGAACTGTGAAATTGCTTAAGTCACTATGCGGAATTGGGTTTTACTTATTGCTTGACAATATAGTCTGATGAATATCTCATTACCTTAATAAAATTATAATGAAAAATCTTTTTGGGGGAGGGGTTGTTTTGTCTAAAGGTATTTTATTGAAATCTAGTCTGGTTGCACTTCTGCTTTCCGGCGGTGTTCTCTCTGCGGAAGCTGAAGTTATCAAGATCGGATACATTGATCCGCTATCTGGTCCGTTTGGGAGTACGGGTGATGCTGGGGTGAAGCACTTCCGCTATGCGGCTGAAGAAATTAATGCTGCTGGTGGTATGGGCGGCATGCAGGTGGAAGTGGTTGCTTTTGATAATAAAATCAATCCGAAGGAGAGCCTTGTTCAACTGCAGAAGGCGATTGATCAGGGTGTTCGCTTTATTGCGCAGGGGAACGGGTCGAGCGTTGCGAATGCTTTGACTGATGCGATTGCTAAGCACAACAAGCGTAATCCGGGAGAAGAGGTTCTTTTCCTCAACTATGCGGCGGTTGATCCGGCGCTGACCAACAAGAAATGCAATTACTGGCATTTCCGGTTTGATGCGCATGTGGACATGAAAATGGCGGGTCTGACTGATTGGCTGCGGGATCAGAAAGACATCAAGTCTGCTTATATTCTGGCGCAGGATTATTCTTACGGGCGAGCGTTTACAGCAGCTGCAAAATCCATGATTGAGGAGAAACGTCCGGACATCAAGATTGTTGGTGCAGAGCTTCATCCCATTGGCAAGGTTAAGGATTTCACACCTTACGTGCAGAAAATGATGAGCGCGAAAGCGGATGTTGTGTTTACGGGAAACTGGGGAACAGACATGACGCTGCTGGTGAAAGCGGCTAATGCGTCCGGTCATACGGTACCGTATCTGACGTTCTATGGCGGTGGTCTTGGGGCTCCGACGGCGATGGGGAAGAGCGCTGTTGGGTTGGTGAAGCAGATCACTGAGTTCCATGAGAACATCGAGGCCTCTGAAAAGCAGATGGCTCGGGTGGATGATTTTGAGAAAACCAACAATCTCGATTACTATTATGAGCGGGTTTTCACCTTGATGAACATGCTTGATAACGCCGTTGATGCGGTTGGGTCAGTGGATGTGCCCAAGGTTGCAGCTGAGCTGGAAGGCATGACTTATGAGACGCCGTATGGAGAGGTGACCATGCGGGCGGATGATCACCAGCTGATGCAGCCGCTTTATATCTCTACGTTTTCTGAGGGTGTTGCCCGTGATGTGGAGAATACCGGTTACGGGTTCAAGACAGATATTACCATTCCGGCAGCGGCGACTGAAACTCCGACGACGTGCAGGATGCGTCGCCCTTCCTAACGATCTTACTTGAACAATGGCATGCTCGGGCAATTGGGCTTGAGCGTGCTCTTTTCTCTTGAGGGATGTTATGGAGACGGTTGTTTTTGCTCTGCTTAACGGGCTGATCTATGGCTTGTTGCTGTTCATGCTGTCCAGCGGATTGACGTTGATTTTCAGTATGATGGGCGTTCTCAATATGGCTCATGCCAGCTTTTACATGCTGGGTGCCTACTTTGCTTTTACCCTTGGTCAGCACACCGGCTTCTGGTTTGCGTTATTTCTGGCGCCGATTTGCGTTGGAGCGGCGGGGGCCTGCGTTGAAAAGTGGGGCCTGCGCAAAGTGCATGCCAGGGGGCATGTGGCTGAGCTGCTTTTCACATTCGGGCTGGCTTATGTGATTGAGGAGCTGGTGAAGATCATCTGGGGCAAGTTTGCTGTTGCCTATGAGATTCCGCCGGAGCTCAATTATTCGCTCTTCGAACTGTTCGGTTCTCAGTATCCGGCGTATCGCATTTTCATGTTGGCTGTGTCCATCGCGATGCTGGCGGGACTTTGGTACCTGTTGAAGCGGACACGGATCGGGCTGATCATTCAGGCGTCGCTGACGCACCCGCATATGGTGTCTCATCTGGGACATAACGTACCGCGGATCTTTATGCTGGTGTTTGCGGCGGGCTGCGCTCTGGCGGGTCTGGCCGGGGTGATTGGCGGCAACTATCTGGTGACCGAGCCGTCCATGGCGTTTTCGATCGGACCGATTGTTTTCGTGGTTGTTGTGGTCGGTGGTATGGGCAGTCTGGAAGGGGCGTTTATTGCCAGTTTGCTGATTGGCTTTCTTCAGACCTTTGCCATCTCAATCGATAGCAGTTTTGCTGAGATCTTTTCGTTTGCTGGATTGAGCGCTGATGGCGATATCGGACGTATTACCATTGCGTCTTTGGCTCCCATGCTGCCGTTCCTTCTTTTGGTGCTGATGTTGATGCTGCGTCCGCGTGGTTTGATGGGGGAGCGTGAGTTTTGACCGACTACAGTCTTGACCGGGTGCCTGATTTGGCTCCGAGTGCACGCTACAAATTTGCGACACGGGTTCTGCCGCTGTTGCTGCTTGCTCTGATCCTGTTGAGCATTCCGCTGTTTGAGCCGTCCAGAACGTGGCTATCGCTGTTCAACGCGATTGGCATCAATATGGTTTTTGCTCTGTCCTACAACATGTTGCTGGGGCAGGCAGGTATGCTTTCCTTCGGCCACGCCGTCTACTTTGGCCTTGGTGGTTATGCGGCTATGCACGGGATGAATGCGATTGAGAACGCAAGTTATGATGGTGGTGTCTGGGCAGCCTTTCCCATGTTTGCCCTTCCACTGGTGGGGTTTGCGGGAGGAGCGCTGGCGGGCGCAGTGATTGGCTGGCCGTCCTGCCGGCGGGCGGGAGTGCCGTTTGCCATGATCTCGCTTGGCATTGCAGAGCTTGTTGCGGCTGCCGGGTTCATGTTCATCAGCGTCTTCGGTGGCGAGGAAGGTATCACTGGCGATCGTATGAATGGTGTTGAGCTGTTCGGGTTGTCTCTTGGGCCGCTGGGCGAAGTGTACTGGTTTATCGCGTTCTGGACCTTTCTTGGGGTTGCGCTGATGTATGCCTTCACCAGAACACCGCTTGGCAAGATGGCGCAGGCAGTGCGGGATAATCCAGAGCGGGTGCAGTTTGTGGGTTATAACCCCAACCGTGTACGTTATTTGGTGTTCATTGCCGCTGGCGGTTTTGCTGGGCTGGCGGGCGGCATGTCTGCGGTGAACTATGAGATCTTTACGCCAGAAAGCCTGAGTGTAATCCCGTCGGGTCTGGTGTTGCTGATGGCGTTCATTGGTGGTGCGCGATATTTTGCGGGGCCTATTCTTGGGGCTGTGGTGCTGACTTATATGCAGTCCAATCTCTCAGATTATTCAGAGGCGTGGCTGCTTTATCTGGGGCTGCTGTTTATCGGGATGATCCTGTTTGCACCGGGCGGTCTTGCAGGGCTGTTGTTGAGCGGGACAGCTGCCTTAAAGCATTCTTTGAGTGGTAAGGGAGTGTTGCGGGCTGGGGTGTTTGCGATTTCGGCCCTGATGGCTGCAACTGGTGTTGTTGTGCTGGTTGAGTTGGCAGTACGGCATTCCAACGGGTTCGGAGAGGCTTTTGAACTGTTTGGTTTCCATCTGGCTCCTGACCAGATGATGCCATGGGTGGTTGGTTTGATGCTTACCGGTGTTGGTATGGGCTCGCTCAAAGTGCTTTCCAGACAGGGAGGTGCAGGCTCATGAACGCTCCAGCCTTACAGCTGACGGACCTTCGCAAAAGCTTTGGTCCGGCGAAGATTATCGAAGGGGTGTCGTTGGAGATTGCCCGGGGTGAGCGACACGCGATCATCGGTCCCAATGGAGCTGGCAAGTCCACGCTGTTCAATCTTATCTCCGGTCTGTTTCCGCCAAGTTCGGGAACAATAAATTTGGCTGGGCAGCAGATCTCGGGCCTGAAACCTCACCAGATTAACCGACTTGGATTGTCGCGTAGTTTTCAAGTCTCCAACATCTTCGCCAATATGTCGGTGCGCGAGAATGTGCGCTGCGGAGTGTTATGGTCGCTTGGGTATGGGCACAGTTTCTGGCGGAATATTGGTAACCTGAAGGAGGTGCAGCGCAAGACTGCCGAGGTGTTGGAGAAGGTGGGGCTGACGGATAAAGCCGATGTGCCTGCTGTGCTGCTGACCTATGCGGATCAACGCACGCTGGAGATTGCTATCACCATTGCAGGCGGGGCAGATGTAATCTTGCTGGATGAGCCGACGGCAGGCATGAGCCATTCTGAAACCGACAGGGCGATCAAGCTCATTGAGATGGCGACGGAAGGGAAGACGCTCTTGATCGTGGAGCATGACATGGGTGTTGTGTTCGGGCTTTCTGACCGAATTTCAGTGCTTGTTTATGGTGAGATCATCGCAACCGGAACGCCAGAGGAAATTCGCGGTAATGCGCGGGTGCGAGAGGCGTATCTGGGTGATGAGGCAGATTTTGCGGAGATGAGTGCATGAGCGGGGCTGCTGCAAGTGAAATGCTGAAAGTTCGCGATCTGCATGCTTTTTATGGCAAGAGCCATGTGCTGCGCGGCGTTAATATGGATGTGCCGAAAGGCAGTGTGACGGCGCTGCTGGGGCGCAATGGTGTTGGGCGTTCCACCACAGCTAAGGCGATTATGGGCGAGGTGGCACCGAAAGGAGATATCTGGTTCAAGGGTGAGACTATCTCCGGCCTGCCGAGCCATAGTATTGCGTGCAAGGGGCTTGGGTATGTGCCAGAGAACCGGGATGTTTTCCCCCTGATGAGTGTGCGGGACAATCTACTTCTTGGTATTAAGGACATGCGCAAGCCGGGCAGGTGGAGCATTGAGCAGATGCTCGATATGTTCCCAAACCTTAAATCTCGCGCGGATACGGCAGCTGGTGTGCTTTCTGGCGGCGAAAAGCAGATGCTGACGATCTGCCGGACGCTGATGGGAGACCCTGATCTGATCATCATTGATGAACCGACCGAAGGGCTTGCACCCAAGATTGTGACGCAAGTTGGGGAGCTGATTGCGGAGATTGCGCGAGCCGGTGTTTCGATCTTGCTGGTGGAGCAGAAGCTTTCCATCGCGCTGAAGATTGCCCAACAGGTTTATGTGATGGGGCATGGGGAGATTGTTTATCACGGGACACCAGAGGAGTTTCGAGCGCGGGATGATATCCGGCAGGAATGGCTGGAAGTTTGAGCGGTGTTTTTCTTGGAGAAGTGCTGCAGGATACCTTGCTGGTGTTCTTTGAGTTGGATGATGTGTGTTAGGCAAGGGATGTACATGATCGGGGTGGGGTTTTAACGTTGAGCGGACATGAAGAAAAAGACCGGCGGTTTGCGACAACGCTGGCGCGAGGGCTGCAGGTGTTAAGGGCGTTCCGGGCTTCTGATGATGGGCTTGGCAATCAGGAAATCTCTCAGCGTACTGGCATTCCCAAATCCACTGTTTCCCGTTTGACCTTCACCCTTCAGCAGCTTGGTTATCTCAGCCATGCGCGTCGTCATGATCGGTATCGGTTTGGCCCTGCTGCCCTGGCTTTGGGCAACATTGCCAGCGCTTCTGTATCTTTCATTGAAGCGGCAAATCCGATGATGCAGCAACTGGCTGATGAGACGGGTACATTGGCTTTGCTGGCAGTGCTTGATGAAAACAAGATGTTGCTGACTAAGACGTGGCGACCACAGGGAGCACCTGCCATCTGGTTGGAAGTGGGACATCGCATTCCGATCACAGGCTCGTCCTCTGGTCATGCTTATCTGGCCAGCGTAACGGACCATGAGTTTGCGCAGGTTTGCGAGCGTGTACAGGGGCGGGATGAGAGCATTTCCGTCGAGACACTGGAGAGCGCAAGGGCTGCAGGGTACTCTCAGCTGTTGGCCCAAGGCTTTGTGATTGTTGATGAAGACAAGCGCTATGCTGAGAACATCAATGCGGTCTCAACCGGATTCCGGTCTCATGATTTTGGCGAGCCGGTTGCGATCAGCTGCGGGGCGACTCCAGACATGCTGAGCTATGAGCGCATGCAAAATGAGGTTGGGCCGAAACTGCGGGACCGCGTGAAAGAGCTGGAGCGTGCGCTGGGCTTGCCCTCGGTTCTGGTCAATCGGGGCTAAGCTTGTAGCGAGCGGAAAGCTCTTATTGTCGTGATCGCTGCTTGCTTTAAATTCTGCATATTGGAATTATGAATTACATATTGAAATAATCTGGATGCGCGATACTCTGATCTCATGATGGGGATGAGTTGAGCGATGCGTTCTGGATCCTCCCGACAGTTATGTCCAATGAAGCAGGGAGGGCGGCATATGGACTTGAACTATTCAGCTGATGAACTGGCATTTCGTGATGAGGTGCGGTCGTTTTTAAACAAGAACCTTTCGCAGACGCTCTCGGAAAAGGTCAGATTGGGAAAGCGCCTTTCCAAGACGGATCATGAAGAGTGGCATGACACGCTGAACAAGAAGGGATGGCTGGCGAACAACTGGCCGGTGGAGCATGGTGGGACTGGTTGGAATGCAGTCTACCGGCATATCTTTGAGGAAGAGCTTTGCCTTGCCCATGCGCCGCGGACGATCCCTTTCGGGCTTTCCATGCTGGCGCCAGTGCTTTTGAAGTTTGGCAGTCAGGCGCAGAAAGATCACTTTTTGCCGCGGATTCTGGATGGTACGGACTGGTGGTGTCAGGGCTATTCTGAGCCGCAGGCGGGTTCTGATCTCGCCTCCCTGAAGACCCGTGCTGTGCGGGATGGGGACCACTATGTTGTCAACGGTCAGAAAACCTGGACTACACTGGGTCAACATGCGGACTGGATCTTCTGTCTTGTGCGTACGGACCAGGACGTGAAGCCTCAGGAAGGTATTTCGTTTCTCTTGATTGATATGAAGACACCGGGTGTCACTGTTCGGCCTATTACGCTGATTGATGGTGGGCAGGAAGTGAATGAGGTGTTTTTTGAGGATGTGAGGGTGTCAGTTGCCAACCTTGTTGGAGAGGAGAACAAGGGCTGGACCTATGCCAAGTATCTGCTGACCCATGAGCGTACCAATATTGCAGGCGTTGGCTTTTCGACGGCGGCTCTTGTTCATTTGAAGGAGATTTGTGCCAAGCAGACATCTGGTGGCAAGCCACTGCTGGAGAACCCGTATTTTGCCGGAAGGGTTGCGCAGATTGAGATTGATCTGATGGCGATGGCGACAACGAACCTGCGCATGATCGCCAAAGCGGCGGCAGGGCAGGCGCCGGGAGCGGAGAGTTCCATGCTGAAGATCAAGGGCACTGAGATCCGACAGGCGATCAATGATCTGACACGGCGAGCGGTTGGGCGTTACGCTATGCCGTTTGTGTCGGAGGCGCTGGATAGTGGTGCGAACGCGCAAGGTGTTGGGCCGGAATATGCCGCTGCAGTGAGCCCGGGTTACTTCAACAACCGTAAGCTTTCTATCTTCGGTGGGTCCAACGAGATCCAGCGCAACATCATCAGTAAAGCTATTCTCGGCCTTTAGGAGCGTTCCATGGATTTCAATCATAGTGACGAACGACGGATGCTTCAGGACACTCTGCATCGCTATCTTTCAGATAACTACGATGCCTCGCAACGAGCTAACTTTGTTGGGCATGCGCAGGGTTTTTCGGAGAAAATCTGGAGTGACTTTGCTGAACTAGGTGTGATTGGGGCGCTGTTTGCAGAAGAGTATGGGGGCTTTGGAGGCAGCGGCTTTGATATTGCAGTTGTGTTTGAGGAGTTGGGTCGGTTTGCTTGCGTGGAACCTTTGATGGCCTCTGGCGTTATGTCTGGACGGTTGTTGGGCGAGCTGGGGACAGAGGAGCAGAAGGCGCTGATCGGGGATGTGATTGACGGGAAGCTCAAGATCGTTCCCGCATTGGAAGAGCCTCAGTCGCGTTATGATCTGGATGCTGTGGAGACAATTGCAGAGCGGGTTGGGGATGGCTATCGGCTCAACGGCACCAAGTCGGTGGTGATTGGTGGGCCAAGCGCGGACAAGCTGATTGTAAGCGCTCGTGGCGCCGACGGGCTGCAACTGTTCATGATAGATGCCGATGCTTCAGGCGTGGAGCGGTCCTCCTATCCCACTCTGGACGGTTACCACGCCAGCGATATTGCTCTGGTGAATGTAGCCTTGCCTGCTTCAGCGTGTTTGGGGGCTTCGGAGGCTGTCCTTTCTGCTCTTGAGGCAGCACGCGCTGCAGGTGTGACTGCGCTGTGTGCCGAGGCTGTTGGGGCGATGGAAGTGGCGAAGGATTTGACGGTTGAGTATCTGCGTGTGCGGACGCAGTTTGGCCGTGCGCTGGGCAAGTTTCAGGCGCTTCAGCATCGTATGTCGACGGTCCTGATTGAGATCGAACAGGCCCGCTCTGCACTGATCAATGTGGCTGGTCACCTTTCTGCTGAACCTTTCCAGCGAGATAAGCATGTGAGTGCAGCCAAGAATCTGATTGGCCGTGTCGCGCAACTGGTTTGCGAAGAAACCATTCAGTTGCATGGCGGTATTGGCATGACCGAGGAGTATGCTCTGGGACATTATGCCAAGCGTTTGATGATGATCGATCACCAACTTGGCGATGTAGACTACCATTTGGAGCGTTTTGTTGGAGCTATGCAGAGGGAAGCTGCGCGAAAGGCAATGTCATGAAGCGTGCTTCTCTTGTCAGCGTTGAGCGCAAGGCTGATCGTCTGATTGTCATGAACTGTAACTCTTCTCGTCGCAACGCGCTTTCGCCGGAATACTATGACGGGCTTTCGCAGGCGTTGGATCTTGCCAATCAGGGCACAGAGATCCGTAGCGTTATCCTGATGGGAGAAGGCGGTTATTTCTGTGCGGGTGGCGATCTGAACACGTTGGTTAAGCGCCGCGAGATGACGGTTCTTGAGCGAAAAAATAATATTGAAAAACTCCATAATCTGGTTCGAAAAGTAAGAGACTGCGCGAAACCGGTGATTGCGGCGGTTGATGGAGGGGCTGCCGGGGCCGGTGTGTCTTTGGCTCTGGCTTGTGACTTCCTGGTAGCAGAGCGGCAGTCTCAATTTACGCTGGCTTATGTGAAGGTTGGACTGGTGCCGGATGGAGGGGCTACCGCTTCATTGTCTCGGCTTATTCCCCGTCAGCTGGTCGTAGAGATGTGTTTGCTGGGACAACCTGTTTCGGCTGAACGGCTCTACCAGCTGGGGGTGGTCAATGTGCTTAGTGATAAGCCTGCTTTGGCAGAAGCGCACCTGATAGCGGATCGTATAGCGCAAGGTCCAACAAGAGCTCAGGGGGCGATCAAACGGTTGGTATCTGCTGCTGATCACAACAGCTTTGAGGGGCAGATGGATCTGGAGCGGGATACAATGGCAGAGGCACTGGGGCATGATGAAGCTCAGGAAGGGATCAGTGCGTTTCTGGAACGACGATCTCCGAATTATGCTTAGGTGCAGCGCCTTAATCAGGCGAGGCCCGAGTGAAACGTCTGGAATGGTGCATTTTGAGCAAGTCGATCAGTCAATTGAGAAACCTGGGCCCTAAGACCGAATATATGCTGTCTGAGGTGGATGTTTGCGGTGAAGATGATTTGCGTGAGCTTGGAGCTGTGCAGGCTTATCAGCGGCTGAAATTTCGGTTTGGTCGGGGTGTCTCCATCCTCGCGCTTTATGCCATGGAGGCGTGCCTGCGGGATTGTGACTGGCGGGATCTTTCAGCTGAAGACAAGAAAGAACTGAAGGCCCGAGTTGCGCAGGCTGATTGATCTGCTTTGAAGGAGCCTTGAACGGATTTCATCAAGGTCCAGACAGGGCGCTATGGATGCCGGCGGTGGCATAGGCTACGAGCAATGTTTTCATTTCAGCAATGCCGGAGGTGTGATCCTCTTCTGCCATTGCATCAACACGCCAGGCTGAGGTGCATAGAGCGATTTGTGAAGAGATGGAAAAGACGAAGGTTGCGGAGACTTTTCTAAGGTCGGCAGTGGGATAGAGCTTGGCGATTTCCGAAAGAAATACTTTTGCTGTTGGGTCAAAACAAGCCTGAGAGATAGCGCTCCAGCGTTCTTCAGCAGAGACCATTGCGACCAGACGTGCGTAGGCGAGCCAGCCGGGGCCGCTGTTTTCAGCTTTGTCCAGATAAGGGTAGAAGAAACTCTCCAGAATGCCTTTCAGTGTCATGACTTCTTCTGAAGCCTTTAGCTGTTCCAGTGCATCAAGGCGGAGACGGGCGAGTTCGTCGGCACGGCGTTCGACTGTTTTGAAAAACAGGTCTTCCTTTGTGCCGAAGTGGTGGTTTACGAGGCCCAGTTTTACCCCTGCTTTTTGTGCGATACCTCTTATGGACGCAGCGTCATAACTGCGAAATGCAAACAGGTGTTCTGCGGCGTCGAGAATCTTCTGCCGCGTCTCCAAAGAGCTTTTTGAAGGGGCTCTTTGTCTTTGTTTTTCCTGCGAAATCTTCTTAATCATAAAAAGAGCTTGCCTTATTTTGTACGACTGTTCAATCTAATTGTAGTTCTGAGGGGGGGGCGAACAGTGAATATTTCAAAGGAGAGCTATGCCTTAATTGGAGCAGGGCCGATGGGGCTCGCCACGGCCAAGACACTTATTGAGCAGGGAATAGATTTTCAGGGTTTTGAGCTGCACAGCGATGTGGGTGGGCTTTGGGATATTGATGGGCCGAAGTCGACCATGTACGAATCCGCGCATCTGATTTCATCCAAGAAAATGACCGAGTTTACAGATTTTCCGATGGATGATCACATTGCTGAGTATCCCGGTCACCGCGAGCTAAAGACCTACTTTCAGGAGTTTGCCGAAAAGTTCGATTTGAAGCGGCGCTATCATTTTGGAGCAGAAGTGACCCGCATCGTGCCGTTGGGAGGTGACGGTGAGGGGTGGACGGTTAGCTGGAGAGATCAGGACGGAGATCATTCAGCTGAGTTTGCCGGGGTGTTGATTGCAAATGGCACGCTTTCTGAGCCCAACATGCCAGAGTTTGCGGGAGAGTTTTCTGGCGACCTCATTCATTCGTGCTACTACAAGAGTGCGCAGCAGTTTGCTGGCAAGCGGGTGCTGATTGTCGGGGCGGGCAATTCAGGTTGTGACATAGCGGTGGATGCTATCCATCATGGCATCCAATGCGATATTTCAATGCGTCGTGGCTATTACTTTGTTCCCAAGTATGTTTTCGGGAAGCCGGCAGACACGATGGGTGGGGCGGTGAAGTTGCCGCTCTGGCTGAAGCGGCGAGTGGATCAAACATTACTGAAATGGTTTGTTGGTGATCCGCAGGCCTATGGGTTCCCCAAACCTGACTATGAGCTTTATGAGAGCCATCCGGTGGTGAACTCGCTTATTCTCTATCATGCCGGTCACGGGGATATTGGCATTCGAGCAGATATCAAGGAACTGGATGAGCATACAGTTCGGTTTCGTGGTGGTGAAGAGGCTGAGTATGATCTCATCGTCACCGCGACTGGCTATAAACTGCATTATCCCTTTATCGACAAAGAGCTTTTGAACTGGCAGGGCGATGCACCGCATCTGTTTTTGAACTGCATGCATCCAGAACGGAATGATCTGTTTGTAATGGGCATGATTGAGGCAACGGGTCTGGGTTGGCAGGGGCGTCATGATCAGGCGGAACTGGTTGCGCGTTATCTGAGGGGCCTCAGGGACGGAAGTGCGACAGCTGAGGCAATCAAAGCTGAGAAAGCCAAGGGATTTGAGCGTGAGACTGGGGGGATGAACTACCTCCAGCTGGCGCGGATGGCTTACTACGTGGACAAACAGAGTTATCGCTCTGCACTGAACAAGCGCACACAGGCGTTGAAGAGGGAAATGGCATGAGTGACATTGACCTTGTTGTTCTCAACTTCAGTTCGGGTTCGCTGACCTTGCTCAACGGTATTTTGGGTGTTGTGATGTTCTCAATCGCGCTGGACCTGTGTCCTGCGGATTTTAAGCGACTGACACTGTCGCCAAAGCCTGTGGTGATTGGACTGTGCTCTCAATTTCTGGTCTTGCCGAGCCTCACATTTCTGCTTGTTCTGATCGTTCAGCCCCGACCTTCGATTGCTTTGGGGCTTATTCTGGTGGCGGCGTGTCCGGGTGGTAATATCTCAAACTTCATCACTCATCGTGCAGGAGGTAATGCAGCGCTATCGGTTTCCATGACGGCTTTTGCCACGGTGGGAGCAATTGTTGCGACACCCTTTAATATCGCATTTTGGGGTAGTCTTTACGGCCCGACGCGCGCGATATTGCAAGAGACGCATATCGATAAGCTGTCAGTTGCAATTACTGTTTGCTTTATGTTGGTGTTGCCATTGTTTCTTGGCATCATGCTAAACCGCATCAAACCACGGCTGGCTGCCAAAATCCGGCAGCCACTGCGCATGGCGTCCATGGGGATTTTTATCGGTTTCATCTTCATCGCGCTGTTTGCCAACTGGTCGTTTTTTCTTGCCTATGTGGGTGCTGTGGCATCTCTCGTAATTGTCCATAATGGGCTGGCTTTAGCGGCGGGGTATACTCTGGCGAGCATTGCTGGTGTGTCTGCTTATGACCGGCGGGCCATTACGATTGAAACTGGCATCCAGAATTCCGGTCTGGGACTTGTGTTGATCTTCGGCTTTTTTGGTGGGCTTGGCGGCATGTCTGTTGTGGCGGCTGCCTGGGGGATTTGGCATGCGATCAGCGGACTGGTGCTTGCCAGTTTTATGGCGCGCAAAGCAGTCAAGCTCCCCGCGGAGGCGACGTCATGACCAAGCTTCTTATTACCGGGGCTGCAGGAGGTGTCGGACAAGCATTCTTACGGCAATTGGCGGGCACGGAGCTGGAGGTTGTTGCGACTGATATTCGTGAACCGAGTGGCCTCCCAGCAAATGCCCGTTTCAGAACGCTGGATGTGACTACAGACAGGGTGTCAGCGCTGATTGAGGACGAGCGGCCTGATGTGATTGTGCATCTGGCTTCCATCGTCACACCCTCTGTGGGTTCTACACGGGATATTGAGTATCTGGTTGATGTTGTTGGCACTCAGTCGGTGATTGATGCTGCGATCAAAGCAGGTGTGAAGCGTCTTGTCGTCACATCATCCGGGGCAGCCTATGGGTATCATGCAGACAATCCTGTGCCATTGCATGAGGATGATCATATTCGCGGCAATAAAGAATTCGCGTACTCCTACCATAAGCGTTTGGTTGAAGCTGCTTTGGCTCGTGCACGTGCGGAGGCACCGCAACTGGAGCAGGTTGTGTTGCGGGTTGGGACGGTTCTTGGAACCGGCATGAACAATCAGATTACCGCGTTGTTCCTTAAGCCAAGGCTGCTTGGGGTCGCGGGATCGGACAGTGCTTTTGTGTTTATCTGGACGGAAGATCTTGCGCGCATTCTATTTTTGGCTACGACAGAAGCTCCTGAGGGGATTTACAACGTGGCGGGTGATGGAGCGTTGTCAATGCAGCGGTTGGGGCAAATGCTCAATAAGCCTGTCCTTAAGTTGCCGTCCTGGTTGTTGAAATTTGTTTTAGGTGTGGCGAAACCACTGCGGCTTTCCCGGTATGGACCGGAGCAGGTTCGGTTTTTGCAATACCGTCCTGTGCTGGCCAATGAGCGGTTGAAATCAGTGTTTGGCTATACTCCGGAAAAGACAAGTGCAGAAGTGTTTGAACACTGGCGAGCATCTGTGGGGCTTTGATGAAAACAGCGGTTATTACAGGCGGTGCTGGTGGCTTAGGGCAGGCACTTGCAACCCGGTTGCAGCGCGAGAGCTGGCATACGGTTCTGCTTGATTTACCCGGTCCGGCACTGGAGGGGCTGCCACAAAATGAGCGACAGAGCATTTATGCCTGCGACTTAACGGATGGGGGTGCGGTTGAGCAGGTTGCTCAGCAGGTTTTGGCTCGGCACAACAGCATTAATCTGGTGGTTTACAATGCAGGCATTACGCATATCGGATTGTTTGCGGACATGGACCTGACAGCGCATCGCAAAGTGCTGGATGTGAATTACTTCGGAGCGGTGCATACGGCGCGGGCATTTTTGAAAGCGGTGCGGGCCTCCAGTGGATGCCATCTGGCGATCTCGTCAGTTGCAGGATTCTCGCCACTAATTAAACGGACAGCTTATGCGGCCAGCAAGCATGCACTGGAGGGTTTTTTCGGCTCGTTGCGGTCTGAAGAGAAGTCTTATGGCGTTCATACGTTGATTGCAGCGCCTTCGTTTGTGGCAACCAATGTTGGACGGTCGGAGACGCAAGAGAACGGTTTGGCCCGTCCGGGCTCGTCAACAGATGGCGTTGATTATATGAGCGCGGAACGGGCGGCGGATATCATCTACAAAGCGTATGTGCGCAAGACGGAGATGAAGCCGGTTGGCCGCGTTGCCAGTTTGGCGTGGTGGCTCAACCGGTTATCACCCAAAGCCTATCAGCTGCTGATGGAGCGCAACATCAAGGAACCTTCCTAGGTTTGATGAAATGTCAGACCTTCCTGGCGTAGGTCTGACATTCAAAACCGGTAATGGTGGTTGCAAACACGTCGTACTCAGCTTTCCGGCTGATGCCGTAGAGGCGATGAAACTCTGCTGTGCTCATCTGCTCAGCCGTTTTGCTTTGCGCCCACGTTTGGATCGCTGTCTCCCAGTTTCCTGTCAGGTGATCATATTGGGTGAGGTCCGCCTCCAAGGTGATTGGAGTGCCGGGATCGCTTCGGTTTTCAAGACCGTGATGAATGCCTTCAAGGATCGCTGAGACAACCAGATATGGGTTGGCATCAGCGCCGGAGACGCGGTGCTCCAGCCTTGCGCCTTTGCCATGTGTAGCTGGCACGCGGATAGCTGCGGCGCGGTGATCATACCCCCAGCAAGAGGTGATTGGGGCATAAGAGCCCGGCTGGAGGCGGCGGTAGGAATTGGCGTGTGGAGCAAACAGAATTTGCATGTCCAGCATAGTGTCCAGCAGGCCTCCTACGGCGTTGCTCAAGGCCGGGTTTGCTTCCTCTGCGCTGCCGCTGAAGATGTTGTTGCCTTCAGTATCCAGCAGGCTGGTGTGGACATGGAAGCCGCTGCCGGTCTCTTCTGCGTAGGGTTTAGACATGAACGTGACATCCATGCCGTGTTTGCGGGCAATATGGCGGACAACGCGCTTGAACAGCAGGCAGTGATCCGCAGCTTCCACTGCGCTTGGCACGTGAAGCAAGTTGATCTCAAACTGTCCGTGACCAAACTCGGAGGTGGTGGTGTCTGCAGGAATATCCTGAATTTTGCAGGCTTGGTTGATCTCCATGAGGATCGGTTCGAACTGAGCCATGATGTCCAGATCATAGATCTGTGAGGCCTCAAGACGCTGGTTGGTGCCGGGAATGTATGGTGGGAGCGGCAAACCGGTTGGGCCGGACCCAATGTCGATAAAGTAGAATTCCAGCTCCGTGGCGACAACAGGTGTCAGGCCCTTACTCTGAAACTTCTTTTCAACGGTTTCAAGAACATACCTTGGGTCCAGCGGGTTTGGTTTCTGATCTTCAATCTCGAAAAGAGTGACGAGCACTTGCGCGGTCGGCACTTTGGCCCATGGCACGCGCTTCAGTGTTCCCGGAACTGGGATGCATATGCCATCCGGGTCTCCACGCTCAATGGCAAGGCCTGTTGCCGGCACATCAACGCCCCAAACGTCCAGTGCGACGGTGGACAAGGGCAACCGAACACCACCTTCTGCCAGCTTGTGCAGCATTTCTGCTGGCAACCATTTGCCTCTGAGCGGGCCACAAAAGCCAGCATAAAGGACCTCGATCTTTTCGAGGTCGGGATGTTGTTTCAGGAAGGCGTCGGCTTCAATTCGAAACTGTTCCAATTGCGGCTGTACTGCTGTCAGGGTTGGCATGCGAACTCTTCTGGTCGTGATCTGATGTGTTGTTTTATCGGGTGTTCTGATTGAACTGGCTGGCATAGATGCAAAGTAAATCCAAGGCTAATGTGGCACCGGCCAGTGCTGTGATCTCTGCATGGTCGTAGGCTGGTGCGACTTCTACAAGGTCCATGCCTTTTAGGTTTATTCCAGCAAGCCCACGCAGGATCTCACGTGTCTCTCCGGTATTCAGGCCGCCAACTACAGGTGTTCCTGTTCCCGGTGCAAAAGCAGGGTCGAGGCAATCGATGTCGAAGCTGATGTAGCTGGCACTTTTTCCAACCACGTTGTGAATGCGTTCAATCGTTGCCTCTGCCCCGTTATTACGGACCCAGTCCGCTGTAATTGTGGTGAGGCCCTGTGTGTTCTCGTTGTTGGTTCTGATACCAACTTGTATCGATGTCTGCGGGTTGATGAGACCATCTTTTACCGCTCTATAGAACATGGTGCCATGGTCAATACGGTTGGAGTTGTCTGTCCATGTGTCGCTGTGTGCATCAAACTGGATGAGGGAGAGTGGCCCGTGTTTTTGGGCGTGCGCTTTGAGCATAGGGTAAGTGCAGAAATGATCTCCACCGAGCATGAGTGTTGCTGTACCCGCGTCCAGAATGGCAGAGGCCTGCTGCTCCAGCTCGTCTGGGACGCTCATGGGGTAACCGGGATCGAAGATGAAGTCACCATAATCTGCGACTGCCAAACGGTCGAACGGGTCAAATGACCAACCCCATGCGTGGTCCCAAGCCAGAATGGAGGAGGCTTGCCTGATGGCTCTTGGGCCGAAGCGGCAACCCGGCCTGTTGCTGACTGAGGTGTCAAAGGGGATGCCACAGACGGCGACATCTATCCCTTTAAGGTCCTTGGTGAATTTGCGGCGCATAAAGCTGAGTGTTCCGGCATAACTGGATTCAGCTATGGTCCCGTAAGGGGTGGAGCGAGTGTAGGCCAGATCACCTTGCGAGTATTCATCCAGCGAGGATGGGTGTTTTGTATCAGACACGTGTACTTCCTCGATCAGATTGAGCTTATCGCCAGTCGTTCTTCTTTCATGCGCTTGACCTGTGCCTGTTTTGTGACCAGCGAAGCGGTGACCACGCCAACGGCAACAACAGCGATGAGAATGGATGACAGGGCATTGATTTCTGGTGAAACGCCAACGCGGACCTGAGAATAGATCTTCATCGGAAGGGTAGTCGCGCCCGGGCCTGAAGCAAAGGAGGCAATGACCAGATCATCCAGCGAGAGTGTGAAGGCCAGCAACCATGCTGCCAAAATTGCGGGAAATATGATGGGCAGCGTTACCTGCATGAAGGCGGAAAAACGGGTGCATCCAAGATCAAGCGCAGCTTCTTCCAAACTGCGCTCAAAGGTCACCAAGCGGGCAGAGACGACAACGGCGGCGTAGCACATAGAGAACGTGATATGCGCCAGCGTGACTGTCCAGAAGCCTCGGGTGAAATCCAGTGAGACGAATAGCAAGAGTAGTGATAGCCCCGTGATGACCTCAGGCATGACCATTGGCGCGTAGATCATGCCAGTGAAAAGCGTTTTGCCATGGAATGGGCCAGCGCGATTGAGCACAAGTGCGGCCATGGTGCCGAGCACTGTCGCGACAGATGCAGAGATGAAGCCGACCCGGAGTGTCACCCATGCGGCATTGATGAAACTCTCATTGAAGAAGACTGATTGATACCACTTGGTGGAGAAACCAGCCCAAACGGTGACCAACCTAGATTCATTAAAGGAGTAGATCATCAGCAGGATGATCGGCAGGTAGAGGAATGCAAAGCCGAGTGTGAGCGTTGTTGTGTTGAACCAGTTGAAGCGGGTCATTGACTGGCCTCCGCTTGCTTCTCCTGCTGTTTCTGGAACAAGATGATGGGTAGGATCAGCATGAGCAGCAGCAGAATTGCGACTGCAGATGCGACTGGCCAGTCTCTGTTAGAGAAGAACTCTACCCAGAGCGTTTTACCGATCATAATGGTGCTGGACCCGCCCAGAATGTCTGGAATGACAAACTCGCCGACAGCAGGGATAAAGACAAGGAAGCAGCCTGCCCAAACACCCGGTAGTGACAGTGGTAGGGTAATGACCCAAAATGCTTTCAGGGGCGAACATCCCAGATCCGTTGCTGCTTCCAACAGCGAAATATCGAGTTTTTCCAGAACTGCGTAGAGTGGCAGGACCATGAAAGGCAGGTAGGAATAGACGATGCCGATGTAGATGGCAGTGTCGGTGTTCAAGATCATCAAAGGCTCGTCAATGACGCCTGTCCAGAGCAGGAAGTAGTTGAGGAAGCCTTCTTTTTTTAGGATGCCAATCCATGCATAAACGCGGATGAGAAAGCTGGTCCAGAAGGGCAGGATTACCAGCATCAGGAGGGTTGCTCGCCACTCTTTCGGGGCTTTGGCCATGGCATAGGCAATGGGATAGCCAATTGCCAGAGTGAGCAGAGTTGAGATGGAGGCGATCCTGAGGCTGCTCAGATATGAGTTCAGGTAGAGTGTATCTTCCGTTAGCCAGACATAGTTTTCCAGATCAAACGCCTGAAGCATGGCGAGCAGACCTTGCCAACCCTCTGAGATGTCGAAGTTTGGAAAATATGGCGGGCGGGCCAGTATGACGTCTGACAAGGAGATCTTCAGCACGATTACAAAAGGTGCGAGGAAGAAGATCAGCAGCCAGATGTATGGGATCGCTATGAGCAATCTGCGCCCCCAACCTGAACTCAGGCCGGATGTTTCCTGTATTTCTTCTGAGGGGGAGGTAATGTCTGCAACTGTCATCGCTCACCTCACGCTTCCAGAAAGACGCCAGCGCCTTTCTCCCAGTAGACGTAAACATTGTCTTCCCACGTGATTGGGCGGTCGGCGAGATGCTCCCTGTTGGAGACCTGTGCTTTCAAAATGGCGCCATTTGAGGCTTTGACATGATACGTAGAGATGTTGCCAGTGTAACCGATGTCCCAGACTTCACCTTGAATGCAGTTATCGACGTTCTCTGGCTTTTCTTTAGAGATGCGGAGTTTTTCAGGGCGAACTGCGAGCCAGGCGGTCGTTCCGGTTTGAGGGCGAAGTTTGGTTGAGATCGCCAAAGGAGTTTCACCTTCAGCCCATGCTAAGCTCGCCGTTTCGCCAGTGGTAACGTCAATCTGGCCTTCTATGATGTTAACGTCGCCGAGGAAATCGGCAGAATAACGGGAGTTAGGATACTCGTAGATTTCAGCTGGTGTCGCGACCTGAACGATTTTGCCGTGGTCCATCACGGCGATGCGGCTCGCGACTGTCATGGCTTCTTCCTGATCGTGGGTGACGATGACGAAGGTGAGGCCGAGCTGCTCCTGAATATTCATCAGTTCAAACTGGGTTTGCTCGCGCAGCTTCCTGTCCAGCGCACCAAGCGGTTCGTCAAGCAGCAGGAGTTTAGGCTTCTTGGCGAGAGAGCGGGCAAGGGCCACGCGCTGTTTTTGACCGCCGGAGAGTTGGTGCGGCTTGCGCTTGGCGAAAGGTTCCAGCTGGACCAGCGACAGCATTTCTTCAACACGCCGCCGGATCTCGGTCTTGGGTGTCTTTTCTTGTTTGAGGCCGAAGCCGATGTTCTGTTCCACTGTCATATGCGGGAAGAGGGCGTAGGACTGGAACATCATGTTGACGGGCCGCTTGTGCGGCGGAGCTTTTTGTAAGTTGCTCTGGCCGAGCATGATGTTGCCAGCGGTGGGATACTCAAAGCCTGCCAGCATGCGCATCATAGTCGTCTTACCGCAACCGGACGGGCCGAGAAGGGCGAAGAATTCGCGCTCATAGATGTTGAGCGTTAGGTCCTCTATGGCAGTGAAATCGCCAAATTTCTTTGTAACGTTTTCAAAGCGCACCAAAGGTTCCTGAGCCGGATCTTCCCAAGGTGCGAATTTGCAGACTGGCTGAGTGCTTACCAAAGTTTCCATCGTGGCCCGCTCTACCCTCTGTTGTTGTCTTGCTTCAAAGGAAACAAGGGAGGCGCGCGGACAATTTGAGTTGCCCGCTTCTGCCGATGATTATTGGCCTGACTTCACAGCGGTCCAGGCACGGGTCACAATCCGCTGAATTTTTGGCGCATAAGGCGTTGTGACGTATAGTTTTTCCATGGTTGCCTCGTCAGGGTACACGGCGGGATCTTCCAGCACTTCCTTATCCAGATGCTCGTGGGAGGCTTTGTTGCCGTTGGCATAGACCACGTAGTTAGAGGCTTTTGCGATAACCTCCGGGCGCATGATGTAATCCAGGAACACATGCGCTTCCTTGGAGTTGGCTGCATCTGTCGGGATTGCCATCTGGTCAAACCACATCAACGCACCTTCCTTTGGAATGATGTAGTTGATGGTGACACCATTGTCGGCCTCTGCTGCCCTGTCACGCGCCTGAAAGACGTCGCCAGACCAGCCGATGGCTAAGCAGATATCACCGTTCGCGAGTGCGTTGATGTATTCGGAGCTGTGAAACTTCTGAACGTATGGGCGGATGGTTTTGAGGAGTGCTGCGGCTTTCTCAATATCAGCCTTGTTGTGGCTGTCAGGATTTAGTCCGAGGTGGTTGAGTGCCGCGGGGATGAGCTCTGTTGGAGCGTCCAGCATGTGGATGCCACAGTCCTGAAACTTGGCGAGGATTTCGGGATTGAAGATGATTTCCCAACTGTCGACCGGTTTGTCATCCAAACGCTTTGCGGCGGCCTCTACATTGTACCCGATGCCGGTGGTACCCCATAGGTAGTTTATGGAATAAGCATTGCCCGGGTCATAGATGGACGTCCTGTCGGAGACGAGCGACCACATGTTTTTCAGGTTCGGGAGAGCTTCTTTGTCCAGCTTCTGGAAGACGCCAGCTTGAATTTGGCGGGAGAGGAAGCTGCCTGTTGGAACGACGATGTCGTAACCGGTGGTGCCTGCGAGCAGTTTGGTTTCCAGGACCTCATTTGAATCGAAAACGTCGTAATTGACTTTGATGCCGGTCTCGTCTTCGAAATCTTTGAGAACGCTTTCGTCGATGTAATCAGACCAGTTGTAAACGTTGACAGTACCTTCTGCGTGCGCTGCGCTGGCTGCAAATGCAACCATCATTGCGGTTGCCATTGTGCCCGTCAGTCTGGACTTGAAGTTTGAACTCATTTCATCTTCCCCCCTCAAATTCTTGCACAGCATTGGTGCTGGCTTGTCTGGATCTGGCTGTCTCCGTTGTTCTTAATTGTGTGCCTGTTTTGAAAGATGACCACAGAATTCTCAGCTAGGCAATAGTTTGTGATCAAATTATCTTTGCAGCTGGTTCGGGTGCTTCTATAGTTCCTTCATGAGTAAGATGACTTTTAAAAGCGCTGTTCTCCCTGATGTCGGGATCCCTGTTCACGAGCAGGTTTACCGACAGTTGAGAGAGCGGATTTTGTTTGGCGGCTTTCTTCCAGGCAAGGCTGTGACTCTGCGTGGGTTGGCTGACGAACTGGGTGTGAGTGCGATGCCCGTTCGCGAGGCTGTGCGACGCCTCATTGCAGAAAATGCGTTGGAATTACATGGCAATAGGCGCGTTTCTATCCCGGATGTCTGTATTGATATAATCGATGAAATTTGGTCTGCGCGGCGACTTCTGGAAGTTGAACTGGCATCCAAAGCTCTGGATAATTTGAAAGAGGAAGATATTCAGGTTCTCCAAGACATTGATGATCAAATTGATGTCGCTCTGGAAACAGGTGATGTGGAAGGGTACATGCGCGGAAACTATGAGTTTCATTTTTACCTTTACTCAAAAAGCCATTCCGAAATTCTTATCAAACTTGTCAAAAATCTATGGGTTCAGTTTGGTCCATTTATGCGTCTTGTCTATGGGCGGTCTGGTACTGCGAATCTGGAGGACCAGCATAAACAGGCTTTGGAAGCACTAAAATCGCGTGATCAAAACGCTCTGAATGACGCCTTGGAAGCGGATATTGCGCAGGGAATGGGTTTTATCAGAGAGTCCCTCAGTCTTGCTGAGAAGGTTTGATGATCTGCTGTTTTCTCTGGCTGAGTTCACAGAGCCGCAGGCTTTGATGGGTTAGACTGGAGGCATAGGCAGGTAGCGTCTTTATTGAAGTAAAGATTGACTCTCTTACATTTGTGATCACAAAATAATGGGGAGTTTACTTCTATTGCCCGGTTTGCAGGGCGTGCCTCTTTTCGGAAGGACTGACCCCATGGACTATATTGCTAATCTTCCGCCCACTCATGTTCTGCAAGAAAAGGATGCTGCCCACCATCTGCATCCGTTTACAGATACCAAGTCCCTCAACGCCAAGGGGACGCGTGTGATTACGCGGGCTGATGGTGTTTATCTTTGGGATTCTGAGGGCAATAAGATCCTGGATGGAATGGCGGGGCTTTGGTGTGTGAATGTGGGGTATGGCCGTAAAGAGATTATCGAGGCGGTTCACCGGCAGATGCAACAACTGCCTTATTACAATACGTTTTTCCAGAGTTCTCATCCGCCTGCGATTGCCCTTGCCGAAAGGATCTCTAATCTAGCGCCGGATCATCTGGACCACGTATTTTTTGCAGGTTCGGGTTCTGAAGCCAATGACACCGTCGTTCGAATGGTACGCCATTACTGGGCCAGTGAAGGCAAACCGACCAAGAAGACGATCATCTCCCGTCATAATGCTTATCATGGCTCTACCATGGCCGGTGCGAGCTTGGGCGGTATGAGTGCGATGCACGCGCAAGGTGGACTGCCTATTCCTGACATCACTCACATCAACCAGCCTTACTGGTATGGTGAAGGTGGGGATATGGACCCTGCCGAGTTTGGCTTGATGCGCGCGCGTGAGCTTGAGGCTGAGATTGATCGTCTTGGCGAAGACAATGTGGCGGCCTTTATCGGGGAGCCTATTCAGGGGGCAGGCGGTGTTGTTATTCCGCCAGAGACCTATTGGCCAGAGATTCAGCGTATCTGCAGTGAACGCAATATCCTGCTGATTGCTGATGAGGTGATTTGCGGGTTTGGGCGTACCGGGAACTGGTTTGGTTCACAGACTTTCAACTTCAAGCCAGATCTGATGCCGATTGCTAAGGGGCTTTCCTCTGGTTATCTGCCGATTGGTGCGGTTGTGGTGAGTGAGAAGGTTGCCAAGGGCTTTATTGAGCATGGCGGCGAGTTCTATCACGGCTTTACTTATTCTGCGCATCCTGCAGCTTGCGCAGCAGCGCTTGCGAACCTTGATATCATTGAAAATGAGCGACTGCCTGAAAAGGTCGCGAATGATACAGGGCCGTATCTGGCTGAAAAGTGGAAAGCTCTCGGCGAGCATCCGCTGGTCGGCGAGGCGCGTATTTGTGGCCTGGTTGGTGCTTTGGAACTTTCGCCGGATAAGGCGCGTCGTGCTCGGTTTGAAGCTGAAAAAGGCACTGTTGGGACGATTTGCCGAGATCATTGCTTTGAGAGTGGCTTGGTGATGCGCCATGTTGGCGACAGTATGATCATCTCGCCGCCACTTGTGATTTCGTGCAGTGAGGTGGATGAGTTGATTGAGAAAGCGCATCGTGCGTTGGATCTGACGGCTGCTGATGTTACTGCCCAAGGCATCAAATAGGTTTTGAGGAGGCTCAGGCTCGATTGAGTTTGCACCGCATATTTCAAGAGGATGCATATGGAGAGCAACCGGTTGCCGAGAATTTCTGGCATCGTTCGCTCTCTCCTCAAGCGCTTGGTGCGCCGCTTTCCGATGAACAGTCCTGTGAAGTTGCTGTTGTTGGAGGTGGATACACAGGGCTGTCTGCAGCGTTGAAACTTGTGCAGCAGGGTGTCGATGTTGCGGTGCTGGATGCTCAACATATTGGATGGGGGGCTTCTGGTCGCAATGGTGGTTTCTGCTGTCTGGGCGGGACGATTGCAGATGATGCTGACTTGATTGATCGCTATGGGGAAGCGGATGCACGGCGGTACTTTTATGCAGAGCGTGCAGCCATTGATTTGGTTGCAGAGCTGTTGGAACAGAACTCGATTGATGCTGATGTTGTTTCCAAAGGAGAAACGGTTCTTGCACACAAAGCTCGGCGCGTTGATCAGCTGAAAGATACAGCTGCGGACATACAAAAGCGCTATGGGATCAGCTGCACCTTTCATGACAAAGATGAACTTGCAGAGCTTGGGATGACGGCCTCAGGGCTTTCTTCTGGGCTGACAATTCCAATTGGGTTTGCGCTGCATCCTTACAAATATGCGCGAGGTCTTGCTGAGGCTGTGAAGGCGCAAGGAGGCCGGTTTTGTGAACAGACCTCTGTGCTCGGCATTACTCCTGCTGCAGATGGGCAGTATGTCCTGAAAGCAAGAACTGGCCAGTTGCGTGCGCAAAAAATACTTTTGGCGACCAATGGCTATTCCTCTGAAAATATGCCGGAGTGGATGGCTGGAAAATATCTTCCGGTGCAATCTAACATTTTGATGTCGCGCGTTCTTTCTGATGAGGAGTTGAAGCGTCAGGGGTGGTTCTCTAGTCAGATGGCCTATGACACCCGGACTTTGCTGCATTACTTCCGTCTGCTCCCGGACAGGCGAATGCTCTTTGGTATGCGGGGAAGCGTAAGTGCTACGCCACATGCGCGAAAGCGTATGCGCACAGCTACACGGCGTGACTTTGAGCGGATGTTTCCTGAATGGGCGAAAGTTGAAACGCCAGATTTCTGGTCTGGCCTTGCTTGTTTGACCCATAAGCTCGTGCCATTTGCAGGTGCGGTTCCCAATGCGCAGGGGCTTTTTGCTGCTTTTGGTTATCATGGGAATGGCGTTGCTATGGCTACTTATGCCGGGCAGCTGGTGGCTGCTGAGATCCTGGGAGAGGCGATAAAACTGCCTTATCCAAGTTTTATGAAGCAAGCGCCGACAGAGTTTCCTTTCAGGGCTATGCGTCGCCATCTGCTTGCTTTCAGCTACACCTGGTTTGAGTTGAAGGACAGATTACTTTGAGGTTTCCTGCATCTCACACTGCAGTTGGCTGGCGACCGTGGAGTAAAGTCTGCCGCTTTGCTTGATGGTGCGTTTCTGGGTTTCAAAATCAACGTGGATCAGGCCAAAGCACGGGAGATACCCTTCTGCCCATTCGAAGTTGTCCATGAGTGTCCAGCAGAAATACCCTTTTAGCGGTACTCCATCTTCAATCGCTCTGGCTGCCTGCTTCAGATGGGACAAAACGTAGGTGCTGCGGTCCCAATCCTGAATGCTTCCGTCTGTTTCCAGAGTATCGGAGAAGGCGGCTCCGTTTTCGGTTATGAAGAGCTGTTTCGGAGCATAATTGGTGTTTACATACTGCAGAATGTCATAGAGGCACTCAGGATGAACTTCCCAGTCCATTTGGGTATATTGGCCTTCTGGTAGGTGGCGCTTGAAGTTGACTGGTGCGAACTCGGTTCCATCCTTGATGATTGATCTGCGGTAGATGTTGATGCCAAGGTAATCCAGAGGCTGCCTAATCTCCTGTAGGTCTGTCGTCTCAATGTGAGGAAGAACAGCCTTGTATGTCTCAAGCATGTCAGTTGGATATCGACCGTTAAAGATGGCATCCAGATACCAGCGGTTCTGACAGCCTTCAAAGCGTCGAGCTGCATCAATATCTGCAATGGCGTCGCTGGCTGGGGTGACTGGATTCAAATCCAGAACAATGCCGATTTGAGCGTCAGGTACGTTCTTGCGGATGATTGGAACGGCTCTGCCATGAGCCAGGAGGGCGTGGTGACTTGCTGTCAGTGCTGCTTTTGCGCCGCCGCCGAGGCCAGGTGCGTCCTCCTTCAATCCATAGCCCCACCACGTGAAGGTGAAGAGCTCGTTGAATGTGGCCCAGTGCTTGATTTTAGAGCCAAGTCGCTTCGTGGTGATATCGACGTAATTGATATAGTCGTCCACCAGCCCTCTACGCAACCAGCCGTTGCCTTCTTCTTGCAGGGCAAGCGGTAAGTCCCAATGGTACAGCGTCGCGTAGGGTGTGATGCCTGCTTTCAGCAGTAAGTCGGTCAGGCGCTCATAGAAGGCCAGGCCCTCTTCATTGATCGGGCCACGACCATTGGGAAGGATGCGCGACCAGCAGATGGAAAAGCGGTAGGCCGTGAGACCCAGCTCTTTCATCAAGGCAACGTCTTCTTCCAGCCGGTGATAATGGTCACAGGCTATGTCGCCGTTAGTACCATCTGCAATATTGCCGGGAATGTGGGTGAAGTGATCCCATACAGTAGGGCCGCGACCGCCTTCGTTGACTGCACCTTCAATTTGGTAAGACGCGGTGGCGGCTCCCAGAACCATGTCTCTTGGGAACTTGATTGAGTTTGCCAGCTGTTGGAGATGCTGCAGTTTACTAGTGTGATTTGCGCTCATAACGTCTCTCAATTGATTTGATTATGCTGGCAGCGCCCAGAGTGAGGACGACATAAAGAATTGCGGCGGAATTGAATGGGGTAAATGGCAGGAAGCTGCTCGCCTGAAACTCTCTCATACGCTGTGTAACGTCGCGAACAGAGAGGATCGACAGCAGAGAGGTGTCCTTCAACATGGCGATGAACTCATTGCCAAGTGGCGGGATTACAATGGATAAGGCCTGTGGGAGAACGACAAAGCGGGCGACTTTCCAACGGCTTAGGCCCAAACTCCGTGCGGCTTCAATCTGTCCTTTGGGGACGGCTAAAATGCCGGCCCGGAAAATTTCGGCCATGTAGGCGGAATAGCCAATGGAGATGGCGACGATGCCGCGGGTCATGTTGGACAGATTGATCATGCCGTCTGATGCGCTTTTGAGGGCTCCGCTGAGAGGGAGACCTACATAGAGGATGATCACCAACATTGGGATGCCGCGGACGGTGTCTATGAAGAACTCTGCCGCAATGGCGAGTGGGTGTTCGTTGCGATAAAAGGAGCAGCTCACCAGCAGCATGGTGAAGAAGCCAAGCACGCCAAACGTGATGGCGGGGTACTTGCTCTCATCCGGCAAGAAGGATGTCTGCCAGTGGAGATTTGCATTTGTTGGAACGGCTTCAGTTGGAATGAAAGCTGCCGATACACGTTCGTTCTTTTCAACGGTGACCAACGCATGGCTTGGGTCCTTCACACTGCGGATGTCGATACTGGTGTGATCTGCACCATCATATTCGCCAAAGCGGATTTGGTCGGTGATTGACTGCGGGGTGCCTTTGATGATGGCGACGCGGCCTTCCAAGGTTCCGATCAGGCTGTAGGACTGCTGCGGTTGCAGGGCGAAGACAGCGCAGAGACCGAAGAAGATGAGAGCGGCAACGGCGTAGAAGAGGTTGGTATGCTTCTTCTTTTCCAGGCTTTGCAGACCTGCCCAGATGAGGCCTAAGACCATTGAGGCAAAGTAAGCAAAGAATGCTGCGCGGAGGGTGACCATCAAACCGGCAGCGAACCCTGCGTGAGCGACAAAGAGTATGTAAAAAGCACCGAGTAAGTTGGTCAGGAGGAGCAGGGGCAGCGTGTATCTGCTTATGGAAACAAATGCTTGCTTTGATTTTCTGAGGTAATGAAATAGTAGGATGCCAAGTGAAGCAATCAGGTAAATGAAGGCGGCTTTGGAGAAAATGCCAAGCACTAAGTTTTGAGCTTCTGGTGTGAGTTGGCGTGGTCTGACTGCTTTTTGGATGAGGTCAGATGTGTAGGGATCAACACTGTTGGCGATGACAGAGTCAACAAAGACTGACAGGTCTATGGTGTTGGTTGCGATTAGCGCCAGAAGGGCAAAATAGATAATGAATGCAGAGTTTTGGCCAAGTTTGTTGGCTTTGCTTGGCTCGGTGCCTTTCAGCAGGGAGTAGGCAAGCCAAAAACCTGCGGTGAAGATGACCAGCAGGCACAGGAAGCCTGCAAACAATGTACTTGCGTTTTCTCCGATGCCGACGATTGCGAAGATCGAGCGCTTGTAGTTGTTGGTTGAGACAAACAGGTAGATTATGAAGGGCATGGTAGCAATGAGGATGACATTGCTGGGCCGCAGTGTTTTTAAGACATTCACGGGATTCCTCCACTCACATCAATGACTTGATGCGTTCCGTGGATCGCTTCAAAATATTGGGAGAGCGGGCTGCTCACTTTGAACAGTCCCGCCCGGAGGTTTAGGCATGGTGCCTAAAAGAGATTAGTTCTCAACACCCCAGTATTTGGCAGTGAGGGCATCCCATGTGCCGTCTGCTTTGATTTGCTCAAGGCCTTCGTTGAAGGCGTCGACCATTGGTGAGCCTTTTTGGAAGACGATGCCGAGCGGGTCAGATTCCAGTCCTTTGATCGCGGCTGTCAGTTCGCCAGCAAACTCCTGCTCGTAGGCATGGGCGGAGGTGCCGTCGATGATCACGCCGTCTACGTCAGCGTTCTGAAGGGCGAGGATGGCGGCTGCGAAGGTGTCGTAAAGGCGTGTGTTCTCACGTGTAACGAGTTTTTCGGCCAGTTGAGCGTTGGTGGTTCCGGTCTGGGCGGCCAGTGTTTTGCCGCCGCTCTGGAACCCCTCAAGAGATGTGCCTTCGTCTTCTACACGCAGCAGGATAGCCTGGCTGACGACAAGGTAGGGCTCTGAAAAGTCCATGGTTTTCTTGCGCTCATCGGTGATGGACACGCCTGAGACAACGACATCAAACTCACCTTGGACAAGTGCGGCGAAGATGCCGTCCCAGGCGGTTGTTACGAACTCGGCCTTGCAGTTAATTTTCGCGCAGATGGCGTCCATGATGTCTACGTCAAAGCCAACGATTTCACCGGTTCTCTCATCAACGGTTTCCATTGGCGGGTAGGTGGTATCGGAGCCAACTTTGAGAACTTTCCCTTCCAGATCAGCGGCTTGTGCGCTCACGATCACCATGGTGCCAAGAACAGATGCGGCAATAATTTCACGTAACATATTATGCTCTCCTCATAATTTTGCTTGGCTCAGCCAGAGCGCTGGGCCGTGTGCGTCTGAAGCCTAAGGTTTCAGGCGGTCGTCCTGCCGTTCGATCAGTTGTGGCATGACCATTCTTTGGAGGTCTTGTGCCGGCTCTCCCTCTATGCGGCGAATGATGAACTCGCCGAGAGCCTTGCTGGTTTCTTCAATGGGCAGGAAATATGTCGTGATTGGTGGGGTGAAGTATGCACTGACATTGATGTCGTCGGTGGCGTTCACAATCGCATCCTTGCCGAACTTTATGCCCAGTTCGTAAAAGGCGGAGAGCACGCCGAGTGCGCTGGCTTCGTTTGCGCAAATGTAGGCTGTTGGGTTTTTGTCGTGATTGTACAGGGCTTTAACAGTCGCTTTGCCGAACTCGGGTGTGAGCGGACCTGTTGCGATGAATTCTGTCTGGACGTCTATCCCCGCGTCTTGCAGGGCACGGATGTAGCCGCGTTGGCGTTGTTTGGAGTACATCAGCTCGTCTGGCGGGTTGATGGAGACGATGTTGGTGTGGCCGAGCTGGATGAGGCGGGTGGTGGCTTTTTGGGACATTTCCTGCGAGTTCGCATCCACATAGGAGTAGGGAGTGAAGTGCTCACTCATGCCGTATGTGACGAAGGGAAAGTCCTTTTCCAGCATATAGCTGATGCGGGCGTCATCGGGGCGGGTGCCTGAAATGATGATGCCGTCGGCCAGACGCTGTTCTACGATATTTCGAATTTCCTGAAAACTGCTGGCAAAATCATCAACCGGATAGATCGCCGCGCGGTACATGGTGCCGCGCAGAGCGCCCATTATGCCATTGAGAATATTGGTGTATTCGACACCTTCCCACTCATGGCTGCCAGTGATGGGAGTGGTCATGACGACGGCGACAGAGTAGGTGCGACCGGTGCGCAGGCGGAGACCGTCGAGGTTGCGGACGTAGTCGATTTCCTCGGCGATCTGGCGAACGCGCTGTTTGGTCTTGTCCTTGACTGAAGAGCAATCCTTCAATGCTCTTGAGACGGTACCAACCGACAGTTCTGCTTTTTGAGCTATGGTTTTGATTGTTGCGCGTGCCACTCTATGAAATCCGACAGATTGGGCTCTTCCAGACTCGGAAAAGCAATAATTGAAACGTTTATATTTTAGGAATCAAAATTTTGATCTGTCAAGAATGGCTTAAAATATAGACTTTCAAGAGGAATGCGCGATCATTTCGATATGTAAGAAATACGTTTTAATTTTTGCGTTGCAATGTGCGTTGCTATGTAAAATTTGCGCTGAAAGGGCAGGAGGATGCGTTCATCGGTATTTCATTGAGGCGCGCATACGTGCTGCGACTGCAAGTGACGCTGAGGGATGATGAAAGCGGGGATAAAAGGGAGAGCTAAAGGGGATAAGGGCCACAGCGTGTGTGACCCTTTTTGTTTGATTTAAGGTGCGCCGCCGACGCGCATGACGGCTGCTGCGCCGCACTTGTTGCCATCTTGCAGGCAAGTCTCGATGTCTGCTCCGCGGAGCCATGAGCTCAGGAAGCCAGCGTTGAAGGCATCTCCGGCGCCAGTTGTGTCGACAACAGGGACGGGGTCTGCGGCAACAGTGATCTCGCCGTCCTTAGTGATGGCGGTTGCACCTGCCTTGCCTTTTTTCACAACTGTGAGTGTCGGGCAGTTGGCTGGCTCTTTCAGGTAGCCAAGATGCTCTGCTTCCATCTCGTTCGGCAGGAACAGGTCCACCTGTGCGATGAGGTCCTGAACCTCTCCGTTGAGGAGGCAGTTCTGATCCCATGAGCAATCCAGAGAGACCGTCATGCCTGCGGCCTTGGCGATCTCCAGCAGTTCCGGAAGTTCCTGCAGTGTTGCCAGTTCACCGATGTGCAGGTGTCTGGCTTTTGACGTGCTGAACGCCTCCAGCATGTCTCTTGGGACTGCGGTGCCATTGCGCTTGGTGAGGAAGGCACGGTCTTCCTGACAGCCGATGACGGCTGTTACCTGTGCGCCGTTTGCAGTGTTGAATGGCGACAGGCTCAGGTCAACGCCGCTGCGCTGCATCTTGTCTAAAATCGCAGAGCCAAACGGGCCGCCGGGCATGGATGCCAGAAGGGTCGTTTTGTGGCCCAATGCGGAAAGGTTGGCAGCGGTGATGAAGCCGCCGCCTCCGGGTTCAACTGCCAGTTCTTCGGCGTAGGTTTCTTCGCCTAGTCTTGGCAGTTCGGTGAGCCCAGTAAAGATGAGGTCGCAATAAACCCGTCCCGCACAGACGATTGCCCCATCGGTTTGTTTTGAGATCACCGGATGGCCTCCCCGGTGTGCGCATCAAACAAGTGAATGGCTTCAGGTGCTGCATGCAGGTTGACTGTGTCGCCAACGGCAGGCGGTGTTCTGCCAGAGGCTTTGGCGATGACTTCCTTTTCGCCCACTTTAACGTAGGCGAGGGTGTCTGTGCCGAGTGGTTCGATCACGGACACTTCGCCGGAAAAGAGGCCTTCGCCTTCCTGAACCAGCAGGGCATCCGGGCGCAGACCAACGGCGACCTGCTGATTTTCACTGAGCTTGGTGGTTGGCACCTGAACTGAGGTGCCATTGTCCAGAGCGATCGCTTCTCCCTTCACAATGCCAATCAGCATGTTCATGGAAGGGGCGCCGATGAACTGAGCCACAAAGATGTTTGCTGGCTCGTAGAACACTTCGAACGGTGTGCCGACCTGCTGGATGTGACCGTCTTTCATGATCACGATACGGTCTGCCATTGTCATGGCCTCGACCTGATCGTGGGTCACGAAGATGATGGTGTTGCCAACGCGCTGGTGGAGCTTTTTGATCTCCAGTCGCATCTGAGTGCGCAGCTGCGCGTCCAGATTAGACAGAGGTTCGTCAAACAGGAAGGCAGCTGGATCACGCACCATGGCGCGCCCAATGGCGACGCGCTGGCGCTGACCGCCGGAAAGCTGGTTCGGCTTTCTGTCGAGCAGGTCTGTCAGTTCCAGAATACCGGAGACTTCATCGATGCGCGCGTCTTTCTCGTCCTTGGAGAGCTTGGAAGTGCGCAGTCCAAAGCCGATGTTTTTGCGCACCGTCATATGAGGGTAGATCGCATAGTTCTGGAAGACCATGGCGATGTTGCGCTCTTTGGGCTCCATGTCGTTGACCACATCGCCGCCGATGCGGATGTCGCCTGCGGAAATTTCCTCCAACCCTGCGATCATGCGCAGGGTGGTGGACTTGCCGCAGCCGGACGGGCCAACCAGAACAACGAACTCACCGGACTGGATGTCCAGATTGATGCCATGCAGGACCTGAGTGTCCCCGTAGGACTTAACGAGATTGTTTAGGGATACGGTGGTCAATCGATCACTCCTGCACTAGTTTTGCAAAAGCAGCGCTGCGCACTAAAGTGGCCTGCACGCTTTGATCTGCAAATGATTTGTTTTTGGCTCTCAAGGCTTTGGCGGACTGCTTGTAAGTTTCCAAAGCAGCATCCAATGCACTTGGAGCAGGCCCGCCGGGGCGGGTGCGAATTGCAACGAAGTTTTCGGCACTGACAGCATGCATGAACTGGTCTTCGCTCATGCTGGATATCTTTTGGGCGTGTGCCTCAAAGGCCTTGCCAAATGGGTCAAAGCCGTCACGGAGTGGTCTTTGCTCTGCTATCACTGCTTTGGCTGTGTCTGCTGCAATCTCATGGGCCTGACGGAAGGAAAGACCTTCTTCACGCACCAGCGTATCTGCCAGCTCTGTGATGGTGATGCAGGAGGCGTCCGTGTTCTTTGCAACGCGCGCTTCGTTGATTGAGCTTGCTGCGATGAGTGCTGCAAAAAGATCCAGCACGCGGCTGCCGCTTTCAAAGGCCGCATACCCTGCCTGCTGCACTTCACCCTCACTGTCGTTCATATCGGTGAACGGGGTGTTGTGCATGGTGCCGACGATTGCATCGCAGCGGCCAACGGTGATTGATGCCAGATGGCGCAGGTGCTCAATTGGCACCGGATTGCGCTTTTGTGGCATGATAGAAGAGATCTGCACCAGGCTGTTTGGCACGTAGAGCTGTCCAACTTCGAACGCGCTCCAGAATTGCATGTCCTGAATGACGCGGCCCAGATGTAGGAACATGAGCTTCATGGCCGAGTACAGGCCAGTCACGTAATCTACTGAGGCGATACAGCCATAGGAGTTGAGCAGCGGTTCGCTGAAGCCAAGCAGCTGCGCCATACGCTCCCTGTTGATCGGGAAGCCGGAGGTGGTGATGGCTGCTGCGCCCATTGGGCAGTGGTCAATGCCGGCTCGTGCCAGATTCAGCCGTTCCAGATCACGCAGTAGCACTTCCAGTGCGGCGGACAGGTAATGGCCAAAGGTGGATGGTTGTGCCGGTTGCCCGTGGGTGTAGGCAACAATCAGCGTTTCTTTCTCGATCTCAGCTTTCTTGATGAGCACATCACACAGATGCAGAGCCTGCTGGGTGAGGGCATCACAGCGTTTTGCCAGGGCCAGCTTGAAGACGGTGTGGTCCATGTCATTGCGCGAGCGCGCTGTGTGCAGCATGCCAGCGATGTCAGGGCCGAGCCGTTTTTTTAGCTCAGCTTCAACGAGGAAGAAGTAGTCCTCGTATTCGCCCGTGTATTCCGGATCAGCGTCTGCCAGATCCTTCTCGATCTCAAGGAGTGCCTTGGCGATTTGCTTGCCGGTTTCAACTGAGACAATGCCAGTCTCGCACAGCATCACCAGATGGGCCTGATTGATCTGGGTGATTGAGGCGACATGGTGTGCTTTTACGCCTTCAAAAAGCGGTGCAAGCACTGTGTCTTTGTAGACAGGATGGGGGAACTTGGAGCTGTCGATCATCCTTTAAGCCCTGCCATTACTACGCCGCGAATGATGTAGCGCTGGAACACCAGGAATACGATCAGGGTCGGGATGGTTGAAATTGCTGCACCTGTCATGATCAGTTCCCACTCCACCTGCGCTTCTACGGAGAAGGTGGTGAGGCCAACGGGTAGGGTGTACATTTCCTGACTGTTGGTGACGATGAGCGGCCAGATAAAGGCTGTCCAGTTGCCAAGGAAGACGAAGATTGCCAGCGCTGCCAGAGCAGGGCGCACCAGCGGCATGGCCACTGTCCACCAGATCTGTAGTTCGTTGAGGCCATCAATGCGCGCGGCTTCCAGAAAGTCGTCTGGTACAGTTTCAAAGAACTGCTTCATGAGGAAGGTGCCAAAGGCTGTCATAAGACCTGGGAACATGATGCCCCAGTAAGTGTCGAGCCAGCCGAATGCAGAGCTCATCAGGTACCACGGAATAACCAGCATTTCGGTCGGGATCATCAGGGTCGACAGGATGGCGATGAAGATGATGTAACGGCCCGGGAAGGTGTACTTGCACAGGACGTAACCGACGAGGCTGTCAAACAGCACGTTACAGATGGTTGTGATGGTTGCGATGAACAAAGAGTTGGTGAACCAGCCGAAGAAGCGCCCGTCTTCAAGAACGTAGGTGTAGTTCTCGATTGTTGGTTCTTCCGGGATGAGGTTCAGGTTGTAGACTTCAAACGGGTATTTGAAGGACGTGGACAGCATGAAGACGATTGGCATGATCATGGCGATGCCACCTGCAAACAGCAGGAGCCAACGGATGAACTGCGCCTGACTGCGTTTTCTGCGGGCAGAATTGCGCAGGGCCGAGGTCTTTTTGCTTGTGTCCAGAGTATCTGAGAAAGCCATATTACTTATCCCTCATGACGCGCAATTGCAGCAGGCTGACGACAAGCAAAACGGTGAACAGAACAACTGTTTGTGCCGCCGCGTACCCCATGTCAAAAGAGTTGAAGGCCGTGTCATAGATCATCAGAACCAACGGCTTGGTGGAGTTGAGCGGGCCGCCGGGATCATTCGTGGTCATGTTGAAGACCTGATCGAAGATGCGCAGGAAGCCAATGGAGGAGAAGACAACCAGAAAGACGATGGTTGGCTTGAGAAGCGGAATGGTGATCTCGGTCAGTGTTTCCCACGCAGAAATGCCATCAATGCGGGCGGCCTCATAATAGGTTTGCGGAATAGCGCGTAGACCGGCCATGAAGATGATGACTTGAAAGCCCAGTCCTGCCCAGATGGCCGGTGCCAGAATGGATGGCAGTGCAAAGGTGGTTGAGTTCAAAAACGGGATCTGCGGGATGCCGAAGGTGGCCAGCGTGTTGTTGAAGACGCCGATTGGAACTGGTTGGTAGAACCAGCGCCAGACCCACGCCATTGCGACCGCGCTGGTCATGAATGGCAGGAAGTACAATGCCCGGATCGTGCCATGCATGAAGCGCAGTTTGTCGAGATGGAACGCGATCACGAAGGCAAGGAGCAGAGAGCTTGGTGTTCCCAAAATCAAATAGAGGAAGGTGTTGCCGAACACTTTCCAGAATGTGGGGTCACTGAACAGCTTTACATAATTGTCGAACCCGGTCCAATTGCGGGAGCCGAGCAGGTTCCATTCCTGAAAAGAGAGCAGAATAGCGTTCGCTGTTGGATAGAAGCGCACGACTACATAAAAAACGATTGGGATGGCAAGTAGCCCCCACGCCCAGACGATCTGCTTTTGCGAGATCGAGAGCCTCTTATAAATCCCCAAAACCGCCCCCTGGTTATAGCCGGAATTGCAGCAGTTCGCTCAGAATATGAGACATGAGACTGCTCTAACTATTTGTTTTAAGGTGTTTTATGGCTCTGCTAAAGGAGCCTTTGCCCTACATGCTGTCTTGATGGTGTGGGGGCAAGGTGGAGCCCCCACACACATACGTTTTGATAGACTGTCGCGTGATGCTTAGTTGTAGTAGTCGTCGAGGATCTTCTGCTCTTCGCCTGCTGCCTGAGCAAGAGAGTCATCTACAGACTGATCTTGAAGACGCATACGTCCAACCATGTCCATCAGAGCCTGACGCTGACCACTTTCGTTGGCGAAGATTGTTGTCTTCGCATAGCCAAGGCCCTTGATGAATGGGCCGTAGACTTCGTGGTTGGCATTGGCTTCTGTCATCGCTGCAGATGGTTTTGCAGGAAGTTCGCCAACGGTGTCGAGCCAGACTTGCATGGCCTCATCGGAGGTGACGTACTTCATGAACTTGACGGCTGCATCGTACTTCTCATCGGTGGCTTTGGACGTGATGCCGTTCACCCAATAAGACGAGTAGTTGGAATGGGTGCCATCAGCTGCGGCTGGCAGCTCTGCAACGCCCCACTTGAGGCCGCGCACCTTGTTGAGTGCGCCGATGCGGAAGGAGCCGTCGATGTGCATGCCTGCGCGGCCTGCTTTAAAGGCTGCCTGTGGCTCATCCATGAAGCCTGCTGCGGTTACTTTGTGAGTGAACTCAAGATCGGAGTAGTACTTCAGAGCGGCTTTACCGGCATCTGTGTTGTAGTTCACTTTCTTGTAGTTATCCATGTATGGATCGCCGCCGAACTGGCGGATAAGCACTTCGCGGAACCAGTGGTGGTCCTGTGCGTTCATGCCTGTGGTGATGCCCACGGTGGACAGGTTGCCTGCGCCGTCTTTCTGGGTGAGTTTCTTTGCGGTTTCAACCAGTTCGTCCAGTGTCTTTGGTGGGCCGTCGATGCCAGCTTTGTCGAACAGGCGCTTGTTGTAGAACAGAGCCAGTGAACGCACTGCGGTTGGCAGGGCCATGTACTGATCGCCGCGCTTCATGGCCTGAACCATTGGGAAGAACTCAGCCTCAATTTCAGCTGGCGGGAAAACATCGTTTGGAAGTGGCTGAATGAGTTGTGCGTTCACGTAGTCGTTCAACCAGCCGTAAAACAGCTGCACCACATCCGGGCCCTGACCCGCAGGGATCGCTGCTGCCACTTTCGTACGGTAATCCGCATACGGGAAGTGGGTCATTTTCACGGTGATGTCCGGGTTTGCCTTCTCGAAGTTTTCGATCAGGGTTTCCATTGCTTTCACACGTGGCTCAAAGAAATATTGCCAGTACTCAATTTCAACTGCTTGTGCGCTGCCTGCTGCATACATTGCGCAAGCCGCGGTGGTTGCCCCCAGCATCCACTTTTTCAACTGCTTCATAAGACCCTCTCCTAAGTCCTAAAGTCGGAGCTGCCCTCTATTCCTCGCCCCGGCTTCTTTTGATAAATTGCGAAAAGAAATGTTCTTCTCTTAATATTTCACAATGCTGAACAGATTTAATTCAATTGAGTTGAGTATTCAAGTGTTTTGATTTAATGGATAGATATGCATCGAAAAACACCACTTAAAATCATTGGCTCCAACGCCGAAAGAACTCGACTTCACAATAGGAAAGTCGTTCTCGGGCACTTACGTTCTCATGGCAAACTGGGGCGAGCAGAACTTGCGCGCCTGACCGGTTTGTCCACACAGGCAATGAGTAACATTATAGCTGAATTGGAGAGCGAAGCTCTGATTCTTGCGGGTGAGCGGCAAACAAAAGGGCGTGGTTTGCCTGCGGTGCAATACACTTTAAATCCGGCGGGTGCTGTTGCGCTGGGGGTGGAAGTTCGCCCCAACGCGATCTTATGCGCGCTGGTGAATTTTCTTGGCGATACGCTTTACACCAAGCGCATACATATCGAGAGCAGTGCGCCCGCTGTGGTTTTGCCAGCCGTTAAAACGGCCTGCGATGAGGCTCTTTCATCCATTGGCAAGAACGCACCACCTGTTTTGGGTGCGGGAATCGTTATGCCAGGTCCGTTTGGCCGTGTGGGATTGACAGGAGCAGGGAAGGCCGAGCTGGTTGGCTGGGACGATAAAGACCCGCAGATGCTGTTTGAAGATGCGCTTCAGGTGCCTGTGCGCGTGGAAAATGATGCGACGGCGGCGGCGATTGCAGAGCAGACAACTGGCTCTGCTACGGATCTGCAGTCCTTCTGTTTTGTTTATTTTGGTACTGGTCTGGGGCTTGGGGTGATCTCCAATGGTGAGATCCTGCGCGGTGCGTTTGGCAACGCAGGTGAGCTGGGGCACGTTGTTGTGGAGCGGGGCGGGCGACTTTGCTCCTGTGGCAATCGCGGATGCCTTGAAACCTATACCAGCCGTATGGCGGCCAGTGAGTTTTTGCAACAGCGCGGCAAGTCTGCTGAGAGCCAGAAGGACCTTTCTGATCTGCTGGCCGTGAATGATCCTGATCTGGATGAGTGGATCTGTGAAGCGGCTGACCCATTGGCGCAGGCGATCGGGACACTTGAGAACCTTTTTGATCCGGAGGCCGTTATTCTGGGTGGTGCCATGCCGCCGGAGTTGCTGGAACGGTTGATTGCTAAACTGAACCTGATTGATGCGACGGTTTCCGTTCGCGCTGACCGGACTTTGCCGCGTGTGGTGCGTGGAGCGTCTGGTTGGATGACTGCGGCTCTTGGAGCGGCAGCGCTGATTATACACGACACCTATATTCCAAGTATTTCGAAGGTAGCCTGAGGGGACACGATGCCACTTTCAGAACAAGAACGTATTGCCGAGCACAAACAAAGTGTGCGGATGGTGAACCTTTGGCGGGCGCTGCAGCCACTCAAGTCAACGGTTTCCTTTATGAATACGGGAGCTCATCCGGATGATGAGATTTCTGAGATGCTGGCAGCGATTGGTCTTCGCGATGGCATTGCCTTGTCTTATGCCTGCGCCAATCGCGGCGAGGGCGGGCAGAATGATATTGGCACCGAGGCGACCGAGAACCTTGGTGTATTGCGCTCCGCTGAAATGGAAAAAGCCTGTGATGTGTTGAACATGCGCATGTACTGGCTCTCGGAAAATGCTGAGGACAGTGTTTTTGACTTCGGGTTTTCAAAGAGCGGTGTTGAGACACTTAGCAAGTGGGGGCATCAACGCACGCTGAAGCGGTTTGTTGAAATCATCCGGCAAGAGCGGCCAGACATCATCAGCCCGACTTTTTTGAATATTCCCGGCCAGCATGGTCACCACCGCGCCATGACGCAGGCTGCGTTTGAGGTGATGAAAGCGGCGGCTGATCCTGAGTTTCCTGATGTTGATCTGCCGTGCTGGACCGTCAAGAAGCTCTACCTGCCAGCATGGTCTGGTGCGGGCGGGGCGTATGATGATGAGGTTCCACCACCACCTGCGACGCTGGAGTTTGATGGCAACGGTGAAGAGGAAGTCACCGGCTGGAGCTGGGCGCAGATTGGGGAACAGTCTCGTGCATTCCATAAAACACAAGGTATGGGGCGCTGGCAGGCTTACGACAAAAGCAATGTCTGGCCGCTGCATCTGGCGGAAAGCACGGTTGGAACAGACGAGCTGTCTTTATCTGATAATCTTCCGAAAGACCTTTCCGAGCTTGCTGCGTTTGCAGGAGCGCCAGCACTTTCAGCATTGCTGGACAAGGCGCATGATCATTGCCTGGATGCGATTGAGGCCTTCCCGAACCGTGCGATGATTGGGGCGGCTGCAGCGCAGGCTCTGAAATTGTTGCGCAAAGCGATGGATGATTGCCCTGAGACAGTCCGTGATGAAGTTCTGCACCGTTTGGAGCGCAAGGAGCTGCAGCTTGCGAAGGTGCTTGAGCTGGCAGAGGGCATTGTTGCCTCTGTGCGGTTGTCTCAAGACCAGTTGAAGCGTGGTGAGAGCGCTGAGGTTGCGTTTGAATGCAATCGTGAAGCCGTGAGCTTTGAGCTGGATTTGCCGAAGGGCTGGGTGCAGCAAGACGGCCGCGTCCAAGTTGGGGGTGAGGCTGACACCAGTGATCCATACCCTGCAGTTTACCGTCCAGATGCGGTTCAAGCGCCCTGTGCAAAGCTTCAGTTTACTTCTCATGGTGTGGCGGTTGAAACGCGGCTGCCGTTTGAGGTGGAGCCAATTGTGCTTCCTTCTCATGTGGTTACATTGGATGACACGGGCTTCGTACTCAACAACACGCTGGAAAAACGGTCCTTGAGCATTCCGGTGGGTGGGAATGCCGAGGGCTTGAGCCTTGATGTGCCAGAAGGATGGACGGCACAGTTTGATGATGGTGTTTTCCAGATTGCTCTGCCGGATGATGTTGTTGGTGGGCTTTATGAATTGCCGATCCTGCAGGGGGGTGAGCAGGCTTACACCGTTCATGTTGTGTCTTATCCGCATGTGAGCCAGCGTGTTCGGGTTACTCCGGCGACGGTTCGGGTCTGTGTTGTCGAGGCGCGTCTTGATGCAAAGCGTGTTGGTTATGTCGGGAGCGGTAATGACCGTGTTGCCAAATGGCTTGGTGACATTGGCGTTGAACTGGTTGATTTGCCTGTTGGTGAGTTGAGTGCCAAGCGGCTGCAAGGGCTGGATTGCCTTGTCATCGGCATCTTTGCTTTCCGTAGCCGACAAGACCTGCATGATATGATTGAGGATATTCATGCGTGGGTGAAAGCAGGCGGGCGCCTGATTACACTCTATCACCGTCCATGGGATCGCTGGGATGCAGAAAAGCTTCCGCTTCAGCCGCTTGAAATTGGATCACCGAGCCTGCGTTGGCGGGTGACGGATGAAAATGCCGAGGTGCACTATCTGAACCCGCAGCATGTTTTGCTCAACCAGCCTAACGAAATTGGCAAGAGCGATTGGGCGAACTGGCACAAGGAGCGCGGGCTCTATTTTGCGAAGAGCTGGGATGTTGCCTATGAACCGCTGCTGGAGATGGCGGACCCTGATGAAGCACCTCACCAAGGCATTTTGCTTGCAGGTGACTTTGGGCAGGGGCAACACATCCACACCTCGCTTATCCTGCATCACCAGATGGAAAAACTGGTGCCGGGGGCTTTCCGCCTGATGGCCAATCTGGTCTCGAGTGGGGTTGAAGAAGCCAGCGCCTCTCAAAGCACTGAGGCTTTTGAGGCCAGCTAGTTGATCTGATTGAGGCGCTGCAAAACAGCGCCTCTTTTCTTGTGGGCAGTTGTTAGTCCAGTGTCCGCTTGAACCTCTTCAAGGCCAGCATCAGGAGCAGGCCGACGAACAGGAAGAGGGTGTAAACGCTTGCAGATACCTCGCTCCATTCCGCACCTTTCAGCAAGATCGCGCGAACAACGCGCAGGAAATGAGTGAGCGGGAAGATCTCGCCCAGCATTTGCGCCCATTCCGGCATGCCCGCGTAGGGGAACATGAAGCCGGAGAGCAGTAGGGATGGCAGGAAGAAGAAGAACGTCATCTGCATGGCCTGCATTTGCGTGCGGGCGACTGTTGAAATGAAGTAACCCAGCAGAACCAATGTCAGCACAAAAACCAGTATGGCACCGATGAGCAGCAGCAGCCCGCCTTCAAACGGGATGTTGAAGAGCAGGCGGCCTGCGCTCAACACTACGGCGACCTGAACCGCCCCCACGCCCAGATAGGGCAGGACTTTGCCGCACATGATCTCAAAAGGAGACGCGGGCATGGCCAGAAGGTTTTCCATGGTGCCGCGTTCTGTTTCTCGCGTCAGCGCGATGCTTGTCATCATCACCAGTGTCAGCTGAAGAATGACGCCCAGCAGGCCGGGGACGATGTTGTACTGGGTGATGCCTTCCGGATTGTATTTGCGATGAATGATGGTGCTGGATTTCAAAAGATCCTGCTTCAGACTTGGGTTCTTTTGTTTGATGGATGCAACGGCTTTTTCGATGATTGCCGGAGCAGAGGCGACCGCAGCGCCGGACGCTGCCGGGTCTGTGGCGTCTGCTTCAATCAGCGCGTTGGGTGTTCCCGCTTCTGCCTGCTTGGCGAAGTTGCTTGGGAACGTCACCACAAACGTGACTTTACCACGCCGGAGCAGGCTGCGGGCTTCTGACGGTGAGACATTCACATCAGTGAACTTGAAGTACTGAGAGTTCTCGAGGGCTGTGACGGCTGCGCGTGAGTATGGGTCATTTGCCATGGCAACCAGAGCCGTGGGGAGACCGCGCGGGTCATTGTTGATGGCGTAGCCAAACAGCACGAGCTGAAGCAGGGGAATACCGAGCATCATGGCGAAGGTGATACGGTCGCGGCGCATCTGGATGAACTCTTTGATGAGCATGGCAAAGAGCCGCTGAAGGGAGAATACTCTGCTCATTGCATATTGTCCGTGCTGTCACTCATGAACTTGATGAAGACATCCTCCAGATTGGTTTCTGATTGTTCTATCTGGATGTCTTCGTGTTGCTCCAGTGGTTTGAGCGCGCGTTTCAATGCCTGAAGGTCTGTTCCTGTCACGTGCAATGAGTTGCCGAACGGTGCGACCTGCTGCACGCCTTTGTTTTCCTGAAGCTGAGGAATGAAGCGTTCAAGGTTGGGGCCGGTGAGTGTGTATGTGTACAGTCCTGCATCTGCGATGACATCATGCAGGGAGCCGTCGGCTAAAAGTTCGCCATATGAGATGTAAGTGATGCGATGACAGCGCTCGGCCTCATCCATGTAGTGGGTGGAGACAAGAACGGTCATGCCGTCAGCTGCAAGGCGGTGGATCTCCTCCCAAAAATCGCGACGGGCCTTTGGGTCTACACCTGCGGTGGGTTCATCCAACAGCAGGAGTTTCGGTTTGTGCATGGTGCAGGCTGCCAGAGCGAGGCGCTGTTTCCAACCACCTGACAGTTCGCCTGCTAACTGGTTGCGGCGGGAAAGCAGGCCGAGCTTTTCCAGTGTTGCGGTGGTGTGCTGCTTCACTGGTTTGAGGTTGTAAAGCCGTGCGACGAAGCTCAGGTTCTCTTCTATGGTGAGGTCTTCGTAGAACGAGAATTTCTGCGTCATGTAGCCGACCTGGCTTTTGATCAGCAGACGATCCTTGATCAGATCATACCCAAGCACCTGTCCGTTGCCTTCGTCTGGCTTCAGGAGCCCACACATCATCCGGATGCTGGTGGTTTTGCCTGAGCCATTGGGACCAAGGAAGCCGACAATCTCACCCGGTTTGACTTTGAGCGAGACATTGTTGACGACCAGCTTGTCGCCAAAGCGTTTGGTCAGGCCTTTGACTTCAATTGCGTTCATTGCAAGCTGTCCAGATCAACGTCAAAAATCTGACCGGGTCTCAACGGAGAATGCTTCGTGATTGGCTTTGCCTGCACCTCATAAACCAGCTTCTCGCGTGTCTCTAAGGAGTAGATGACTGGTGGGGTGAATTCCGGGCCTTCTGCAATGTGGGTGATCTGCAAGGCTTGCAGGGTGGCGCAGCCGGAGCATCTGGCGTTGAACCGGGTACCAACTTCCAGCTGGGTGTATTGCTCTTCGGGCACGAAGAAATGAAGCTTGATGGAATTGACGGGCAACAGGCTGGCAACTGGCGCTGTTGGGCCTGCCATTTCACCAGAGTGTAGGAACACGTCTGTGACCTTGGCATCTTCAGGTGCATAGATCTTTCGCTTCTCCAGCAACCACTCGGCCAGATCAACTTTCGCCTTTGCCATCTCATATTGGCTCTCGGCGGCAGCGATCTGATCTTCACGTGCTGGCAGTTTGGCAACGGAGAGCTGGGCTTGCAGCTCTGTTATTCGGGCTTGTGCAACGAGCAGGGCGGTCTCTGCTTCATCAAACTGTGCCTGAGAGATGACTTTACGCCCGAGTAGACCCTGATATCTGTCGTAGACGTTTTGCGAATGTTTGGCCTGTGCCTGTGCTGAGCGCAAGGTGGCGTTTAAAACGTCGATCTCCTCAGGGCGCTTGCCAAGCTTAAGGTCATTGAGTGAGGCGAGTGTCTGTTGCAGTTGAGCCTTGGCTTCAGCCAGCTTCATGTTAGCATCGGAGGATTCCAATATGGCAATGAGCTGGCCTTTCTTGACCCGTTCTCCTTCTTCTACCTGTACATCAGTAATTTCGGAGAGCTCCACTGGCGCTAGCTTGAGGTACTCGCCTTCAACATAACCAGCTGTCAGGTTTGGTTCCGGCGCGCAAAAGGCAAGCCAGCTTGCCACAACAGGAAGGGCGCAGACATTAAGCATGACTCGAGCCTTTCGACAGATCATCCAACAGGGCGTTGATTGAGCGATGGAGGATAGATTTGATCTGTGCCAGCTCATCCGGGCCGACGTCTTGCCAGCCCATGCGCTTGAGCACCAGCGGACGGGCCAGACGGATGTAAAGCAACTGGCCGATCATGGCGAAGATTGCGAGCTTCAGTTCATCAGAGGCGACAGGCTGGCCAGTTGCGCGGCTGAAGAGCACGGTGACACGGTCCATCAGCGGCTCAAAGATCAAGTGGTACAGTGTGTCCACTTCCTCTGGTGAGTGCAACACCTCCTTGAGCATAAAACCAATCACCAGTTCAGCGCGCTTGTTTGTTTGGGTGAAGGTGATCATGCGGTCGATCATCTCCAGAATCTTAGTGCGTGCGTCTTCAGGCGACAGATGCTCGATGTCAGAGAGCTTTCGGTTCAGCACAACGGACATCACATCGCCAATCGACATGGCAATGAAGTTGATGCATGCCCGCTTCAACCCGGCCTTGCCATCGAAGTGATAGGCAATGGAAGCAATGTTGGCCTTCGCTGTTTGCGCGATAGAGCGCGTGGACGTGCCGGCATATCCCTCATGACCGAAGTGGTAGAGCGCAGATTCAATAAGGTCGCGTTTTGTTTTGGCCGATGGGGTGTCAGATGCCAGAATTTCACGCAGTTCATTTGGGGTGGGGGAGTTTGTCATGATGGCACCTATTTTCAATCAATCGTTTGATTGAAAACCTACGCCTGTTTCAGAATTTTGTAAAGTGCGCATCCAGAAATTCGTATTGATGGGAAATTGGGGGTGAGATTGGGACTTTTGTAGTTTCTACACAGGGTATTTTCTATTTCCACAGCTACAGTTGCTACTTGCTCTTGAATTTCAGGTGGTTCGTGGTATCTACCCGCTCATGGACACGTGGCCGAGTGGTCGAAGGCGCTCCCCTGCTAAGGGAGTAGGCCCGGAAGGGTCTCGAGGGTTCGAATCCCTCCGTGTCCGCCATCTTCCCTTTTTTGAAAATACGAATAGATACGCTTAGTCAATAGGTTAAAGCGTGTTGCGCAAAGTGATTTGACACTGGCGGACTGAGCTACATAACATTCTACATAACAAATTACATAACACTGCATGTAGGATGGGTAGAATATGGCTCATACGATCAGTCGTGGAATGTACTATTTTGTGAAGCGTGTTCCTAAAAGATATGCGTCTGTCGATCCGCGTTCACGCATCCAGCTCTCCCTTAAAACCGAAAGCCCTGATGTGGCGCTAAGGAAGTCTCTCATTATTGAGGAGAGGCTTGTCGCGTACTGGGAGGCTTTGCTCGCAGAAGATCATGAGGGGGCAAAGGCTCACTATGAGGCTGCAGTCAATTTTGCAGAGGTGCAGGGATATACCTACCTGTCATTGGAGGAGGTTGTTGCAGAGCCTTTAGGTGGCCTGCTCAATCGTATTGAGGTGATCCCTGAGGGTGAGCAATCCAAAACAGTTTCTGTTGTTGCTGATGGATTGTTAGGCGGTGCGGATAAGCCGATCCTGAAGGTGTCCAGGCTCTATGAGGAGTATCTGGAACTCACTCCGGATCTGCTCCTGGGAAAGAGTGACGACCAAATCCGCAAATGGAAGAACCCCAGACAAAAAGCCATCAATAACCTGATCACCGTTGTGGGTGACAAAAACGTCCATGGGCTAACTCGTGATGATGGGCTGAAGCTTCGTGAGTGGTGGATGGACCGTGTTGTCGATGAGGGTAAAAAGCCCAGCACGGCGAACAAGGATTTCACGCACCTCTCCAAAATCTTTTCGACCTGGCGAGATCTGAAGCAAGAGCAGTTGGCCAACCCGTTTCTTCAGCTCAGACTTGCACAAAATGATTTGCAGGATCATAGGCCGTCGTTCTCACGTGATTGGATTAAGACCGTTCTGCTGGCTCCAGATGCCTTTGGTGCAACAAATGAGGAGGCTGTGTTGGTGTTCAATACCCTGATCAACACCGGCCTTCGTCCTTCAGAGCTGTTGGGCGCGAAGTTGGAGCATTTTGTTCTTGAGCATGACGTGCCACACATCTGCGTTGAGGAGTACAGCGACGGGGCTATCAAGCGTAAGCTGAAGACGAAGTGGTCAGAGCGCGAAGTCCCGCTTGTTGGGGTTTCGCTTGATGCAGCTAAGCGGATCGTCACAATGGGCGGGGTTCAGGCTTACTACCTGAAGGCAGACCGCTGGGGTGCCTTGATCAACAAGGTAATGGTTGAGCGCAAACTGAAAGAAACAGAACGCCATACTCCGTACTCACTGCGCCACTCTTTCGAGGAGAGCATGCTGGAAGCGGGCGTTGATCACAGGCTTCGGGTGGAACTGATGGGGCATGCCTATAACAGGCCGAAATACGGAGAGGGCGGCAGCCTGGAACTAAAGCGTGAGGCTATCAGCCGGTTTGCGTTTGTTTGAGTTAGTCGTGAGAGTATTATGTGGTCGGTAGGCAGCGAAAAACTGACTTTAGATCCTGGCATGTGTAGACAATTGGCACATAACCGGACATTGAAGCACTTCTAGGTGGGTTTAAACGGGCATTCCACATTGGCTCAATGATCGGGAAGTTCCCAGTTGACCAATAGCGGACACTGAGACGCATATTTGCGATCACCATATCATAGAACATTCTCAATTGCTGATTGGTCTTACTATGCTCTTAACGGAAATAGAAAGCAGGCCTTCTTAGCTGGATTGATTTCCTCCGGCTCTCTTAAGACGCTTTGCATCTTTCAATGAGGCGATCTGCATTGTGAGGTTGTTGTGCACCCACTTCGAGGCGCGACTGATTGCATCTGCGAAGATTAAGTCAGCATGGACGCTCGTCAGAATGTCGATGCCATCGTCAAGTAATATTGATAAAGGTTCGTTCTGGCTGTCAAAAAAATAAACTTCATCTTCGGGATAATGGATCTGCAAATTTGCCTCTAAGTGGTACACTTCGATCCCAACGTGTCCATGAAGCGGGTAACGTTTGCCCCATTGTTTTAATGCACTTGCAAGCTTGGATCGATTGCCGCCATCTAGTGGTGCCCATAGATCCAGATCACGAGTAGGTCTCTCTCTATATGGTGCTTTAGCGCCATACCTCCAATAACAAGGTACTCAACTTCGAAGTCAGTTAGGCACGCAACAAATTGCCGTTGATATTCATTCAACATGCTCTGCGCTCCTTAGTTGGGCTTAAGTAAATCGCAGTTTCTCTTTTCGTATTCTTCCTGAGCTGCCAGTCTTCTCAAAATCCGCCAGTCTTCAATACTCTGAGTAGTCGCATCTCGTCGAGGTAAGTCTTCTTCAATTGACTTCCGTACCCTCACGAATGCGCCACCTAAAATAAAATCAATGGAAACACCGTAGTCATGGTTCTTCAATATCCATGAAAAGTGATCTCTGTCTTGCTCGGTTATTTTATCAGTAACTGCTGCTTGGTATGCCTTTTGCAATTTACTTAATCCTGAAAAGAAAAAGCTGTCTTGGTTGCCATTATCAAAGATCCTCGACAAGGATGAACATTCCCATTGGGCTTCCCCTTTCAGTGCTAGAAGCTTGTAATTTGAAGCTCTTGCAGGGTAGAGTTGGAGCGTGGATATTAAAACCAATATTCCTATGAAACACAGTATCTTATGCATTCAATGCTCCTTATTTGGACTGCTAATTAATCATTATTTTTTAGCGCTATCTTTCAATTTCGCTCTAAGTTTGATGATGCGAACCGGACCAAATTCTATCGCTAGAATCCAAACTAAGATTGCTGTCACAATAAATGGCAAGGCAAAGCCAAAGAACTCCATACCGTCTGATAAACCTGAAAAGAATGCTTCAGGAACACTTGTAACTTCTTGAATGCTCGCCAACTCAGCAGGGTCTTCTTCTAGAATTTTTTTGCCCCCCGTATCTTGAGTAGTTGAAGAGTTTTTTACTTGCATTTCTGTTTTTACTTGTTCGTCAATTGATTGTGATGCGCGGTCAGGTGATATAAAGGGCCAGATCCAGTTGGTAATAAAGTTTACTGTAATAGCTAAGATCACACCTCCTAGTACTTGCCATTTGGACAGCTTGTACCTCCAATGCTCCCAATAACCGTATGTGTGTAACCATTTCTGGCCTTTGTCCGTTAGAAAATATACGCTGCCTTTCGATCCGCGAATTGAAGCAATTGCAATATGTTCAATTAGCCCCAATTCTGTCAGCGTCTTATAGACATGATCGACATCGATATCTGGGTTTTTCTCCTTAATTTTTGATTGTTTCGTTCCTCGATTAACGGCTCTTAAAAACGTTAAGATGAAGTCAGCATTAGTAGTGAGTATAGGTAACGTATTGTTATTTGTCGTCAAATTAATAGCCTCAAAAATGTCGCTCTCTTCGGGGGTGCTCGATTGATGCTCCTTAGTTGGACAGTTCTTGCGATGTCAATGCACCCCACTCTTTCTCTACAAACTGGCACATATGCAATAGGCTTCTCATTGCCTCATCGGCATTAGCAACACTGATGGCACTGACAAGGCCATGAGCGGCCTCATCTCGCCAAATGGCAATGATCCCTGAAAACGCTTCCATATTTTTACGGATATGTTGTTTGGTGTTCCCTGTTACCAGATTTAAAATAGCTCTTCGACCATTAGAACCGCGGTACTGCTTAATGATTTTTTCTTCATCACTTGTTTTTGCAATTGCTACCGCAAGAAGTACTGACTCTGCTGCTGCGCCAGCCATGGCGCAACAAGCGAACCAAGCTTGCGCATTCCTACATTTGATTGCTTCTTGTGATCTTTGATAAAACCCATCCCCAAAAGTCTTGTTATAGCTTTTGAGTGCTGCTGAAAGTGACCCGGGTTGAAGTAAAACTATCTCGTTTTCATCAAGTGAGCTTAGCTGTTCAGAACCATATGAGGTAAGCGAGTAGCCGCCATCAGCAACCGCTTGTGCGCCATGGTGACTTACTCCTGGTCGTAGCCAACCGCGCTTTGTTAGCTCCCATGCGGCTTCTTGAAAAAGCGGATACCATTCTCTTTCCAGCCTATTTTTTTTGTTGTGATCATTTGAAGCTTCTCTGTCAGCTGCGTGGTAACAGACTGAAGAGGGATGGACATCATATCCATAATGTCTGGCTCCATTATTTTTAATTGCGGATATTGTTTTGGAAATAGCTTCGTCTAAATTCATGATAACATAGGTCCTATTCAAATTATGGCTATCGCAATATCTCTTGGTAGGTCTCGACGAGGAAAGTAGCAATCGCTCCTGCTGTATTGACCGCAAGGCTGGCATGACGTGGTGATGGCTTATCAGGCCACTTGCCTCCGCGACCATGGGAATCAGACAGTCGGTTGCGCAATGTGCCAATCCCACTAACGAGATTCATTGCACTTCCCATTATGGTCTTGATTGGTTCTTCTGAATGCTGGCTCGGTCCAAGGTTCAGTGTCTTAGCAACCTTGGCATATAGCTTCGGCAAGTCATCTCTGTCTGAATATGTTTCGTCACACTCGTCGAGGATACGCTTTGTGACGGTTTCAAGTAGAGTGCGCGCTACTGTGATTGCACCTTCAGGATCGGAATTTCGACGTGCAATGGCTTTGCTCCAAACAGAGTGAACGCCCTCTACGTCGAACGTCTCCAAAGTTTCAGATGCCAGCTTGTCGCTAGGGGCGATATTCCGCCCTTCAAGAAACTCCATGAGGGGGATAAAGCCCTCATTAATAATCTTACGTCGTTCCGCATATTTTTCTGCTTTGCCTTGGATATAAGACCAAAAGGCGGGTAGTGTCGGGCAACTTCTTACGAACGATGGGAGCAGGTTGCAAAGAAAGGGGTCAGCCATAAACCTACTACGAAGATGCATATACTCAGGGTAGTCTTTTAAATCACCGGTGGCACGTGAGGTAAGCATGCTTTGAAGCATCATCGCTTGCTCAATCGGTAAAGTTGGAATTTCATTATGCAATTTTATTGATCCTTTTCGCCAAAACAATATCGCAGTTCAACTTCCCAACTCACACCTAAACTTCTTTGTTGGGCCTAGCCTTTGGCAGATGCCAAAATAGCTAGTCCTAAAGATAAAATCCCCAATGCAAGCGATCCAACGGCTATCCATGCCGGTAGACGCACAGCTGGGTCCCGGGATTTCAACCACCAACACAAAGCGCCGATGATACCAATTTTCTTGATCGTAAAATCGTACACTTCATTTTTTGCCACGCCCATTTCATTTCTCACGTCATAAGGCATGGAAATCGATGTCTTGCAGTCCTGGCCAAGTGCTAAAGCCAGTATTCGCTTGCTAGTGTCTTGGCATTCAATCTCAATCACATCGTAACGTTTTGCGTGGTCCCTGTGATCTATGTTAACCCGCACAATCAATCGCCCAACATCATTGCGTAGCGCCTTCACCACCTTTAGTTTTGGCAATTCAATCTCCTTTTGGGACTGATTTCTATTCCCCTATAAAATAGATTCAATTATATGTAACGGCTAGGAAAATTAATGGCTTCCTTTGTCCGCCAATCAAATCTCATATCAATCCTTGATTGAACTACTCGAATGGCCGGTGTTGGCCCAAGCTTCCACGTCGATCTGTTGCCTCCTTTAGGTTTCACACCTGCAGCAAATGCCGGCAATGGGTTATTAGCCACGCAGACAATCAGAAAGAGAAATACTTCGAGGTTGTAATTGACCAAGTCTAGAGTGATTGCCCGCTATAGCCACAGAGTAACTTGCTGAACGGGCCAAAACCGGCCATTGGGGCAACTCAATCAAGGGTTGAGGAAAATTCTTAGAGGGTCTGCTGGGTGCTTTTGTACGTGCCCTGTTATACGCCAGTAGATAATTGATGCAGTTGGTGCTTAGGTATCGAGGTGAGGATTCTAGATTTAGCTTCCTAGTAAACTCTCCAAGCGATATCCTTAATCAAATTTACAATATGTGATTGAAAAATGACGAGCTCTATTAAACCAACTCAGCTGACAAGAGCAGGTTACGAATATCAAGATCTCGTTTGCATCGAGATTCTCCTCAACTGGTATCATGATCCAGAGCGCTATAAATGGATAAAAGTTGAAGGTGAGGTTTTAAAAGATAAGTTAGAAGGGCTAGATGATGTCATCGCATGTAGAAGTGATGACCGATATGAACTCACCCAAGTCAAATTTACTATTGATCCAAGTCGAGAAGATTTGGCGTTAAGCTTGGATTGGCTCTTAAGTAAAAAAAAGAGAGGAACTTCACTAGTTCAAAAGTGGTCTCATGATGTTGCTACCATTCAAGAGCGTGGTGAATTGTACAGCGCATGCCTAAAAACAAATAGAATCCCAGACGACGAACTGCTTAGAAACCTAGAGAATAATAGAATCTCATTCGACAAGCTGTCAGACAACCGACGACAGGAGCTGATTGCTCAGATAGGTGATGAGCAAAAAGTTAGACACTTTTTTGGCTGTTTTGAATTTCATCACAGCCTGAAGACGATAGAGAAATATGATATAGATCTTAAAAGCAATGTAGTTCCCGACCATACTTCAAACGAGGGATGGTATCGCTTTAAAGAAGCTGTAAAAAAATCGGCCCTCAAGCAAAAATTTCCAAGTGATGACGGCGCATTTTATATTTCAGATCTTCGTCGCATATTCCAAACCAACATTACACAGCCACTTTCACAAGAATTTGAAATCCCGATTGGCTACACTCCTCCTTCCGCACAATTTCATGCAGAGATCATAGAAGCTACCTCCCGATGTGGTTGCACGGTTATATCAGGACTACCCGGCACAGGAAAAAGTACATACCTTTCCCATCTTTCTGAAACTTTGACGGAACAAGGTAAGTTTGTAGTTCGACACCATTACTGGCTACAAACTGACAATATTATTGACCGTTTAAATAGTGAAAATGCTCTCAAGTCTCTAATATTACAAATAAAGCAATATCTACCAAACGATGTAGCAGAGCAGGTAACTTTAGACGACAATAATAAAATTGATGTGCAGTTCTCCAACGCTATAACGCAAATTATAGATTATCTGGATCGTGCTGAGCAGAAGTTGATTGTTGTTATTGATGGCTTAGATCATGTGTATCGAGAGCGTTCAAATATTGATCAGTTGGAGCATTTATACAATAGGTTGCATCCGTTCTTAGACCGAATGAGCCTTCTCATTAGTACTCAGCCAGTTAGAGACGAGGCACTACCGAATAAACTGATCGCTGAGATAAAACGTGATGATTGGGCGCAGATTCCAAATATGGATGAAGACTGCGTTCGTACTTGGCTATCAGTCCTGTTTAATAATGGCGAATTCTCATTGGCTAATGAGGGCCAAGATGAGATTGAGAGCATTGCAATTGAGTTGGTTCGGAAGACTAAAGGCTATCCTCTATATCTTATCTATGCACTTCAACAGCTTATCTACACCGATCGTTGTATCAGCCAGTTTGCTGCTTCCCAGTTGGAAGAGGTAAGTAGCGAGGATATAAATACCTACTATAGATCTCTTTGGGGGCGACTAAGTGCTGGAGCGAGGAATATCTTATGTCTTATTGCGGCTACGGATTTCGCCTGGCCAAGCAAACATCATTTATCTCTATGTTATGAAGATACCTTAGATTTTGAGAATGCATTTGCTGAAATTCAACACTTGATAGATTTTTCCAAAGTTGGAGTTCAACCATACCACAACAGTTTGAAAGCTTTCGTTGTTAGAGAACAATACTTTTCCTCGCTTGATCTCTCTTTGCGCAAGAAAATTGATCAATGGCTCGAAAAAGATGCTCCTAGTTATTGGCAATGGGGCTGGCACTGGATTAATTCTGCCAGTCTGGGCAATGCCTTACCATTAATTAATGGCGTGACGAGGGAATGGGTACTAGAAAGTTTCTCTTCAGGCTATTCGTTGGCACATATTGATCATATTATCTCCAAAGCCGAAGAGTATGCATTCAATGATCAGAACTATCCTAAGCTCGTAGATCTGCGCCTAATTCGCATACGGTTGATCAATGGTCCAGAATTTCAAATTCAAAGTTACCCTAGCTTATCAGCGCTTGCTTTACGGCATTCGTCTGAAGACCACGTCTACCTTCTTAAAACAGAAAATTTAAGATCGGCTTCAGACGCTGAACTAGTAGCACTTTCATGGGCCAAAAAAGAAGAATATCCAGGAATTATTTTGAGTTGCTATAATGAAGTTATGAGGCGTTTGCGTGTTTATAGTAAATTCTCATTTGACGGTCAGCAGGACCGTATTCATGATCTAATCAACTGCTGTATAGAAATACTCTCCCATGCAGGTGAAGAGCACATAGATAAATTTTTTAAGTTGCTGACACCAGTAGATAGCAAACACCATTCTGACCTTCTTGATAATTTCCTAGATCATTTAATATCCGCAGGGAATTTCGAAGTTATATTTAACCTCTCAGAGCAGACGATACCAGTTCATTCAAAAGATAAGTTCAACAGAAGTTTTGTAATTTCTTGCTGCTTAGAAGGAATAAATCTTACACATCGCCCTGAAGCTCCAGAATTAGAGCTAAATGCTTTAGGCGCACTTTACTTTTCTCTAGTTTCTGAAGATGTGAAGATTAACAATTCGATTGAATCTAGTAATCAGATATCACACTATGATTTTTTCTTTTGGGAACTATCTAAATTCGCGAATTCATCTTGTGATGATGTTGAAAAGCCAGTCATCATTGGTCATGGAAAAGATGCATTTCTACAGTCCATGAATGCTGCATTCTCATTCTTAGCAAAACAAGTGGCTATAGATCTTAATCGCCGAAAAAAGGTTAACCCACTATCTATTTATGCATATTTTGATGAACTTAAATTCCCTAACCGTCGGGAGATCAGTCATGACGTGTCTATGTTATGGCATACAGCGCAGCATGTATTGAGCAAAATCTCAGTAGATTTATATATAATCGCTCACGCGTGTAATAAATCTATTGAGCTTGATATTAATCAGTTCAGCCAAGTTCACGATTGCAAGTATTGGAATGCTCACGCCTGGCTCCAATGTCTATCTGAGAGATCTGCTGACAGCTTGGTAAAAAGTGAAGTTCTAGAGGTGCTTGTTACTCAGCTTCATAATGATCTTTATCAAAGAAGCGAAAGTACTGGATATCTTGCAAACGATGCTCTTGAGCTCGCTAAGATTGCGAACGGTCTTCGACTTAATACAGTAGTGACGAAAATCATAAAAACTGCCGGCAAACACACATTAGGGTATGGTGAACGCAAGGATACAACGTTTCATGAGCTCTATAAGGCCGTTGAATATTGTGCCGAATTTGAAGTCGGTCATCACAGAGAATGGCTAAGTAGAGTCGCGCCATTCACGATCGGGATGTTTAACTTCACTGAGCGAGAGATACGCCATCTGCCAGAAAAGTTCATCAACTTAATCGCCCAATTTATGCCGGAAAAATTGCCCGCGATTTTAGAGTACCATTTACACGAGCAGGATTGGGCCTGGGTTGATAGCGTTATCTCAGCATACATTAAATACTTCCCATTAAATGCCCCTGCAGATCACTCGATTTTGTGTAGCCTGTTGAATAGAAGCTGGTTAGAGACGCTCAAAGAGCGGTCAGAGAATGATGCTTCTTTAAAGTTCATTTATGATGCTCAGTTAGCTTTCATTGGCGGACATTATTCAGTTTCTGAAGAAAAAGACACTCCGTTTGATAATGGCTATGTGAAATTAAATTACGATCATTTCCCACCAGATAGACTTTCAGAATTAATCGATGCCTTAACAAGTGAACATCGCTTTCTTAATCATGAGCAAGTTGAAGAATGGGCAAAGGTTTGGGCTAATCATGGAAAAGGATTAGATGTCATTCAAGCTTTTCGTAAGGCTTACATAGAGGGGCGTGAAAAAGTTTGGGGTTTAGAGCGATGCCTACCAGCGGTATTTGATATCAGTCATAAACTCCAAGGAAAGAACCAAGCCTTGGAGTGGTGCATCAACGATATAAATGACAACCGTCATTGGTCAAAATGGTCAGGTGCTACATCTGAAGAACAGATCGTAAAATATGCCCGTATTTACAAAAATAGATGGAAAGATATTCTTGCTCAAACTCTGGAAGGTATTCAAGATTTTGGCGATGAAAATGTTTGGAAAGTCGTCCCAACAAGTTCATTGGTATTGTTCTTTCTCAATGTTGATCAGCACGAGCTAGCCATTTCTGTTACCAATGTGATGCTTAGCTCATTAGAGCAAGAAGTTTCTCATTTACCGCTACCTATTCTTGAATGGACGGATGAGAGCTATTCAATAGCAAATGCACCCTACGACATCTTATTGGCCTACTATTTCTGGCCAGATAAGCAAGCTCGGCTTAAATCAGCAAAACAGATTGCAATGCTATTAAAAACTGAAGCTAACTTTAAGGAGCGTTATCTCCTTAAGCTTTCAAAGCTCGACTTGGAAATGGAAATTTGTGACTTCCTATCTATATTAACTCTTTCTGGTGACGTAGGGATTAAGGAAAAAGAAATCAGGGAAGCGATTAAATACCCTTCATATCTCTCTGAATATTACATGGCTAGATTTTTTGGTTCGAGCCAGTTTGAAGACATCGACCTTAAAACAGATTCAGAGGATGCGACACCTATTGAGCAAATCTATAAAAACGGCCTTCCCCAAATGTATGCTTCTCTACTCGAACAGTGTTGTGGAAACGAACACAAAGAAGTCATTCAAAATCAACTTGCTATAGAATGGAATAAGGTCAAGAAACGAGCATATATACCTACCTTTAATCCTCATAGCTTCTGTTCTGAAAAGTACAATGGGAGAGATAACATTGGATGCTCATTATCGTGGCGTGCTGAGGCTGGGTATTTATCTGCATTTCTTAAGACGGTTGAATTTGCTCTAGGAGAAGACATCATTAGTAATGACCAAGCAAGGGAGCTGTCACTACTAACAATCCCTTTCGAGGACTCTTTGGGACGATTGGAGCCATCCCAAAAGCCTGCTTTTTGGCCAATTTTCTCGCACTTTAAGACTGAGAATGGCGGTATAGATGTCGACGCTGTTCTAAATAACATTAGCCTTTCAATGGATAATGAGTTTGTATTGCGCGCTTCAGGGCCGATGAAATGTGATGAAGAGAAATTGGAGGCTGATTTCGAGATAGCATTGATTAATTGTGACACTACCCTATTGGATCAAGCTCAAATTGAAGAATTGTTTCACAATGATTCTTCAGCGCACGGGGCACATGTCACCAAAAAATTATTTTTTGAGCATACCGGTCGATGGCTAACCGATCTGCTAGGCCGGGGCTATTTCCAGCCTGCTTTTTTTATCGGCGTACCTCCGCCTACCCAAGGCTTCAAAGAAGATGCTGTGATTTATGCTGATGCTACAGGTAATGAAATAGTCCAATGGAAATATTGGTTACATCAATGGTTTCCTGCAAGAAAAAGTGAGCTAGGCCCCAATATCGGTACACAACTTAAATGTCATCAAGAAATCATGCACCTAATCAGAGAGAATAGCAGCGGTAACTTTGCTTTGATTGCAAGACTAAAAATCGACGATACAAGATGGGGTAAGGAGAGTAGCCTTGGCGGTTGCTATTATGCATTTAAGTTGATTTAATCAGTTAATACTTAGTGTTCGTTTCTTTCCCAGACACATTGAGTGAGAGGTGTTCTAATAAGTGATACCTCCCTCATAAGACATTAAGCCAGTTCTGATGCATCAATTTTTTCTTAAGAAGTAAGTTGGACCAAGTCGCTCAGAAGTTGAAGTCACAATTAGATTTTGACCGCACTGGATCAAAGTCGAACGGCAGCTAATGGTCTATGCGCCATGCCAAATGCGCAGAAGCCGTAAGCTTCGGTATCCAACTACTCGGCTAACCTTCAGTCCGCAGTTGCGGCACGCTCCATCCCACACCCATCAGTCCATCAGACACGATCATGTGAAAATAATTTATATGTAGCTGGAATATTTCCATAGTTAAATAATCAAACTCCGGTAGGGGAAGGGCTTGGTTTTCTAAGTCGGGCTTCTGGCGTATTTGGCTATATGTTCCCCGAAGCCGGATTAATTTCACAAGAAGGATAGTGATTTGCGTAGTTTGTTTCTGGCTTCAGCGCTAATACTTGGGAGTTTGTATCCCGTCATGGCTCAAGATATTATCAAGGTCGATACCAATAAAGCAGTGCAGGAGACTATGGATGCGATGGAGGCTACCGCAAGGAAGGCAGGGGCAACAATATTTGCTCGTGTTGACCATGCTGCGGGAGCTGAAAAGGTTGGTATGTCCATTCCGGCGAACCAGTTGCTGATTTTCGGTAATCCGGTTCTTGGTACCCCTGCGATGGAGATCGACCCGCGGGCAGGCCTGTACCTGCCACTTAAAGTTCAGGTCTATGAGGATTCCGAGGGTCAGGTCTGGTTGGCTTACGAAGATCCGAAGGAAACAATGAAGGATCTGGATGATGTCGATAAATCACCGGTAATCGAAAAAATGCGTGGTGTTTTGGCGAAGCTGACCTCCAAGGCTGCCAAGTAGTCGAGCTCGATACCAGATCAAGAAATTCAGACTGCTCAGAGTCCTTTAAAGGGCTCTGGGTTTTTTAAAAATGGGTATGCGCAGCTTCGAGGCGAGTGCCCGCTGTAGTCACCATAGCTCTCTCTCTATCTCACCCACCTAATCATCCTTCGCAATCCGTAGCGCCAATGCCAGGTCGTCCTCGCGTTGCTGGAACTCTTTGATCTCGTGTTTCAGGCGTTGGAAGATCGGGAGGTACTTTGTGTTGCCTGCTGCGATGAGGGTGGCAATGACTTTCTGGGCGTTGAGGAGGCGTTCGAGCGTTATCTCCTGCTCCTTGTCAGAGCGCGGCAGGAGGTTGGCGACCGGGAATGGTTGAGGTGCTTTCTTGCGGCGTGGGGCGAGGTCCACTTTAGCCTCCTTACCTGGTTTCGAATGCGGCAAGATGAGCGGCGATGAAATCCGCAGGGACGCTGTGTTTTGCCTCAATCACTGTTTGGTCAAGCGCAGGGGTGAGGAAGAGCAGAGTGGCGGCAAAGCTTGCCAGAACGACCAGCTTCATGGCCTCGCTGAAGAGGAACAGGGGCACGTTGCAGTGATCACTAAAGACGTCATTCTCAATGCTGGTCATGGGTCTGTTCCTTTAGGGTGGGAACTCGAATTGATGATCGTGAGGGACAGGCGGCGCTGCTATGTGTGGCCCATCTGTTTCAGCAGTTTTGTCAGGGAGATTTGTGCATCCACGAAATTTTCGCGCAGTGAATAGATTCGGTTTGCGATGGCGGCTTTCTTGTCGGGAGAGATCTGGAGCATCTCGCGTAGGTCATCGCGGGCAAAGCAGGTGTCGGTCTGCGTTTGGGAACTGACTTCAAGAGCCTCAAAGCCAATCTCGACTGCGGATTTCACAGGGCGTGATGGGGTGGTTTTACGGCTTCCGGGAAACTGGATGACTTGAGCACTGGGCATCTGGATCTCCAAAAAAACGAGTAGTTGATGGAGAGAATGTAAATTCAAATAATTTGAACTGTCAATATAAAATTCAAATAATTTGAATATTTTTGTCGTAAGCCTAGCTTCGAAGGTGGTGCTTCAGTAAGGTTGGCGCTCGCTTGTTCGTTTCTGTGTTGAATAACTTGAGAGGTGATCAGAGTAAAGGGTGGGAAGCTCGGGATTGCTTGTCTTTTCCGGATGAGGGCTGTTTGGCTAGTTGTGAGGCCTGTGCAGCTGAGGGCGTTGTTTTATCGCCTTTTTCTAGCTTTGCGGAAGCGGCATTTGCAGATCAGCCCGTTAGCCTCTTGCGCGTGTGAGGGGGTGGGGGTGGTGCGGAGTTAGTGAGTTTGTTTTGGGGGAGGTTGACGCAAGGGGCTCACAAATGTGTATGCTGCTCGGACTACTACATGAGCTAAAAGCTCTCATTGTGTGGAGCTGGTGAGGAAGAGGTGGCGTTGCAGGGTTTTGCTGCGTTTTTATTGTTTAGATCTTTTGTGTGAAAGAGTGCTGACGATGAATAAGGAGCAGAGGTTAGATCTATTGATGCGAGTGGCTTATGATGCTGACTTGTCGATGGATATGCTGGAGGTGTTGTCTAGGGATCTTGATGCCCAGGCGCTTCGCATATTTTGTGGCAATGTCTCAACTCTGCCTAAGTATAAGAAATCAAGAGATGTTCCGTATCGTGCATTTATCTGAAGTGCTCCATCCAATGAAAGGCGGTTGGTCGCACTTTCCCAGTTGCTCAACTGAGATGGGCTTGCATTGATGCTTGCGGCAAACTCTTGTTTTTTTAAGCCGGTATATTCTCGCAGCCAAACCAAGCGGTTGGCAATGCTTTCTGGGGATGTGATCTCATTAAATGTCATGGCTTGAAGTTCTCATATTTCAAATAAATTGAAAAACATAAAAATTTGACCTTGCAAAAGTTCAATTAATTTGAAATTCTATTGTCATGGATACCGCAAAAACCATCGTTATTGAACTAGGAAGAGATCGTATACAGCAAGATCTTGGCGTTAAGCCGAGTGCTGTCGCTATGGCTATTCATAATGACCGCTTTCCGGCTGCTTGGTTTGATGTTCTTGAGGAACTCGCTAGGGACAAGGGACGGTCTCTTCCTCGTTCTTTGTTCAACTGGAAAAGAGCGCAAACTTCCTCTGAACAGAGAGGGCTGTGTCATGCCTCGTCTGATTGACGCATTCAGCTTGAGAGGAGGCCTTAGTCTTCATCTGTGTGAGAGCAGCTGATTAGCTGGCGCATCACTCAGCTGCTCTCACTTTTGCTTTGTCGTTGAGAACATGATGATTGCGAATTGTTGTTTTTAGTTGCCCACGCTGTCAGGTTTTTGTTCTCGCCTATCAACATATGGCCTGATCCTCAATGGGTCATTGGGCTTCTGGAAGGGATCGGGTACCTATGAGTTTTTCCAGAACGAACAACGGGCGCAAAGTCTGGATCTGTCGTCAGACCAGAGAGTTGATCAAAGCTTTTGGTGGGCAGGAGTGCACTGCTGCCTTTCTGGAACTTGGCCTGACCACCATCAAAAAATGGCCTGATGTGAATGAGGCTGGCAACATCACTTTGATGAGCCTGGTGAAGCTGGAAGAAGAGCTGGTCTCCATCGGCAGTGATCCGGTGTTCACGCTCGCGCACTTGCGAGCGCTTGGCTACATCACCACCAAACTGGACGCAAAAACCAGCAAAACCCCGGCTGCCTGTGCTCTTGATATGGTTCAGGCGGCCTGTGATGCCATCAAAGCCGCCTCGGAAGCCGCTGCTGATTGGGAGATCACCCCAGCCGAACACAACCGCATCGTCGGCATGTTCGAAGCCGCCCAAAAGGAATACGCCAAATACCTCTCAGCCTACAAATCCTCCGTCTCTGACAGTGTTGGAGAGGGATGAGCGTTTTGTGACTTTGAGTATCTCAGTCATTTCACATGATGTGTTCTTCAAGGAGCACACCTGAAAATGGAGGGACGTAATGAACGCGACTTTAGCCCTTGAAAGCCAAGCAGATCGCCCGCGTATCTCGTTTGTGCCTGCGGCGGTTTATGCGGATCAAAGCCTGATGCCACGTGACCGTGATGTGCTGGGTGTTCTGTGTTCCTCTACCGACAGAAACGGAATCTGCTATCGCTCTCAAGTGAAGATTGCGGAGCTGTTGGGTGTGGCGCGATCTACGGTGTATCGGGCCATCAGCCGGTTGATGGCATCAGGTTGGCTTGAGCGCAACGCGGGCCAACGCCCTGATGGCGGGCGCTGCTCCTACACTTATCGGGTCATCAATAAAGACATGCCGATACCGGAGCAGATGGACCTGTTTGCTGCCGATATTGAAGACGGGCATGTATCTGCAGACTGTTGCACAGACGGGCAGGGGATGCCCGCCCAGACGGGCAGCTATAATAACTTGTCTTTAAAAACTTCTGATGTTGATGACGAAGCGGCTGCGAGTGGGGCTGTTGAGGTAAATTCCATGCCTCCAGTTGCTGGCGTGTTGCAGCAAAGCGAGGCAGCACGGCGGTATATGCGCGGAGTTGCCGCTCTGCTTACCTCAGTGGGGCTTGATGTTGAGGAACTGCGGGGCGGTGCCAACCCTGCCATCGGCTGGTTTGTGCGTGGCTGTGACCTGGAGCAGGACGTAGTCACAGCGGTACGCGAGGTTGCTGGACGGGCTCCCGGCCTGATCCATTCGCTGAATTACTTCACCGGAGCGGTGCTTTCTGCGCACAAGGCGCGGCTGGAAGTCTCGAAAATCTATGGCAAATACCAGCGGTTGGGCGAGAAAGCTGCACGGCAACGGGCGCAGCGGGAAGAGCTTGAGCGGGAGAGTTGCCGGGAGGTGATTGCCGAGCTTGAAGCGGAGTACGCCCGATGACAGAGCTCGACGAAAAGTCCCTTGAAGATTGTTATGCCGATGTGATGCACTTCTTCGTCAAACCGCTCTCAGGTAAGTTCACCATGGTTCCCGGTGAAGAAAAGAAACCTTATTTTGACATGCTGTGCAAACAGTTAGGCGGGTTCGAGGTTGAGACGCTCGAGCTTGCTTCAACCAAGATTGCACGGGAGGTTTCCGGGCGTAGATGGCCGGATTATGCGGTTGCTATCGCTGCATGCAAAGCGGTGATGGGTGTGAAGCCCGTACGCAAACGGCGGGGTGGTCGCCGCTATAGCCTGCCCACTGATGCGGTGATGCGCATCCTTCTGGCTGATGGCAAAGCGCAGACGTTAGAGGCTTGCAACGGAGACTGGATTTCCGTGCTGTTTGATTTCGTAAAAACCAAGCACAGGTTTCCCTCTGATCGCGAGATTGAAGGACTGATTGTTGAGGTGCAATCGCGAGAAGCTCGCCTGAAAACACAGCGCATGGAAGCGTTGAAGGTGCTTTATGGCGAGACAGGATGCACAGAGCGACCTTTGCCTGATCGTCATCCCGTTTAGATGATGATCAATGCCTTTGCCAAACGACGTATGGATCTCTGTAACGCTGTTTTTCTGGAAGTTTACGGTTGCGATGTCGCAACGCTGGCTGCTGATGATGGAGGGCAAACCTATGCCACTGCATAGATTGAATGAGGAACGTGATGTGCTCCATTTGGCAAGCTCTCCCGAGGTGGCAAAGCCTGCTAATGAGGCTCCAGTTGCTCGCAATAGTGATACGCATACAGCGACTAAGACGCGGGATTGGTTGTTGGTTGCGTCAAAGTCCGGCGGGGTTCAGGGATGAACCAGGCACCGAATGCAGGCAACAGGGCGTTGGAGCAGGATTACAACTTGCTTCGAGCTCTCATCAAGCAGGCGCCCCTTGAGTGGGTCGTGGTGCAGACGAACCCCAACTGTGAGGATCGGGCGAAGGCAAGCGTTGCGGCGACAGGTGCGGTGGCTTACCTGCCCATGCTTCCCAAACGAAAGAAGGTGAAGCGGTCGGCGCAAATGCTGGACGTGAGCGCTCCCATGTTTCCCCGGTATCTGTTCGTTGGACTGGATGTTATCGGCGGTCAGTCCTGTGATCAGGTGCGCATTTGCGATGGTGTGGAAAAAATTCTTGCTGCAACCAAAGATGCGGCTTCACACCGTGTTCCCATAGCTGAGATGTTACGTATGCTCGATGCCTCGTGTGAAGCGCAGATTGGCAGAAAGAACTTGCATGGCCAGCTCTTTAGTATCGGCTGTGGTGTCGTTCTGACTGCTGGATCCGGTGCTCTTCTGAAGGGGGTTGTGAGAGAAGTATCTGATGGTGGTCAGTCCTTGAGAGTGGACGTTGAAGCCTTTGGCCGAACCACAAAAGCAACAGTGACAGTTGACAAAGTGGCGCCGCGTTAACCATCATGCATATCAGGATGATCCCGTGGATCTCCGGGGCCTGAGCGGTTAGGAGCCGCTATACCAAACAGAGCGACCTGGACACGAGACCCAGTCAACGTAAGACGCTGAGAAGCGGAGTTGGCGCGAAGAGTTTCTATGGATTTTTGGAGCACGTGCAAAGTGCAATTAACTGGTTCGCTGAGAGGCGGACCTTTTTTCTGTTTAGGTTTCTGGCTTTGCCCCTCAAGTCGATCACTCCCCGCTTGAACACATTGGGCCCAACGTTGCGCAAAGCACCAAAGGCGGTTGATCCGTTTTATCTCACACCTGAATGGAAGGCGCTCGCCAGGTACATCAAGCAACAGCGCGGCTGTGTCTGCGAGATGTGCGGCAAGGACTTCTCGAAGCTGCAACATAAGCTGATCGCCGATCACATCGTTGAGCGTAAAGACGGTGGTGCGGATCTCGACCCATCCAACCTCCAATGCCTTTGCACGTGGTGCCATAACCGGAAGACTGCGCAGGCTCAGAAGATGCGATGCCAAGGCGTTGATTGATAACGGAAGTGGGGGGTGGGGTAAAAGTCCGGGGGCTGAATTGCCCTTACCCACCCCGATATAACTGAGAGATTTTTTTTTGGCCGACTTCGATTTTGACCTGCTAGGCGATCCAATCCCTGAGGGATTTGGAAAACGAGGGCGTCCACCTCATATGGTGAGTGATGAAAAGCGTAGACTTGTCATGCAGTTACTCGCTTTCGAAAAAACTCAGGATGAAATTGCTGCAGCTTTAGGGATTACAGCTCCCACTTTGCGCAAGAATTATTTTCGTCAGCTCAAAGCCAGGGATGAAGCTCGGGAGAGGGTTGAGGCCAAGCTTCTGGGTAAGCTCATGGACCAGGCCGAAGCCGGGAAGGTGTCAGCGATTAAGGAAATCTTCTCCCGGCTTGAGAACTCTGATCGTGACAAGCTGGCGGAAGCGATTGCCAACCGTGGAAAGAGTGTTCCTGCGGCATCTGAAAAAACGCTCGGCAAAAAAGAAGAGCGAAAGAAAACTGCAGAAGATTATGCCGGAAAGTTTGCACCGCCCCAGGCCCCCCAGCTGATCAACTAAGAAAGAACTGTCTTGAAAATTCAGCACTGGTCAACTGCCTGCGTGGATTGGGAAGAGCGGATCGTTCAAGGGAAATCTCTCATCCCCTTTGGTCCGTTGTTCACTGCTGAAGCCGAAGCAGCTTTGAACGTCTTCAAGTCGCTCAAGGTGGTTGATGTTCCTGGCATGCCGACATTTGGTGAGTGCAGTGACCAGTGGGTGTTTGATTTTGTTGGTGCGATCTTTGGCGCCTATGATGCGGAACAAGGGCAGAGGTTGATCAGTGAGTTTTTGCTCCTGATCTCGAAGAAAAACGCCAAGTCCACTATTGCAGCAGGGATCATGGTGACAGCGCTCATTCGCAATTGGCGTCACCTCAACGAGCTGTTGCTATTGGCTCCAACCATTGAGGTGGCCAACAACTGTTTTGAGCCAGCTGCTGCGATGGTCTCCTATGATCCGGAACTCAAAAAAATCCTCAAAGTGACTACGCACCTGCGAGCAATCAAACACGAGACCACAAACTCAAACCTCAAGATTGTAGCTGCTGACAGCGACACGCTATCTGGCAAAAAAGCTGGCTTCGTTCTGGTTGATGAGTTGTGGTTGTTTGGCAAGAAGCCAAAGGCGACGGCCATGCTGCAGGAGGCCACTGGCGGATTGATTGCCCGTCCTGAAGGATTTGTTGTTTATCTGACTACGCATTCCGATGAGCCTCCAGCAGGGGTCTGGAAAAGCAAACTTGAGTATTACCGTGATGTGCGTGATGGCAAGATTGATGATCCTGAACGGTTAGGAGTTCTCTATGAGTTCCCGAAAAAGATGCTCAAGAATAAGGACTATCTAAAGCCTGAGAACTTCTACATCACCAACCCCAATCTCGGGCGCTCGGTGCGTAAGAGCTGGCTGGAATCCAAACTGCGCGAGGCGATGGATGGCACTGGTGAAGAGGACAAACAAAGCTTTCTTGCCAAACATCTGAACGTTCCGATTGGCATGAACCTGCGACGGGATCGGTGGGCTGGGACTGATCATTGGCAGGCTGCTGAATTCACTGTCATCCGTGATTTTGAAGAGTTTCTGGATCGATGTGAAGTTGTGACTGCTGGTGTTGATGGTGGTGGACTGGATGACCTTCTCGGGCTTTGCTTTATTGGGCGCGAAAAAGAGAGCGAGAAAAGCAGATGGCTGCTTTGGGCTTGTGGGTGCTGCCACAAGAGCGTGCTGGAAAAGCGCAAGCAGATCGCGACAGCTCTTCAGGATTTCGAGAAAGATGGCGACCTGTTCATCTGTACTGAATTTGCAGACGATATTCCGATTGTCGCTGACTTCATTGAGCAAGTTCTGGATCGTGGTCTATTCCCGAAAGAGAATGCAATCGGGCTGGATCCGGTCGGGGTTGCTGCAATCGTAGATGAGTTGATTGAGCGTGAGGTCAAGCCAGAGCAGCTCGTTGGTGTGCCTCAAGGCTATAAGCTTTCTGGAGTTACCAAAGGTATGGCGCGAAAGCTCGCAGATAAGTCTCTTGCTCATGGCGGCTCGCGAATGATGGCGTGGTGTGTTTCCAATGCCAAAACTGAAAAACGCGGCAATGCCGACTATGTGACCAAACAAGCATCCGGCTACATGAAGATTGATCCGCTCACAGCAGCGTTCAACGCGTTTGATCTTATGAGCCGCCATCCAGAGGCCGAAGGTAATGGCCTGGACGATTTCCTCAGCAATCCGGTGATGGTTATATGATCAGGTTTCTTAAGGCAGCGGCTCGTGGCATCAGGCAAGAGTTGCAGGCAGGCCAGTCTGGATGGATCAACCTCAATGGTGGAGATGCCTGGTCTGCGGGCGGTCATTCCTCTTCTGCCGGAAAATCAGTGAATGCATCGACGGCAATGACTGTTTCTGCTGTCTGGGATTGTGTACGTAAAACCTCGCAAGTCCTCTCCACATTGCCTTTGGCTCTGTATGAAAAGGGTGAGGGTGATAGCAGGATCAAAATTGAGGAGGACTTATCCTCAATCCTATCTGAAAGCCCAAATCGCGAGCAAACAGCCGTTGAGTTTTGGGAGGGAATGACTGCGCATATGACACTGCGCGGCAATGCGTTTGCAGAGAAGCTATTTGTGGGGAAAGGGCTGGTTGGTCTGCGTCCTTTGCTCAATGTTACTCCCAAGCGAAAAGCAAATGGCGAGCTGGAGTATAACGTCCGTGATCGAGGTAAGTTCACTAACTTGCCTGCTGACAAAGTGTTTCATCTTCGTGGTTTTGGAGGTGGTGACGGTCTTGGCATGTCGGCGATCAAGTATGGGGCGAATTCTATTGGTGCTGCTTTAGCTGCAGATGATACGGCAGGCAGTGTATTTTCAAATTCCATGATGGCTGCAGGTGTTTTGACCTCCGATCAAAAGCTCACTGCAGAGCAGCGGACCCAACTTCAGACATTGCTGGAAAAATTCATTGGATCGAGCAAAGCGGGCAAAACCCTTACGCTGGAATCTGGCCTCAAGTTTCAACAACTCCAGTTGAACCCTGAAGATGCGCAGCTTTTAGAAACACGGCGCTTTAGCGTTGAAGATGTTTGCAGGTGGTTCGGTGTTCCACCGATTGTGATCGGGCATTCAGCAGATGGCCAGACCATGTGGGGCAGTGGTGTTGAAGCGGTGATGTTGTCCTGGCTCTCGCTTGGTATCAATCCGCTACTTATCAAAAATGAAGCGCGTATCCTGAAAGATCTCATTCCCGTTGAAAAACGTGGGCGCTGGTACGTGGAATATAACCGCGAAGCCATGTTGCAAATGGACAGTAAGGCCAAGGGCGATTTCCTTCTCAAAATGCGGATGGGCGGTTTCATGTCTGGTGATGAGGGCCGCGACAAGCTCAATCTGCCACGACGTGGTGGCAACAGTGATGAGCTGGTGGTTCAAACCTCTATGGGATTGGTGGACTTGCTTGGAAAGGAAGACAAATGAGCCTTCGTAATTTGCCAACTGTGCCTTTGTCCGGACGGCAAGGTCTTCAAAGTACGATTACTGATAGTGTTTTGCAGCGGTGGAATCCTGACCTGAAAGTGGCGAGTAGTTCAGAAAATGAGAACTCTATCTCCATCCTTGATCCCATTGGGGAGAGCTGGATGTATGACGGCGTTACAGCAAAGCGAATTGCTGCAGCTCTTCGAAACATTGGCGAGAAGGATGTTGTTGTTTCGATCAACTCCCCAGGCGGGGACTTCTTCGAAGGGTTGGCCATCTATAACTTGCTGCGTGAGCACAAAGCCAAGGTGACGGTGAAAGTGCTGGGACTTGCGGCCTCTTCAGCCTCTATCATTGCTATGGCAGCTGATGAAATTCAGATTGGTCGAGCTGCATTCTTCATGATCCATAACACCTGGGTGTGTGCATGTGGTGATCGCCATGCTTTCCGTGAGGTTTCCGACTGGCTTGAGCCGTTCGATGCTGCGGCTGTGAGCATCTATCATGCAAGGACCAGTATCTTGGAAAAAGAACTGGAAGCCCAGCTTGATAAAGAGACTTGGATAAATGGTGAGAGTGCCGTTGAACAAGGTTTTGCAGATGCCTTACTAGCTGCTGACGAAGCAATAAATGAACCAACACAGGTCTCTCGCAAACCGTCGCCGAATGCAGCGCAAAAAGAACTCGATATTCTCCTGGTACGGCTCAACATTCCAAAATCAAAACGTCGCTCATTGTGCGCGGCTTTGAAAGGGAGCACGTCTGGCGCTGCTCCAAACGGCACGTCTGGCGCTGCCGTTCATCCAGGAGTGAAAGACCTCCTCGACAAGATTAATTCCATCTAATCGGAGAAGTTTGATGAAGAAGGCACTTATGCCCGCCATTTGCTTGGCGGCACTCGCTTTTGCACGTCCTGATGCTGTTGTTGGCTCGGTTCGAAATGACACTATGACCACTGAAGCGCTGCTGGAAAAAGTCAATCAGAAGCTTGATGAGGTTACTGCTAAAGTAAAATCTACAGCAGAGGATGCTCTCAATCAGGCTAAGAAATCAGGCGAGGTTTCGCAGGAAACCAAAGAGAAAGCTGACAAGCTTTTGACTGAGCAGACGGCTTTGAGCAACTCGGTCACTGAGCTGAAAAACTCGCTGGAAGGCATCAAGAGCCAGACGCTGGAGATCTCACAGCAGGTGGCTGAGGGGATCGGCAGCGGCGGTTCTGCTCCGGTGATGACACTTGGTCAGGCATTCGTGGCGGAAGATGAACGGATCAAGGCGTTTGCCGATGGTGGTGCTCGAGGCAATCTGCGAGTTACCGTCTCGAATGCAATCACCACTGCTGCAGGCTCGGCTGGTGGTTTGATCTACCATGAAGAAGAGCGTGATCCGATCCGCATGCCACGGCGTCGCTTGCTTATCCGGGATCTGCTGACCAAGGGCAAAACCAGTTCTGATCTGGTGAAGTACCGCAAGCAGGTAGTTCGTGACAATAAGGCGGCTATGGTTGCCGAAGAGGGGACAATGCCGGAATCCAGCTTTGGTTGGGAGAAGGCGACCTCTGAAGTCAAAAAGATTGCCCATGTCACCAATATCACAGAGGAAGCTCTGGCAGATTCCGACTTCCTGCAAACGGAGATCGATTCAGAGCTTCGCTATGGTCTGGATCTGGAAGAAGAAAAGCAGATCCTTGCTGGTGATGGACAGGGGGAAAACCTGAAGGGGCTTTTGACAGAGGCTGTGGCATTTGCTGCTGCTAATGGCCTACCTAATGCCACGCGAATTGATCGTCTGCGTCTTGCCATATTGCAGGTCGCATTAGCGGATTACGTTGCAACTTCCTTCGTCATGAACCCGACTGATTGGGCCGCAATTGACCTCCTGAAAGATGATCAGAAACGATACATCTTCGGCAACCCAGGCTCAATGAGCACTCCAATGCTCTGGGGTAAGGATGTGGTGGAATCCAATACCATGTCAGCCGGTGAATGGTTGACTGGCGATCTGGCGATGGCGGGAACTTATTATGACCGTCAGGAAACTGAAGTGCTCATTTCTTCCGAGCACGACACCAACTTCATTGAAGACATGCTGACCATGAAGGGTCGTAAACGGGTTGCTCTGGCGATCAAACGTGCTGCGGCGATGGTGAAGGGCAACTTCGTCTTCGCGTAATCCGAATAACCGAGGCCACCAACTGGCTCTGCGATCTTCTGATTGCAGAGCCTTTTTCAGGAGAATGAGCATGTACCTCAAAGTGAACTCAAC
>NZ_LMCI01000040.1:104963-133107 GCF_001623145.1 Pseudovibrio sp. W64 | reverse complement strand
ATGACCGTCACCCATGTCCCCGAACAAACGTCAACCATCTCTCCGGGACAAACATCGGGGGCCGGGATGACGTCGGTGGGGAGGTGAGGCGGCGAAGAGGTGAGGTGATGGCGCTTCAACCTGTGCCGTCATCTCCTGAGTGTTTGCAACTCTTGATCGCAGCCTCGAAATAAGCACCGGAGGCACAGCTGATCAGCTGCAACAAAAGTGGGTGCGCTCCAGTCAGAAAAGGGGCTCAGACTGGAGCGTGGGGCTGCTTAGAGGAAGAAGTCGCCGTAATCAAAGCTGCTGTAATCTGAGGCCGCGTCATAGCCGCCATAATCAGCGCCATCGTAATCCATTGGATTGCCAACGCTATGGCCACCGGTATCTAAAGTAATGCCAGAGCCAACGACCGTGTGACCTCCAGTATCAAGATTAACACCGGAACCAGTAACATGGTGGCCACCGGTTGTGACGGAGTTGCCGGATCCGGTAACATGGTTGCCGCCGGTGTTGATGCTGTTGCCGCCAAGGTTGCCGAAGTCAAAATCATCATATGGATTGTCATAGGAAATTGGAGCAGGGCCATCTGTGATGGTTCCATTCGGCGTCGTGATCGTGTTTCCAGTGGTGTTGACTGTGTTCCCTGGTGCAACCGAGTTGTTGCCAGATGAAATGCTGTTGGTGCCAGGATTAGGAGCACCGCCGAAATTGAAGTAATCAGGATTGAAGTTGTACCGCATATAAAATTTTCCTTTTACTTTATTAGAAATGCGAAATTTAGTAATTTCGCACTGCCCGAAAATATGAGTAAGTTAAACTTTTAAGTTTATCCCGCATATTATCGATCTAGTAAGTTGTTGTAGGAAAAAGTGACGCAATGTATTTTTGTATGTGTCTTTTTTGAGGATATTATAGTCAAACTTGCTTCAGGCTTGTCGGAAATAAGTTGTATTTCTAGTAATTTATTGTTGATCTGAGTCAATAATACATAAGTGAACTTGAGACTCTTAAATGTAGACATGCATAACGTGTGTTTTTCCAAACACATAACTCGGCTCGACTTCACATGCGGGGAGTGAGACAGAAAGGCATGAGGCAAGATTGCTACGCACTGACACGCTCCCAAATTTCATGGGCAAACCCACTCGCCAGATTTCCCATTCTTTAGCCTTCTTTTGCGAAAATTAGCGCAAAATAACAAAGAAAACTGGGGTCCCCGGTGCGGTCGCAATCTCTAAAGAGTCTGTTTGATTATCGGATTGAAGTGTTTCTCTTCAGTCAGATGATGCTCATGTTCGGCGCTTTGATCTTGCCGGGCCAAACACTGGACACGCCTGTTTTCAACGCGTTTTATAGCTTCAACATCGCAACCGGCATGCTCATTACGTTAAAAAGAAGGCAGTTTTTCAGGTTGGTCGCCGTGTTGCTTGCCTGCTCGCTGATCCTGTCGTTTCTTGACACGCCAATCTTTCCGACAATCGATCCCCTGGTTCCGCAAATTGTGATCTTCTTTGCCTTCCATGCTGTGGTGGCCGTCGTGCTGATTGATGAGATGCTCAGGACGTTTGAAGAAAACTACCGCGTGGTGCTGGGCGTGCTCAGCGGCTACATTTCAATCGGCATGGTCTCGTTCTTTCTCTTTATACTTATAGAGCACGTGCACCCGGGCTCCTTCAAAGGCCTGCCCATAGAAAATGTAGAGACCCATTCGCAGGAAGAAGCCCTCATGTACGCCGCCTTCATCACGCTGATGACAATCGGCTACGGCGACATCGTTCCGCTGACACCCATCGCCCGCAAGGCCGCAATCATTGTTGGGTTGGCTGGCCAGTTCTACATGGTCGTGCTCACCGCCATCATCGTCGGCAAATTCCTCAAATACAGACAGCCGAAAAAGAAGGACTGACGTGCGCTACAGCTGCAAACCCGCACCTGCGGCTTTTCCCAAAATGGCGCCCGCAGCCCTTTTTAAAAATAGCGCCTGCGGCTTTTTTCCAAAATAAAGAATGAAAGCGACCCGTCTGATCCTGATTAAAGCTGAACGGGTTTCATTGGTGGTTATTAAGCGCAGCCTGTTTTAATTGCCCGGAAAAACCTGAGCCAACCGGAAGGTCGCCCATGCCAATGTTCTCCATGGACAATATGCGCAAGCTGAAGAAGTTCAGTTCTTTGGCAACCGGTAAAACCTGGAAGATGTTCATCGCCTTCAATGCAGAGGCCATGTCCGACGGCGTGATCTCCAAAAAGAACAAGCAGCTCATTTCACTGGCCGCCGCACTCACCACTCAATGCCCATACTGTATCGAGATCCATCGCGAGAACGCCAAGGTCTGCGGTGCAACAGATGAAGAGCTCGCCGAAGTCGTCTTCATCGCCGCCGCTATCCGCGCCAGCAGCGCCATCACCCACGGCACCCACATGATAGAGCATGATGAATAACACTGCGGGCAGGGGGATAAGCCAGCCTCTGAGCACCAGTGCTACCACGCGACCAGATTCATAAAAAACGCTGGTTTCTCCCAAACAACGCAAATGAACGCACAAAACAACGCAAACAAAAAAGGCTCCGGAAACCTCCGAAGCCTTTCTTAAAATCATAGAGATATGAGGCGCTTAGCCCTCATCAGCAAGCATCTCCAGCTCCAGCCATTCTTCTTCAAGCGCAGCAAGGTCCTCGTGCAGCTTCCCAACAGCGGTCATCACTTTGTGAAAACGGTCCGGATTGGAGCTGAACAGGTTCGGATCCTCTAACTCCTTCTGGCCCTTAGTGATTTTCGCTTCCAGTTTTTCAATCTCCCCCGGAATGTCCTTCAGGCGGTGCTGCTGAGTAAAGTTGAGGCCGGACTTCTTGGTCTCCTTCTTCGGTGCAGCAGTAGAGGACTTATCCTCCTTCGCAGCACTGGAAGCCTTGTCCGCCTTGGCAACTTTACGCGCCTGCACGCCTTCACCGCGCTGGCGCACCATGTCGGTGTACCCGCCAGCATACTCACCCCAATTGCCGCTCTCATCTTCCATGGTGATGATGCTGGTGCAGATGCGGTCAAGGAAGTCACGATCATGGCTCACCAGCAGGACGGTGCCGGGATAATCAGAAATCAGCTCTTGCAGCAGGTCCAGCGTTTCAAGGTCCAGATCGTTGGTCGGCTCATCAAGCACCATCAGATTGGAAGGCGCAGCCAGCGCACGCGCCAGCAGCAAACGTCCCCGTTCCCCGCCTGAAAGCACACGCACAGGGGTGCGCGCTTGTTCCGGCTTAAACAGGAAGTCCTTGAGATAACTCATAACATGCTTGGAGGTGTCACCCAGAATAACCATGTCCCCACTGCCACCCGTCATGGCATTGACGAGCGTGTCATTGGGGTCCAGCTTCTCGCGCTTCTGGTCCAGCGTGATCATCTGCAAGTTGGCGCCAAGGCGGATAGTGCCTGCATCCGGTGCAAGCTCGCCAGTGAGCATCTTCAGCAAGGTGGTCTTGCCAGCCCCGTTCGGTCCCACAAAACCAATCCGGTCCCCACGCAAAATGCGGGTGGAGAAATCCTTGACAATCGGGCGCTCTTCGTAGGTCTTGCCGATGTGCTTGGCCTCAGAAACAAGCTTGCCGGAGATATCCCCCTCAGTGGCAGCCATCTTCACGCTGCCCTGCGGCCCTTTATGCTCCTTGCGCTTCTGACGCAGATCAGCCAGCTCCCGCACCCGCCGCATATTCCGCTTACGACGCGCAGTCACGCCATAAACCATCCAATGCTCTTCCTGCCGGATCTTCTCATTCAGCCGGGCTTGCTCTTTTTCTTCCTCTTCAAAAACCTTGTCCCGCCACTCTTCAAACTTGGCAAACCCCTGGTCCATACGGCGGGAGATACCCCTGTCGATCCAGTAGGTTACGCGGGATAGGTTCTCCAAAAAACGACGGTCGTGCGAGATCAGAACAATGGCAGACTTCATCTGCTTAAGCTCAGATTCCAGCCATTCAATCACCGGAAGGTCCAGATGGTTGGTCGGTTCGTCCAGCAACAAAATATCCGGCTCCGGCGCCAAAGCCCGCGCAATCGCCGCCCGCTTGGCTTCCCCGCCCGAAAGCGTCTCCGGATCTTCCTCACCCGTTAAGCCTAAGATTTCTAATAGGTATTTGGCCCGATATTGATCATCACCAGGTGCCAGCCCACCTTCAGCATAGGCAAGAACTGTCGCATACCCCGAAAGATCCGGCTCCTGAGGCAAGTACCGGATCGTCCGCCCCGGCTGCAAAAAATACTCGCCCTTATCCGGCTCTGTTAATCCCGCGGCGATTTTCAGCAGTGTCGACTTGCCAGACCCGTTTCGACCAACTAAGCAGATCCGCTCGCCTTCCCCGACTTGCAGTTCTGCACCAGTCAGAAGAGGTGTGGTTCCAAAGTTAAGGTGTATGTCTCGCACATGAAGAAGCGGTGGTGCCATTAAGCTTGTCTTTCCAGATTCCCAAAACAGCGCATTTCAACGCTAGGAGTAGATTTGTTGGTAGTGCTCTACCACAAATGAGCCAAGGTGAAAGTTTTTTGCCGCCCCTGTGAAAAAACGGGGAGCACAAATGCTGGGCGTCATAGTGACGCGATTGCAAAAGATTCAGTAACGTAATTTGAAATAATTGTTCCAAATTTAGTCTATATTGGAAATAATGCTTCCGTAATCGTTCATAATGTAAATAAGAGATTAAAATAATCTCCGATTACGAGGAAATTTTGATCCTCCGACACTTGCTATAATAACGCAACAGTGAAATGTTGCTGCGAACTGCCAGTCTCCAAATCTGGCGGAATGTAACTTGAGGAGAGGGGAGATCTGCATGATCAAGTCCATTCGTATGTCAGCGCTAGCTGCAGCCCTTATTGCTGCTACTTCGCTATCTGCCACGGCTGAAACCGTATACAACCGTGGTAATTCCGCTGACCCAGAAACACTTGACCAGCACAAGACATCTACAACTTATGAAGCTCACATTCTGCGTGATCTTTATGAGGGTCTTGTTGCTTACAACGCGAAGGGTGAAATCATCCCCGGCGCGGCCGCAAGCTGGACTGTTTCTGACGATGGTCTGACATACACATTCAAGATGCGTGACGACGCAAAGTGGTCAAACGGCGATCCGGTTCTGGCTGGTGACTTCGTTTACTCCCTGCGCCGCATCATGAACCCAATGACCGGTGCGAAATACGCAAACGTCCTCTACCCTATCCTGAATTCTGAAGCCGTTAACAAAGGCGACATGGAAGGTGAGAAGCTCGGCATTAAAGCAATTGATGACAAGACCCTTGAAATCAAGCTGCACGCTCCAACTCCTTACTTCATCCAGCTTCTGGCGCACCAGTCCGGTCTTCCGGTACACCCTGCATCCGTTGAAAAGTTTGGTTCTGACTTCGTAAAGCCAGCCAACATCGTAACCAACGGCGCATTTGTACTGTCCAGCTTCGTACCAAACGATGCTGTGACCGCAGTTAAGAACCCTTACTTCCATGACGCAGCAAACGTTGCTCTGGATTCAGTTAAGTTCTACCCGACTGAAGACCGTGGTGCAGCTCTTCGCCGCTTCCAGGCTGGCGAACTGGACACTAACAACGATGCCCCACTGGAGCAGATCGACTTCATTCGTGGCACTTTGGGCAATCAGTTTAAAGTCGCGCCATATCTCGGCAACTACTACTACGCGCTGAACCATGAATCTGAAGCTATGAAAGACCCTGATATTCGTCAGGCTCTGTCCATGGCAATCGACCGTGAATTCCTTGCAGAAGACATTTGGGGCGGCACTATGGTTGCTGCTTACTCCCTCGTGCCTCCTGGAATCGACAACTACGGCGAACCAGCTTACGCTCCTTGGGCAGAAACTGACCTGCTCGACCGTGAGGAAGAAGCTAAGAAGATTCTTGAGTCTAAAGGTTACAACCAGAGCAACCCTCTGAAGGTTGAAATCCGTTACAACACCTCTGAGAACCACAAGAACACTGCTGTTGCAATCGCAGACATGTGGAAGCCTCTTGGCGTTGAAGTGTCCATGTTGAACACTGACACCAAGACCCACTATGCACACCTGCGTGACCGTGGTGACTTCGATGTTGCTCGCGCAGGCTGGATCGGTGACTACTCCGACCCGCAGAACTTCCTGTTCATGACTGAAAGCGACAACACAGGCTTCAACTACGCTCGCTATGAAAACCCTGAGTACGATGCGCTCATGGATGAAGCAGCTGTAACTGTTGACCTCGAAAAGCGTGCAGCGATCCTGAAGAAAGCAGAAACGATCTTCATGCGTGATCTGCCATTCCTGCCTTTGATGTACTACGGCTCCAAAAACCTTGTTTCTGATAAGGTTTCCGGTTTCGAAACCAACCTGTTGGACGTGCATCCAAGCCGCTTCGTCAAGATTAACAAGTAATCTTTAACGCGACAGAAAATGCCAGTCATGCAGGATAGCTCATGGCTGGCATTTTTGTGAACTATCGGTAAATAAAAACGATAAACAACTGGAGAAGCAAGGCCCATGTTACGCTATGTCCTGAGCAGATTGCTCAGCGCGATACCGACCTTGTTCTTGATCATTACGATTTCCTTCTTCCTTATGCGCGTAGCGCCAGGTGGTCCGTTCGATCTGGAACGTCCATTGGAAGCAAAGGTTATGGAGAATCTGAACAAGATCTACAATTTGGACAAATCTCTTTGGGAGCAGTACCTCATTTATCTCAAGAGCGTATTGTCCGGTGATTTCGGTCCAAGTTTCTTCTTCCGAGATTTCTCGATCAATGAACTTTTCGCCCAAAGTCTTCCAATCTCCATGCAGCTCGGTCTTTCTGCACTGGCTCTTGCCCTGGCTGTTGGTGGGTTTTTGGGGGTTATCGCAGCACTGCGCCAGAATAAAGGCGTCGACTACTCTGTGATGGCCGTTGCGACACTTGGGGTGACCATCCCAAATTTTGTTGTAGCACCAATTCTGACACTCATACTGGGTGTGCATTTTGGTTGGCTTCCTGTCGGGGGCTGGGGCGGTGGCGCCTTCGTCAACATGGTTCTGCCTGTCGTAACGCTGGCTCTTCCGCAGATTGCAGTTGTTGCCCGTTTGACCCGTGGTTCAATGATTGAAGCACTGCGTTCCAACCATGTCCGCACAGCACGCGCTTATGGCCTGTCCGGATACACCGTCGTTGTCATTCACGCTCTGCGTGGGGCAATCCTGCCGGTTGTGTCCTACCTCGGCCCTGCAGCTGCTGCATTGCTGACCGGTTCCGTCGTTATCGAAACCATCTTCGGTATCCCGGGTATTGGCCGCTACTTCGTACAAGGCGCTCTGAACCGTGACTACACACTCGTAATGGGTACTGTCGTGGTCGTCGCTTGTTTCGTCATTATCTTCAACCTCATCGTGGATCTGCTCTATGCAATGCTTGATCCTCGTGTGCGTTTTGACTGAGGACTCGAATTTATGAGTGTTACCTCCGACCAGCTGAAAGAAGCCCCGAAAATGGGCCGCTCGCTGTGGGATGACGCCCGTGATCGTCTTCTCGCAAACAAAGCAGCAGTGACCTCTCTGATCGTGCTGGCAGTGATCACACTGCTGTCCGTCGTTGGGCCAATGCTGACGCCGCACCCGTACGATCAGGTTTATCGCGACTACGTGAAGAAGCCTGCGAGCCTGGAAGCTTATCCGAAGCAGGATGAGATCCAGCCAACCTTTGCAAAAATTGCAAAGCGTGCTCGTATGACCATCGACAGCTATGAACTGAACGATGGCAAGGTGACTGCAACAGTAACATCCCGTCGCAAACTGGATGAGCGTTATGCGCGTTACTTCGATCGTTCTGATCTGTTTGAGAGTGCTGCAATCAGCAACATCTCTTCAGATAAGAAGAGCGCGACTGTAACCGCTGACATTCAGTACATGCATTTCTACTTCGGGACGGATGCAAACGGCCGTGACATGCTCACCCGTACACTGATTGCAGGTCGTGTTTCCTTGACCATCGGTCTGCTGGCAACCTTCGTTGCAATCAGCATCGGTGTGTTCTGGGGGGCTGCCTCCGGTTACTTCGGTGGCAGGGTCGATCTGGTGATGATGCGTGTTGTAGATATCCTCTACTCACTGCCATTCATCTTCTTCGTGATCATGCTTGTTGTGTTCTTTGGCCGTAACTTCGTCCTGATGTTTATTGCCGTGGGCGCTGTTGAGTGGCTGGATATGGCGCGTATTGTGCGTGGCCAGACCCTGTCCATCAAACGCCAGGAATACGTACAGGCTGCGGAAGCTATGGGTGTTGAAGGTGGCGGTATTCTGAAGCGCCACATCATTCCAAACACCCTTGGTCCGGTTGTGATCTACATGACTCTGCTGGTACCAAAAGTGATCCTGCTGGAAAGCTTCCTGTCCTTCCTGGGCCTCGGCGTTCAGGAACCAATGACCTCTTGGGGTGTGTTGATCTCCGAAGGTGCGCGTAACCTGCAAGGTGCTGCATGGATGCTGGTGTTCCCGGCAATCTTCCTCACCTCCACATTGTTCGCGCTGAACTTCATCGGCGACGGTCTGCGCGATGCGCTGGATCCTAAGGATCGATAAGAGGACAGAATGAGCAAGATTAACGAAAACACTGTTCTTGAGATCGACACTCTTAAAGTTGATTTCGAAACCAACACCGGTATGGTTCACGCAGTAAAAGGCGTGAACATCCATGTGGACTCCGGCGAGACTGTTGCGATTGTGGGCGAGTCTGGCTCTGGTAAATCCCAGACCATGATGGCAGCCATGGGTCTTCTGGCAGGCAACGGCATCACCCACGGTGAAGTCCGTTACCGCGGCACGAACATCCTTGGGTCTTCCATTCGTCAGCTCAACAAGATCCGTGGTGCGAAAGTGACCATGATCTTCCAGGAGCCGATGACTTCTCTGGATCCGCTCTACTCCATTGAGCGCCAGCTCTGTGAGCCAATGGTTGAGCACGGGGAATACACCTGGGCAACAGCTAAAAAGCGCGCTGTAGAGCTTCTGGAGCTCGTGGGTATTCCTGAGCCTGCACGTAAAGTGAAGGCATTCCCCTATGAGATGTCTGGCGGTCAGCGCCAGCGTGTCATGATCGCGATGGCGCTTGCAAACGATCCGGATATCCTGATCGCGGATGAGCCAACCACTGCGTTGGACGTGACCACTCAGGCTCAGATTCTTGAGCTGATGGCAGATCTTCAAAAACGCCTCGGCATGGCCGTTGTGTTCATCACCCACGATCTGGGTATCGTTGAGCGCATCTCCGACCGTGTGTATGTGATGAAGTCCGGTGAAGTTGTTGAAGAGGGCAACACCAAAGAGATCTTTGGTAACCCTCAGCATGATTACACCAAGATGCTGCTGGATGCAGAGCCAACCGGTTCAAAAGCCGTTGTGCCTGACAGCAATCCGATTGTTCTGGATGCAAAGGACGTGCGCGTTGAGTTTGAAACCGAGACTGGTTTCCTCAAGCCAAACCACGTTCTGCGCGCTGTAAACGACATTTCCATGGAAGTGCGTGAAGGCCAGACACTCGGCATCGTAGGTGAATCCGGTTCCGGTAAATCCACTCTGGGCCGTGCTGTGCTTCAGCTTCTGCCAACAGCGGGTGGCCGTGTTGTTTACCTCGGAAACGACATCACCGGTGCAGCCAAAAAGAAGATGCAGCCGCTTCGTAAAGAAATGCAGCTCATCTTCCAGGATCCGTTCGGGTCTCTGTCTCCACGTATGACCGTGGGCCAGATCATCACCGAAGGTCTGTTGGTGCATGAGCCTCAGCTTTCAGCCAAGGAACGTGATCTGCGGGCTATCCAGGCGCTTGAAGAAGTGTCCATGGACCCGGCCATGCGCAACCGCTACCCACACGAGTTCTCTGGTGGACAGCGTCAGCGTATCGCGATTGCACGCACCATGATCCTCAATCCAAAGCTTGTTGTGCTGGATGAGCCAACCTCCGCGTTGGACCGTACCGTGCAAAAGCAGGTGGTTGAGCTTCTACGCAACCTGCAAAAAGAGCATGGCCTGACCTATCTCTTCATCTCTCACGATCTGGCCGTGGTTCGCGCCATGTCCGATACTGTGATGGTGATGCAGAAAGGCGAAGTGGTTGAAAAGGGACTGGCAGAAGAAATCTTCTCCAACCCGAAAGAAGACTACACCAAAGAACTGCTCGAAGCTGCTGCCTTGAAGCCAGCTTGAAGCTAAGCGATCAAAGCTTTTAAAATTGAAAACCCCGGTGCAACGCGCCGGGGTTTTTGCATGAGGCGTGAGAGGTTCACTGTCAAAGTACACAGCATCGTTTGCACTCAAACTATCTTAACAGCTTGAGCGCTCCCACAAGTGAGCGCACCAGTTTGCTTGGACCACAAATCCCTATCCCTTCTATCTTCTCTGTTTTCAGAGCCTGCTTGGGCACCAGCGCGTCATACTCAGCGAAAGAATGGATTGATCTGGCAAAGGCGGGAAAAACAACCAGAGTAATTTCGTCAAGGTGTGCGGAGGACTTCGTCAGTAAGTTCTGCATTTGATCGACATTGGCCTGCAGGATAGGGACAGGACGATCCGCACTGCACTTGAAGGATACACCCTCACGGTCCGTTAAAGTTACTCCGGCCAGCCCGGCGTTTTCTGTTCCAATCCCAATTGATATGGCTCCGACCGTATTTGCGAGCAGACCCGCAGGTAAATCCGGGTCCGCTACAATAGCAAGCCGCAAATCCTGTTCACCTCGAAGTGGTTGTTTCTTGATTTGATTAGTAAGCATCCTTGTCTCCTTTATGGGGACAATATCTGGACGCAGAAGAGAAAGTTGATCTGTCTTACCCTAGAATGAGCTATATATAGGTAGGTGCTACCTGAAAATAGCCAAAGTTAGGTATGCTCTACCAATGGGAGTGCAAAATGTCTCTTGAAAGTAGCGGGCAACAAAAGAAAGCTGTTCAACTGGATGCCGCAGATAGGAAAATCCTTCAGGTTTTGCAGAAGGAGGGACGCCTTTCAAATACTGAGCTTGCCGAAAAGGTGGGTATGTCCACCTCGCCATGCTGGCGGCGCGTCAGACGGTTAGAGCAGGAAGGGGTGATCAGTAATTACGCCGCTCGTCTGGATCGAAAAACTCTGGGCCTTGGTGTGTTCGTTGTCGTGATGATCCAGATTGACGCGCACAATGCAGAACAGGCCGTGGAGTTTGAAAAGGCTGTGCTGAAGCTTGAGCAGGTCATTGCCTGCTACTCAGTCGGAGGGGGAGTTGATTTCGTGCTGCAAGTGGTTTGCGAAGATCTTGATGCGTATGCCGAATTCTCAATGAACATCCTACGGCGCCTTCCCGGCATTAAAGCTATGGAAAGCAACTTTGTGCTCAAGGAGCTAAAGCCGCTCACGGGCTGGCCTGTTTGACTGACATGCCAACCCATTTTTCACATCTTCGCGGAAGGGAAGGGGAATTAAATCCCCGCTCGCTCCAAAACGCTGATCCAGTTCTTATGCGCGATCTTGGCGATCAGGTCCTCACCAAAGTCTGCTTTGCGGAAGGCTTCGATCAGGTTTGGCAAACCAGCCACATCCTTGATGTCGTTGGCAACCAGACAGCCATCATAGTCTGACCCAAGCGCAACACCATCTTCACCCAGTTTGTTGATCAGATAGTCCGCATGGCGCAAGATAACGTCTAAAGGCATGTCAGAGTTCAGCTGACCATCAGGACGCAGGAAGAAGACCGCAAAGTTGATACCCACCAGTCCTTTAGATTCAGCAATCGCATCAAGTTGCTTATCTGTCAGGTTCCGGCTCATCGGACAGATCTTGAACACGTTGGAATGGCTCGCCACGATCGGCTTGTCGGTGATCTTGGCCAGATCCCAAAAGCCTTTCTCATTCAAGTGAGACACGTCCAGCTGGATCTTACGTTGATTACACTGGCGCACCAGCTCTTTACCAACATCAGTAAGACCCGGACCAATGTCTGGGCTATGCTCAAACTCCATCGGCACGCCATATCCGAAGATAGTTTCACGGCTCCAAACAGGACCGATAGAGCGCAAACCGCGATTATACAGCAGCTCTAGCGCTTCAAAGTCCTTGTCGATGCACTCGGCGCCTTCAACATGCAGCATCATCGCCAGTTGCTCAGCCGCCATTGCCTCCTTGATTGCAGCAGTCGAACGGCAGATCTTCACCTCGCCATTCCCCTTGGCTTCAAGGTCCTCTGCAATATCAAGAAGCTTCAGAGTATAATCCAGCGCTTCCTGTTGGGACACGCCTTTGAAATGTTCAGGGCTTTTGAAGTCAACCTCTTTACCTTCCTTCGGTTTGGCTCGCACAGAAGGGGTAAACATGGCAAACAGCCCACCAGCAAAACCGCCTTTGTGGGCGCGTGGCAGATCGATGTGATCGTGACCAGCCTCCTCAAAGAAACTGCGTTCCTTGGGAGTATTCGACCGACGCTCCAACGAGAGCAGCGTATCGTTATGGCCGTCAAAAATCGGAACCAGGTTGGAGGCAGTATCTGTCATGAAGAACTCCGAAAATAAAAAATGCTATGAGAAAAACCAAATGTGAAAAGCAAAAGGGATCTACGCAAAGCCCAAGGCCACTGGCACAAAGCTAGGTCACATTGGCGGAATTTGAAACTACACTGTTAAATATTAAACCCTTAAAATCAATAGGATCAGCGGATATTTCTGGATGGTTTTACGAGGGAACAGCGCAATGGCGACAGTGATCAGAAGCTCTGACTTTACGGCAGACAAAGCCTGGGGTGCGCAGCAGATTGCTAACATGAATGGCATTACCACACGGCTGCATTGGACAGATCAGCCCTACAAGTGGCATGTGAATGAGGGGGAGGAAGTGTTTGTCGTACTGTCTGGATGCGTGGAGATGAAATATCGCCAAAACGGCGAGGAACTCTCCGCTCTATTGAACACAGGCGATATTTTCTATGCTTCAATCGGCACTGAACATATAGCACAGCCCCAAGGTGAGGCGCGTGTGCTGGTCGTTGAGACTGAGGGCAGTGTCTGATACCAGGCGATTTGGGGAAGGGGACTGCTGTCCCCATCCTCGGTCTTGAGCGAGTGGGTCAGGCCAAGCCGGGCAAGGCCACATCTACCATGATCATCGCGAAATGACAGACCGCTGCTGACAACACAAAACCGTGCCAGATCGCGTTTTGGAATGGCAGGTTCTTCCAGATGTAAAACAGGGTGCCAACCGTATAGAGGCCACCGCCGGTGGCAAGCAGCGTGAAGCCTGCCAGGGATAACTCATTGTAAATAGGAACGATTGCAAAGAAACTCACCCAGCCCATCGCCAGATAAATAGGCACAGCCAGCTTATCCATAGAAGTAATGTGCAAGATCTTGATGGCCGCACCTGCCACCGCACAAATCCAGATCCCAACGAGCATGGAAATCCCAAGCCACCCGCCAAGAACCATCAGGCATAGGGGAGTGTAGGTACCGGCAATAAGGAAATAGATTGCAGAATGGTCCAGACGGCGCAGGATGCCAATCTTGTTATCTTTCTGCAAAATATTGTAGGTCGCAGAGCAGACAAGCATGGCCAACAGCGTACCCGCATATATGTAGATGCTGATTTGCCGGGCGTAATCATCCGCTGCCCACAAGACCATAACAAAGGCTGTTGTCGCAGCAGCTCCAAACGCAATGCCCACAACGTGGATGACGCCGTCAACCACTCGTTCTGCGTAGGTTTCTTCCCTCATCCGCGGACAATCCCCCAATTAATCCAATATATACCCTCTTCCATAATGCAGGTCCAAGCTCGTAAACTCAACTGTAACTAAGTTGCAATCTGGTCATTTACTGGGCAATTCTCAATTCTGAAGGTCATGCCCTTGGAAATCGGGCATATCCAATTGCCAGTCTCGCCCAGATGTGGCATTGCCTCTCTCGGCTTCCCAAAAGAAGCTGCTCTGATTTGAAGGACCCTTTGGGCTCTGTGGGAAAGAACGCGAAAGCGAAACAGCTGCTTTGCAATTTTCCCTAGAATCGGAGATTTTTGCGCTGACTTCCCAAGCAGCAGTCGATGCCATTTTCGGGTTTGTAGGCGTTGGTTCTTGCCAGCGTCAAAATCTGAGAAGCGAACCGCAGCGCACTTTAAAAAACGTTTATTGCCGATACCCGGTCAATCACCTGCCTCTTGCGAGGCGCAACAAGAGATTTTGAATGACGGTCAGCATCGAAATGGGTGTCAAACCTAATGGCACCTCCTCTGTTGTCGATCTTGAAGAATTGCTTGCAACGCGACTACTCGTGCAGGGAAACTCCGGCTCGGGCAAATCGCACCTGCTACGCCGCCTGATGGAGCAAAGCGCACCATGGGTGCAACAGGTGGTGATTGACCCGGAAGGCGACTTTGTCTCGCTGGCAGATGAGTTTGGGCATGTGGTGATTGAGGCGACCATGAATGATCGCGAACTCACCATGATCGCCGCCCGCGTGCGCCAGCACCGCATTTCCGTCATTCTTAACCTAGAACATCTGGAACCGGACAAGCAGCTCAAAGCCGCTGCCGCCTTCCTGAACGGCCTGTTCGATTCTGACCGCCAGTACTGGTATCCGGTTTTGGTTGTCGTGGATGAAGCTCAGCTGTTTGCACCTTCCGCCTCTGGTGATTACGGCGAAGAAGCTCGCCGTCTTTCCCTGATGGCCATGACCAACCTCATGTGTCGTGGTCGTAAGCGTGGTCTGGCAGGCATCATCGCAACCCAGCGTCTGGCAAAGCTTGCCAAGAACGTGGCTGCGGAAGCCTCCAACTTCCTGATGGGCCGTACCTTCCTCGATATTGACATGGCCCGCGCCTCCGACTTGCTCGGCATGGACCGGCGTCAGGCAGAACAGTTCCGTAACCTTGAACGCGGACAGTTCATCTCCCTCGGCCCGGCAATGACCCGCCGCCCGCAAAAGGTGGTGATTGGCGAAGTTGTCACGGGCAGCCGGGGTGGCTCGCCAAAGCTGATGCCAATGCCGAACCAGCCAGTTGAAACAGCTGCTGAACTGATCTTCACAGCAACGGACAATGATCCGGTGTTACACAACAACCGTGTGGCCGCGCCTTCTGCAAAAGACGTTATGCTACAGCTGTCACAAACAGCTGCCAGCAACATGCAGGCACAGCATAAGGAAGTTGTTGAAGCCGAGCCGGAGGACCTCTTCAATCTGGAGGAGAAGAACCAGCAGTATCAGGAGATCATTGCCAAGATCCTTGAAGACCCTGAAGCTGCCTTTGCACCGGTCTCACAGCTCTATCAGGATTTTCAGGTCCGCTGCCGCATTGATCGGTTGAAGTCTCAGGATCTTGCCAAGTTCCGTAAGTTTCTTTCCGTGGCCCGTGCTGGTGTCGATAAAAAAGAAGTCGAAGAAGGTGATTGGCAGCAGGCAGAAGTGATTGCCGGACAGCTGCCAGAAGAGATGCGCGGCGTCTATCTTCTGCTGGCCAAAGCTGCCTTTGCAGATGAGCCGTGCCCGGCAGACCTGGACATTGCAAAAGCGTATGGCACCCGCTCACCGGGCAGAGCCCGTTGGCTGCTCACCCATATGGAAGAGCAGGGCTTCATCATTTGTGCCAGTGATCTGCGTGGAAACCGTATCGTGACCCTGCCAGATATCGGCAAGCAAACCGCAACCAAATAAGTCGCAGGTCAGCGGCCATCCGGCAAGGAATGGCCGCCCGCAGGCCCATCCACTTCATCAAAGAAGGTTGTCTCAGTGCTTCGCGAGCAGGTGGAGCACAAATGCGGTTTGGATGGCAGAACATACTTCAGGCAGCACGCTTTGCGCCGCGGAGCATACTCTGTCAGCCCCTCCTGCTGACGCTGACGCCAGACAATCCCGCCATTGATCTTCTTCCCAAGGCTCGCAAGATAAGCCCGCATCAGGCTCGCCACATCTGATGGTTTTGCACCATGGCGTCGCAAGACAAGAAACGGCGATATGATGGAAACAGCCACGGTGGAATAAAACACCGAAGGCGCTACTTTCCGCCGCCCAAGCTCCCGGTGGAAGACCTGAATGATTTCCTCAAAACAAATGGATAGCGCAAACAGCTCCGCAGGACCCTGATCCGGATTGAGTTCGAAATCCTCTTCCGAAAGGCGAGGGTCAAAGAATATCTCCACCCAGGGGGCCTTGCCATGCAGGACAAACCGTAGTTCATCAATGCGGGGTGCACGGCCACTCAACAGGTAACTGACTGAAATCCGGTTGAGCAGAATCTGGCAGATTGTCTTCAGAGCAAGACTTGCGGCAATCTTTGTCGTTGGTGCGCCTCGATCTTCCTTGATGCAGTCAATCATGCGCTTTGCAACCAGACCGAAGTTGCTGTCAAAACCGGAAAACTCCCGCAGCTCTGCAGCCACCACGTGCGGCGCAGGCGCGGTGATTGCCCGCGCAGCAACCAGCTCACCACCTTCAGGTAGAGCAGCCTCAATGAGGCCTGCAAAACGTGCGGGGATGCCCGCTGTTTCGAAAGTGGGAATATCTGAGGGCGATAGACCGGTGGACACTGCCTGCAAAACCTCTGGATCTACGACTGCGCATATCCGGAAAGTGGAATTGGATTTCCGAAATGGATACGCTGAAACTTATAGTTACGAGGCGCGCATGTTTGGCTGACAGTTGGCTGAACACGACACAACAACACTTTCGCGTTACTTAGCACAAAAACAAAGTCTACTGAAATGGTAGACTTTGAAGTCTGTGAGTAATGCACCTGTCTGTTGCAAAAGGATCAGGCTTTCGCCTTGTTGGCCCGTTTCTCCCAGGCAAATTTCTCTGCAATCCAGATGCCACCCAGCACCAGCGCCAGAGCAGCACCGTGATAAAACGCAAACAGTTCCCCAAGCAGCACAATTGCCATCACCGATGCAAACACCGGAACCAGATTGACAAAAACGCCTGCCCGGTTGGGGCCAATCAGTTCCACCCCGCGCATATAAAAAATTTGGGCAAGGAACGATGGGCAAAGAGAGATGTATAAAATAACCAACCAGCCTTGCAGAGAAGGCCAGACCAACGTCTCCTGACTGTACTCAACCGCCAGCATCGGCAGTGACACAAGCGACGCCACAAAGGCCATCACCGCAAAAAAGGCGAGTGCAGGGACCTTGGGTCGGTTTCTCAAAGCCAGCGTGTATCCAGCATAAAACACTGCTGCAACAAGCATCAGCGCATCACCCGGGTTGATGTGCAAATTGAGCAAAACCTGCAGACTACCCTGACTGGCCACAACAAAAACGCCAAGCAATGTCAGCAAAATGCCGATGAATTGGATAAGCGTCACTCGAGCGCCAAACAGGAAGTAAGCCCCAATCACGACGATCATCGGAATGGAGCCCTGCAAGATACCCATATTCACCGCCGTGGTGTTGTGAGCTGCCAGATAGAACAGGCCATTGAAGCCGGAGAACCCGAAGGCGGCCATCAAAGCGATGCTGATCAGGTGAGGGCGGATTTCCGCCCAGGAGGCGACAAGATCCCGCCAGGCAATCAGGCTCATGAGCGCAGCCACAATCCCCCACCGCAAGAACACGATCACCATAGGCGAAACATGCCCCACAGCCAGCTGGCTCGCCACGGCATTACCGCTCCACATGAGTGTGGTCAACACCAAAAGCAGCATAGGCCTGCTGTACAGCGGGGTGAGAAAAGGCATGTAAATAGTCCGTCGGTGAGCGGGCAGGAGGCACCGCTGAAAAGGAGCTGTCACCCTTCACCGTCCCCCTATCAAATGCAAGGTGAATTTCCGCAAGGGCTGTAGAGGTTTCATCAAGTATGCCGTTTTGCTTGGCATGCCGTCTTGAAATGCACGCAAATCCACCCAAAATCAAAGCATTAGACCGCGTGACCAAAGCTTGCCATTCAATCACCTGTGTTTTGAAAGAGCTGGAAACGAATTGATGCATTGTAACTTGAGATTGAATTTGCAAGGGTTTGATCTGAAAAACTCAGCGGCAGGAAGTGACGGCATATCCTGCTAAAAAATGACAATACGAGGGGGACCCATGTCGCAAAGAGTAAGTGTTGCATCACTACAGGTTTCACCGGAGCTCCATAACTTCATCGAAAACGAAGCGCTTCCGGGAACCGGAGTGTCATCCGAACAGTTCTGGGAGGGCTTTTCGCAGATCATCAAGGATCTGACACCGAAGAACCGCGAGCTGCTTCAAATCCGTGAAGACATCCAGACCAAGATCGACGACTGGCATAAAGCCAATCCCGGCACCATTGATCTTGAGAGCTACAAGGCATTCCTCAAAGAGCTTGGCTACCTCCTGCCAGAAGGGGACAGCTTTGAAGTTGAGACAGACAACGTAGACCCGGAAATCGCAGAGATCGCTGGCCCTCAGCTCGTTGTACCAGTCATGAATGCGCGCTACGCCCTCAATGCTGCCAATGCGCGCTGGGGCTCCCTGTATGACGCGCTCTACGGTACCGATGCAATGGGGACCACCCCACAAGCCGGCGGATACGATGAGAAGCGCGGCGCAGAAGTGATCGCCTACGCACGCAAAAAACTGGATGAAGCTCTGCCTCTGGATGAAGGCAGTTGGGCTGATGTCAAAGAATTTGCCATTATGGGCGGCTCTCTGGCGCTGACCCTTGAAAACGAAGAGATGGCTGGCCTTCAGGATCCTCTCGGGTTTGTTGGCTATGCGGGCGATAAAGACGCGCCAACCTCTATCCTGCTGCAGAAAAACGGCCTGCACTTTGATGTCCTGTTTGACAGCACCAGTCCGATTGGCGCTGCAGACAAAGCTGGTATCAGCGACATCATTTTGGAATCTGCCATCTCCACCATCATGGACTGCGAAGACTCTGTTGCTGCCGTGGATGGGGAAGACAAAGCGCTGGCCTACCGCAACTGGCTGGGCTTGATGAACGGCGATCTGAAGGAAGAAGTCGCCAAGGGCGGAAAAACCTTCACCCGTACTTTGAATGCAGACCGCCACTATACAGATGCGCAGGGCGATGCACTTGCTCTGAAAGGGCGTTCCCTGATGTTGGTGCGCAACGTCGGACACCTGATGACCAACCCGGCAATTCTTGATGAGGACGGCAACGAGGTCTTTGAAGGCATCATGGACGCCATGGTAACAGCCCTTTGCGCAGTGCATGACATTGGCCTGCGCACAGGCGCAACAGCCCGCAACATGAACTCTGTGTCTGGTTCGGTCTACATCGTGAAGCCAAAGATGCATGGCCCGGAAGAAGTCACCTTCGCAAACGAGCTGTTTGGCCGTGTTGAAGATGTTCTGGAACTGCCGCGCAATACCCTGAAAATGGGTATCATGGATGAGGAACGCCGCACCACGGTCAACCTCAAAGAGTGCATTCGTGCAGCTAAAGCCCGTGTCTGCTTCATCAACACCGGTTTCCTTGATCGCACTGGTGATGAAATCCATACCTCCATGGAAGCTGGCCCGATGATCCGCAAGGCGGACATGAAGCAAGCAGCATGGATCAACGCTTATGAGAACCACAACGTGGATACCGGTCTTGCCTGCGGTCTGAGAGAGCATGCACAAATCGGTAAAGGCATGTGGGCCATGCCGGATCTTATGCACGCTATGCTGGAGCAGAAGATTGGGCATCCAAAAGCGGGTGCCAACACCGCTTGGGTTCCATCTCCAACCGCAGCAACTTTGCATGCCATGCATTACCATCAGGTCTGTGTGCCAGCCGTTCAGGAAGAACTGGCAAGCCGCGAGCCAGCCAAGCTGGATGACATCCTGTCCATTCCGGTTGCGACCAATCCAAACTGGACACCGGAAGACATCAGGTCAGAAGTTGAAAACAACGCACAAGGCATCCTTGGTTACGTTGTCCGCTGGGTAGAACATGGCACAGGTTGTTCCAAGGTGCTGGACATTCATAATGTGGCATTGATGGAAGACCGCGCCACCTGCCGCATCTCTTCTCAGCACATCGCCAACTGGCTGCATCACAGTGTCTGCTCAAAAGAACAGGTGATGGAGATCATGAAGCGTATGGCCGCTGTGGTGGATGAACAGAACGCAGGCGATCCGGCCTACCACAACATGGCACCAGACTTCGACAACTCCGTCGCCTTTCAAGCCGCTTGCGATCTGGTGTTCAAGGGCCGCGTCCAGCCGAGCGGTTACACCGAACCAGTGCTGCACAAACGCCGTTTGGAAGCAAAAGCCAAATTCGGCGTTTCTGCTTAAAAAAATAAAACCCTGCGCAGTCCCAAACGATTGCGCAGGGTTTGCTTGATTGGCACTTCATGAGCCAGAATTCAGCTGACATCCTTCGGTGTAAGATGCGTAAATCCGCCAAAATCGCCGTTTGTCAGATTGAGCGTATCACTATCAAACTCAGTTCCTGAAATTTTCACAGCCGGTCCTTGCAGGATGTTCCATTTTCTGGAATCACGGAACTTTTTGTAGTCGCGGAAACCTTGTGACTGGCTCAGCCAAGTCAGGTCAACTAGCCCGTCTTGCAAGGCATTGGCAGCAACCAATCCATTTCCATAGACGCCAATCTTGTAAGGGGTTCCAGCCTTTTCAAAGACTGACTGGATTTCCTTGAAGTAGGGCGTGATGTAGTGCACGTAGTCGTAATAGGACGCGTCATAGTCAACGGCAAAGTAGATGCCAGAGCCTTTGGGCTGCCTGATTACATCCTGTGCCAGATGCAGCGCCTGTTGAGCCTGCTGTGTTCCTGCAGCACTCGTAAAGGAGGATGGCTTGTCATTGCTGTCCTCATAAACAGTGATGATGGAAAGGCCCGCAGCAATTAGCTGCTGGGCCTCAGTCGGCTGCAATTGCTTCCACTTGGAAAAAGAGTAGTAACGCCCAACGGCCTTATACCCTTTTTTGGCGATCGCACTCGCCAGCACTTCCACACCTTCAGCTGTATCAACGGCAGGTTCGGTCTTGATGCCTTTATCGTCAGTCATTGCTTCTCTGCTTCTTATTGTTATGCAGAGTGATGACGAACATGAGAGAAAAGCCGTGAGAGCCTACCAGTTCCAATGGTTAGCGAAGTTATACGCTGGGTTTGGAAGGATGAACCAATGGAAGGTTTATCCCTCATTTGGAGCAGGAGGGAGGTGCAAAGCTTCCAAAGCCACCATAAGAGCCTCGGTTCAGATTGAGTGTGTCCTGATCGTACTGAGTGCCGGCAATTGTCACGTAAGGACCCTGAAGAATGTTCCAGTCACCAGATTGTTTATATTCCTGATAGTCATAGTAACCGGTTGACTGAGAAAGCCATGTCAGGTTGGCAAGACCATCACCTTTGGCACAGGAACAGACGAGACCATTGCCATAAATGCCCACATGGTAGGGATAGCCAAAGGAAGCAAAAACATCGTTGATCGCTCTCAGATAAGGCCTGATGTAATGGGTGTAGTCATAGCTTGATGCATCATAATCGACAGCAAAATAGATGCCGGTTTGCCTTGGCTGATGGATGACGGCATCTGCTTGATAAAGTGCTCGTAACGCCTGTTGAATTCCAATTTCGGGTGAGAAAAAGGACGGAGCATTATTGCTGTCTTCATAAACCACAAAGATGTTCAGGTCTGCTGCGAAGAGCTCTGAAGCTTCTGCTTTGGTCAACTGTTTCCAGCTGTACTGGGAGTAATAACGTCCCACGGCTTTGTAGCCATCTTGGGCAAGTGTTTCGGCGGAGTTACCGGCATTTGATGCTGTATCAAGTGCTGGCAGCAAGAGTTTAGGGGAGGTTGGGTCTGTCATTTGCTCTGCTTTTTGTTGTTATGCAGAGCAGTGACGAAGCGGAGAGCAACGACGTGAGTGAAGGCGTTCTGCTAGGGTAACAGAAGCCTTAATCTCTCGCGCCTGTTGGATGTTAAAGCGGCAGTCTCACAATTGCGACAAGGCCGTTTTCCTCGCCATTCTCAAGGCGGATTGTACCGCCTTGCGCATGAATGATGCTGCGTGTGATCGCAAGGCCCAAACCGATGCCACCTGTTTCTTCATTTCTGGATTCTTCCAGGCGAACAAACGGCTCAAACACATCTTCAAGGCGGTTCTGCGGGATGCCCGGACCTTTGTCTGCAATACGAACTTCTGCATGAGCCTCGTCAACTCGGAACGAAACCTCAGCCTGCTCGCCATAACGGATCGCATTGCCAATCAGGTTCTGGAAAGCACGTTTAAGAGACATCGGACGACACTTCAGCACAACACGGTTGTGTGCCTCAACGCTCACATGATTGCCCATGTCCTCCTGATCATTGGCGATGCTCTCCAGCAAACCGCCAAGGTCGACAGAACGCAACTCTTCCTGCTTTGAATCTTCACGGGTAAAGGCAAGCGTTTCCTCCACCATGGCCTGCATTTCATCCAGCGTGGCGATCATGCGCTCCCGGTCTTCATCATCATCAATAAACTCGGCACGAATACGTAGCGAGGTGATCGGGGTACGCAAATCATGGCTGATCGCCGCCAGCATACGGGTACGGTCAGAAATAAACCGAGTCAATCGCTCCTGCATCTGGTTGAACGAGCGCGTCACAGCCTGCACTTCGGCAGGTCCAGCTTCTTTCAGCGGCTTCACATCGGCACCACGGCCAAGATCATTGGCAGCCGCTTCCAGCGTTCGAAGTGGCTTTGTCAGGCGGTACACAGAGACCCAGATGATCAAAATGGTCAGCAAGGCCATAATGACGATCGGCAGCAATATCGGTACAAACGAGGGCTTCGGAAGCCGGAAGTTGCTCTCGATGTTCAGCCACTGGCCGTTCTTCAGCTCAATGGCAGCAAAGAGCTGGACGCCCTTGAGAGAAAACCAGCGGTATTTTTTGAAATAATCATCGCGGCGGTCATGCATCGCCTGCATGGAACCATGAGAAGATCGCTCACGTCCTTCTGGAGGCGGAGAGGATCGCTCACGCCACTTCTCTTCTTGAAAACGCTCATTGTAGATAACGGCAACACGGGCTTGTCGGTCATGATCCAGCTTGCGCTTCAGGTAGTCAGCAAGCCGAGCCTCCATGCTTTCATCACCACCGGTTTCGGCGACGACCGGAGTGTCTCCAATCGAAAAGCGCGTGCGTGTGTTAGAGACCGTACGCAAAACCTGCTTCTGCAAGCGCGGCGGCGTGGCTTCCAGCAGCTTCACCACATTGGCAGTGCGCCACAAGGCATTGTCGCGGGCAAGATTGGCAAGCGCAACCTGACGCTCTCGCCCAAGCAGAACAAAGCTGACGACCTGCGAAAAGATGAGCGCAGCCAGCAGCAGCAAGATGAGCTGGGGGGCAAGACGGCGGGGGATCAGGTATCTGAGAAACTTCATTGGGTGACTTCTTTGACTTCACCGGTAAAGGTGTAACCGCCCCCCCAGACAGTTTTGATCAACTCCGGATTTTTGGGATCAATCTCGATTTTCCGGCGCAAGCGGGAAACCTGATTGTCGATAGACCGGTCAAACACTCCCAGTGACCGACCAGAGGTCAGATCTAGCAGTTGCTCGCGTGACAGCACCACACGGGGCCGCTTCAAAAACGCCAGCAGCAACTGAAACTCACCGGAGGACAGAGGCACGCTCACATCTTCCGGATCAATCAGTTCTCGCCGTGCAGTATCCAGAACCCAGCCGTTAAACGCCAGTTTTTCTGTATCGATGGGGTCACGTTCCCGCGGAACACTGGTGGCACGGCGCAGCACAGCGCGGATGCGAGCCAGCAGCTCACGCGGATTGAAGGGCTTGGTCACATAATCATCTGCACCAATCTCTAGGCCCACAACGCGGTCTGTATCTTCAGCCATCGCTGTCAGCAGGATCACAGGGGCCTGATTGGTCTCCACCAGATGCCGGCAGAGTGACAAACCGTCTTCACCCGGCATCATGATGTCCAGCACTACAAGATCAATGGAGGAGTTTCTCAGAGTCTTACGTGCAGCAGCTGCACTTTCTGCCACGGTCGTACGCATATTATTCTTCGTCAGATACCGGGCAAGGCTTTCCCGGATATCCCGATGATCATCGACGATAAGAATATGTGCTGTACTCTGAGACATGCATCCTCGCTGTGAGTCTCGTCTCCCATTACCTGTGAAAGACCATATAGTATTCGATGCCTAACTTATGCCGTATTCCCGGGGCCTGCGAAAGGTTCTCAGGACCCAAAAATGTATCAAACTGTCCCAACCCGATATTCTGGCAAATACTGTGACAAAACAGCGTGTTTTCTGGTGTAGTTTTGCGACAGTTCGCGCCTACCTTCTGTTTATCGAAGCACACTCACACACACCTTCCCCTCGTTTTAGGCTTTGATTTTTAGGAGAACACGACATGATGAATTTCAAAACGATTATGGCTGGCTCTGTAGCTGCATTGATTGCTGGTACCGCTCTGTCTCCTGCCATGGCTGCTCCAGGTTTTGGCGGAAGCTTTGGTAAGAAGATGTCTTCCCAGTTTTTTACAAATTTTGACGCAAACAAGGACGGCTCAGTCACCACTGCTGAGATTGAAGCAAAACGCAAAGCAGACTTTGCAAAAGCAGACACAGCTGGTGACGGCGCAATCACTCTGGAAGAATGGAAAGTCTTTGCAGCAGATCGTTCATCCGAGCGCAGCAAGGACCGTTCAGTCCGCATCTTCCAGCGCTTTGACAGCAACGGCGACGGTCAGGTGACCCGCGAAGAGTTCCTTGATCAGGCAGAACGCATGACAGCGCGCATGGACAAGATGAAAAAGCGCATGGGCGACCGTATGGCCAAGATGCAGGACGGCAAGGGCGGCAAAGGCAGCTGGGGCGACGGCCCACGTGATGGCAAACAAGGCAAGGACGGCTGGCAGAAAGGCCCTCGCGACGGTAAGCAAGCCGACGGCAAACAAGGCAAAGGTGGCTGGGGTGATGGCCCTCGCGATCAGGGCATGATGAGCTTTGGCAAGCATGGCGGCAAAGGCATGCGCGGCGAAATGATGGGCGCAATGTTCGCCAAGGTTGATCTGGACAAGAACGGCCAGATCTCCAAGGATGAACTGAGCAAACTCGCTGACCAGCTCTTCGCAAATGGCCCGGTTGATCTGGCTGGTTTCAGAACCATCGCAGCTGAATTCAAAGAGCCAATGTACGTTCGTTCCTTCCAGCGTCTGGATGCTAACGGCGACCTGAAAGTCACACAGGAAGAGTTCTTTGCACCAACTGCTCAGATGATGAAACGCATGGACCGGAACAATGACGGCGTCATCACCTCCGCAGACTTCACGAAGATGAAGAAAGACTGGCGCAAAGGCCAGAAGGACCGCAAAGGTGGCCACGGTCATGGTTACAGCAAGGGACAAGGCCAGCGCGGATAAGCCAAACCGCTTGAGCGAATAAAAAAGGCGGAGCCATCGTGCTCCGCCTTTTCTGTATCAGCTTAGGAAACCTGCATCAGCTTGTGGCTGGCTTGGTCTCTTGCATCTCTGCATCATAATCAACTGCAATGCCGTAATGCGGATCTTCCAGAACAGCGACCTCAACCATGCTGCCAGCTTTGTGCAGCAGGTCTTTACAATCCGGAGATAAGTGACGCAGATGCAAGGTCTTGCCAACCTGCTCATAGCGCGTTGCCAGTGCATCAATTGCCTGCAAACCGGAATGGTCCACCACGCGGGAATTGATGAAGTCAACAATCACATCATCCGGGTCAGACTGAGGATCAAAGATCTCTTGGAAACCAGCAGCAGAGCCAAAGAACAGCGGGCCTTCAAGCTTGTAGATTTTCTGGCCTTCAGAGTTGGTTGTTGTGTGTGCATCAATACGTTTGGATGCGTTCCATGCATAAGCAAGCGCAGAAACAATCACGCCAACCACAACAGCAACAGCAAGGTCAGAATACACAGTCACACCAGTCACCAGCGCAATAACAATCGCATCAGTCCGTGGAATCTTGTGCAGGATCTTGAAGGTGTTCCACGCAAAGGTACCAATCACCACCATGAACATCACACCAACCAAAGCTGCCAGCGGGATCTGCTCAATCAGTGAAGACGCAAACAGAATGAAGCTCAGCAAAAACAGCGCTGCAGCAATACCTGCAAGGCGTGTCCGGCCACCGGATTTCACGTTGATCATGGACTGACCAATCATCGCACAACCACCCATGCCGCCGAAGAAGCCAGTCACAACGTTTGCAGCACCCTGAGCAAGACACTCTTTGGAGGCGCCACCGCGTGTATCTGTCATTTCAGAAACAAGGTTCAGCGTCAAAAGGCTTTCAATCAGGCCGATTGCAGCAAGAATAATGGAGTATGGCAGGATGATCTGCAGCGTCTCAAGGTTCAGTGGAACCATAGGGATGTGGAATTCAGGCAGGCCACCAGAAATCGGAGCCAGATCACCAACGGTCTGAACGTTAAGCCCAAGACCAATCACGATCACAGAAACAACAACAATAGCTGCAAGCGGAGCAGGAATAGCGTTGGTCAGCTTTGGCAGATACCAGATCACAGCCATGGTCAATGCAACAAGACCAAGCATCAACGTCAGGTCCATACCTGCAAGCCAGCTTGCTGTGCCAGTCACTTCATCAACGGTCTGGAACTGGCCCATTTGCGCAAGAAAGATCACGATCGCAAGGCCGTTCACAAATCCAAGCATAACCGGGTGCGGCACCATGCGGATGAACTTACCCCAGCGCATAACGCCGAAGATCAGCTGAAGGATGCCCATCAGCACAACGGTCGCAAACAGGTATTCCACGCCGTAGGTCACTACGAGTGAGACCATAACAACGGCAAGCGCGCCGGTTGCACCAGAGATCATGCCCGGACGACCACCGAAAACAGCAGTAATAATGCCGACGATGAAGGCCGCGTACAGACCTACAAGCGGTTCAACCTGAGCAACAAATGCGAATGCAACAGCTTCTGGAACCAGAGCAAGAGCAACGGTAAGCCCGGAGAGGAGCTCAACCTTAATAGTATTGGCTGTAAAGCCAGTCTTTTCGGGCGCGTGCGCCTTCGAGGACGAATGCAAGTAGCACCTCCAATGGGATTCTTGGTACTGTTTTAAAGTAGTGGGCAAATCCTAGGCACGCACTGTGAAGTCCGTGTGAAACCAAGAGGTTTCCTGCTCAAGGACAAGAGCTATTCAGCCAGGACACCGCTAAAATTTGAGCGGTTTTTGTCTCCCTTTTGACGCGCTTATACGGGAATATCGTCAAAAACACCATCCCCCCCACGCATAATAGCCATGCACGGGGGGCGGGGAGGGATGTTATCGTGGCTCTCATGCCAAGAAAGCAGGCGTTTAGAAAGTGAGAGGGCGCGCGCCTTTTGGCGGAGCTGCATCCCAAGATCTTTCTTTAGTACGCTGAACCACCCTTTAATCTGAGTATATGGTGCTATTCGTCGCAAGTGTAACTTCTGGAGCAAAGACTAGGAGTTCTAGATGCTCGGTTACAAACCAATCGCTGTCACAGTGTGTTTGATGCTTACGCTGGTATTTGCAGGCTGTTCTTCGGTTGTTAGAGCTCTGAATAGCCCCTCTTACTCCACGTATGTGAAAGTGAATCCAAGCTTGAGCAACGAAGAACTAACAAGAAAATTATTGATACTTATGAAGAAACGCGGCATTGCACCATGTGCTAAGAGAGTGCTTAATTTGGCAGAGGGGACAATAAACTATGTTCCTGACTCAGATGCTAAAGAGTGTTTTTTCTATGAGTTACCTGATGGTGAACGGATTGCTCCGAAGTGGCATGACCATCCACTAAGAGTAGATCGGCGGAATGCACTCATTGAGATTGGCTACCATCATTCTGCAAATGTAGCGGGACATAGTACCCGTATTAAAAGAGTATCTAGAGACAAGATTCAGATTACTGTTTTTGGTGCTGATGCATATTTTCTATCGTTACCAAACAAGCTGGTTGCTATGGAGGTCGCAAAGAATATCCGCGAAAACTTGCGGTAGCTCTTGCGTGACAATCAGCGTCAAAAACGAACCTTCTGTTTATACGCCATCCGTCCGGGGAGACTGTTGCTCATGCTTTGATGTCATCCCGGGTGAAGCGCAGCGTAGACCCGGGACCCATACTCCCAGTATGAGAGGTGGGTTGAAGGTCTTCATGAGAAAGCAAGGCAAGCGGATATGGATCCCGGGCGAGATGTTTGTCCCGGAGAGATGGTTGACGTTTGTTCGGGGACATGGGTGACGGTT
>NZ_LMCI01000040.1:104327-104953 GCF_001623145.1 Pseudovibrio sp. W64 | reverse complement strand
AATGTGTCAACCATCTCTCCGAACACCTGTCACCTATGTCTCCGGTATGTACACGAAGACCCGGGACCCATACCCCCAGTATTAGAGATTGGCCAAACGCGTTGGTGAAAAAGCAAGGCAATGGGTTATGGATCCCGGCTCAAAGTGTTTGTCCCGGAGAGATGGTTGACGTTTGTTCGGGGACATGGGTGACGGTCATGTTATGATGTTAAGTCGATTTTTGCGACTGTGTTTGCTGCAAAACATACGTTGAAGATCTCAGGTTTGTCTGAGGGACGTATGGCGAGAGTGTAGCCGCGGAAGCATTTAGGGACATACCAGAGCCTTCCGTTAAAGCTGATTTCCGCTCTTGTTCTGGGTACCTTTCGGACCATTGTTCCTTTGGGATAGCTGATATCTGGAAGGTGTTTGGGAAAGATATGCTGTGAGATTGTATAGCGGCTGATAGGTGGCGCTAATCCAAGTGCTTCATGCGGGCGATGGAAATTATAAATCCGCCTCCATTGATCAAAGGCCGATTGCATAGTGTGGTGACTGCGAAATGTTCTGTATGCCAGAACCTCCTCTTTCAGGGTTCGGTTAAACCGCTCATTCTTGCCTTTGGTTTGAGGATGGAAAGGTCTGGC
>NZ_LMCI01000040.1:103276-104317 GCF_001623145.1 Pseudovibrio sp. W64 | reverse complement strand
TCTGTATGCCAGAACCTCCTCTTTCAGGGTTCGGTTAAACCGCTCATTCTTGCCCTTGGTTTGAGGATGGAAAGGTCTGGTATGGATCAGGCGGACACCAAGATGAGCCAACCAGATCCGCAATGGTGTCCAACGCTGATCGGTAAGAGCAGTCCCCCATGGAGAACCGTTGTCAACCAGAAAGGCTCTCGGCAAGCCGTAGAGCTTAAAGCTCTCTTCTAAAGCCGTTTTAACTGTATTGGTGCGTTGGTCTGGGCAAGCCTTAAGGCAGGTCGCAAACCGGGAGTGGTCGTCGACAACCGTGAGAGGATGGCAACGAGTGTTGTCTTCCAGCCTGATCCAACCTTTAAAATCCATTTGCCAGAGTTGATTAGGAAGAGGAGCTTCAAATCGCTGCCAATCCGAGGACGCTGGGATTGATTTCGGTTCAATACGGTCATGGCGCTGTAGAATGGCGTGCACCGTGGAGCTTGCTGGAACTGTAATGCCTTTATGCTGCAGGTAAGCGCGGATCTTTCGAGCACCCCAAGCCGGGTAAGTGTCACGTACTGATAAAATCCTCTGCTCCACCTCCTGTGGTGAACGTCCAGGAGATGTTCTGGGCCGGCGGGAGAGATCATTCAAGCCTTCTCCCGCACGCCACCGCCTCAGCCATTTATAGCCTGTTTGTGGGCTGATACCGAACCGGCGACACAAGGCACGCCGATTAGCATTGTCCTGATCTGCAAGTCGGACAAACTCTTCTCGAAGTTTCATTGTTGAACACTCTTGCCAAGGCATCCCGGTCCCTCCCTGAATGCCATGTTAATGTGTCAACCATCTCTCCGAACACCTGTCACCTATGTCTCCGGTATGTACATCGGGGGCCGGGATGACAAAGGAGGGATTGGTCTCATCAGCGTATCCCCACGGCAACACCTCTGCCTTCTTCTGCAACTTTTCGTTGACAGTGGGGGCGTTCCATTCCACATTCATATGTGAGGCGTAGAAACCTCTGAAAAGCGGCTACCGCTCCCGTCAACTAGCGGATTTTTTGTGCCT
>NZ_LMCI01000040.1:76387-103266 GCF_001623145.1 Pseudovibrio sp. W64 | reverse complement strand
AATGTGTCAACCATCTCTCCGAACACCTGTCACCTATGTCTCCGGTATGTACACCCCGAGCCGGGATCTAGGGCGGCATGTGCTGAGGATGGTTTGGCAACTACACAAGGCCGCTTCCAATCTGATGCGTCATTTCAAGGCGAAGATACCGAGAGGCTTGACCTCGCCGCTCTGGGTCCCGCATCGCGCTGCGCTTGTACGGGATGACGGCATGAGGGAGCTGCCATCACTCCATCACCTCACCTCCCTACCGACGTCTTCCCGGCCCCCGAGCCGGGACCTAGGGCGGCATGTGCTGAGGCTGGTTTGGAAACAACACAAAGTCGCTTTCAATCTGATGCGTCATTTCAAGGCGAAGATACCGAGAGGCTCTACCTCACCCCTCTGGGTCCCGCATCGCGCTGCGCTTGTGCGGGATGACGGCATGGGGGAACTGCCATTGCCCCATCACCTCGCCACCACATCATGACGTTGCCAGCTATCTCCGCAGCAACCCCACCTCCCCACCGACGTCATCCCGGCCCTCGAGCCGGGACCTAGGGCGGCATGTGCTGAGGCTGGTTTGGAAACAACACAAAGCCGCTTCCAATCTGGCGGGTCATTTCAAGGAGAAGGTACCGAGAGACTTGACCTCGCCGCTCTGGGTCCCGCATCGCGCTGCGCTTGTGCGGGATGACGGCATGGGGGAACTGCCATTGCCCCATCACCTCGCCACCACTTCATGACGTTGCCAGCTATCTCCGCAGCAACGCCATCTCCCCACAGACGTCTTCCCGGCCTCCGAGCCGGGATCTAGGGCGGCATATGCTGAGACAGTTGAAAAATCGATCTATTTCTTACTATTGAGTGTTTGGTAAAACTCAGCGATATCAGGATCGAGGCCTAGGTCCGCAATTTTGTGAATTAGCTTGATGCCTTTATTCATTATCAAACCATCTTCATCTGCATAGAACCGATGCCTTAACTCATACAGGTATCGGCTCTCAGGGATTTTGAAATTCTGCCTCGATTTATTTACGGTCGAAAACAGTGCATGAGCCACTAAATCAGCAATCTGCAATAAACTCTCGTCTTCTTTAGCCACTGCACTTATCTGATCTGGATCGATAGCCTTCAAAAATTTAGCGTTTTCATGAAGTGGCTTTCTTTGACATGCTCGAACAAAGTTCTTTAGCTTTTCATATTCAAAGTTACCTTCTTCAAAGATAATCTGAACATTTTCACTCGAAATACCATGCTCTATGAGTGCTTCACCAACTCGTTCCAACAAGTACTTGCAGCATTTATTATAGAACATGTGAGCATTTGTTTCGATGCTCTCCGCATAACTCTTTAATGTAGGCTTGTATGATAGAACGCCGAAGCATTGGATAACTAGCTGAGAGATTTGTCGCGCAAGATAGACCTTCTTTGGGTGATTTAAGTCACGACAATGCAGGTCTTTGACTTTTAGCGCAGCCTTGATGCGCTCTAACTCTTCTCGGAATTTATCGATACGCGAGCAAGGAATCAGAGCTGCCCCTAATGACATGTATGGAGATGCTCCATGGCCTGCCCCGTCCGCTGAACGAAACCTTGCGATGCCGGCTTCTCCACTCTCATCAATGACAAGAAGATACTTCGTCACACTACGCTCCAAAGATACAATTAAATAAATATATTGATAAAAATTACCATCATAAAGTGTAATCGCAATAGGGCACTTTGGCATGCAAGGTATCGGATCGGAAATGCAATCAGCTTGACCAACTTACATGGATCCCAGCTCGGAGACCGGGAAGACACCGGTGGGGGGAGGCTTGTGCTAGTGCCTCTCTTCGCCGTCATGCCGGACGGAGCGGAGTGGAGATCCGGTATCCAGTACTGAGATGGTGAGTTGTGGTGGGGTGGCTCTGGGTCCCGCATTGAGTGCGGGATGACGGATGGTGGGGGTCGATATCTGATGACAGATAGCAATCTGTCTCCCCAATCTCCGGTTGAAATACTTCCTCCATTTCCACCAATCCACACCCCTTGTCCAAATTACCGATTTGACATGGGCGGTGTTTCATTCCACATTCATGTGTGAGGCTTCACAACCTCAATACAAGCGGCTACCGCTCCCGTAACTGGCGGATTTTTTGTGCCTTTTTTCTGAAGGGGCGCAAACCCTTTGCTATGAGCGGGAGGACGGTGAATACAACACTTCCTTCGGGAAGGAATAAACCTGCCTGCCTTGTATCAGGTTGTGAACCTCCCGCTCGCCAGTGGGTCATCACAAACTTGACTGCCGCGCGGTCCTTCAACTGCCAAATACAAGGGGCATTGAAATGACCAGTTCCGCATGTGCCTGTGGCACCACAAATACTTTCCAAAATGAAATAGACGAAGTGCTCGTCGCTGCATCTGATTTGCAGAACCTTGCTTATATGCAGCAGCTGTTGCTGAGCGAGAGGATGCAGGACAGCAGTGAACGGGATGCTTTGTTCACTTTGCATTATGCCTTCCGCGACCGCTTGGAAGCTCTTCAAAAAAGCTGCGGACAGATTATTGATGCGTATTCCTCTCCCATGCCCAAAAGCAGGTTTCGGGAATACGGCCTGGAGCAGGTCGACCAGCCGCAGCCCATAACCAAAACAGTGCTGTTTCCAGACAAAGCCGGTTCCTGATCATCTCAGGCAATCGGCTTTTTTGATGGCCGCATAGGTGCCCGTGGCGGGTGTTTTGCCGCGATGCGCCTGTGCAGACCGACTGTGCTTGAGCGTTTGGCGCCTCGTGTGCCAGCCGCTGTGGTGCCGGAGGCGGAACGCGCATACACCCCGCATTGCCGCCAAGGGTGCCCTGCTGGTCTGCGGAGCTGTCATCCCTTCGCAGGCCAGCGCCTTTTCAGGCTGTGGCATGTGGGATGCAAACATAGCAAGAATTGCAAAGAATGGCGCACGATGACCGCTTAAGCTTGGGCGGTGTTTCGTTTTAACAGAGCTGTGCCCTTGATGTTTTGCCCCTTCCCCTCCCTAAATTCCGGCTCCTCTTTTGCGCGGGATGTTGTAAGCTTCTGCCGAGTATGGGAGGCAGATAATGCGGCATGAAGCTTTGCAGAAGAACATCTATACGCAGCGGATTAACCGGGCGATGGATTATATTGAGCAGAACATCTGCGAGGATCTCTCCCTTGCCCAGATTGCCGATGCGGCGTGTTTTTCTCCCTATCACTTTCACCGTATCTTCAAGGCCATGACCGGAGAAACGGTCAATCAGTTCACCAGCCGGGTGCGGGTTGAAAAGGCCGCGCGGCGGCTGAAGCAGAATGCCAGCATCTCCATTACCGATGCGGCGCTGGATATGGGCTTTGCCTCACCCTCCACCTTTGCGCGCTCGTTTCAGGCACGGTTTGGCATGTCCGCCAGCCAGTGGCGGCGGGATGCGACTGCGTCCGTTGAGGCGTTTGCTGGTGAGACCATGGTGCTGGAACGGCCTGCAAGCGGGCTGGTTGCGGACAAGGTGGAGGTGTGCAAACTGGAGCCGCGCACGGTGGCTTATGTGCGCCGGACGGGCAACTTTCAGGAACGGCCCGAGATTTTTGGCGAGGCGTTTGGCGCGCTGATGGCGTGGGCCGGACCGCGCGGGCTGATGCATGGGGCGGAGATGATGTGCCTGTTCCACGATGATCCGCAGGTGACCGATGTGGAGCAGATGCGTTTCAGCTCCTGCCTGACCCTGCGCGGGCCAGCGGATGTTGAGGGCGAAGTGGGCAAGATGGTGGTTGGCGGCGGGCGCTATGCCTGCGGGCACTTTGTGATCACCCATGATCAGTCACAGGCGGCGTGGGAATATATGTATGGCACGTGGTTGCCTTTGAGTGGGTACGAGCCGGAGAACATCCCCTGCTTCCAGCTGTATCCTTCCATGACCGGTGAGACGGGGCCACAGCCCGCGGTGATCTGCATTCCGGTACGGCCTCTTTCTTAAGCCCCTGTGATTGGTAAGCGGGTTGCCGTCAAACTGCGCCTGCGGTTTATCGCGGAGTTAAGGGGCGCCGCCTTAGGGTTTGGCGGTGTTGGCTGTTTGCGAGCGGTTCATGGTCTTCGGCTGGATATTCAGGCGCTTGTTTTTCTATCGCCTCCTGACCGTGTTCAGGATGTGGGGCGTCTACCTGTCTTTGCTGCTGTGCGCACGCAAGGGGCTTTATTGGGGGCTGCTTGCGGGTGTTTTGATGAGCGCGCTGACGATCTTCTATGCCATCGGGATTTACTGGGTAACAAACTGGGTCATTGTGCAGTCCGGCGGATATGTGCTGGCTGAGGTGGCCTGCTGGTCACTGTGGGTTCCGCTGGTGTGGATGGCGGCGCTGGACACCCAGCTTTACATGGTCTGCCTGCGCGCACCCAACCAAAAACTGCTCGGCAACCTGCTCTCCACATGGGCGTATGAGGAAAAGATCCAGGCGCATCTGGACATGGTGCGGGAGAAGGCTGGGCGGTGAAACGACCTCGCTTTAGTCGAGGATTTCGGCACAACTCAAGATTGTTTATTGGTGCTGCTGCTGATAATCATTATGCGTAAATGCACCCTTTGGGGGCAGTTGGATTGACACCCGTCACAGATACAAAAGGATGCTGAAGGGCAGTGTTAGTGGGCTGCAATGATCAGCTTTGATATTGGTACATGGAAGCAAAGCAAGAAATGAATAAGTGGGAAACAAGGTTACAATATGCGAGTATCATAGGTATCATTTTCATACCACCTTGCGCCTACGTGGTTGCCCAATACCTTTTAGTCATCTCACCTGATCCAATGCCGTTTATTGAACAATATGCTTTTATATTTTTTGCCTTGTGGTTTTTCTTTATGACCGTAGCTATTCCAATAGTTTCCGCAAAGTGTAACTTTCGCAAAATTTATGACTTTAACAATAAATCAATAATAACAGCCGCTATTGCTTCTATTATTGGATTTCTATTTCCATTTTATTATGGCGGTTACTACCCACTCAATAAACATATATTGGATGATCCCACCATATTTAATTATATAGTTATTTACGTGGTTCACGCAGTTACTGGAGGGAGCATTTCATTGGCTGTTTTTAGTCTTTTTAGCTTTCAACAGAACCATGAGTAACTAATGTAATTTGATACTTACACAGATCTGCGTTTAACCAAAGATCTTGTCGATGTCGTCTTGTGAGAGCAGTTTCCAGCTCCCCTCTTCCACGCCGTCAAGGGTGAGATTGCCGAGTTGGGCGCGGTGGAGTTTGTTTACGTGGTTGCCGGTGGCGGCGAACATGCGGCGGACCTGGTGGTAGCGGCCTTCGTGGAGTGTGAGGCGGGCTGTTGTCTCGCTCAGGACTTCCAGTTCTGCTGGTTTGAGCGGCTTGGTCTCGTTCTCCAGCATCATTTCACCGGATGCAAACTGATCCGCTTCCCCGCCTGTCATCGGGCGGTCGAGTTCAACCTCATAGATCTTTGCGGCATCTGCCTTGGGTGAGATGATCTGGTGCAAGAGTTTGCCGTCATCAGTGAACAGCAACAGGCCTGTGGTGTCCTTGTCCAGTCTGCCCACAAAGGACAGAGCTGGTTTGCGGACGCGGTAGCGGTCTGGTAGCAAATCAAACACCAGACGTCCGCGATCCTTCATGGAACAGGTATAACCCAGCGGTTTGTTGAGCAGGATGACGGAGCCCTCTGGCGGGTCCAGCGGCTCGTCATCAAACAGGATATCTTCATGAGACAGCTTGCTATCGGCTTTAATTGGGTTGCCATCCTTATCAGTGACCCAACCATTGCGGATGGCGGCCTGCATCTCTTTGCGGCTGCCATATCCCAGATTTGCCAATAGCTTTACAAGTCTCATTTTTCGAACCTTCGGTTCTGTTGCCGCGTACGCTTATCCGAAAACCGGTACCCACTTTTCGGGCGTACATGTTTAACGCGTACGCTTATTCGAAAACCGGCACCCACTTTTCGGGCGTACGCGCGCTTTACTTACTTATTCGCCTTGATGGCGCGGATAACTTTGTAGCCGTTCTGGTCTGCCATGATCTCGTAGGAGGCGAACACCTTATCCAGCGTTGCTTCATATGGCAGGTGTCGGTTGGCGACCAGCCAGAGATGACCGGATGGACGCAAGCCACGGGCGGCGGACTTGATAAATTCCTGCCCGATATCCGCTCTGTCCTGCTTGCCACCTGCATGGAATGGCGGGTTGGTGAAGATGAAGTCGTAGGTGCGTGCCAGCTTTTTGGTGGCATCCTGCCAGATGAAGTCCAGCGCGACCTCTCCGGTCTTACCCTTCAGGTTCTGCTCAGCCAAGTCCAGCGCGCGCTTTTCAGCCTCATAAAGATCAATAGCTTTGACCTTTTCGCGTTTGGCAACTTCACGGGTCAGGTAGCCAAAACCACAGCCCAGATCAGCGCCGCGGCCCGCCAGTTTTTCTGGCAGTGTTGCGACAAGAAGCTGAGAGGCTTTGTCCAGATGGTCCCATGCGAACACGCCTGGACGGCTGACAAACTCGCCCTCCATGATTTCGCGCGGTGCATCCAGCTTAGACCATTCTTCCACCAGCTCGTGGTTCACGTTTTCTGATGTAATTTCTGCCCAGAACACACGGCATTTGTTCTTGGAGACTTTGCCGGTATTGCCTGCCAGTTTGGTGAGATCGCTTTCAGCAGTCTTGGCGCCTTCTGTGTTGGAGGCGCTGACGACAACAAGGCCGCCCTCTACTGCGGACTTTACAGCCTTTGCCATGAGGGCGCGGGCTTCATCACGCTGGCGCGGTGGCAGCAGCATGACGAGCGGGTACTGGCCGTCAACTTCCGGTGCAACTGTGAAGCCAGCGCGTTCCAGATTGTCTCTGTCTGGTGCGAAGGTCTGCTGGCAGATCAGGCGGTCTTTGGCGATGCCATTCATGGCAAAGCCCATGCGGGCACGCAGGAAGAGTGCCTTTTGATCGGCGGCACCTTCTTCGAAGAAATTGAGCAGACCGTCTTCAAATGGCAGCAGCAATGTATCGAGAGCTGGATCTTTCATCTTATTCTTATCCTTGCTGCCCTGGAGCCTGTCGCGTTCACTCAAGTCACGCGCCGAGCCCAAGGCTTTGTTTCTAGGCGTATTCTAGTCCAAACCGCTTTTCGGAGATAAGCTTAAGACGTATGCACGATTTCGCGGGTTTCGCGGAAGCCGATATCAGAGTTCTTTTCACCGATATAGCTTACTTCCCAAGCGTTTTTGAAGAGGTAAACAGGCTTGTCGTCCCGGTCCAGTGCCACATGGGCGCGGTTGGTCTCAAGGAACTTATCAAGCTTGAGCTTGTCTTCACACTCGATCCAGCGCGCTGTGTTGTACATGGCGGTCTCGAAGCCGATTTCTGTCTGGTATTCCGCTTTGAGGCGATCCACCACAACGTCCAGCTGAAGCACACCCACAACACCGACAATCCAGTTGGTGCCAATGGCTGGTTTGAAGATCTGTACCAGACCTTCTTCTGCCAGATCTTCCAAGCCACGGCGCATCTGTTTAACGCGCATGGTGTCTGTCAGGCGTACACGGCGCAGAATTTCAGGCGCGAAGGCTGGCAGGCCGGTGACGTGGATTTCTTCGCCTTCTGACAGGGTATCTCCCACACGCAGCTGGCCATGGTTTGGCACGCCGATCACGTCGCCCGGATAGGCTTTTTCTGCGATCTCACGCTCTTCTGCAAAGAAGAAGATTGGGGCGGACACGGTGATTGGCTTGCCAGCACGCACATGTTTAAGCTTCATGCCGCGTTTGAATGTACCGGAGCACAGGCGTACGAACGCGATGCGGTCACGGTGTTTGGGGTCCATATTGGCCTGAACCTTAAACACGAAGCCTGTTACCTTTTTCTCTTCCGGCTTGATGGTGCGGCCACCCGTTGCTGGCTGAGAATGTGGAGGCGGTGCATACGCGGCGATGAAATCGAGGATCTGGTCGATACCGTAATCGCGCAGAGCAGAACCGAAGAAGACTGGGGTCAGATGCCCTTCCAGGAAGCTTTCGTGATCGAACTCAGGGTAACCTGCGCCGCCCAGTTCCACGTTTTCTTCCAGTTCTTCGCGGATGTTGTCGAACAGTTCACCAACCAACTCAGGGTCTTCCAGACCTTTAACATCTTTGATGGTATCCAGAGCACCACCACGGCCCTCAGTGGAGGTGAAGAAGCGGTTGCCGATATGATCGTAAACACCAAAGAAGTCAGAGCCCATACCAACAGGCCAGCTCATTGGCGTTACATCAAGGGCCAGTGCCTCTTGAATCTCGTCAATGACTTCCATTGGGTGACGACCTTCACGGTCGATTTTGTTGACGAAAGTGATGATTGGAATATCGCGCAGGCGGCAAACTTCAAACAGTTTGCGGGTCTGGGTTTCAATACCCTTTGCAGCGTCAATCACCATGATGGCTGCGTCAACAGCGGTTAGTGTACGATAGGTGTCTTCAGAAAAGTCTTCGTGGCCCGGTGTATCGAGCAGGTTGAAGAGGATGCCATCGCGCTCAAACGTCATCACGGAGGATGATACGGAGATACCGCGTTCCTGTTCAATCTTCATCCAGTCAGAGCGGGCGCGGCGGCGCTCACCACGCGCACGCACCTGTCCCGCAGCACGGATCGCACCACCGCCCAGAAGCAGCTTCTCGGTCAGTGTGGTTTTACCGGCATCCGGGTGAGAGATGATCGCGAATGTGCGGCGTGCCTTATAGGCTTCCGTGCCTGCTGTGCTCATAGAGCCTCCTTTTGCAGGCAAACTCCTGCGTATTCAAATAGTGCAGATTTGAGGGTATCCATCTGGCGCAAAGTTCTAAGATGTTCTTTCCGGCTTATGGCCGTCCGCAGCAAGGAACACCTGACACGCGCAAAATCTGCTGAAACTTTTGTCGGATTGGGTCTTACAGAATGTAATGAAGCAATGCCAGCCCTTCGCTGAACTTTTTCGGGAATACGCTTTAGTTCGACCAGCATGGAAGCATCCTTCTAATATTTCAGGTTATTCATCGTCACAGTTCGTTTTTTGCTGCGAGGTATGATTATGCTGCTCAACTATCTTTATTCAGAGTTTTATGAGGAACAGGTATTTCTGGATCTGCTTGGCCTTTCCTCCGCAGACTGGCAGAGCCTGCTGGAGCGGCGGGTGATGCCAGCGGCCTCTTATCTGTTCACCAACAGCTCGCTGTGTGTTTCATTCCTCGGTCAGCATCAGGAACGGGAGCTTTATCGTTTCCACCTGAAGAGCCATCGGCGCTGGTTTGAGGATTTACAGTGTTTTGGCCTGACACAGGAACAGGCCGCCAAAGCATTCTTCCTCTCCCGTTTTCGTAATGCCAAGGAGACTTTTCTTTCCGGAGAGCTGGGAACTCGCTTGCATGCGTCCTACCCTGAGGTGCTGAGTGCGTTTGACGGGGATCTGGAGGAGCGCACATGGGGGCACTTTCTCAACGGCACCTATGGCATCTGCACCCGTGATGGCCAACCGGATACAATCTTCCAGAAACAGGCTGGTGTGCGGTACGTTGAGACCATGACGGAGACTGAACCTCACCACTTCTCAGGCGAGAAGCTTGAGTTGCTAAGGCAAACGGTGGATTTTCTCGACGGTGTGGAATCCGAGTTCGCTCCACACGAGGTAAGTCAGTCGTCGAGACAACGCTGTATCATTGATGTGCGGGAGCAGTATCTGGCGGAGCGGGTTGCTGCTTAGCTTCCCTCGCAGGTGGATTTCTCAAGCAGGTGGGACCAGACATTCTTTGGCACTGCGATGGAGAATTTGTTTTGGGCGGAGGCGACCATGATGGCGGTGAGTTTGAGTTCTCCGCCTTCGTCCACCATCACCGGACCGCCGGAGCCGCCGTAGTTGGTGTCGCAGCTCGTGAGCCAGAGGTTGCCTCGGTCTTTCAGCAGTTTGCAGTTTTTATCGGCAGCTAGCAAAAACGGACGATCCCGCGCATATCCGGCGCTGGTGAGGTCGAGGTTTTGGGTGACTTCCGGCGATTTACTGATCACCGACATCGGCGGCACGTCCAGCGGTTTTGAGAGTATGACTACGCCAACATCGGTTGCGGCATGCTTCAACGTCGGGCGGGTGGTGAAGGTGTAGTCACCCAGCAAGTAGGTGCAGGCAGCTGTGGTGTGTGCGATGAACTTATCCCGGCGCACCCCGGCCACGAAGTTGATTTTGGAGGGAACGTGCGCTTTGCCGGTGCGGACGTTGTAAAGGCAATGAGCTGCTGTGATGACCATTCGATCCGAGATCAGCGTACCGGAGCACATGGAGCGGGAACGGAACCCGGCGACATTCACCCGGCCAATGGCGTTCCAAGGTTTATCCCAGCTGTCGATGATTTCGCGATTGTCCTCTCCAATGATGCCGGGAAAGAACTTTTCGGACTTACTGGATTTGTCCTGAGCCTGTGCTGTGGCTGCGCCCAGCGCGATGAGGAGAGCAGCCCCTAAGGTGCATTTGGAAAGCAAGTTCAGCAGCATAAGCAGGTCCTATCACGCCAGTTACGGCAGTATCGCACCTGCTGTTATATGCGGCCTGCGGGCATTCGCCCAGACTAAAAATGCTATTGCTGGTTACTCGGCTTTTTCATTGGCACGGGCCTGCGCGATCACCGGCAGATCCATATTGCCATCCTGGAACTTGAAGTTGAACTGGATGCTGCTGATTTTCCAAGCCCCGCCCTCATGCACCAATGCGATGTGGTAGGTGCCATAGACCACCCATATGTCGCCGCCTTCTGCTCCATCAATAAAGTGGGTGGCAGTGGCATGGACTTTGACTGTGGCTTTTTGCTCTTTGGATTCAACAAGTGCATTGCCGATCTGGTGATGGGTCTGATCAAAACCGGGCAGCAGCTCTTTCCATGCGGTTGTGATCGCTTCCGGCGTCAGGTCAACGGGTTCCCCTGCCCCGAAGGAGGAATAGTCCAGATGAACAAGGCCAGTCATCGCAGCTTCGACAGACGCCCAATTTCGGTCATCGACATCAATAAAGAAACGACTTATGCGATTTTGGATTGGCCCAATAGTATCCATCTACATGCTCCCAGCTGGTCAGGGCATCCGGCAATGCTCTAACTATTTGTTTTCGCGCGTATCCATCTGTCGAAATCCGGTGTGCATTTCAGGGATAAGCCCGAGTTCGTCTCCAAAGAGTACCATAGCCGCAGACAGACTAGCGCATTTGCCTGCACTACATACCTAAGGAATATAACGGTTACGCAGCGGAATGAGCACCTTCTTCCGGTTCTATGGTTTTCAGAGGTATAATTCTCTGCCGTATTTCCGCCACAAATAGTGACAGATTACTGATCTTTGGGCCGGTGGATCAGGCGGGTCGCAATGGTTTTGCTGTGTGGCTGCTCGCTGCTCATGGTCTGGGTCATGGCCTGCAATGCGGCTTCGGCCCATTCAGGTTCCTGCTGCTTGATTGACCAGATCTCATTAGGCAGGAAGGACAGCATCTTGTCGTCATCAAAGGTGGCAAGGCGTAGCTGGGCCGGGATGTGCCCGAGCCTCTCGCGCAGGACTGCTAAAGCTCCCTCCAGAACCGGCAAAGAGGATGCCATCAGGTTTTGTGGGGCAGTGCCGAGCTTGTCCCAAAGGGTCTGCATCATCTGCTCGCCATCCTGCGTGCGGTTGCGGGCCGACTGGAGTGTCCAGTCATCGCCTGCGTTTTCTGGCATAACATCCAGATATCCACGTGCACGCTCGATGATGGTGGGTTGATTGCTGCCGCCGATCAGGAAGTAGACCGGTTCATTCCCCGCGGCCTTTGCAATGGCTGCAGTCAGATCTTTTGCACCCTCGAAGTTGCTTGAGGTGATAACGGGGGCATCGGTGTTGCCGTAATCACGATCCAGAAACACCATAGGTTTGGTGATGGTGTTGCCCAGATGCTGCTGGCTGCCGGAGGTGGACGAGACCACAAACAGGCCATCCACATTGCGCTGAACAAGACCGTTTGCCAGCTCCTTCTCCGTCTCCTCATCTGAGTTGGAGCAACTGATGATGAGCTGATAGCCGGTTTCGCGGCACCGGTGTTCCAGCTCTTCAGAGAGTTTGGCGAAGAATGGGTTGGCAAGGCGCGGGATGATCAGGCCAAAGGTGTTGGTGCGTTTGAGCTTGAGGCTGCGGGCGGTCAGGTCGAACTTAACGCCATGTTCTTCCACATATTCACGAATGCGGGCCTGGGTGGCTTTGCTGATGCGGTACTTTTCTGCCTTGCCGCCCAGCACCAGTCGCACTGTGGTGATGGAGACGCCGAGCGCCTTTGCAATTTCATCCGGCTTTTTGGCCATTGCGTCGTTTCTCGCCCTGATTTCTTCAGAGCCCCTCCTCGCTTGCTTGCGGTCGCAGAGTACGCTCTAACCCATTGCTCCGGCGTATATCCTTTTGCGAAGTGCATTCAGCATGCCTCACAAATACGCTTGAATGTCGAGTGGTAGTCAGCCTTCCTCAAATTGCCAAGTAGAATATGGCAGGTGCGGGCTGGTGTCCGTGGATATCCCGCGGCATTTGCGTGAGTTTGAGCACCACGCGATGCTCAAACTCATTTTCAAAGGCTCAGAGCATGTCCTTCGCAGAGCCTGCGATTTTGACATTAATGCCCTGTGTGAGTGCCTGAGCCACGAATGCCTGAAGCACATCGCGCAGCTTGTCTTCCGGCACATAAGCCACCGTGATGTGGTTGGACTGGTGCCCTGCCATCAGATCGTCACGTCCAACACCATCCAGCGTGCAATTCATTAATGGCCACTCATAGGTGGTGGCTTTGCGGCGACGCTCGAACTCGTCTTCCGGCAATTCAACCGCATGGCCTGTGCCGACGTGCATAATGACCTGTGTGCCCTCATAATGCGCCCGCGCCCAGAAGAATGCTCCTGCCTTACACTGGCCTGCAATACTGGAACCGCCTTTGGGGAAGTACATGGCTGGCTGGCGATAGCCTGTTGCGCCTGCAACGCCGCCTTTGAGATGTTCAAAGGGAACGGAGCCGGAGATTTCGAAGTCCCAATAGAAGGTGCCTTCATACTCACTGCCCCAGCGCACATCATGCAGGGTGGTTTCCGCTGGCAGGCCCATGGCATCCAGCAGGCGCCACATCATGGTTTGCGGAATGGCGGTGCCCATGTCCACTTCGTTGATGCATGGGATTGGTTTGCCTTCCCAGATGATGGACCCGTCTTCGTCCGGGATCGGGAAGCGCACTGTTGAACCGATTGCCCCCTCGGCGAAGTCTGAGGCTGCGCAGCTGTCTTTCAGGCCTTGCTGATACTGCACACCAACGGCAGAGAGGCCGAAGCTCGTGGTGAAGCGGGCCATGGCGATCATCATAGCGCATTGTTCCAGCACCTGCTCGCGGGTCAGCTCAGTTGCATCATCGCTGCCGAACTGGAAGGTCATGCCCCGGTCCTCGTAGAACTTTAGGCATTCCTCACGCAGAGACTGAGGCACTTTCTCCATTTCGACCAGAAGGGCGGACTGGGAGAGGCTTTCCAGCGGCATGCCGATATCTGTGAGAGCTTTGACCGGGAAGTAGCCGTTCATCATGCCCATGCAGAAGGTATCGAACAGACCAAGGATGGCTTTGTTCTTGAGGATGTACTCGCCAACCTGTTGCCCTGCCTGACCAGCTGAGGTTTGCAAAACCGCATGGTTGGCGGAGACATCTTGCAGGTAGGAGGTGTCATGATTGAGTTTGCCGTCCTTTAGCCATGAGGCGAGGCTTGAGTTGAAGAACTCGTCCTCAAACGACTGGGACCACAGACGGGAATAGTCTACGCCAAGGCTCGTCAAAGACCCTGCCATACAGAGCATGCCGACGAGACCCGGCCATGTGCCATCAAAGTTGGCAAGCAGCAGGATTGGCCCTTTGTGCTTGGCAAGCGATGGAGCGATGTGGTGTGAGTACTGCCATGCAGTGAGCAACACGATGAGCGGGGCTTCCGGATCAATCCGCGCAAACAGCTCCGAGCCTTCTTTTTGCGAAGAAATAAAACCGTGACCGCGCGCTGCATCATACTCATGGGCACGCTTCATCTTGAAGCCTTGTGCGGTCAGCGCATTTTCCAACCGCTGCGCATAATCCTCAAAGGTTGGCCAACAAGCGACGTTGGCACTTTCACGAAGGTCGGCATTGGTGACAACAAGGATTTCCTTGTCCGCTACACAGATAGGCGCAGGGGCCTGTGGCAGGTTGAGCACGTGGTGTCCTCCTGAACTTGTTTTGATAATTAAATGGCTTTTTCCATGAGCGCCTTGTGGTGCTGATGGTTGTCGTAAAGATTGAGGTAGACCTGATATTTGGCAGTGTGGAACTCTGCGGTGCTGCGCACCGGCTTGATGAGACCACCAACACGCACCAGCTTTGCGCTGGCTGATGGAATGTCTTTGAAGTCTCCGCAGGCAACAGCACCCAGAATGGCAGCGCCCAGCGTGACGGCATCGTCTTCTTCCGCCAGCTGAATTTCACGTCCCGTGATGTTGGCATATTCTCTGAGCCAGAGCGGATTTTTAGTGGCTCCGCCGCACATGAACAGCTTGGTTATGCTGTGTCCGGCCTTCGTCATTTCCTCGATGATATGGCGCGTGCCATAAGCGATGGATTGCAGTGTTGCCAGATAAAGGCGGGCCAGTGCATCCCGGCCTGTTTCCAGCGTCAGGCCGGAGACAACGCCCTTTGCATGCGGATTGGCACGCGGCGAGCGGTTGCCATGATGGTCAGAGAGGACATGAAGGCAGCGGGTCGGGTTTGCTTCCCGCGCCTCCAGATCCAGCACCCAGTTGTTGAGGAGTGCGATCTCGTGCATGCCTTGTTTGGCAGCTTCGGCTTTGAGCTCGTCATAGGCGTCAGATTGCCGGATGGTCCATTCCACCAGAGAGCCAGCTGCGCTCTGCCCGCCCTCGCCCAGCCAATACCCCGGCAGCATGGCACCCCAGTACGGCCCCCAGACGCCCGGCACCATGACTGGTTTCTCGTTGACGATCATGTGGCAGTTTGAAGTGCCGCTGATGATGGCAAGACCGCCGTCCGGTTCAGCCCCAATAAGCGCCAGACCGCCTGCATGCGCATCAATGATGCCAGCAGCAACCGGTGTTCCTGCATTGAGGCCGAGATCCTTTGCAGCTTGCTCTGACAGACCGCCTGCGGCTTGCCCCAGATCCAGTACCTTTTCCGGTACTTTTTCCGGCAGATCATGCAGGCCAACGGCTTGCAGCATATCCTCCGCAAAGCGGCCTTCATGTGCCAGATAGTTCCATTTGCAGGTCAACGTACAGGTGCTGGCGGCATCCGCCCCCGTTGCTCTCCAGACCAGATAGTCGGCCAGATCAAAGAAGCGGACTGTGTTGGTGTAACGATCTGGATAATGAGTTTTGAGCCAGAGGATTTTCGGCAGTTCCATTTCAATGGAGACTTCACCGCCCACATATTTGAGTGCCTCATCACCTGTGGCGTTGATCAGCGCCGTTTCCTCGGCAGCCCGATGGTCCATCCACATGATGATATCCTGATCAGTGTCACCATTTTCAGCGACTGAGACAGGTTTGCCCCCCTGCGCGACAGCCACAAGCGAACAGGTGGCGTCCACGCCCAACGAGCGGATCTCGTCTGCGGACACGTTTGCCTTGGCCATCGCTTCTTTCATAGCCGCGCAAATCTGCTGCCAGATGTCTGCGGAGGACTGTTCTACGAAATTGGTACGCCCATGGAACTGCTTGATGGGCCAGACTGCGAAGGCCAGCCGCTCTCCATTTTCATTGAACAGTCCTACACGTGCACTTGCAGAACCGACATCAATGCCAGCGTAACATGTCTGTTTCATACGCGGCCTCCCCTTTCGACTCGCGATTGTTCTTCTCTCCTGCTAACTACACCTGCTAACTCGTGTTAGCAAGTGCAAAGCAAATGACATTTATGCAAAAATTCTCATAATGCAGCGTCTCTTAGCGTCAGGATCACCAAGCAGCTTCAGGCTTTTCCCAGGCCTGTTCGCCCTCCAACGACCGCGGGTTCTTTTTCGGAAACACGCAGTGGATGCAGACAGCAAAGCAGGCCGGAGGATGGTTCCGCCAGCCACTGATTTTCAGGATTTGTGTGGTTCAGGAGAGTTACTTCGGCTCTTTCGAGCGGTTTTGTGCATCACACAGCAGTCGGGCGAAGAACCCGTAGCCGATGCCAAACGCAAGTGCGCGGACCACCAGATCAATGATGAAGAAGAGCCCCATCTCATCTCCCGCAAAGGACGGGACCGGGCTGAGCGCACCAGCATAATCACTGCCGGACAGCAGATAGCTGCGCACCATCATGGAAATGGGAATGCTGACGGAGAGAGAGCCGACAAACAGGCCCCAGTACACAGAACCGGTTGGTGCCTTATGTTCGCGGCGCACAAAGATCAGGCTAACCAAAACCACAGGCAAACCGAGCTCAATGAACAGATTGCCCGCTTCTTTGATGCCATAGTGATAGACCAGTACGGTCACAGCCACCTGCACCATCGTATAGATCACGATGAACGAGCTGAGATAGAACCAGAGAGAGCGGCGCAGTTGTGTCATGAGAATTGCCAGTTAGGGGGTGGTCAGCATGCTCTCTTGACCATGAGCTGTGTTTGTTTGCAATGCTCTATGCATCTCATATTGCTGCAGTGTTTTTGTTGCCCCCAGTTTTGACAGGGCCTGCATGATGGTCTCATCCCTTTCATCCACATTAATGAACGTGAGCGCGTCTTTGTTCACACTGTCAAACGCAGCTTTGAGCAACGCAGAGGCATGGCCCTGACGGCGATATTCCGAAGCCACAACGATTTGCATGACTGCGCCCGTTTTCCGGGTAAACGCGATGTAGGCCGCAAGCTGACCATCCTGCTCAATCTTGTAGGTGGCAACACCCTCAGCCAATGCCCGGATTGCGAACGCAGTGTTCTGCCAACTGGGTGCACATTCCCACAGTTCAGCAGCTTTCGTTTCGATCTCAGCCCAGTCAGCAGATACTGGTGTGCGCTCAAAGCCTCGTTCAGCAAATGCTGCTTTGTGCAGGCTGAAGCACTGAAAGTTGCGCTGCGTTTGGAAGCCGAGCTTTTCGTAGGCCTTTACGGCTGCCGTGTTGCTGGTGATCACCTCCAGCTGGACATGATGATAGCCTTGGCGAGCTGCGTGTTCTTCCACTTTGGCAAAGAGCTTGCTCGCAATCCCCTTGCCTCGAGCCTGTGGCACAGTTCCGGTTGAGACTGCGTAGATGGTGCCAGGATAAGCGCCTTGCTTGCCAATGAACCAGAAGCCAACCAACTGCTCATTGTCGGTGGCCACCCAGGACAACTCCGCGTCAAAGCCTCGAGCCATAATCATCCGCTCAAAATCGGCGAGCGGCATATCCATCTGGATGACATAATCGGAGAACGCCAGAACCATAACCTGATGCAGCTGACTTAACGAAAACTCTGAAGCCCGACGAAATAAAACCACACCCAACCCTCTCACCACACTGAATCACCCAAAGTGATGCCAACACCACCTGAATACCCTGAACAGGGGCTAATGCTCAATGCGTTGGTGTGAGGATTTGGGTCGCAAGCTGTACCTCGCCCCTTCGTAGCAATTGTTATCGCGTTGCTTCAGACAGGATGCGCATTTCGCGTTCTCGTGATTGAGCAATTGGATCTGGAGTATTTGAGATAGAATGCGCGACCCCTGGGTGGCACATGCAAACACTATCCTGAGACGCAGTCTGCTGCCATGTTTCCAGCAAGCCGCTAAAATCACTTTTCATCGAAAAATCGTAGATGCCTGCAAAATCCCTGTTATAGCGAATGTCATAACGATCAGCTTGTTTCTTAAACAACCAGCTTAGGTAGTTCAGGAACAATGACTTAAAACGATGAGGCCGCTTCAGAACACCCTTTAACGGCCCCCCGCACTGACGCACCCAACCTTTAAACCCAGCAGCATGCAATGCCTTGACGCATGCATTTCGGATTTGGGGGAACAGATGTACATGCTCATGACCATCTACAAAATCGGGAAGACGGCCGAAATCGCGTTGAAAATTCTCAATCTGCGATGCAATCTCTTTCTCGATTTGACAGGTATTCAACTTGCGTAAGTGCGATTTGAGCAAGAGCTGCGGCATTGTTGGGAACGCAGCCCATTCTAAAGCTGAGGATGATGGCTTAAGCCAGTCCCCTGTCAACGTGATATGAAGCCCGATCTGGATATCGGGCCTCTGCTCACTCAGCGCCTTTAAGGCTGTCACGTCCTGTGGCCATGCATCTGTGACCACCATGCACGAGGTGCCTTGAATCTTGTCGTTCTCCAGCAACCACAGAATGCTTTTGCTGATTTCCGAAGTGTAGGCGTAATCATCAGCCACCAAGCGCATTTGCCACCTCGGTTGTTTTGGCGCTTCGGCTATGTTCTTCTGCGACGATGTAAATCGGACGCTGCTTAATTTCACGCAGCATATGTCCAACGTACTCACCAACAACCCCCAGTAAGATCAGCTGAAGTCCGCCTAAGAAGACCGTTGCGGTGAAAAGGGATGAGTAACCAGGTACGTCATTGCCGAGAAGAAGCGAAGATAACACGATCCAGAAACCGTAAAGAGACGATGGAATAGCAATCGCTACACCCAGGAACATCGTCGCCCGCAAAGGCACCGTTGAGAACGAGATAACACCTTCGGACGACAAACTAAGAAGTTTCAAGAAGTTCCACTTGGTGGTGCCTGAGATACGCGCTTCTGGCTCATACTCAATCGCACTCTGCTTGAAGCCAATCCAAGTAGAAAGGCCTTTAAAGAAACGAATGCGTTCCTGACAAGCTTTCAACGCTTCCAAAGCACGAGGAGATAGCAGCTTGTAGTCAGCAGCATTTGCAGGAATCTCGAACCTGCTCCCTGCATTTATCAAGCGATAAAAGATCCCAACCAGCTTCTGTTTGATCGGATGATCTTGCCGTTTATTGTGAACCGCATAGACAACATCATTGCCTTCCTCTTTCCAGCGGCGAACAAACTCAGGCAACATTTCAGGTGGATGTTGACCATCACTATCAAGAAAAACAATCGCACCTTTTTGACAGCGTTCTATTGCCGCCACCAGCGCAGCTTCCTTGCCGAAGTTGCGGCTAAAGCAAACGGTTTTCACACTGAACCGGCCACTTGGAAGCTGGTTCATGATCATGGGACTGCCGTCAGAGCTGCCGTCGTCTACGTAAAGAATTTCGATATTTAACGCGAACTGATCAATGAGCTGCTCGGCAACTTTTCCAAGACGTTGGTGAAAGACTTCCAAAGACTCAGATTCGTTAAATACCGGCACTGCAAGTGTGAGGGTGTTTTCACTCATGGTCACTCTCCCTCACATGTCACAGCATTTGAACCTAATGCAGGTTTCAAAACGGCGATCCAAACTTCAGGGTGTTTTTTGTAGACACGACCATCAGGCATTGGCCAACGGACTTTTTGCGGGTCAGTGACACACATACCAGCAACCTTGGTCTTAGGTTCTTTGTAGTCGACGTAGACCGCGCCTTTGGTTTGTAGATCTTTCTCGTCAATCCACGGGGAATACTTAAGACTTGCCTTTTCAAAGAGTGATGCCCGTTGAGACGCATACCAAGCCACAGTTCCTCCTGGCCAACGACTACCAATGGTGTACTCAAAAGGCTCAGCCTCGTGGTTGTACCAATACTTTTCCACGATCTGAGTTAATGCCGGACCATCATGCTGCATGCGAGCAGGCTTGCTTTTCACCATTGGAGAAAACACGAATATGCCGACATAAATCAGTACCAGCAGACCGTACAGGATAGTCCACGAAGCTATGAAGCGCTGTTTGAAAGAACCTAGACCGACATCCAATGAATTGGCTGCAGCACCAATAAGGCCCGCAAACACAACACCAAGTGGGATTGACCATGCAGTCTTGATGTCGGCACCAAGTCCCAGAGAGATTGCAGCAATTACAATGACGGGGCCTATAACAGCAAACAAGAACGGATCTGACCATACGTCGTTGATGAGATCACCAACCCGAGCAAACGACGCTAACTTCATCCGTTGCCACCCTGCAGCAATTGCAAGCGCAAGTAACATTGGAGCAACTGAATAAATGAACTCAATTAGATACTTGATCGGCATCGCAAAATGCAGATACCACGCTGTGCCTTCGCTACCAGAACGGTTCATCGCATATTTAATTGGGAGAAAGTCAGTATCCACTAGCCAGAGTACGTGGGGTGTAACTGCTATCAGAAACATAGCTACAGCGAGGTAAGGCCCTGGCCGTAAGAGTAGATCTCGACGTCTAAGCAAGACCCATAATGTTGCGCTGATTAGAAACACACCAGCAATGTACTTACCGTACATACCGCCAGCACTCACCACCCCAAACATGCCCCACCAGAAAAGGCTATCTTTTTCTTCGGCCTTCAAAAAAGTGAATACCATCCAGCTCCAAAATGGCAGGAAGCCCATATTCACGTTGTATTCGATAGAAGTTAGTGTCGTGAAGTGCGTCAGGAAAACAGCAAGAACAGTATATCCGCAGGCTTTTGCTCCATATCGCTCATGTACGATGAAAAGGACCGGAATAATCGCCAGGATGGTGCAGAGTTGAGAGCTAGCGAAAACAATCCAATCTGAACGCCCAAAGAGCCTTACAACAACGTCAATCATCCAAGCTGACATTGGCGGGTGCTTAAAGTACCCCAGTTGCCATTCTCTGCCCCAATACAAAGACTCGATTGCATCCAAAGGCAGGTTGCTAGCAAATATCGCTGATATCGCTGTGTAGAGCACCAGATGCGCAGTTAGTACTGCCAAAACGAGCCAAACTGATCCGATGTTAACCCGAGCAAAAATACTTTTGTCCGAAGCGAACTCTGACTTGATGTAATCCGTGTCCATAACCACCAAAAAGGTTCAGCCCCGTAGCAGCAGCCCGAGGCATCCCTAAATTCTCTTAAAAATAGCAATTTCAGTGGGTACAACTAACAAATATATTTTCGAATCTCCATGTTCAATTCGGTATCTGGTTGGATTATCAGGCAAGTCGCAGTACCCTGTGTTCTTTCGGTATCAGCCTATGTGAATAAATTAAATTAATTCATTGAAATAGGTTAGTTGCGCCGCATTCACTGAGCATAAATAACTATTTAAAATACCCACTATTTCTATACATCTCCCTACTGATACGAGATCTTTAACTAAGACGTTATTCAAGCCAACAAAATCAGAACACTTCCATTTTCCTTCCTTGCTTCAGAGTTTTAGAAGGTAGTCGCTTCCTTCCAGCTTTCCATTACTAGTTTCCGTGATTGTTCTCGCTGTTTCGTGAAAAGGTGTTCTCAAGCAGGGGGGTAGGTATAAAGCTGTCGCGTTTTTGGGGGAGTTGTGCTCTTATCCTTCCTGGTGTTTTTCGGGGTAAGTATTTTCGGGGATACTTGCCCAGCTTCCGGGTCGTTGTCATGCGTCAGTTTCTGCTTCCTATCGCCTCTTTGCTTTTGGGCTCTGCCTTCCTGTTTTTTGCCGGTGGTGTTACCGGTATGCATTTGCCGCTTAGAGGTACGTTTGAGGGCTTCTCCTCTCTTTCTCTCGGTCTGTTGGGCACGGGCTGGGCGATTGGGTATGTGACTGGCTGTTTAAGCGTGCCGAAGATTGTACAGCGGGCGGGGCATATTCGGGCCTTTGGTGTGATGGCGTCTTTGGCGTGCTTGTCAGTTCTGGCTTCCTCCTTGATGGTTGATCCCATTGCATGGATTGCCTTTCGCTCCGTGGCAGGGTTTGCCTTTGCCGGGGCGGCCATGATCGTGGAAAGCTGGTTGACGGAGCGCTCTGACCCAAGCAACCGCGGGGTTGTTTTTGGCACCTACACCATGGTGAACCTTGCTGCGACCACGGGTGGGCAGGTGGTTCTTTCCATGGGTCCGATTGATGGGTTCGAGTTCTTTGTCATTGCCTCCATGTTTTATGTGGTGGCGCTTATCCCGACAGCTGTCACGCGCACCCCTGCTCCGGCTCCCCTTGCACAGGTCAAACTGGATATAAGGCGGCTGTGGCGTAACTCTCCTGTTGCCGTGGTTGCTGTTGTTCTGACTGGCGTTTCCAACGGCAGTTTTGGAACGTTGGCGGCGGTATATGGCGGGAAAGTTGGCCTGCCGATTGCCAGCATCACGTTGTTTGTGAGTTCCTCCATTTTGGCTGGCGCCTTTGCGCAGGTCCCAATCGGCATGATCTCAGACCGCACGGACCGCCGCTATGTTGTGATTGCAATTGCGGTGGTTGCCTTGGCAGCGGACTCCATCTTCCTGTTTGCGGATACCAGCAGTGCCAACATCGCCATTGCCTCAGCGGTGATTTTTGGCGCTGCGATTTACACGTTCTACCCGGTACTGGTTGCCCACGCGAATGACCATGCAGATGCGGGGGATGCGATGCAGACCAGCGGTGGTTTGTTGCTGATGCTTGGCGTGGGGTCCATGATTGGGCCATTTCTGGGTGGCGTATTGATGAGCGTTTTCGGGTCCATCGGCCTGTTCATGTCCACGTTTGCAGCCCATGCGCTTATTCTTGCCTTTACCTTATGGCGCCTCACACAGCGTTCTGCTGTCGCTGAGAGCGAGAAGAGTGTGTTTGTGCCTTCTGCGCCAACGCGCACGGCCACACCGCAAACGATTATTCTTGCTGATGAAGAAGTTGCCAAGGAGATGGAAGTGGACGAGCTGTCAGAACAACCTTCGTCTTAAGTGGTTATGCGCAGGCATTTGCAGGATGTTTGCGTTATCGAATAAATATGAGGTAAAAACTCCTATTTAAACTTGACTATAATTATCAGGTATACAATAGCTCACCCTACAACCTTTGCTATTGCCCGTCCTTATGAGAAGTCAAGCCGATGAAAACCAATCTTTTCGCAGCCGCCTTCGCTGGTGCCCTTTCAACTCTTGTTGCCTTTGGAGCGTCCGCGCGTGATGTAAAACACGAGCTGGGAACCACCACTGTTCCTGATCAACCTCAGCGTATTGTTGTGTTGGAATATAGCTTTGTTGATGCGCTGGCTGCCGTTGGCGTTGCTCCTGTGGGTGTGGCAGATGATAAGAAGCGTGAGCGCATCATCAGCGCCTATACGGATAAGATTGGGCAGGACTGGGTTTCTGTTGGCACCCGTAAGACACCAAGCCTTGAAGTGATTGCATCCTTAGGTCCAGACCTGATCATTGCCGACAAGACCCGGCATACAGCCGCTTATGACACGCTTTCTGAAATTGCACCGACGGTTGTCTTTGACAGTCTGGGTGGTGACTACCCTTCTGCAGTTGCGCAGCTGGAAGCGATTGGCGCTGCCGTTGGCAAGGCAGATGAGATGAAAGCCCGCGTTGAAGCGCATAAAGCCAAAATGGCTGAGATTGGCGCGCAGTTTGAAAAGGCTGGCGACTACAAGATCCAGTTTGGTGTGACCAACGCAAAGGGTCTGTGGTTGCATTCCCCAGTTTCCTACAATGGCTCTTTGTTGAAAGGCTTTGGCTTTGCCAGCGGCATGAAGCCAACCAAGGGTGCGGTTTATGAATCTAACTACGTGAAGACCTCTCTGGAGCAGCTTTCTGCTGTGAACCCGGACATTCTCATTCTGGGCCGCTACGCAAACCCAGCCTTTGCGGATGGCTGGAAAGGCGAAGCGCTTTACGAGAACATCAGCGCTGTGAAAAACAACCGCGTGTTTTACGTGGAAGCGCATGTGTGGTCTCGTCTGCGCGGCATGGTGGCAGCAGAAATGACCGCCAATGACCTGCAAAACATTATGAAGCAAGTTCAGAACTAAGCCACGCACATGCCACTCACTGCCATGTACTGGAGCCTTATGGGGATGGCGCTGCTCGGTGGAGCGGCGTTATCCCTTGCCACAGGTGGCCGACAAGATATCGGGTTTCTCCAAATCCTGAATTCGGTCTTTGCTCAACTTGATGAGCAGAGCCTTTCCATTGTGCGCGATATCCGTGCTCCGCGCACTCTCATTGCCGCATTGATTGGCGCGAACCTCGGCCTTGCCGGGCTTTTGCTGCAAGCCACAACGCGCAATCCACTTTCCTCTCCGTCTATCCTTGGCATCAATCAGGGCGCAGCTCTGGGCATCGCCATCGGGCTGGTGTTCCCCTCGCTCGTTCTCTTCAACATCGACACCATGGCGGTGCTGGGTGCTGCCTTTGCCGGTGGTCTAACTCTAACGCTTGCAGGTGGCCTCAAGGGCGCGTTAAGTGCGCTGCGCCTGATCCTTTCCGGTGTGGCAGTCAGCGCTTTTGCGTTTGCATTGGTGCGGTTCACTTTTACGCTGGATGACGAGCTGGCCCTCTCCGTGATCCAGTGGACCACAGGCGACATTGCAGATGTGCGCTGGAAGCAGGCAACGCCGCTGCTTGTCTGGTGTCTGGCAGGTGGCCTCCTGACGTTCTTCATGTCGCATAAGCTTAACTTGATGGCGCTTGGTGAAGCAGCCTCAAAAGGGCTTGGCTCTGATCCGCGGTTTACGTTGCTTTTCGGTATTTTACTCGCGGCAATCCTGACCGGCGTTTCCGTTTCTGTTGCCGGACCAGTGATGTTTGTTGGCCTCATCATTCCGCATGTGTGCCGCGCTGCCTTTAGCACAGACCATCGTGTACTGGTGCCCGCGGTTATGCTGTGTGGTGCCACCTTGATGCTTGTTGCTGATGGCGCTTCCAAGCTGATCAACTTCCCGGAGGAAACTGCGGTGGGTGTGGTTTCAGCCCTGATTGGCGCGCCCTACTTTTTGTACCTGACCATCACGGCCAAGGAGATTGACTGATGAGCATGCTCTCTGAGGCCTCCGGCGCACAGTGGCGTACAGATTTTAAAAGCCACCGGAGCACCAAAGCCTTTCGCGTCCAAATGCTGCTGTTGTTTGCCTGCGCCTTTGTCAGCATGCTCAGTCTGGGTGTGGGCGCGGTCAACATCCCGCTGGATGTGATTTTGAACAGCCTGCTTGATCTGGATGGCCAAAAGCAGACCTATATTATCTGGAAGTCACGGCTCCCCCGCGTGTTGATTGCCTTGCTGGCTGGGGCAAGCCTTGCTGTTTCCGGTGTTATTGTACAGGCTATCATTCGCAACCCGCTGGCCAGCCCCAAGATCATGGGCATCAACTCAGGAGCTGCACTGGCTGCTTTGGGCACAGTGATGTTCCTGCCCAATGTGCCTGTCACTTATCTTCCTTTTGCTGCGGCCCTAGGCGGAATTGTTGCTGCGGTGGTTGTGCTGTTTGCAGCCCATCTGCGCCAAGTCTCTCCTGCTCGTCTGGCTCTGGTTGGCATTGCCGTTGGCATGGTGTGCGATGCAGGTGTTGATTATCTGCTGGTGACAGCCGCAACACTCGAAATCTCCAACCCGCTTGTCTGGCTCACCGGCTCTCTATGGGCTCGTACGTGGGTGCATGTGCAATCGATATGGATGCCACTTGTGGGCCTTTTGGGTCTGACTGTGGTGCTCTCCTATCAACTGGACCTGCAACAACTGGGAGATCAGACCGCCCGCGGGCTAGGCCAAAGCACAAATAAGATGCGCCTTTTGTTGTTGGGCGTTGCAACCCTGCTTGCCAGTATCTCGGTTGGCGTGGTTGGTGTGATTGGCTTTATCGGCTTGATGTCACCGCATATCAGCCGCTCTCTTGTGGGGGGACGACATCGCCTTTTGCTGCCAACTGCTGCTCTGGTGGGGGCACTTCTGGTTGTTCTGGCAGACGCGGTTGGACGGGCTATTGCGCCGCCGCTTGAGGTCTCCGCAGGTATTTTGAGTGCAATGCTGGGCGCTCCCTACTTCATCTGGATCATGAGCCGCTCACAAAAAGGACAAAGCACATGAGCATCGTTCTTTCAAACGTCACCTCCGGTTACGAAGAATTCATGCTCAAGAGCATCAATCTCACCATTCAAAAAGGCAGCTATGCCGCTTTGATCGGCCCGAACGGCTGCGGTAAGTCAACACTGCTGAAAACCATCGGCCAGATCAACAAGTTAAAGAGCGGCAGCATCACCGTTGATGGTGAAGCAATCCATCGCCTGCCTGCCAAAACGGTTGCACGGCAGATTGCATTTTTGCCGCAAAGCCCTGTGGTTCCAACTGGCATCAATGTTGAGCAACTTGTCGGGTATGGCCGTGCGCCTCATCAATCACTCCTGGGTATTCGCAGCCGGCGGGATGTTGAGATTCTTGAGGAGGCCTTGCACACCTCAGGGCTCTACACGTTCAAGGACCGGGCGTTAAAAGACCTTTCCGGCGGTCAGCGCCAACGTGCCTTCATCGCTATGTGTCTGGCTCAGGATACGCCCTACATTATGCTGGACGAGCCAACCAGCTATCTGGATATCCGCTATCAGTATGAGACACTGGATCTCCTCCAACAGCTCAACAGCCAGGGCCGCACCGTAGTTGTCGTTCTCCACGACATCGCCCAGGCCTCCCGCTACGCAGACCACCTCGTCGTCATGCGCGATGGAGCGATCTTTGCCGAGGGATCACCACACGATGTGGTCAGCCCCTCCCTGGTGAGCTCAGTCTACGAAATTGACACAAGCGTTTACGCAGATCCCGTGTCTCAGACTCCGGTGGTAACGCCTGTTTAAGATAGAGACCAGGACGCGTTCTGGTGAGAGCTACGCATTAAGTGTTAGGGACAAAACTTGTTTGAACAGACCTAATGTTATTCGGATTTTGATGCCTGTAACGATGACTTTCCAGAAAATCCTCAGTGTGAATATTTATCTCATGGACAATGGCTGAGACATCGAACCACTTCTATTGGAGACAATCCCTCTTTAATTTGGCGGAGAGTGCCAAGACTTAGAGCTACTAAAACTCACTTTAAGTCGCAGAG
>NZ_LMCI01000040.1:63962-76377 GCF_001623145.1 Pseudovibrio sp. W64 | reverse complement strand
TGAGAAGTTCTCACAGTGTGTTGCCGCGACCAGTTGAATCCACCGCCAACTGCGGACATTCGGGCAACTCGATCAAGGGTTGAGACAGTCATTAAAAGTTATTGCCGACGCTTTCCAGAGCATATTTCTGAACCTATGCGCTCGTTGTAGCTTGGATGTATCACAGTTTCGTTAAGCCCAAAGATACCCCAAACTTAAAACAGAGACCTGGTGCCAAACGAGGCTTCTGTTTCAACGTGTGGAGGAATTCTACCAGTTAAGTCATTCACTAAGCCATAGGTTGGGTTGAGCATCAATTACATCTTGAGCACATCCCTCATCCCAGGGAAAAAGCCCTTGCTGTGCGCCGGGCCAAACAATCTGAAAAACCTCAGCGCTGCCCTCATTCCCTTTTTCTTGCCAGAGCCAGTTCGCTGACGTGGTATATTCGGAATGTAGATTTTTGTGTGTAGCTTTTCGGCTAATACAGTCGAATCCCTCCAACAGTCCATTCCACCGCATGCCATCGGTGGGGATTGCCCCCTCTTTGATTTGCCGATGGATTTCCCACAGCATGCTGTTCATTAACTCTCGCGGAAGTCCAAAAATTATAAATTCGGGAGCACCAAGGGATGTGGTAAATCCAACAGAGTACCCAAAGTCGGGGGTTAAACCCTCGGGGTCGAACACAAAAGTGAATTGCCACCCATGTTTTTCAATAATCGAGAGTACTTTTTCTTCATAATCTGAATATTTAGACATTCTGTATTCCTAGCAAGTCACCATCAAAATGCCAACTTTCAATGACGGTTTTGGCCACTCAACAACATGCCTGTAATCAGGGCCAGAAGCTGCCATTCACGCAGTTCCATTAGAGGTTGAGACAGTTTTGGAGTGAATGCTAATATGTCCGAAGATACGGAATATGATGCAGCAATTAACGGTCAATTTGAGCCTTGGGATTATCAACGGCTACTCCTTCGTCATCCACAATGCTCCACCCTTCTGGGTCTTTTTCTAAAGTAAAATCGGCTCCTGCATTACCTCGAAAGATCTCCGAGCGCGTCCATTTGATCGCACCATCCGTTACGTCTCCCGAAGCGACCTTTTTCACTTCATAGCTGTCATTGCTAATACCCGTCACCTCATAATGCCAGCAGTATAACAGTTTCATATGCCCATCAACGAAGGCTTTTCGAATTGCCATGTTTATAGGTGCCGGATTTTTTCCGGTTTTCAGGGTTGATGGATACGCGATGGCGTTAATCTGGCTCACTTCCGAAGAAACTTGTGAAAGCCGTAATTTAGCTTCAAATGCCATCTCGGTGAGCATGATCGTGTGTTCGTAATATTTATTTCCTTCAGTAGAAAAAAACTCGGCAAGTACGTTAAATATCTTGGCTTCTTTTGTTTTTGATTCAGGATCTTGTGTAAGATAATTTATGTACATTAGTGGTGCAGTCATCTCCCAACGACCTACACGCACGCAGTCACCAATCTTAATGCCTTTTAGCTCATTGATGCACGTTGCTATTGAAGTAGAGCCGTAGAAAACTTGCTCGCCTTCATTGTTGCAGCGTCCCTTACTGCAGTATTCTGGCTTGGGCGCATAGCTGAAATCTTGCGGATTCTCACCTCTTTTAGAAAGTGGAATCACTCGGAACAGCTGCGCACCAACTGGTTTTTGAAAAGTTTTTAGACGACGCCCCACAAGGAGGGTGTCCATCGTTTTCCTGAGGGTCGATTTGCTGTTCTCAGATCGGAGCTTTTTTAAATAGCGATGAGTTTGGTAAATTCCGAGTTCCTTGGCCAAAGGCGGTTCCTTGTTCCACTTAAGAGCTAAAACGGAAGTGTTTACTTTTACAGCAGTTTGAATATTGTACCAAGGCCTATGACCGGTAAGGTCAGCTGCTACGTGCTAGGAATGTCTAGAAGTTTGGTCCAAAAGAAGACCTGATGCGGATGACACGTTCAAGCACGTTGTCGCTACCTGAGTTTAAATGGTAATGGCGAGCTATGAGTTCATTTTTAGTTGCGCAAGACGGCCAGAGGCGCACCTCTGGTTTATCCAACGCATCCATCGTCATTTGGACCTGCTCAACTCCGGTCAGTACCAAATACCCGGTTCGAACGTGTATGTCCGTCTCGTAAATTAACAAGCGAGAAGTGCTGCCACCGCGAAAACCAAACAAGCATGCATGCAATCATCAGCCGAAAAGAACCTGCTTTGCAAATGGTCGGAGAAACGACTATCCGTATTTGCCCTGTAGTCTTATGTCCTATCATTTATGCATGATGTCTTATGCATACTATTTTTGCCTCTCAAGTATATTTATATATTTCATCAACAAATACGCTTTCTTCATGAGCCAGTGTAAAGTTCATTTTGAGAAGTGACTTCATAAATACGTAATTATTTGATCCAAGATAAGTATGACAAAGGTATTTTGTCACGTTAATCTCTCATGGCATAGATTAAATGTGCCGGATCAATAGTGAAAGAAGATCCCTTCATTGGGATTTGTAGGTTAATCATGAGCTACAGCTTGCTTAACTCAGTGTTAGGTCCTGTTATGCGGGGGCCTTCAAGTTCTCATACTGCTGGTCCCTTTTTTATTGCAAATAGTATTCGCCAACTCAGTCTTACAGATGGAGAGAAGTTCCTCGCCACGCATATAAACTTCGATCCCTCAGGATCTTACGCGCGCGTCTATAAAAATCAAGGCTCGGACCAAGGCATAGCAGCAGGCTTGCTTGGCCGCCCAATGACCCACGCAGACTACTCCGACGCTATCACCGACATTAAAAGAAAAGAACTGTTCGATTTAAGCTTCAATATCAAATCGCTTGAAAATGTAAGCCATCCTAATGACGCCGAATTTGAACTGCGAATAATACAAATTGATGGAGCAGTGCGACACGAAAACTGGCGCTCAGTTTCAACCGGTGGAGGCATGTTTCAGCTCACATCTTGCAATGGAGCTGATCTTCAGATCAATGGGGCATTCTATACAGCATTGATTGAAACAAGTACTCAGGAAACTGCTCTGAGAATACTCAAATCCTTGAGAGAAGAGGTTCTCGTTGAAAGGTTTGGTGTCTGCTCTATATTTTCATCGGGCAGTATCGTTGAGCTACAAACACTGGAACCGCTTACTCTCGGTGTAGTGAGGGCTTTAAATCAATTAGATGGCGTTGTTCGAATAAGACAATGCAAGCCAGCGCAGTACGTTATCAAAAACGCTTTGCCTCTGTTTGAAAGTTGCTCCGATATTATGAAAGCGGCTGATCAGACGCCGCTCCACATTCTTGCAGAGCAATATGAAGCCAAGCAACTTGGTCTGGAAGTGGCTGAAGTGCGTCAACTTTTTCTGAAGCGTTTAGAGACAATGTTCCTCTCTGTTGAAGAAGGGTTGTGTAGTAAAAGCGCTGGAATGAAGTTTCTGTCACCCAAAGCATCGCAACTTTTGCATTCAATGAAGGCTTCATCAATCTCTAGTCCAGTATTGCACTGCGCAATTTCTGCAGCTCTGGCCGTAATGGAATCAGGAACAAGTCGCGGTATCGTTGTGGCTGCACCAACTGCTGGTTCTGCAGGAATAATACCTGGAATTGCCTACGCCTTGCTTCAAAACGACTTTACGAAAGATGATTGCATCAATCTATTAGAGGTTGCAGCTCTGGTTGGGGCAATTGTCGCCCAACACGCAACGTTTGCGGCAGAGGTTGCTGGTTGTAACGCTGAGACAGGTGTTTCGGCTGCTATGGCGGCTGCAGGTCTTGCCCATGTGATGGGGGCGACACCTCAACAGGTTTTTGATGCCGCATCAATCTGCATGATGAACACCATGGGCTTGGTATGTGATCCCGTTAATGGTGAGGTGGAAATACCCTGCCATGCAAGAAATATTGGCGGTGTTTCTCATGCCATCAGTTCGGTCACGGCAGTCCTTGGGGGCTTTGAAGCTGTCCTGCCGATGGATGAACTCATTGGTTCCATGATGCAAGTGGCCAGTAAAACACATTCGGACATGCTCTGCACTGCCAGAGGTGGATGCGCAGTAACTGCAACTGCGCGGGATCTCCTGAAACAAAAAGCAAAAAACTAGCCTTTCGATAACTGGAGAAAATCCAATGCAATGGAAAAGAAGTATTACCATGCTCGGCGTACATGCCGAGGGTGAGGTCGGTCGTGTCATTACGGGTGGGGTGATCAATATCCCGGGTGAGACGATGTTGGACAAGATGCTGCACATCAACACTGTGGATGACAGCATTCGCCGATTTGCGCTGCAAGAGCCTCATGGCAGCGCACAGATGTCAGTAAACCTACTTCTTCCACCAGTAAACCCGAAAGCGGATGTGGGTTTTATAGTCATGCAACCCGATGCCGCTCATGCTTTGTCAGGCTCGAACACAATGTGTGTGACTACCGCCGTTTTGGAAACTGGCATGTTGCCAATGAAGGATGGTGAAAACACACTGACAATTGATACACCAGCAGGACTTATTCCAGCTGTCGCTCACTGCAAAAACCATAAAGTCCAGAAGGTTACAATCGACATCTGCCCGAGCTTCGTAGAACATCTGGACCATCCGGTTCAGGTTGAAGGCTTTGGCGAGATCAAAGTCGATGTCGCTTTTGGCGGCTGTTATTTTGCAATGGTGGATGCGGAAAGTTTAGGCTTTGAGATCTCACCTGAAAATGCACGGCAGATGGTCGACACAGCACATACGATTAAGAAAGCCGTTGATCAGCAAGTGAGCGTGCAGCATCCGGAAATTGAACAGTTCAATCATGTTGAATACGTCATGTTCACTGGGGCCCATCCAACAGAAACCGCTGTTTATAAAAATGGCACAATCATCTTCCCTGGTCGCGTCGACAGATCTCCCTGCGGTACCGGATCTTCAAGCCGGATGGCCTGCCTGCATGCGCGTGGTGAGTTGAATATTGGCGATAAGGTTTTCATGGAGTCGACAATTGGTGGGCGCTTTGAAGCGGAAATTGCTTCGACCTGCAAGGTTGGTGAAAGGGATGCGATTATTCCACGATTAACCGGGCGTTGCTGGATCTACTCAATCGAACAGCACGGTGTTCATCCGACGGACCCTTTCCCTCTTGGCTACACAATGTCTGACACTTGGGGGCCAGATGTCAAAGCTATGACGTCACACAATTAATCCAACAGCACAACCTATGGGAGAATGGTCATGCAGTCGAAGTCAAGCTCGCTGATGAAGGTTATCACTATTGCGGGGGCGTTTACCGCTTACCAGATTGGCTCTGGTTTTGCCACTGGACAGGAGATCCTTCAATATTTCGTATCCTATGGATACTGGGGCATCTTGGGTGCAGCCCTCACACTTATTCTATTTGCGTATGTGTCGATCAACTTCATGTCAGTCGGGCGTCATCAGAAACTTTCTAAAGCAAACGATGTGTATCGGTACTATTGCGGCAAACATGTTGGCATGTTTTATGATTACTTCTCAACATTGTTCTGTTTCCTTACATTTTCGGTGATGGTTGCTGGGGCAGGAGCCGCCTTGAAACAGCATTTCGGATTACCAACGATCGTTGGTGGCTCGCTCATTGCTGTACTTGCTTTTGTCACAGTAATCATGGGGCTGAACCGCATCGTCGACATCATCGGCAAGCTGGGGCCAGTCATTGCTGGAATTGCAATTCTACTTGGGCTGGTATCCATCTTCAGCAATCTTGGTAACTTAACTCCAGCTGATGTTACACCGCTCATTGAAAGCAAAGTTAGCGAAGGTGTCGTCCTACAAGCTTCCAGCAACTGGTTCTTTGCTGCTTTGAATTACGTCGGCTTTTGTATGTTGTTACTGGGAGCCTTCATGGCCGCAATAGGTTCTGAAACTTCAAGTGATACTGAAGTGAAAGCTGGTGGCATTCTCGGTGCAATGTTGTTCTCTGGGGCAATTATGGTGGTTGCTCTGGGTTTGATGGGACAATTGAACAATGTTGCCGGAACTCAAATTCCAATGCTTGTGTTGGCAACGGACGTTAGTCCAGTGATCGCCAGTGCATTCTCATTCGTCATTATTGCAGGCATTTATACAACAACTGCACCACTGCTTTGGAATGTATCTGCCCGTATCACTCCAGAAGGAACTTCTAAGTCCAAGATGGTGACAGCAGGTCTGACACTTATTGGTGGTGCTATCGGTCTCTTCATTCCTTTTGATCAACTTTTGAATGTTGTCTATGTAGTGAACGGGTATGTCGGTATTGTATTGCTTGGCTTCATGATCGTTAAACACATGAGGTCTAGCGTTTCAGTTAAAGCAGAAGCTGTTAGCTGAGAACAATCCTGAAATTCAGAAGAGACATGTGCCTAGCCAAAGCGCAAGTCTCTTCTGGCATCACACAAGCATATTGCTTGGAATTTGGATTAATCTGAGTATGGTGTGCTTCCCGATTTAGTCACGATAAAAGTACGTGACTTGCTTTAAGAGTGAAGAAGATGAGACCTCAATCATTAAGCCGGAAAACGGATTGTAAATTGAAAGTTGCCATGGTGCTTCTCCCCAATTTTACACTTCTTGCACTGAGCTGTCTGACTGAGGTCTTGCGTCATGCTGCAGACGGTGGTGATGAAAGCAGGCAGATCAACTGTTCGTGGGATCTGTTATCCGTCTCGACCAACTCAATCATGTCCAGTTCTGGAATAGCGGTCACACCCAATAAAACGCTTGAATGCGATCTTACGGGATATGATTACATCGTTATTATCGGAGGAAAGCTTCCCAAGGATTGCCTTTATTCTAGTTCGTATACCCAGTTTATCAAGAACTGCCGTCAGCAAGGTTACAAATTGATCGGTATGTGTACCGGTACGTTTGCTCTTGCTCGCGCGGGTATATTGAAAAATGTGCGCACAGCACTGCATTGGTACCACTATCAGGAGTTCAGAAGCCACTTCCCATCATCAATCGCGGTTACTGACGAACTTTACATCGAAGATCGCGACATCATCACATGTGCAGGAGGAGCGGCCAGTTCAGATCTGGCCTTGTACTTGGTGGAGAAACACTTGGGAAAGGGGAAAGTCATCAAATGCTTGCGTCATTTGATCCTGATTTCGGCCAGGGAAGCTCGGCAGTCTCAAACACCTTTTGATCTGGACATCCCTCAGTTCAACGATTTGAGACTACGCAAAGCTGTGTTCCTCATGGAGCAGAACCTCGAAGATACTCTTGAGATCAAACAACTTGCAAACATGTTGAGCCTCAGCCAACGACAACTCAGCCGTTTGTTCTTAGAGCATACAGGCATGTCTCCGAGCGCTTATTACCGTAGCCTTCGTCTTCGCCATGCGCGATGGCTTCTCGAGAACTCAGATCAACCCTTAGACCATATCGCCCTCGGCTGTGGTTTCTCAGATCTGTCGCACCTCACGCGCTATTACAAGAAGCAATACAAGCAAACCCCAGGTTCAACCCAATCGCTCCGAAGAAAGGCTCAAGCTGAGTTGGAACCAGACCAGTCAAGCAGCTTGGCAGAGTTCATACATGAATGATGAGCTCGAGGATCGATGAAATCTGAGAAACTGCTGCTCTCTTCAACTTACCTTCCTACTTTCGCTGCAAGATGATTGAGCCTTATCTGAAGTTGAAACTTAGCAATAAGTGGGCATCCCCGGAGGCAAAGAAAACATCAGTTTTGGTCACCCTGCAATAAGCTGACCAAAATCGACCTATGGTTGAAGTCACGCGCTAGCTGTAAGTGGCTAGATTTAGATCGAATGTCCGCAAATGGTCAAACAAGTCTTGCTGAGCAGATGACGGAATTACATCTGGTAATTCCTGTGCATCTGCTCGAGCACTTCCAGTAGAGGTGTTACTCCCTGTCGTATCTGCATAACGGAGAATGCATTGTTTACGCGGTGCCGCTTTACTGAAGTTATTCAGGGTAAATGACGGTAACTCTTTGTACCCATTAATATATAGTGCGAAACATTTGCAAATCAAGAATGGTGGGCAGGGCAAAACCTTAGTATTGCTATCTCTAGCAAGGAGATACCATATGAGCAGCTGTACCAACGAGTTTACTGATCTTGGTCCGACACCAATTCTAGGGTCAAACCGTTTCAGAATTTGGTCTGAGAATGTTAGTGCATATTTCATTATTGACGTCGCGATGCCAAATCCGATGTTTTCTAAAAGTGGTCCTGTACCAGTAATGTTTGTGACCGATGGCAACATATGCTTTGGTGCTGCGTCGACCTTACTGAACTCGTTGGCGATGGAACCAGATGGGCCTCCACCACACTGCATTGTTGGCATCGGGTATGATGTTTCTGGGAGAGGTGAAAAAGCAGAACACCTAGCAATTCGCACACGTGATCTTTCCCCATGTGAGGACAAGCGATTTGAAGCCATGATGCGTCGCGCACCAGCACCGTTTACTTGGCAAGATGAAATTCTGGCAGGTGGCGCAACTTCTTTCTTAGCTTTTGTTCTAGAAGAACTATCTCCATGGCTTGCTAGTCGTTTCGATTTAGATCTGACCCAAACCACGCTAACGGGTATTTCCATGGGAGGGCTATTCGTACTCAATACGGCCTTTACTCAGCCAGAAGCATTTCAACGATATGTGGCTATTAGCCCAGCCATCTGGTGGGCTGATAGCTTTCTCATTGCGCTAGAAGAGCAAACGAGTACGAAAAGGCAGAATGTCAAAATGGATATATTCATGGCTGTCGGTGAGTTTGAGGAAGCTGCTGACGCACATGCTAAAATGGTATCCAATCTCGTTAAACTGGCGAACCAGATGGATTCCCGCTCAATTTCTGGGCTAAGATTGTACCACAAAATCTTAAAAGGAGAATCTCATATGAGTGTTTTCAGTCCTGCTTTTAGTCGGGCCTGTCGTGCTCTATTTGCAGGCCAAAACCGCAATGAGAGTTGGGCCAACCTTTGAAACTGGTATCAACGATCTAAATTTGCTCCTTCCCGTAGGGAAGTCATTCGGTTAATTGGGGTCGGCTAGCTAGAGAGGAACTTCAACGGAAAAATCTAGCTTTCCTCTCTCTATAGTAAGTTGAACCAGAATAACCTAGAGTTGAAACATCGGTCTGCTTGGCTGCCTCCAACAGCAGGCTGAATGGCCGGTGTTGGTCACAAGCGACTTGCTACACCAGCGAGGCTCTGTGCTTTGACCAACGTCAGCAATGAGCGTATTAATACCGAGTAGAGAACTTCCTATCCCACAAACCAGTCGCCTGCCCCCCTGACGTTGCCTCAATCCTTGATAGAAATACACGAACGTCTGGTTAGTGGTACATCGCAAACGAAGCATTCAATCCATTTCTTAAGCTTCTTCATAACACCCAACGCACAACACTTCATCTAAACCAATCAGTTAGAAGGTATTTTTCGTTTCACTTGACCCAATTCAAAAAGTGAGTCGAGCATGATTGGGAAGAATGATACTTATAGCCGTACCTACACGCCTTCCGAAGTTGCCAAGATCGTAGGGATGAATATCGAGACCTTGCGGGTCTGGAGGCGGCGGAAGCAATTGTGCTTGAGGGCGAGCGCCAAGGTTGGACCCTGTATACCTTTAATGATCTGATGGTGGTTGCCACCTACCACAACATGGTACGCTCTCACTGCACCAATACGATTGCAGAGCTGATTGCCGGGACTGTCTCACAGCAGCTTGCCAACAAATGGCCCGATATTCTCGGCACAGAAAGTGGCGTCTTCTGCCTATGCAACAATGCAATGGATGAGGAAAATCTTCAAATAGAGATGCTTGTCGGACTGGAAAAACTCTGGAGGCGATCACTCAGATTACCCGAAGCTCAAAGCGCCAACCTGCCTATCATATTGTCGATTGCGGAGCTTTGTTTTTGAAAGTGCTGGTGTCTTGCACAAAGGTTTGTGAGGAGAGCGAATAATCACTTCGGCTCATCAAACCACTGGTCCATGCTGTCATCACAGGAAGTATCTAAAGCCTTAAGATCAAGAGGGGATCGGTATGGAAAGAGCGCAGTTGAACTTGAGTATCCAGCCGTATCGCGTGCAGAAGAGAGCTCTGCGGCTTCCTATTGCGGCTTAAGTGCAACCAGCTTCCTGGCCAATTGCCCGGTTCCCGCTGTTCTTCTTTCCGGAGGGCGTAAGGTCTGGGACGTCAAAGATCTGGACCGCTGGATTGTGTTTGTCGTCAGCACCTATGGAGCAGGCTTACGGATTTGAATAAGGGAGTGTTTTGGCCCATGATCACGACGACAGGAGTGAGGAATGGGGCAAAACACAAGGACCAGCAGTGCTGCAGCTGAGAAGGCGGTCAAGGATATCCGGCGCAAGACCCGCATTGTGCTTGCAGGATTGCGTGGCGAAGACAGCATTGCCGAGCTGTGTCGTCAGGAAGGCATCTCGCAAGGGCTTTACTACAGCTGGTTCAAGGAATTTCTGGAGGCTGGCAAAAAACGTCTCACCGGAGACACCACCCGCCAGGCCAATACGGGCGAAGTCAAAGAGTTGCGTAAACAATCACGAGAATTAAAAGAGGTCGTTGCTGAACAAGCGTTGGAGATCCGGCTTCTTAAAAAAAGTATGCTGGACGATGGGGACGACGACATATGAGGTATCCCGCCCATGAGAAAGCCGAGATTATTCGTCTGGTCGAGAATTCCCACCTGCCGGTCAAACACTCTCTGACAACCCTTGGCATTCCCCGTACCACATTCTACCGTTGGTATGCCCGCTACCTTGAGGGTGGCGTCGAGGCGCTGGAAGACCGTGTACACCGATCCTCGAAGGTTTGGAGCCGCATCCCTGATGCCATTCGCGATCAGATTGTTGAGCTGGCTCTGGAGGAACCGGATCTGTCACCTCGCAAGCTTGCCGTACGCTTCACTGACACAAAAGAGTATTTTGTGTCAGTGGCTTCTGTTTACCGCCTACTCAAATCCAAGGATCTGATCACTTCGCCGGCTTATGTGGTGATCAAGGCCGAAGACGAGTTCAAGGACAAGACTACGGCCCCAACCTGCTCTGGCAGACGGATTTTACCTATCTGAAGGTCATCGGCTGGGGCTGGTTCTATCTGTCCACCGTACTCGATGACTTCTCACGCTACATCATCGCCTGGGAACTGTGTACCAGCATGAAGGCCAAGGATGTCACCGCCACACTGCAAAAGGCACTGGACACCTCCGGCTGTGAGAGCGCTAAAGTCATTCACAAGCCCAGACTGCTTTCTGACAATGGCAGTTCGTATGTCTCATCAGACTTGACCAAATGGCTCCGGGACAAGGATATGGCCCATGTTCGTGGCGCGCTCCCTATCACCCGCAGACACAGGCAAAATCGAGCGTTGGCATCAGACTTTGAAGAACCGTATCCTTCTGGAGAATTATTACCTGCAAGGGGATCTGGAGCGGCAAGTTGAAGCCTTCGTTGATCATTACAACAACCATCGCTACCACGAGAGCCTGAACAACATTACCCCTGCCGATGCTTATCTGGGACGGGGCGACAACATCTTACAACATCGCAGTGAGATCAAACGTAAAACTCTGCTCAATCGCAGCTTGAACTACCACGCAAAAGCGGCATAACATCAAAACAACAACGGGCCAAGCATTCCATTATTCAAAAGCCTAATCAGTTCCACTTCATTTGACGACGGACAGGTATTGAATACCATTCAGGTTGAACCCTTCACCACGAAACCTATCATGAGAAAGAAACACGCTGGCTTTGCCGGATGGCGTAACTTTGTAAATAGAAGCAGCCAGGCTGTCCGTGATGTACGCATTGCCATCTGCGTCAACGGTAAGGTCATTTGCAAACTTTTTCTCAGTGGGCCGGAGATCTGACAAATCAACGAATTTTAAAGGCGCGCCAGTTGCCAAATCGTAGATCCCCAAGGCCACTGATGCGAACTTTTCAGTAGGAGTGCTTCTCGTGGCTACGCCATAGTCCGAGCTGTTGACCAGCAATCGCCCTCTTTCTGCATCAACGCGAATTCCAACCACTGAACGAAGGCGTTCATCATCAACCAGACGAGTTGTTGTCCCGTCCTTGTTAAGGGCGATAACTTCACCTCTTCTTATTGAGCCAAGCAAAAATCGTTCACTCTTGGCGTCGTATTCAAGCCCTTCAGGGTAAAGAGCTTTGCTTTCTAAGGAAAACCCATCACTCTCTTTTGCATTAAACTCCAGTGTACTCTGCTGGGCTGATGCTGCCGAAAACATTAAGAGAGATAGAGCGGATGCTCTCCATAAAGTACGGATACAGTTTCTCATGATTATTACCTCATGTTGTTGCTCGTTAATGCTCATGAGGCTAGAGATGCTGGCTGCAGTCTACAAACTCGTATTATTCATGCCGAAGCTGAAACTAATTTAGCTGGATCAACTGGTTGTGAGGACTGCATGTAGTAGAAATGTTTGAC
>NZ_LMCI01000040.1:21848-63952 GCF_001623145.1 Pseudovibrio sp. W64 | reverse complement strand
AAGCATTCCATTATTCAAAAGCCTAATCAGTTCCACTTCATTTGACGACGGACATGGCTGACCACGACATGGTCATTCGCAGCAAGCACACCGCTGTTATCTGAGGCAGATTTGCTGATTGACAGTGAAACATTGGGCCGCTGCAAGTCTTGGCGAATGCTGGCTGTGTTGTTCGTCGTGTCTAAATCTGCGGGGCCGCTTGAGGTGATTGTCACGCTGGTGTCAACATCCTCTTGGATCCTTTATGTCAGCGCGGAAGGATCATCGAGTACTTCAAGATCAAAGACGACTGAGCCCAAATCAATGTTCGTTACACTGCTCGATAAACCTGGGTGAGGTCTCTGACAAACAAACTCCCTGCCAGATAACGAGCAAGTCCAACCTCCCGTTGGGCTAGTCCAGCCTGTACCTGAGATCCCATAGCCTTCAGGAATAACGGTTCGCATTTCGAGGCCTTCTGGACTATCCCCCTTGTAAGCAGAGGTGATTGTTAACTCATTGGTACGGCCCAATACAGCTGTGCCATTTGCAGAGGCAGATACAGAAATGTCTGTTCCCAATGAGACGGCAGTCGTTGTAGAAGCGGTATTGTTGCCATCAACAACATCTTCATCTCGTGGCGCTTCAACAGTACCAGAAATTGTAATACTCGGCTCTGAACCAGCAGGACCGCCAGCCTGAGTCACAATCCCAGTAAACACAGCCGTATGTTTGGAAGGATCTGGGTCACTTTCGGTACTGGGAACAATATTGCTATAAAATGTACAACTATATCTGTCCGCCACGAGACCGCAGCCGGATGGCAAACTCGTGAAATGTAAACCGTTTACAATTGGAACAGAGAGTTACCATTTATTCGCTGCATCAGGCCCTCTGTTGGTTGTTGTAAAGGTATAACTTACTTCGGATGTCGAAGCGGTTGAAGCTGGCCCGCTCACAGAGAGTGCCAAATCTGTTTGGTCTGGTTCATCAGGGACGACAATTCCGGGCCCCGCCGCGATTGTTGTCGGCTCCGAATGAGAGTTGTTATCTACAACAGGGTCATTGACGGTAGGAATTTCAGAATAAAAATTGATGATACGTGACGAGCTATACGCCTCATTGGCACGCATTGTGGCAGTAAATGAGATGCTTTCAAAAGCCACCAGAGAGGGCACAGTACAGGAAACAACATTCGGTCCATCAACCGGCAATGTACTCCTGCAGATTAACCCCGAGACTTCCACAAGTTGTATCGCCGTCGGAACTGTGAGATTAATTTGCGTAACAGGTGCCGCTCTGTTCTCGCTGTCAGTCGGCTTATTTGTGACGGATATTTCGTATGAAAAGTAGTCGCCGACTTTCGGTGTACTTCCTCCGGCAGACTCTGCATTGTCCTTAACGTTGAGAACCCAGTCATAAGTATCCAATGGCGCTGCCTGAACAGATATACCGCTCAATAGCAAAGCTGCCGAAAAAAGCTGAAATAATGGAACAAAGCACTTCAAATAGCTGTAATGAGCAATTCTCACGAGAAATATCTCTTCCTAGAGTTACATTCATTTTGGCTAAAATTGTATGTTGTAAATTATTACAATTAAACAATGAGTTAGCGAGATTAACTACTTGAGACAAGTCGTTAACTATGAAGGCTTTGCAACGACCGAATTTGAGACATATCGACAAATGCAATGTGGATATTAAGTTTTGATTTTGGGAGGTAGGCTTGATGTTAGCGAATACTTAGGTGACTCGGATCTTGATATCTAAGTATTAACTAAATAACTCATGCGTTTATTTAGCAATTGTCTATTGCCCAACACAGTGCCACATCTGATTTCTTGGTTAGTTCAATTTAATCTATGTTGCACACGACAATGAAACACGTCATTCGTCATCGGGTAACTAGGTTTGACAATGCCCCTACATTTTATCTAGCTGCCATACTTAGAACTTTCCGCTTTGGCCTACGACCAGTCTTTGCAATCAAACAGATGGCGTTCAGAAGTTCTAGGGGCGATGAGTTGGATCATTGAAATCTGCATCATTTAAGCAACCCCTGTATTGCAGTTCGCTTATATTACGGAAGCCAAAAAGTCTGATGTGCATACAGCTCGATATATGAAACCTTGGATATGTCATCCGAATAGATGATTACGTTGATACGAAGTGGCGATGATCCTTTATTGACAACCCGTAAAATCCACCTGATCTAACAATAGAAATGCTGACCGAGGGCTATATTGTCGCTACCTTTCCTTAATCGAGCTTTCTCCTACGGATATTGATTATTTTTTGCACCTTGACGATGATCATTAGGGCAACCACGACCTCATCCCCAATTATCGATCTCTGCTTGCTAGCTCGTCTAAAACTAGACCGGTTTATTTGCCGTTGACATAGTGGTGTACAGTTCAAGGGCAGACGCAGGGACGCGTGATATATTTATTACTGACATGGATGAGGAGCCGCATATCCGGGGATGAAGGCGAGTAGATGTCAACTCCGCAGCATACAACAACAAATTCCGATTAAGTGCTATAATTGGCTTCGATATTTTTCCAGAATCACGAGAAGCAATACTTGGCTGGTACCTAAGCCAATTAGATTTTAACACGGTTTTGTTGATGCGAGGGCAGCGAGAAGTAGCAAGAACGTTCAGACTGGTGACGAGGCAAATGACCGATATGTTCATTTGTTGAAGCGAAGTGCATTTCTTTACAAGAGGGCTTCGTCATACTTGCAAATGTGTATTGAAATTGGCATGAGAGATGAAGAGTGAACTGTCATGTCTCGGTCTTACTGGCGACAGGTTTGTGCCTTTGGCTGAATGAAATGCTGAAAATCTGCACAGGTGGTGAGTAGGGTCTGCAAATCAGGTTGGCATAACGGTTTGCATGACAAAGACTCTTGCAAATCATCGCGTGACAGCTTTTGGGTTTGGGCTCGCTTCCGCCATTCTGGCTTTTGAACCTGCGCTATGGCTGGTGCGAACATGGTTTGATCCCTCTTATTCATCCTCCGGCGCTGTTTATCTGGTCGCGGTCGCGGGCTTATTGCTTTGGTCGCTGTCGAGCCCCGTGGACCATTCCGCTAATCATCATCGCCAAACTGCAGCTTTGCTTCTTGTTGCTTCGGCTTTCATTCGGCTGATCAGTCAGGTGTTTGCAATCAATGTTATTGGCGGGTTGGCTCTGGCTTTTGATATCTTCGCGATTGCTACGCTTTTGAGGGTAGGGGAACGCAAGCGTGCACTCTCTCCCTTCTGGCTCTCTGCGCTTTTCCTGTTCTCCCTGCCTGTTGAGCGGATTGTTCAAAGGCTATTGGGTTACCCATTGCAGGAACTGTCTGCGAACGCGTCTTGCTTTCTTCTCAGCGGTGTCACTGAGAATCTTTCCTGCAATGGCGTGCGGCTGACACTTGAAGGCAAAGACGTACTGGTTGATTTGCCTTGTTCTGGCACGTCCAGCCTTATGCTCAGCTTGGCATTTATTGTGGTGTTGAATGCCATCTATCGCCCACGATTAAGTGTCGCTCTGCTTTGGGTCGGCATTACGCTCGTTCTCAGCATCTTAGGCAACTCTCTCCGCATCAGCACATTAGCGCTCGGCATCGCCTATCCGCATTGGGTTCTTGACGTAAACGTTATGATGGAACCATGGCACAGCGTGATTGGGTACATCACTCTTGCTCTCACCCTTCTGCCAATCCTGAGGCTGTATCGGCCTAAGGCACGCATGTTCGTTGCCTCTCTTCATATGGTTAAAGGTCATGAGCTGCCTAAGTCACTTCAAAAGTATCTGGCTCTCGCCTTTGTTGGTCTTGCTGTTGTTGTTGTCAGCCTGCCCCGACAGGCTGTTGATGTGGCGAGAGCAACTACGCTCCCTGTTTTGCCTTTGTTTTTGAATGGGCAGTCCGGGCAGGACATCCCATTACTTCCTGTCGAGCAACAGTATCTCGAAGCGTATGGAGGGTATGCAGTCAAAAAGCGCTATGGAGAGCATGCGCTTACTCTTGTACATACCAGCTCCCCGCTTCGCCATCTTCATGCGCCGGATGATTGCTTGCGCGGTCTGGGCTACCGGGTCGAGTTTCTTGGGTCTCGTTTTGAGGCAATGCCTTCAGCGCTGTATCGAGCCACTGCAGAAAACGGCCAGCAATGGCAGGTCTCCGTCTCTTTTTTCTCTGATGACGGGCATGTCACCAACAACGTGGCCGAAGCGATCTGGATTTGGTTGCAAAACCCGTCGCTCTCTTGGACCAGCATTCAGCGCGTTTCACCATGGCAGGGTGCCCTTTCCAACCAAAACCAGTTTGAGGCCGCGGTTTTTGCTGCCTTTGATTTCCCCAGGACCTGAAATTTAGAGGATATTCTTGATGTTTGAGATAACGCGCTTTCTCTCTTTGCTTTTGATTTTCGTAGTTAGCACGAGCTCCGATGCTGGTGCCGAGCAGCCAGACCAACTGGGAAAGAAGGCGGGCACAATTGTTGCCATGTTAAATGGACAACAGGTCGAGTTGCCCTTGCTCTCTGCGCACTACGATGTGGATGTGGTTGGAGATATCGCCCAGGTTACGCTTTCACAGACATTCCTCAATCCCAATGATGTGCCGCTCCATGCAACCTATCTGTTTCCCCTAAATCAGAAGGCTGCCGTTCATGCCATGGAAATGGAGTTGGAAGGGCAGCGGATCGTCGCGCAAATCAAAGAAAAACAAGAAGCAAATGCTGTATTCAAGCAAGCGAAGGCTGAGGGGAAAGCCGCGTCCCTTCTGACACAGCATCGACCAAACATGTTTACTCAGGATATCGCCAACTTGATGCCGGGTAAGTCAGTGACCGTGCACCTGCAATATGTGCAGTCCGTGCCGAAGTTGGATGGGGCTTATGAACTGGTTGTTCCCATGGTGGTTGGGCCGCGATACGAAGGAGCAACCGAGCCCGCCCAGCAGGGCAAGCCAGATGCGATGTCTGGCAGTGATGATGTTGACGTCGTTTCCGGCTGGGAAATTGATCGGTTACCGAAATATCCTCAGGGGTTAGGCGTTTCAACATCCAAGGCCATCAATCATCGGCGGGTCTCCCTGGATATGTCCATGACCGCAGCTCTGCCTATATCCGGCCTTTGGAGCTCAACACACAAGTTGAACATCTCCGGAAATGAAACCAAAAAACAGGCGACTTTTGAGAAAGCTAGGGAAGTCGACAATAAAGACTTTGTCTTGCGTTACGAACTGGCCGCTGAGACGAGTGTGACTGCCGGTCTAGACAGTTACTACGAGGAAGAAAAAGGGGGCTTCTTTTCGTTGCTCATCGAGCCGCCTAAAGTTACGGCTGAAGCGACTATTGGTAAAAGAGAGCTGGTGTTTGTGTTGGACACCTCCGGCTCCATGGGGGGCGCTCCGATCGCTGCAAGCAAAGCCTTTATGCGTGCCGCGATTAATAATCTACGCCCAGATGATTACTTTCGGATCCTTCGGTTTGCAAATGAGACAACTGCATTTGAGGAGCAGTCCTTAATTGCAAGCGAGCATAACAAACAGGCAGGGCTTGAGTATGTCTCCGGTCTTTATACTGGTGGCGGTACAGAACTGAATGCAGCGCTCAATGCTGCGTTTGGGACGCAACAACCTAAAGACACAACACGCATAGTTGTTTTCCTGACAGACGGTTACATAGGCAATGAGCGCAAAGTAATCCAAACCGTTGCCAATCGCATTGGAAAGGCACGTCTTTATGCGTTTGGAGTGGGTTCGTCCGTCAATCGCTTCCTGCTTGAGGCGCTGGCAACAGAGGGACGGGGATATGCACGCTACGTTGAGGCTGACGAGAGCTTCCATGAGACTGCAGAGGCCTTTGCAAAAGACTTGAAAACGCCTGTGCTGACCGATGTCTCAATTGATTGGAACGAATTAGAAGTTGAAGAGCAAAGCCCGACAAAGCTGCCTGATTTGTTCGAAGGGCGCGCACTTCGAGTTCTGGGGCGCTATCAAAAAAGTGGAAAGCACACCATTTTCATAAGTGGCTTAGTGAATGGAAAGGCAGCTCGCATGCCGCTGGAGATTGATCTGTCAGGGAGAACTCAGCAACAGAGCCCAGAAAAAAAAGCGCTTCCAATCATCTGGGCGCGTGAGCAGATTTTTGCAAAAAATCGAGCATATACGATTGGAGGCAGTTCAAATCAGGCCTTAAAAAACGAGATTATTAAGCTTGGTCTGGATCATTCTCTGCAAACCCGCTTCACTTCGTTCATTGCGGTTTCTGAGGGCCCCGTAAATCATGCCCCAGAAAATGCAGTTTCAGCGTCGGTCCCAATGCCGCAAGTTTCTGGAGTAACGACAAAAGCCTATCCAAACCTCAGTGGAAGTTCAGCGCCAGAACCGGAAGGGATTATGGGGCTCTTGATCGTGATTATGGGTCTTGTCGCGCGCTTCCGCCAAAACCTTGTCAGCATGGTTCGGACAATACGTTGCTACATTACTCGAACAGGTCAACGCTCCATTCCTCTGGAGGGCCTGGATCGCTCACTGCCTTATAAACTCCGCCGCGATGGTTGGTGGCTGGATTGAACTAAAATCCGGGGCTCATAGCGGAATATGATGCCTTCTGCCTCCAGCAAGCTAAGAGCGTCTCAACTTGTCCAGTTTTGGCGCTCTTTCTGGTAGCAAGCCAGAGCGATATCGTTGCAGAACGAACTGCAGGAATAGGCCAATAAGCAGCATGCGCATGTAGGAGGATCGGGTTGCCCACTCGGAGGGGAGGAAGCCTGTTAGGATCTCTGTCATTGACCAGATCGCCCAAACGATCAGCGCTCCCGCGATAGCCCCTTTGTTGTTTCCACTTCCTCCTGCTATCAACATCACCCAGGCAAGAAATGTTATCAGGATTGGCTCAGTTGCGTCTGGGCTGAAGTACTTGAAATAGTGCGCACTCAACGCGCCAGCCAACGCCATAAATATGGCACCAATCACAAACGTTTGCGTGCGGAAAGAGTGAGTGTCCTTGCCGATGGATTCAGCTGCGTCTTCATTGTCGCGGATCGCTCGTAAAACCCGGCCCCACGGACTTTTGTGGAGGCGCTGAGAAATGAAATAAGTCAGCAATACGATTATCCAAACGAAAAGAACGAAGACAATTTCGGCTGTTTGCCCTTTGAACACCCCTTCAAAGGGACGCGGGATGTTGGAAACTCCCAAACTCCCGTTGGTCAACCACTCCTCATTTACGATGACAAGTCGGATGATCTCTGCAATTCCAATTGTTGCCATGGCGAGGTAATCGCTTTTGAGAGAAACGCATAAGCGCGCAATGCCCCAGCCGACAAGACCTGCAATGACAGCTGCAACGGCCATGCCTACAAAAATGGGTTGCTGTAACCCTCCAACACTGTTTGATGCCGCTGTGGAAGTGATAATAGCCGCTGAGTATGCACCGATAGCGTAAAAGCCAGCAATCCCGGCATTAAACAGGCCGCCAAACCCCCATTGGATGTTAAGTGCCAGGCAAATTACAGCATAAATGCCAGCCATGGTGAGGAAGGAAACGAAATAGAAGAACAGCCCTGTGAGTTCCATCAAAGTACCCTTCCTTTTAGTAGGCCTTGCGGACGGAACAACAACAGCACCAACATGATGATAAAGGCAATTGCGCTCTTATAGCTGGGCGAGATGATCTCTATTTCCATGATCGGGAACGTACAAATCTCTTCTGCAACGCCGATTATCAAGCCTCCCAGCATAGCTCCTAAGGGGCGGCCAATTCCGCCCAACAAAGCTGCCGCAAACATAGGTAACAGCAAGTTCCAACCCAGGTTTGTATGGATGTCCGTATCCAACCCCACAAACACACCACCAATGGCAGCAAGGCCACCTCCAATCAGCCAAGTCCATCGGATGATTTTTTCCGTATCCAGTCCGGCAATCCTTGCCAGTTCTGGGTCATCTGCAACCGCTCGCATGGACTTTCCCGTTTTAGAATACGAGAGGAAGAAATGCAGCGTGATGGCAATAACAACTGTAAACGCGATGATTTGCATATGCCGAAGAGCGATGCGGAAACTATCAAAAAAGATCAGCGGTTTTTGAAAGCCGACCACATAGACTTGAGAGTCCGTGCCCCACAATAACTGGATGGCTGAACGTAAAATAAGAGCAACCCCAAAGGATGCGATGACAGTGTAGATGCTCGGTAGATCTCTCAGTGGTTTATAAAAGGCTTTATCCAAGAACACTGCCACCAGAGCCGTCCCGACAACGGCAATCGGAATAGCTGCAAGTGCTGGAACACCAAGTGTCCAAACAGCAGTTAGTGCGATGTAAGCGCCAGTTGTCATCAAGTCGCCATGAGCAAAGTGTGCAAAGCGCAGAATGCCAAAAATCATTGAGATCCCGACAGCGCCCAATGCATAAATGCTGCCAAGAGTTATGCCCGGTATGAGGTAATAGTTGATGAAATCAATCATGCTGGCAGCCCTCCGCCGAGAAATGCATGCCGAACCTCATCATTAGCCAGAAGGTTTTTGCCCGTATCCGTATATCCGTTTTTGCCGTTCACCAGCACATATCCAATGTCCGCAATGCGCAACGCCTGTTTGGCGTTTTGCTCTACCAACAACACGGAGATACCGGTCTCCCTGATCTTCAGGATCATATCAAAGATCCGTTCCAGATATGCAGGCGACAAACCGGCTGTCGGCTCGTCCAACAGCAGCAGCTTTGGATCACTCATCATTGCTCTTCCGATGGCAACCATTTGCCGTTGACCTCCGGAAAGCTGCCCCGCTGGCTGGTTTAGCTTTTCACGAAGGTCAGGAAACAGCGTCAGGATCATATCTAATGTTGAAGCTGGATTTTTCGGTGGTGCTGCATAAGTTCCAACCTGCAAGTTTTCACGCACTGTCAGGTTTGCGAAGACATTGCTGGTCTGTGGAACAGCAGAAATGCCCATAGGGACGAGGTCTGCCGTTTTGACACCGACAATCGAACGCCCCATGAACTCCACGGAGCCAGAAAAGTATTTATTGAGCGCAAAGATTGATTTCAGCAAAGTGGACTTGCCAGCCCCATTTGGTCCCACAATTACCACTATTCCTTTCAAATCAACGCACAGATCAACGCAATGAATAATAGGCGTTGCGCCATAGCCTGTAGTCAGGTTTTGGATGTTCAAAATTGGGTCAGGCATGGACATCCTCATACTTGCCACCACCGAAGTAAGCTTCCACCACGCGTTCGTCACGTTTGATTTCTTCGATGGTTCCTGTTGTTAAAACAGTGGCTTGCGCTAGTACGACAACCTCGTCGCAAAGCCGCGAGACGTAGTCCAGGTCATGTTCGATCAGGCAGAAAGTGTAACCGAAGTCGTCATTCAGCTGTTGGATCTTCACAGCGATCTTACTGAGCAGGCTGCGGTTGACGCCGGCACCGATCTCATCCAGCAAAATGACCTTTGGTGTCTGCATCAAGGTTCTGCCAAGTTCCAGCAGCTTCTTTTGCCCGCCGGAAAGGTTTCCTGCCAGTTCGTCCTGCAGTTTCTCAATCTCCAGAAAGCGCAGTGTTTCCATAGCTTTATCGTAGGCCGCATGCTCTTGCTTGTGAAAGACGGAGGGGCGGAAGATTGCATTGAGTACATTTTCTCCGATAGAGCCATCCGCTGCGACCATCAGATTCTCAACCACAGTCATGCGTGAGAATTCGTGCGCCAATTGGAAAGTCCGATAAAGCCCTTTGCTCTGACGCTTATGCGCTGGCAATGCAGTAATGTCTTCTCCATCAAGAAAAATTTGTCCGCTGCTTGGTTGCAGTAGCCCGGCTATCATATTGAAAACAGTAGTCTTACCCGCTCCATTTGGCCCGATGACTCCCGTAATTTGGCCAGTTGGAATTGAAAATGAGCAGTTGTGAACGGCAGTTAATCCACCAAATCGTTTTGATACATTCTCAAGCTGGATCATTTGTATTCCCAAAATCTCATTGACTGCACCGTCATGACACGGTCCAACATGACCAGGCCCAGAAGAGCCCGGTCATTACTCGGTAAAATTCAACCTCTTGTGGTAGACGGCTGAATTAATTGAAGATTTTGGTTTGCTTGTAGCTGTCGCCCTCGACAATATACTTGCCGATATAACCTGCGACATCTCCATTCTCATCAAACTCGTGGGCACCAGAAACGCCCTCGTAATTGATGTCTTTGCCCGCAGAGATCAACTCACGTGCTTTCGCCCATTCTCCCGGGCCAACAATCTCACCTGGTGCATTCGCAACTGAACGAAGCGCATTTTTTACAGCGGCACGATCGGTTGAACCCGCTTGTTGAATTGCCAACGCAATCAACATGGTAGCGTCATAGGCCTGATCTACAAATGGCTTGTCAGATCCGCCGCCAAATGTCTCGTCAAACCGGGCATGGAACGCTTCTGTAGCTGCATTTGAGCTCGGGGAACTGGGTGAGGTAAAGAAGGTGCTGGCAAGAGCTTCTGCGCCAATTTGCTGAATTAAGATGTCATCCCTCAGACCGTCTGTACCAATGAACTTCTCGAAGAAGCCATTTTCCAATGATTGTTTGACGATCTTCGCGCCACTGCCCGCTGCATAAGCGATAACGACAAGTGCATCAGCACCGCTGGATGCCAGGGTCGCCAACTCACCACGGTATGAGTTTTTCTTGTCTTCATGCTTGGAGAATTTGGTGACGACCCCACCCAACTTCTCGTATTGAACCTTAAAGGTATTACCTATGCCCACACCGTAGTCATTGTTAACATATGTAATTGCAACCTTTTTAAAGCCTTCCTCCAAAACGGCGCGTGCGAGCACTTTGCCCTGATAGTTGTCGCTTGGAACAATGCGGTAGACATAGTCGTTGTCTTCCAAATTGGTCATACTTGGTGCAGTCGCTGTTGGGGAAACCTGAAGCACGCCATTTGGAATAGCAACCGCATTTGCCGCAGCAATGGTTGCGCCAGAAGACAGTGCTCCCATGATCGCAACAACGTTCTCAATGTTTACCAGTTTACCTGCAGCATCAACCGATGGCTGTGCAGATGCTTGACTGTCCGCAACAACAAGCTTCATGGTTTGCCCGTCCAACAAACCGCCGCCTTTGTTCACGTCTGCCTCTGCCAGTTTTGCCCCGTTGAGGATTGGTGGAATAAAGTTGGCGAGAGGCCCCGTCACGCCCATCAATGCCCCAACTTTAATATCTTCGGCCCAAGCCGAACCTGCAAATGTTATGCATGCTGCTGTCGTCAGCATCAAAAGAGTCTTATTCATAAATCCCTCCCATTGCATTGCACCGTCGGAAGGCTTTGGCCTCATTGATTTCAGCTATCTCCTCCAATATCGGAGATTCTTACTGCTACAAACGGCGTAATAAGTAAAAACACTTGCATATGCGCAAGATGCTGTCAATCACCTCTCCAGAAGTGCAAGTGTCCTCACAGACAGCTGTTTTCCTGTTTTGATGGTAGGGAGATATCATCAGAAGTCACTCACTTGTTCTGGCATCTGAGCCAAATGCTATTTCATATTTCAATTATGAAATTCTCTTGCGCTAATGAAATTAGTCATTCTATTGTGTGGCACAACACTTATATGCACGAACAAACAAGTAATCTAAATGAGCGAGGCGTTATCTATTTTGCGACGTGAAACAAATAATACGGCAGCGATCTCTGGAAAGCCTACGAACGCGAAGAGGCAAGAGAAACTGCACATTGGCGAGCGCGTGAAAACCTTCCGCAAAGCATTGCAGTTATCACTCAGTGAGCTCTCCATACAGACTGGAATTTCAGAGGCGACATTGTCCCGAGTGGAGAATGATCAAACGCTGATGAGTGCTGCCAATCTTTATGTTTTGTCGCAAGCTCTCAATGTAGATATGTCTGCATTTTTTGAAAACCCGGCAAGTCCGGCTCGCAGTGGCATTCGCAGCATCACCCGCAAAGGGCAGGGCGTTTTTCTGGAAACAGAACGCTATAGTGCGCAGGTGTTGAGTAACGACATCACCAACAAAATGATGAACCCAGCCATTGATATTGTAGCAGGGCGAACTCTGGAAGAGGTTGGCGGATTGCATGCTCATCCGGGTGAAGAGTTTTTGATTGTGCTGGAGGGAAACTTGCATTTGCATTCAGAACACTATGCCCCTCTGCTCCTGGAGGCAGAAGACTCCATCTATTTCGATAGCTCAATGAAGCATGCTTACGTTTGTGCTGGTGATACTCCGGCGCGTATTTTGGTAATCGCGACGATTGATGCCACGCACATCAAAAGTGAGGGTGAATAAGCACCACGCGTTCAATTTTATTTATCACATTTGAAATTCTGGGAGGGACGTCAAGTGGCACAGTTAGAAACCAAGACAGATCATATTGCATCTGCTGAAATTCGGTTGCCAACCAACGATCTAAAGGAGGATTTGCCGTTTTTCAGCAAGATCCTCGGTATGAAGCTGGATATGATTTTCCCAGCTGATAATCCTGCTATTGCGGTGATGTCCGGTCACGGTCTTCGGGTGCGCCTGGAAAAAGGTGCATCAGAGCAACCAGGAACACTGCGTTTGCTATGCAAAGAGCCTGCTGATTTTGCTGAAGGGCAAACCGAACTGATCGCGCCAAATGGCACTAAGATTGAGATTGTTGATGCCTCTCCTGCGCTGGAAATGCCCAAAACCCAGCACTCTTTCATTGTCAGGCATATGATTGACAATGATCCGTGGGTGATTGGCCGCGCTGGTATGCAGTATCGTGACCTGATCCCGGATCGTCTGGGTGGCAGTATTATTGCCTCTCACATCCGCATTCCAGATGCAGGCCCTGTTCCGGATATGGTGCATTATCATACCGTTGGGTTTCAGTTGATTTTTTGCTATCGCGGCTGGGTCCGGCTTGTTTATGAAGATCAAGGTGAGCCTTTTATCCTCAAAGCTGGCGACTGTGTTATCCAACCTCCAGAGATTCGGCATCGTGTACTGGAATCCTCTGGTGAGCTTGAGGTGATCGAAATTGGCGTTCCCGCAGAACATATCACCAGCATTGATCACGAGATGGACTTGCCGAATGGAACTGTGAACCCAGAACGCGAGTTTCAGGGGCAAAAATTTGTTCATCATCAATTGGATAGCGCCATATGGCAGCCCCATCGCCTTGATGGCTTTGAATGCAGAGATACAGGCATTGGTTTAGCAACAAAACAGGTTGCCAATGTGCAAGTCGCCCGTGCAACGACGGGGCCATCTGGGGCTGTTACCAGTCACACCTCGGATATCTTGTTCTCTTTTGTCATGGAAGGCAGCGTTACCCTGGTCAATGAAGAGGGCAAAGCCCATCAATTGAAAGCTGGAGATGCGTTTGTCATACCGCCAACGATGAAAACATCTCTGCTGAATGGTTCTGATGATCTCGAGATTTTGGAAGTCTCGTTGCCGGGAGGCTTTGAGACCAAGCTTCACGACGTTACCCCTTAAACGGCTTCGCTGCCTCCATACATCTTATTATGAAGATTGGAAATCCAGTGAATTATCAAGATATTATAGCGCTTGACGATAACGATCCGCTCAAACACTGCAAGGAGTTGTTTGAAGAACGGCCTGGCGTCATACATTTAGACGCGAACTCTCTAGGATCTATGCCAAAGTCAGTTCCGGCGCATCTTGCACATGTGTTTCAAAGTGAATGGGCGGATGAACGCAGTGCAAGTTGGGCAGCGGCCAGTTGGATGGCCCGGCCTATGCAAATTGGTGCTGCGATAAGTCGTTTAATTGGCGCTGCTCCAGAAGACACGCTTGCCTATGACAATACCACGCTAAACCTGTTTAAGTTGCTGACGGATGCACTGAAGCTTAACCCGGATCGCCAGGTGATTTTGAGCGAGACGACCACATTCCCCACCAACCTTCACGTAGCGCAAGGCCTGGAGAACGCACACAGCGATCAGCTGAAAGTGGCCTATGCGGACCCAGATTTAGACATTCTTGATGCCATCACTGAGGATGTTGCAGTCGTTTATCTGTCTCAAGTGGATTACCGCTCTGGTCGCCGTTTCAATATGGAGCAAATCAACACCAAAGCCCGTTCTGTGGGTGCATTAACACTTTGGGATCTTTCTCATTCTGCGGGTGCAATTCCGCTGGATGTTGAGGGCACACAAACAGATTTCGCGGTTGGATGTGGTTATAAGTATTTGTGTGGCGGTCCTGGTGGTCCTGCATGGTTATACATCAACAAAAAGCATCAGAATAAGATTTGGCCGGAGATCTCTGGTTGGATCGGTCATGCAAATATATTTTCATTTTCTGAGCAGTTTGAGCCAGCTGAAGGCGTTCTGCGCCACATGACCGGGTCTCCGCAGGTGATTGCAAATGAGATTTTTTGGTGTGCAGCAGAGATCTGGAATTCGGTTGACCCGCATCAGGTTTGGGCCAAGCATCGCTCTTTGAGTGAAACACTGGTTACGCTAATCAAAGAACAATGCGGTGATTTTGGTGTCCAACTTGCGTCCCCTGAAAATTACGATGAACGCGGCGGACATGTATGCGTTCGCATTCCGGGAGATGGGAGCAAAATCGTTGAAGCGCTTAAGAAGAAGAACATAACCTCTTCTTTCCGTTCTCCGAATGCAGTGAGATTTGGTCTGTCACCGCTCTATCATTCACACGCAGATTTGTGGGAGGCAACACAACAACTTCGTGCTGTTCTGGAAGAGCAGGCAATGGCTACGCAAGCCTGATTTGTAAGAGGGGCGCTTCTGCGAGACGACAAACTCGTTGAATGCAGCTCTCCTTTGATCGCTTCTTGTTGGGTTCTAGCCAACTTCTTCATTGTCAGAAATTAGGCAGAGAGGCAGCTCTATCACATTGCAGAGCTGCCTTTTCATCTTAGCAGAGTAGGGGATTACTCAAATCCATACCAAGCGCAGGCAAGGGGCGTTCAGTGCTGTCACCATATCCAATTTCAAAACGCACCTTGTTGATGCACACTTTGGGAATGGTTGGTGCAAAGAGCTCAAATGTCTTAAAGCGCGCGTCATATTCCGGGTTGGCGGCAATATAGTTCTTCAGCGTACCTGTAAGAATTTGGTAGAAACATGCCTCAGTCATCTGCCCGGCTTGTGCCAGTGAAGATGACAGAAATCTGAGCACCGTGACGAAGTGAGCAGTTTGAATGTCATGTACAATGTAAGCTGGTGGCTTTGCTGGCAGTAGTGCGCGCAGTTCATCACTTAGATCGCACTGCTCAGGGTAAACCTCATTTACGAGATCGACATCTCCTTGCAAATCTTTGATTGCTATACCGACAGGTACGTTGTCTTCCAGGACAACTGTTATGTTTTGTCCGTGAGCAATAAAACCAAGCCCATATACGCAGAGCATGTGATAGAGCGGCACAACGGTGACTTCAAACAACTTTTGCAGCCAATCCGCTAAATCAAGATCTGCCTTTTGCGCGAGATGAGCAGCCAGGGGAATGCCAGAACCATCTTTGTGCAACAAGGCAGCGTAAAGATAAGCTTTGCGATTTGGTCCCACTTTGTAGTCTGCAGGTTCCCGCCAGATTACACCCAGAGTTTCATCATGCTGATAGGGAATATCGCGAAGCTGCTGGTAAAACGGATGGCGATACCATACACCGCGCAGTTCTTTTAGAATGATAACCTTATTCTTCAAGTGATCATCTGCTTGAACGATGCCATCCAACCACTCAGACAAGTCAGATCCATGAGCGATGTATTTTCCAGGAATTCCTCGCCAAGCGGAAGTATTCAGGATCGTCAGAGCAACCTTTACATCCGGGCTTTCAGGACGATCCAGACTGGTGAGTGTCCGCAAAGATGGGCCAGAAACATAACGTCCACCAAAACTACCGAGCATGATCAGGTCTGCTGTTTGTAGATCATTGATGTACGTTTGTTGGAGCACGTGATCCCATTGCCAGGGGTGTACAGGAACGAGACAGTAGCTTTCTAGAGTACCTCCTTTGCTTTTCAGAGTGTCCATTAGGTGCTCCATTTCAGTTGCGCCTAAAGTGTCTTTCAGAAAGCTTTTTTCTGCATGGATATCGCTATCGCTGATCTCGCAGTTCTCACGGCGAGCAGCAAGCCATAACAACTCGATCGGTTGCCGACTCTCCGGCGCAAAGCGGGCGACATCCTCTGCTCCCCAACCAAGGCGTCCTTTGTTTGCTACGGCTTTTGGGTGCCCTTCCAGCAGCGCGTGTAACTCATATGGTTGCATCTGGAGGAGCGCGTCAGCATCATAACCTTCGCAGGATTGAGCCAGAAATAAATCTTGGCGCAGAGTGTTGGACATTTCACGCAAAAAGGTGGCCAGTGTTTCCGGTCTCATTCCAAGTTCGGCCTGTGCATCCACTGAGAATTGAAGAGGAGACAATGGCAGTGTCAATGCGGGAGCCCGGGTGATACTGCCTGCATCCACCCAGAGGTTCCCCCAGACCATGGTTTGCGCCTGAAACGTGTAGAGTACACCTGAGGAAAGGCGTAACTCAAAAGTTTCGCCGCCAGTACAAGCAGGGTCTAACACTTCTTCATAAGTTAGTTCACTAAGTAATTTTGCGAGCGCTGTCTGGCAGACTTTTGGCCACAAGGGCGAGGGACACGTCGTGTCCGCCGCCATTGTGCTGCAATGCGATTTGTCGAGGGTCATAAACGAACCTCCCCAAAAAAACGCTCCCGCCGACAGCACATGAGTGCCGAGCGTTTATGCGGGAAATCGAATTCCATGAGTTTTTCATAGGCAAGAGAATCTGCGTAGGAGAGCAGTTTGGCGTTATCCACCCGGGGCTCACCCATTATGTTATCAGTCAGCGGGCAGTCCAAGAAAAGATAGTGTGTCAGCCCGCGCAACCAAGCGCCGGTTTTCACTTTTCCAAGGTGCCTGCGTTCGCCAATCAGGCCATGCCAGCCTCTGTCGTAACTTTGAGAGGCGTAATAGGGGCCAAGCCGATCCTCTCGCACCCAATAAGTTTCGAAGTAACCTGCTTCCTCACCATTAAAACAACCAATTAGTGGATAGGTGTGGGGTTTGGCCTGTGATGTTTCCAGGTATGCCTTCAGCTCATCTTTAGATTTTGCCAACTCCCAGAAATATGCGACACGACCATCGTTCATCCAGCGATGAAACCTGTCCAGATCACGGTCTATATCAACAGCACGAAATGATACGACAACGTCAGCAACGGGATCATAACGCTCGTAGCACAGCCCGATTGGATGTGGCGGTCTTAATGGATGATCCCGACCATCTGGCCCTTCGACCAAACCGGTGCGAAGACGGCCTGTGGATCTGTGAAGGAGCCAGAGCTGTGGGTTTTGATAGAAGCCGGAGCGATACACTTGATACTGCCCATTTGCTATTGCAAGAAATGGCAGGTCACGCGGATCAATAACGTCTGCAGGCAGGCTGATTTTTAAAGTTTCTATCTCTGGATGTGCTGAAAAGCATGCCTCCAGACACAGCAATACTGCCTCAAGTTTTTCTTCTTCAGAACCTTCTAAATAGAATGAAAAACTCAGGCTTGTCTCTGTCGCATTCTCCAAATGAGCACAAGCAAAAGCTTTGGTGTCTCGCAAGACAGTTAGCTGTCCACCATTCCAATCTCCGGATGTAACAACGCGAGCTAATCTGCAATCAGAGGAGCCATCATGTGTTTCATGGGCAATCGAAAGTGATGAGCCAATAGGCATCCTATGCAATGTCATCGTTATTTCTCTTGTTATTAAATGGGTTGGCTATTTTGAAGAATGTTGCGAGCTGGCCAGCTCCGTCGCCCGATGCTTCGTTTACGTTGCTAAGGCTAGTGCGATAGTTACCCTTACTGACCAATGTTGGAGAGGTCAGCAGATAGTCATAAAAGGCTGGATCGCCGGTTGTACTTTGAGCTGCAGCTTTAAATCTTCTGCGGAGCGTGTCATAGGCGCGGGCCTCGTCCATCAAGCCATCAATAACCAGAGTGCTCACGGTGTGGAGTAGGTTATTGACAATCACGTAATAGCAAAGAAGCTCATCACCAATCTCCGGGGGGACCACATTTTCAGCATTTTTGCCAATGTCAGGTACGTATGCAGATAGGACATCATGATGGGTCGTTAAGTGACCTGTCCCCTGACAATCCCTGACATAAAGATGAGCGGGCATACCATCTTTCAGTGCAATCATCATATTTTGCTGATGAGAGCCGAACAGGAGGCCATGTCTGGCGCGAATATCAAGCAGAGGCAGGATAGCCACTTCCATGAATGCATCCAGCCATCGTTCTGCCAATTCCTGAGGGGAGAGTGTTTTTTGCGCCGCCTGCCTATAAATTAAGTCACTAAGTGGGGATGGAGCACCAAGATGAGGTTCACATAAACTGGCGAGCATCGCAGGGCCGGTTTGTGTCGGTTCATGGAACGGGTTGTCCCGCAAGACTACAAAACTATCCTCCAATGCGCCGCCGTCTTCATCTTGCAGAGCAACATATCCGGGCTCAGTAAGGATGGTCAGATTTGGGAAATTATTTGCCAGCTTGTCCCCCAAGGGACCAGAGAGCAGCTCTGCCATCTGCACACCGCGTTCAACCTCCTTGCGAGCAAGTACTCTTTTTGAGTTTGTCAGCCGCATGGAAAGTGAAAACTTAAGCATGTACGGCGCCTTGAAAGCGTGTACTCCGCGCATTGATGCGGTTGCTGTAAATGGTTGGCCAGCTGACCCATAGGGTCTGAGAAAACCCTGCTGTATCCATCGGATAACTTGAGGACGAGCCAATAAACGTTCTGCCTGCCATGGGTGCCAGGCAAAAGGCACGTAACCTTTATCAACTTTGGTCCGCAGTGTTTCCGGCAAGGTTTCATCGCTTTTGGCAAGGTTCTGGCACATGTCAAAAGCAGTTATTTGCACACCAGAACCTGAAACCAGGATCGAACGATCTGCCAAGACCCAGAATAAAGGAAATTGCCCCTTTAATTCAGGCGATAACAACAAGGCATCGGCTTTGGTCAGCTCGTCTCTGCTACGTGGGTTTGGATGGGTCGGATGGCCGGAAATAAGCGCTTGCTCAGCGTCCTGAAAATTCCAGTTCTCTGCAGCATGAGGAGAGTTGTTGGCGTCCAGCTCATAAGCTTGCATTTGAGCCTGATGACTATCCAACACCCTCGATAAAAGCATAAACTGCTTTTCGCTGTGCTCACCGCTGATTGTACTATCTGTAATAAGTGCAGTCAGCGCGCTCATGAGGCTAACAGGCTTGCAATGCCCCTCTCTGTTCCAGAGGTAAAAGGGCAGCTGTATTTCAAATCGAGCAGCCGTATGGTGAGGGACTTGCAGCAACAAGCGATCATTGTTTTGCAGAGGAAGACAAACTGTATCCTCACAAAAACATAAAAGCTCTTTTTGCTCGTGTGATAAAAAAGACCAGCCTGACCATTCGCGCAAGAGCGCATTTAAGAACGCACTTGCAGTGGCATGCTCAGCCCTTTGTAAAGGTGTCGGAGGTGCAGACACAGGACGATTGTTTGCCTGAGTGTAAACTAAGGTTTTGTTCATGGCGAACCTGATGAATAGAGCAATTAATGATTTAATCAGCGGTTCAGGCTGGTATGACCTGATTTAAGATTTCCGCTCGTGGCACACTTGGCCAATCGATTAATTCACTGTCGTCTTCCAGATCGAAGAGAGGCTCTCCGACAACAGCATTTAATATGGTTGCACTCCTCCACGTCATGAGGCTCATTTGCGGATCCACAATGCCGTGAGAGGAAAGGCCGAGATTTAACCCAAAAATCTGTAGGTTTCTTGGTCCGTCCCATTGCAATCGGTAGGATGCATCCAGTTCCGGCAGGCCATTTTCATCTAATGAAAGGCGCGGTAAGAGCGGCGTCATAAACTCCGGAAGCGCTGGTTTTGCCCCTGTCGCTAGTATGACCTGATCCACGTGCTGCGTTTCCGTCTGACCGCTGATTGTAGAGTTTGAGGTCAGCCGATAGCCGGTTCCCTGCTGTTCCATGGCTTTTACGTCCCGTCCCGGCAGCAAGGTGATGGTGCAAGGATCCGCGCAAAGATGCTTGCGGCGATAGATTTCTGCGTACAGCTCATCGACTGTGCTTGGGGTTAGGCCATCACTTGCGAGCTTCTGGTTTACCAATTCTTGTCGCTGGCTTTGCTTGGGCAGTGTCTGGTAGCTCTGAACATAAGCAGGTGTGAAAACCTGATCAACAAACCCACCTTCTTCGAGGGGGGAGAACCGGGGCAAATTGCTAATCCACTGGACCTCCAATGGAGCTGCTTGCGTATTTGTCAAAAGGTCCAGAACAATTTCCGCACCGGTTTGTCCGCCGCCAATTACTGCAATACGCTTACTTCTTGTCTGCCGTGCTTTGTTGAGGTAACCGCTTGCGTGAAAACAATTTTCACCCAAGTAAGAGGTCGCCCATTGTGGTACAAAAGGCTTCATGCCTGTACCCACAACAAGATTGGGAGTGTGCTCAACTCGTCCGTTTTCAAACGCCACAGAGAGCCGGTTGTCTTTCACCGAGACTTCCTGGGCAGTGTGGTTCCAATGAAGATGGTTCATCTTGCCAGCAGCCCATGCAAGATATTCATTAAACTCCACACGGGTTACTCCGGTGAAACGGCCAGCTAAAAAGTCATAGAACCTCTTCTTCTCAACCAGAAACGCCATAAACGAGTATGCACTGGTCGGTTGTACTGCTGTGACAAGGTCTTTCAAGAACGACGTTTGCAAAACAGATCGCGAAAACATCAATCCCTGATGCCAGCTGAATTCTGACTTGCTGTCAAAAAATGCTGCACGAATACGTGATGAGCTCTGTGCCAGTGCGGCAACACTCAGATTAAACGGCCCTATGCCTAGTCCGATCAGGTCATAAACTGATTGCGTGTTCTTCGGCATCTTGACGATCTGGGACATCTCAAGGCTCCTTTGTGTTCTGTTAAATATCAGAGGGACGCAAAGGTCGCGCAACTGGCTTGTGGCTGATCACGAACCCGGAGCCACCCACGCAAAAAACAAGTGCGATTAGGGCGGCAAATGAAAAAGTTAGGGTCAGACTCGCCTCTCCACCAAAGCCTCCAAGAAGGGAACCTGTGGCTAATCCGGCAAACTGAGAACAGGAAAGAGTGGTCGAACCTTTTGCTTTGAATGAAGCTGGCAATTGTTTCAGCAAATATACTGAATTAGTCGCTGAGAGCAGCGCTGCTGAGGCGCCAATGATAGTTGCACTCATCGCGATAAAAGGCAGCGTATGCGCTACGCAAAGCAGACTGAGGCCTGCCGTAAAGCTCATTGCGCTGGTGATTTGCACAATGCTTGTATGTTTGCGAAAGATTTGTAAGAGCCCCAATTGAGCAACCAATCCGCTTAGAACAGCAGCGGTAAGACAATAACTTGCAAAAGTGGTTGCCTCAGTTGAGTCCAGCTGCATGCTGTCTTTTATGAGCGGGCCCAGCAACACATATGTTGCACCAAGACACAATTGCAGGGCAAATCCAATCAAAAGTGCAGTTTTGGGAAGTGTGAAACGGTCTTTTTGCTCGCGGCTCTTTGGGCGTTTTATCGTTGCCGGTGATGACTGCTTGAATGCGAAAAATAAGCAAACCGCATAGACTGGAATTGGAGCAACAAGCGGAGCGGCTCCTCCAAGAAGCAAGAGCGGAGCTACAGCTGCATTTCCTGCAAGTCGTCCAAGACCTGTCATAGAACTCAAACGACCTATAGGAGCCAGAAGCTTGGAAGAGTTTTGCGTATTTCTTGCGAGTATGGCTTGAGTAAGCGGAAGGAGAGCTGGAACTGTAATGCTATAAGCAACTCGTGCCGTAATGAGGACAGCTAATCCGAGAAGAGGGGAGATTAAAGCATAACTGACTAGCAAAAAGCTGATTGCAATTGCAGACACGCTTAATACCGCGAAACTCAATATGATCCTCAAGGCACCGAGAGCTCCGATATATGCTTCTACCCGTCCCCAAGCTGGCAGGCTGATCGCTGTTGCCATCAAGCCTGTTCCTACAACAACCCCAATCATACTGAGTGTCAGATCAAAGGCGTCTTGTAGCAACGGCACCATGACCACCAGACACGCTTGATGGAATGTACTCGCCGCAATGGCAGGCATAATTATCGCAGGTTTAAACAATGGAGACCACTATTCTCAATACAATCAGGAGGTGTGTATTAAATATGAGTAATACATTCAAGTATAATTTTGCAACCGTTCTGTCAAGCTGATCCATCAAACATTGCAGGGCTTTAAAGAGAGTGTTTCTCTTGAAATACAGAAACTACCACGGTTGCATAGTTGAGATGTAGTCTCATCCTCGCTCCATGTTTGCGGGGGCTGGATCTGTGTTTGTAAATGGCCGCGCAGTATGTCGAGAGGGCGACGCTGTTGGGTGCAGTAGCTCAGCTTTTGCTGGATCGGAAGATGTTGTAATTAGTGGATGAACAAGATATTTTAAGACTTGGTGAATCTAACTTGAGAGAAAGCCTCCCCTGTAGATGTCTGGAAAAGACTCCATGTCAGTGAGCCTGTCTGGATTGCATCTACGGGCATTGAAGGCCGCAAAGAAATAAAAGCCATATCGATGAGATAGAGCTAAGCCTTTTAAAAGACTGAAAACCTTCTCTGCGAAAAGATGGGCACAGATGTGTATAGCATCGGCTGGGCACCACTTGGCGCAACAGCATTGCTCTAATGCCAGAGTTCTAACGATCGAGCCTTCAAAGCCGGATAATCGAACGCAATGAAAGATGAAAAACTCATTGATAATCAAAGGGGTGCATTAAAGTTGGTAAAAGCTCATGATTAAGAAGATACTTGGTCCTCCTGAGCTAATATCATATAGAGTGTCTTGATCACCTTGAAGTCCCGCGTCAACACTATGTCAACCGGCCTATTCATTTTGAACTGTACATTACGTCGTTTGAGGCCTTATACTCCATTAACGTATTGTGAGAGCTGCTAAGCGGCATTAGTCTCTTGTGGGATAAGTAATTGAAAAGCAAGATATGGTATAATTACTACATTAGATATTTTTAATATGTAGGTAGTAAGTTCAAATACTGCCTCGCAACCAAAATAAGATCTAAAGATCATCGGTATGACAAGAATTTCGAACTAATCTCTTAGGTACTTACGTATGGAGAGTAAGCTTGCTGCTGAGCCTAAAGGATGACTACAAGCTGCCTTCCAAGCACCAACGCACCGTCTTAACCTTAAATAAACAATCCACTGCTTGCCTGAATGAAACCCTAACAATGACTTCAAGGAATTCAACGGTGTTGCCTGATAATGCTGTAATGTGACGAAAGCTTAAGCTCTCTGTACATCCTTAAGAGAAGGCAGTAAGCGTGTGGATTCGCTGCGCTTGAATTCCCAACTAAGCCAACGACAGGTGGACAAAAAGTGATATTCTTAGTTGGTGCAATGTGATTGGTGTCAAGAGAAGTTACCTCAGCTTTGCGTTTGTTTGCGTTAGGCGCACTGAAAATATGTTGCTATGACTGTCCAGCTAGTGAAATTAATGAAGAGTGCTGCGTAGCCTGTCCTATTCCTAATAGAATATGCCAGAGGACGTGCTTGCGTGTGTGTTATGCCTGCGAAATTTCTGGTAGCCAACAGTTTGTGAAATGAGAGTTTTGCCTCATATTGTTCGTTCATGTATGTGCGAATGAGTAAGGGAATTTATGAAAATAATGTTCTTGATATGTTCTCTTCGTTGAGAGATAATCGGGCTGTGATGGCAGAGTTTAAGAGTTTTTTTCCGCTTCAAGTCAGCCGGGTTCATGAAGTATGTGGAGCCGGAGCGACAGCATTTGCAGCGATGGCCTGCGGGCAAGCTGATATGAGAGTGTTGTGGCTTCAGACTGGTTGGCAAATTGAGCAACTCAATCCAGCAGGTTTAGCAGCTTTTATGTCTCCCAAGAATCTCGTTTTGGTTGAGGTTGAGAACCACAATGATTTACTCGCATGTACAGAAGATGGCTTGCGTTCTGGCGCTGTGGATCTAGTAATTTCTGTGGCCACTCAAAAGCTCGATCTGACTGCAGGCAGGCGTTTGCAGTTGGCAGCTGAGCAAGGTGGCTCTACCGGGATTCTCATTATACCTGAAGGGGCTGGGAGCAATGCGACACAAACTCGTTGGCACTGCTCTCCTATATTCAAGGGAAACCATATATCCGATAAGAACTTGACTCTTCAACACTGGCAGCTCATTAAGAACAAAATAGGAACATTGAGTGGTTGGAAGGTGTATTGGGATGCCAAGGCGCATCGTGTCATTGTGGTTTCCGAGGATGGCCAGTGATCGTATTTTACGCTCACATCCCACATCTGCGCCTTTTGCTGTAACCTCTCATGAAAAAAGTACAGAGCGATTATACTGTTTAAACAGCAGAGCGATGCAATTGGGGCTGGCTTCAGGTATGGGGCTTTCAGATGCTAAGGCGTTATGCCCTGATTTGCTGACACGCTCAGCAGACCGGTATGCTGATGACAGGTTCTTAAAGCTGTTGGCGCGATGGGCTGATCGGTATTGCCCATGGGTCGGTTTTGATGGAAACGATGGCTTGTTGCTTGATGTCACTGGCTCAACTCATTTCTTCAGCAGTGAAGCTGAACTTCTCGCGGATATTCATGATCGGCTCCAGAGTTATCAACTCAATGTTCGCTCTGGGTTGGCTGGTACAATTGGTGGGGCTTGGGCTGTTTCTCATTTCGGTAGAGGCGTTGTCCCTAATGGACAACTCAAGGCAGCTTTAGGCCCTTTACCTGCTGCTGCATTAAGGCTGGATGAGGCAACCTGTGCGACACTGCAGCGCCTTGGTCTGCGTACTATCGGTGACCTTCTGGTAACACCGCGGGCCACGCTAGGTCGACGCTTTGGTTTGCCATTGATGCGCCGTATCGACCAAGCGTTTGGTGATCAGCCAGAACAAATCAATGCTATGGCGCCAGATACCTCTTATGCTGCCCGGCTAAATTTTCCTGATCCTATCGGTCTTTATGATGATGTGATGGCTGCTCTTGAGCGATTGCTGCAACGCATCTGTGATAAGCTAAAAAGCCAAGAGATGGGCACCCGGGTGTTGCTTATGACCTGTCAGCGTGTTGATCAGGCCAGCGTGCAGGTAGAATTGCGACTTGCTCGGCCCATGCGTGAGGGGACGAGCATTCTGCCGCTGTTTGAGAGAAGTGTGCGAGAGTTAGATGCAGGATTTGGTATCGATCAGATACGGTTGGAAGCTTTGGCTATTGAGGCTTTGCCATTAAAGCAACTGGAAACCGGCAATGCTCAGTCAAAGAAAAATGATGTGCTGAGTGATCTGATTACGCGGCTCGGGAGTCGCATTGGTCTGGAAAAGATTAAGCGTTTTCAGCCAGCAGATAGCCATATTCCTGAGCGTAGTTTCATTGTATCGCCTGCAGCCTATTGTGAACCTGAGGGACAGTGGAAAGAACAGAATTTGCGTCCTTTACAACTGTTTTCTCCAGAGCTTGTTGAAGGCCATGAAAAGAAGCCGCCTAACGTATTCAGCTGGCGGCGCATGCGTTTTTCGGTTGCCGCCGCAACAGGACCAGAACGTATTTGCCCAGAGTGGTGGCTGGACGATCCCAATTGGCGATCCGGTGTAAGAGACTATTGGCGTGTGGAAACTGAACAAGGCCGACGCCTCTGGATGTTTTTCACGCCACTAAATCCAGCGTGGTTCGTGCAAGGAGAGTTTGCATGAGCTACGCTGAATTGTGTGTTACCTCCAACTTCACGTTTCTTACCGGAGCCTCCCATCCTGAGGAACTGGTGGTTCGAGCTGCCAGTCTGGGGCTTTCGGCGATTGCTATAACAGATCGAAATTCTCTGGCTGGAGTTGTACGTGCTTATTCAGCGCTTAAGGAACTTGCTCGCAAAAGAGACGAGGCCCTGGCTGTCCGTTCCTGCCATCGTACTGATCCAAACAATAGACAAGAAATTCTGGAAGGTGCTGACGACCTACGAGAACCTATTATGTCTCTGCCGCGTTTGCTGGTGGGGTGTCGCCTGGTTTTGGAGGACAGCCCTGTTGATTGGATTGCTTTACCGCAAGACCACTCTGCTTATGCTCGCTTGTCCCGGCTTCTTACCAAAGGAAAAAGGCGCACTGAAAAAGGTGAATGCCAGTTATTCTTAAAAGATCTTCTGGAAGGGGCTTGTGGTCTAATGTTGATCGCTTTGCCTCAAGAGGCGATCGATAGGCTCCAAGTTCGAGAGCATATTCAACAGGCGGCGCATACTTATCCTTCTCATGTCTTTTTAGGGGCTGTGCCACACTATGATGGGAATGATCAAGCTTACTTTGATGCTTGCGCGAAATTGGCTCTGCGTCTTGCAACACCAATGGTAGCTGTTGGTGATGTGCTTATGCATCATGGACGTCGCCGGCAACTGGCTGATGTTCTGACCTGTATTCGTGAGGGGGTGACCATAGACAAGATTGGTCGCCGTGCTCTGCCTAATAGTGAACGCCGCCTCAAGACACCATTGGAGATGGCTCAGCTGTTTCGTGCGTACCCAGCTGCGGTCAAAAGAACGCAGGAGATTGCTAATCGCTGCTCTTTTTGCTTATCCCAACTGTCCTATGAATACCCACAGGAAGGAAGTGAGAGCGAAACGGCTCAACAGCGGTTGGAGCGGCTTACCCTTGAAGGCATTAAACGCAGATATCCCAAGGGAGAGACTGAGCGTGTTCGTTCTCTTGTTGAAAAAGAGTTGGCTCTTGTCTCTAAGCTTAAGTTTGCTGCTTATTTTCTGACGGTGCACGACATTGTCACCTTTGCCCGCTCTCAAGGCATTTTATGTCAAGGTCGAGGGTCTGCCGCCAATTCCATTATCTGCTATGCGCTTGGTGTTACTGATGTGGCTCCAGAAACCATTTCTATGGTGTTTGAACGTTTTATCTCGGAGCATCGCGGAGAGCCACCAGACATTGATGTAGACTTTGAGCATGAGCGCCGTGAAGAAGTTATTCAGCACATTTACCAGAAGTATGGTCGCCATCGCGCAGGTTTGTGCGCGACCGTCATTCATTTCCGATCTCGTGCTGCCATCCGCGAGGTTGGGAAGGTTATGGGCTTGTCGCAGGATCTGCTTGCTAACTTAGCAGGGCAGATGTGGGGATCTTCTGATCAAGGTGTACCCGAAGAACGACTAAAAGAACTCGGCCTGTCTGGGTCAGATCATCGCCTTGCTCTTACCATTCGCCTCATAAAAGAGATTATTGGTTTTCCTCGTCATTTGTCTCAGCATGTAGGTGGCTTTGTGATTACCCAAGGTCGGCTCGATGAGTTATGCCCTATCGAGAATGCATCTATGGAAGACCGCACAGTCATTGAATGGGATAAGGATGATATTGATGCATTATGCATCCTGAAAGTCGATGTGTTGAGCCTTGGTATGCTCACTTGCATCCGCAAGTGCTTCGCTTTGATTGAAGAAAAAGAAGGGCGCCAACTCACAATTGACAGTGTGCCACAGGAAGATAAGCCAACCTACGATATGCTTTGTGTTGCAGATGCACTGGGTGTTTTTCAGGTTGAAAGTCGTGCTCAGATGAATTTTTTGCCGCGTATGAAGCCACGCACCTTTTATGATCTGGTGATTGAGGTTGCCATTGTGCGTCCCGGCCCGATCCAAGGTGGTATGGTGCACCCCTATATTAAGCGACGACAAGGCCTGGAAAAAGTCTCGTTTCCTTCAACAGAATTAGAAGGCGTTTTGGGGAAAACACTTGGAGTGCCTCTCTTTCAGGAACAAGCTATGCGGATTGCGGAAGTTGCAGCAGGATTTTCTGCAGAAGAAGCAGATCGCTTGCGGCGCTCACTTGCGACTTTCAGGCGTATGGGGACCATCAGTTCTTTCAAGACCCGTTTTGTTAATGGCATGTTGGAGCGTGGCTATGAGTTAGAGTTTGCAGAGCGATGTTTTTCTCAGATTGAAGGGTTCGGTAATTACGGCTTTCCTGAGAGCCATGCTGCTGCTTTTGGTATGCTTGCTTATGTTTCTGCCTGGCTTAAATGCCATTATCCAGCTGCTTTTGCCTGTGCGCTCCTTAATTCTCAACCTATGGGATTCTATGCTCCAGCTCAGATTATAAGAGATGCTCGAGAGCATGATGTGGAGGTGAGGCCTATTTGTGCCAACCGTAGCCAGTGGGATAATACATTGGAGCGGCGTAGTGACGGGCAACTGGCCATTCAACTTGGTTTTCGTCAGATCAAGGGTTTTAATGAAGAAGATGCTCTTTGGCTGGTAGCCGCTCGTGGCAATGGCTATCCAGATCCACAAAGCATTTGGCAGCGTGCTCATGTGATCCCGGCAGCACTTGAGAAGCTGGCAGAGGCAGATGCTTTTGTTAGCATGGGGCTCAATCGTCGTGATGCTCTTTGGCAAGTGAAGGCCATTAAAGGTACCACGCCGTTACCTCTGTTTAATGACCCCTTTGATGGAGAGGCGATCTTTGAACCAGATGTGAACTTGCCTGTTATGCATTTGGGGGAAGAGGTGGTGGAAGACTATCTTTCAACACGATTGTCATTGCGAGCGCATCCGATGGAACTGCTACGTCCGGAAATACCCGGACTTACAACACATGCTGCCTTGCAGAAAGCTTCTCTGGATCGAACAAGTGTTTGCGGTGTTGTTGTTACACGTCAGCGTCCCGGAACGGCGTCTGGAGTTATTTTTGTGACGCTTGAAGACGAAACTGGGGTTTGTAATGTAGTGGTTTGGCCAAAGGTTTATCAAAAATTCCGAGGAGAAGTCATTTCTGGTCGCTTGCTCTACGTTACAGGTTACCTGCAACGAGAGGGGATTGTCGTGCATCTCATCGCGCAGGAAATCAGTGACTATTCAGACCGTTTATCCTTGCTGGGGCATCCGCTGGACGAAGTTATCGGCCAAACATTACCAGCAGCCGATGACGCCCCACGTCGACCTCTCATCCCAAACAGCGCCACACGAGCTCGCCACCCACGAGAACAAGCAAAGAGACTCTTCCCGAGCCGGGATTTTCATTAGGATGAGAAACAGCCCAAGCTTAGTCTGTGTGTGGAAACTGGAAACTACCCAATTGGTGCTCTGCAAAACTTGGATTGTTTGGTTGATCCAACTTATTCGGAAAAATTCGCGTGCATGGTGAGAATTGATATGAGTTGCGGCGTAAAAATGTGACTTCCAGAACCGGTGGAATTGCATAACCGCCAACAATGCGCAATGCTGTGTTGTTATTCCCGTGAACATGAACAGCTTGATGTGTCTGAAAAATTTTATTCAATGCTTCCAAAGCAGTTCTAAACCAAAATAGCTTATATACTTTATGTAAATCGTGAAACTCAACCAGTATCTGCGAGAACTTCTGTAATTCGTTTGTCTCTAGATCTGCAAAAACCTCCCACTCGTCACCCTCTATGTCTATTTTCAGCAAAATGTCATTTGCATTCTGATGCCCATTTTTCTTTATCTCATCTCGTAAGCAGGTCATGTGCTTGTTGGTCTGAAATGAAGCAGTTATACCTTTCTTAAAATAATTAAACTGCTTATGCTGGCAAGGTAGCCCAGTAATTGTATGGTCATATTGATAAATTTTAAGACCCTTATGCGCCATCTCTAAATCCCAAGAGACATCACGGTTGATACCCAAGGAATACGCAATTTTCTCTTCTGATCGTGGAGGCACCATGACATAGCCTCCATCAAAGGTGCGTCCAACTCGAGCTAACTCATGCCCGGCAACATCCATGGGACTTAGCCGAGAAAAGAGAGTTTCAACCATCTCCTGCGCGGCCTTTGACATCTCAGGCTTTTCAAGTGGTCGTGCTTTCTTTCCTTCAACCGCAGACATTCTATTTTCTAGTTGAAGTAGCCGTTTACTTAGTTGCGCTATCTCTTGTTGCTTACTGTCTATTTCTGATCGCTCTGTAGTTAAGGTCTCTTTCAATGACATATTATAAGCTTTCATTTGATTTTAAAGTTATCATAAGAGCGTTGCATCGAGATGCACTAAGAATTGTGCCTGCACATTCAGTATAAAAATTAATAAAGGTGTATATTGCTGTGTGCTGGTAGAACGCAATTCTTCACGTAATTTTGTTCCCTTTGAGGGTTATGGCGGTATCTTCCAGTAGCTTCTAGGAGGCTCAGTCCCTCACGGATGATGTGTTTGGATTTGTTAAAGTCAAAGCCCACCAAGGATAACTCCTCAAGCTGTGTCTGACGGAGAAACTCAAGCCAAATGATTCCGGAAGTAGGCTCTGCTGAGAGCTTTTTCTGCAATTTCTTTGTATAGAAACTCGGTAATCGTTCTACTTTGTGGTCTAGAATAAATTTTGATGACAGGTGATGTAAACTTGGGTGAGGTGCGACATTGTGAGTATTAAAAATTGGCGCAAAGAATAGTTGTCTTGAACGATCTGCCGTTGAACATGACCAGATGTCTGATTTTGTGCCAATCGCTGAGATCGCGGTATATTCCTCTAAAATATGATTTGGTGTTTTAGGATCTAAGACGGTGTAATCTTCTGATTGACTAGAACGGGCATCAGTAAATATTCCGTAAATGTACTTTTTGCATGTGGAATCAATAGTCATACCTTTCTTAACGATGTAGGGACACCCAAGGTTCATTCTTATAACAATATCGTGACTATCGATAAATTCAGCTGCATTGCTCTCGAGTAACTTTCCAGCATTTCCGACAAGGCACACACGTTTTCCTGTCAACATGTCCGCTTGGAAGTGCGGCATAAACAAACCCTTCGAGCGGTTAACGGCTTCATGGTAATAGTTTTTTTGGATGACTTTCTTTGCTTTTTTTAAAGGCTTATTAGTTTTTCCAACAACATCAGCAAAAGACAATCCCAAAAGCTTGGACTTCTTGAACTCAACTTTTTTTGCTCGCGATGCCGCTAGTTTTTTCTCATCTTGATAGTAGTTGTAGACTGGGTTCTCAACTACTCGAGTAGCTTCGGTGCCCGCAAGTGTATTATAAAGATGAGTTTCATCAAGTTTAAAGCTTGTATGGTAGAGGAACCATGAAAGGAAATGATCGTATCGCTTGATACGTGAGACATCATCTTCAGAGATAGCACGTTGATAGGACGGAATGAGGACTTTACTGGATACTGTTGTGACTGCTTGATCGTAGATAGCTCTACCGAAAGCAATAACAGGTTTCCCCAATAACATTGCTTCTAGACCGACACCACTATTAATGACAGCTACACATTTGGATTTTGCCAGTACGTCGTGAATATGTCCGACATTAGAAAAGAGCAGATGCTTGCTTCGCCATTTTTTCCTTGCTGTGTCGTAAAAATCGCTAAGATCCAGAGGGTGCTTTCGAAGTAATACTTTAAGGCTCTGACTTTCAGCAAGTTTTGCCATATCTTCAATGAAGTTTTCTAATGTACAACTGGCGTGTAGAGTCAGAGCTTCATCATCAGGAACCTGAAGGACAGCAAGAATATCAAAATCTGGTATTGATTGATGTTTTTGTTTCTTTTGCGGAGCTTTGGTTTTTTTTTCAGCTTTTAGTTCAGCTTTAAATTTCTCTAGTCGTGTTTCAATAGAGAAGTCTAAAAAATCATCTGAACTTGCCCAATCTGCGGAAGGGCCCCAACCAGTAGAAGAACAAGTAAATATCTCTGGTAGATACTCCTGCATATAGTAAGTAGCATTATCAACTGGAAGTTGATTGTGTGTTTTGTGGGGAATGTAAAGCCGATCGACAAAATGGAGTCGGTCCACTAGCTCCTGAGTTATCTCCCATTGAGCTACAGGTAAGATTCTGGCAGAATTTTCAGGTTGTGTCGACAGAGAAATAAGGCGTGCCATTGCGCGCCATCCAATCCGACCCGGACGAGATAATCGGGAAACACGAATTGAAAAACTATTATCGTCTAATGGCTGCTTAGTGCCGATATCCTGTAGTGGAAATAGCACCAGGTTCTTTGGTTTGCTCTTGGTGCACTCGATCTTACTTTTCAGACCGGTAAGTTGCTTTAGTTCACCTTTGACATGATCAATTGGACGGCGCAAAATATATGAGTTTCTGCGTAATGACTTATCGCGATAATATTCAGGAATACACCCAGTCTTAATTTTGTTGTTTTCTTTAAGGATAGCTTTCTTGATAAGGCCCACTTCAGAAACGTCTGTCTGTATGTTGGCTGGAGCAATGTGATTTTTCATGAACTCCAGAAGGCGGTAAGTTTTAGGAGAGTGTTTTAACCAAAGAGGTTGAGGGTAGGCAATACGATGTCCGTCTTCTTTAAGGCGGATGGTATGCACCGACAAATCGCAGTTTTGTAGGACAACAGGCAATAATGTCAGATCTTCAACAACAGTAAAATCGACTCTTAAAATCAATAGGGCGTGGTTTGATCGACCAGCCAGCCAGCTTGCAGCCTCATAGAGGGCTGCTGTATTGGTGGTAGAAACATAATCTGAAGTAAATTCAAATTTGTAAATTGTTGTGGCAAAGAGTTGTTGGCTTACCTGTTGTAAAAGCTTAGTAGCTTCTTCATCACCATCTGAAATTCCAATCACAACACGAAGGCCTGGAGAGCATGCCTCGCAACTGAGTAAAAACTGTTCACCAGTTGCGAGAAATTCCTTCCCGCTACAAACAATCAATATCTGCCAAAAGCTATGGTCTGACTTATCGAAACCAAGGCGTTGAATAGAATGAGTCACAGATAGCTCCTGGATGTGTCGTGAGCATTTAAGCCACGTCACTTCTTTTGAAAATTTTATTTAGAAAAACTTTGTTTCAGAAAACGAGGAAGTTTACGTGTAAAGGATAGAGTATCCCGCTCTTTACTGCGTCCCTCAATTTTTCGGCCCCCTTTGAGGTGATCAACATATTTACCTAACGCGCTTTTTATAAAAATATGTCCTGTTTGCCATCTACTTCCGAGCTCCTTAAAAGTTGCTTTCTTAGCCTGCTCCATTTCCTGAACGATTTCCCAAAAAATGTAGCTGTCGTGATTTTCTTTGAATGTAAGGAATTCACCAGAGAGATAAATCTGCTCAAATCTGTTGGCAAAATTCAAGATCTCAGGATGATTTAGATTGTACCCTACCCAACCACATTCTGGATATCCGCGTCGATTGAGGTAGGCGGCGAGTTGCCTCGCGTTGGGTGCCATTTTATCAAGAAACTTTTCTGGTATTACAGTGTGCGTAACAGTGTCAGCATCCAGCCAAATAAGTTGGTCGAAGGTGCCATGGCAGCGACGAATTGCATCTGTCACTGCAAAGACTTTGTTCGAAAAGCGATAAGCATCCCAACGAAAGTTATTCGTTTGCTCTGGAACAATTGGATTGGTGCCGTTGGCAAAAGGGTTATCGTAATAAGAAGATTTAAATTGCTGTAGCTTTGGTAGAGCTACCAAAGGATCTATCAACTGTAATCTTGGCTCTGAGAAGCTAACGGAAGTCTTTTCAGGGTAAACTAGCATTGAGACTGTGTCTGGCCACTTCATTAGGAAGCTTTCGATACACCGTTTTCCATATTGCTGATACCCAGCTTCGTGAAATGTAGTAACGACACAATGTTTCATGATTATCTTTAGGCTGGAACTGGTTTGGACTTTTCAATCTGCTGCGCAGAAAGCATTCGTGATTTATAGCGCTCCCAATCTTGAGAATAATCGCAGTGTTTGAACTCCTCAAAATAAGGGCCTCCAATTGTGTAATGCACAATGGCGGCATTCGGGTCAAAATCATAAACACCAACTAGATGATTCCACACTAGCGGAAGTGGACCGATCTGATCATCATTTGCAAGCCATTTGAATTGGTGAAGCTCTAAACCACTTCGCGTGTTAACGTATTCAGGAGTAAGTGATTTGCATTGAGCATTGTTGAACAGCATGACGCTGGACCAATTTTTCTTTGCATATTTGCTCTGAAGATTTCCTAAGAATTTGATGCCTTCTTCCGGTTCATAATCATGTTTGCAGCACATAACTGCATACCGATCGTCGCGAAGTGCCCATAGCTCTGCAATGTCTTTACGAAATATCATGTCGCAATCCATAAACAAGCTCCATCCCTCGTAGTCCGAGAGATAAGGTGTAAGAAAACGACTGAATGAAAATTCAGTTGATTGAAGAGGATGTGTTTCGCGATTAAAAATCTCTCTTAATGAGGATTTCTCAATCGGGCATATTTGAACTGGGATTGATGCGGTATCAATTATGCTTTGACAAAGTGTATGGTAGGCAATGATCTCACGGCTATCATAGCCGATGAAGATACGAGGTATAGACATTTTAAAAGCCTCAAAGTGGCGTGCCAGAGATTCTTAGCTTGGCATGAAAATAATATGAATACTTCATCTTAGAAGTTAAATGTCAAGATATAATAGTGTTAATTTGATTTGTTGTGAGTTTGAAAGGGTGGGGTTTGTTTTAGATTGGTGCAAATTTATGCTCTGTGCAATAGTTATTTATTATATCATTGTTTTTATTGTGAGAATAGTAAATGATATAATTTTTATGTTGTTTGAGGTTGTTGATGATCGCCAAATAATTAAATTTATTTAGGTGGCTATTAAATCTCCAGTCGCTTTTCGAATGTTTAGGGTGGCTGGTAATTGCCTTGAAGGGGCATGAACCTTAACTGCAGTCTAACTTGCCGACCTAATTATGATTGGCCACACTTTGTCGAACTGCGCAAATGAAAGTGCGCCCATTACTTAGGAAGCTGTGTGTGTCGAGTTGAGGGAAACTAACTTTTGGGTGAGTAGCCAGTTTTTGAAGAGGGTGGTTGCTGGGGTGGCGGGTTTGGATTTGAGGTGGGTGAGCCAGTATTTGCCGGTTGTGACTTCGAGGGGGAATGGTCTGACGAGGCGACCTTCTGAAATTCTGCGCTTGAACATGTCATGGGGTAGAAGGGCGATGCCTAAACCTGCTTCAACCATGTCGGCCATGGCGAGGGATGAATCGAAGACCGGGCCTGTGATTTTGGGGCAGGCTGTCGCTGCGTGTTGGAACCATAACTCCCATTCATCTGAACGGTAGGACCGGAAGAGCGTGTGATTGGTGAGATCCTGACGGGTTTTGAGAGAGAGTCCGATATCTGGTGAACACAATGGGGTTAAAGGGGTGGTCAGCAATGGTGTTGCTTGCAGGCCCGGCCAGAGGCCTTCGCCAAATCGTATTGCGATATCAAGACCTTCTTTGGTGATGTTGACGCGGTTGTTGTTGGTGAACAGGCGCAGGTTCACACCGGGATGCTTTTGCTGAAAGTCCGGCAGGCGCTCGATGAGGTAGCCAGTTGCAAAGGTGGTTACCACGCCGACATTGAGGGTTTCCTGATAGCGACCATCAAGGAAACGGTCGAGGATGTTTCCGATCCTGTCGAAGCTTTGAGTGAGGATGGGGTGCAGGGCTGTGCCTTCATCGGTGAGGATCAGACCTTTCGGGGTGCGGTGGAAAAGAGGTGTTCCCAGTAGTTCTTCCAGAGCGATAAGTTGATGACTTACAGCAGCTTGTGTGACTCTCAGCTCGATTGCCGCGCGGGTAAAACTGCCTTGCCGGGCAGCGACTTCGAAGGCGCGGAGGGCGTTGAGGGGGATGTTTGGTCGGTCCATGCCTATTAGTTTTTCTAATATTTGTGTCGAGAATTAGTCGTTTGTGGCTCTACCTAAAAGTGTTTAGGTCTGAGGATGCATCTGATTATACCGGTGCCCACCACATGAAATTTCTAGCTTAAGCGCTGGTTTTGGCGAATTTATGCTGCTGAGTGTTCTGCTTTACAGCAGGGGATACGCTGTGCCTGTTTCATGAAATTTATTTGTTGATGGGGCCGCTGCTCGTCATGAAAGGAATTGGAGAATGTTGCGTTTTTTAGAGGAAAGCTGCGTTCCTATGAAACGGTTTGCATGTGCGTTGGCCTTCACGTTGAGCTTGCCTTTGGTCAGTGAGGCTGGGCCACTGATGGATACAGTCGGTCAGTTGGAGGATGAGGTTGGAGGGCGCATTGGTGTGGTGCTGCGCCATACCGGTTCTGACTGGGCCGTTGAGCATCGGGCGGATGAGCGGTTTCCTATGGCCAGCACGTTTAAGGCATTGCTCTGCGGAGCCGTTTTAAGCCGTGTTGATCGCGGTGAAGAGAGCCTTGGTGATCTTGTCACTTACAAAGCAACCGAGCTTGTCTCTTATTCTCCTGTTACGGAGAACCATGTGGCTTCTGGAATGAGTGTTGGCCAGCTGTGTGAAGCGACGGTCACCATGAGCGATAACAGTGCTGCAAACTTGCTTTTGAAACGCGTTGATGGGCCGGAAGGGCTGACCAGATTCTTACGTGGGCTTGGTGATCGGGTGACGCGTCTGGACCGGAATGAGCCAGCTATGAACGAAGCCAGGCGCGGAGATCCCCGTGATACTACTTCGCCTTCTGCTGTGCTCAAGACATTGGACAGGTTGCTGTTTGAGGATGTGTTGCTTCCATCTTCCCGTGCACAGCTGCAGCAGTGGATGGTGGATGACAAGGTTGCGGATGAGTTGATCCGAAAGCATCTGCCGAAGGGCTGGCGCATAGCAGACAAGAGCGGTGCTGGTCACAATGGTTCGCGGGGGATTATCGGTGTTATTTGGCCGGAAACGGGGAAGCCATATCTTGCAGCAGCCTATATGACGGGCAGTGATGCGAGTTTTAAGCAGCGCAATGCGGTGATTGCTGAGATCGGGAAGGCGATGATTGAGGAGATTAAACAGCGCTGATCAGCTGTTTGTCTGTCCGTGATGAAAAACGGGGCATTGTGTGATGCCCCGTTCCCGGGTCAGTGTTTCGGGCCGTCTGTGGTGATCATCCAGTTGGACAGGGTCTTGTCCATGTTCTTCATACGGTGGCGGAGCAGTTCACGGGTCATACGTGCCAGTGTTTGAGCATGCTCTGGCTTTTGCGCCAGATTTTCCATTTCACCTTTGCCCTTAGCATCAAACAGCATGGGGGGCAGATCAGCTGCAAACTCCACAAGTGTGAAACGCTCATCGCGCAAGATGCTCAGGCAGGAGTTGTCCAGTTTGGTTCCAAGCTGTTGCTGCCAGAGAGTTGGCTGTAACGGGTCTGCGAAGTCCAGCTCTGACATAGAGACTGTGCGCCAGTTCTCAGGTGTTTCACCTTGGAGGAACGGGAGTAGGGACTTGCCATCCACGGAGCCTGGAACATCTTGCCCGACCCATTCCAGAATGGTCGGCATGATATCGATGGGCTCGGTGATCTGTGAGACCTGCGTTCCGTGCTCTCCCTCTGGCATGCGGATGATGAGAGGGGTGTGGTAGGCCGCATTATAAACGGTCATTTTCCCCCAGCTGTAATGGTCGCCCAGCATTTCGCCATGGTCAGCCGTGATCACCACCATAGTATCCTCGTACTGTCCTGTGTCTTTGAGGAACTGCACAACACGGCCTACATGGTGATCCACTTCTGTGGCTAGCCCGAGATAGATTGCGCGCAGGGTACGGATGTTCTCGTCTGTTGGTTCCAGATCCGGGAAGCCTTCAACAAAGCTGGCTGCGCTGTTGTTTTGCATGACCGGGGTGAAGAACGGATGTTGGGCCTGCTCGTCTTCTGCGCTTTCCAGTCGCTCTGGGAGCGGCAGGCTCTGCGGATCGTACATGTCGTTATATGGGGCAGGAGCGACGAGCGGAGGGTGAGGGCGAATGTAGGTAAGATGCGCGAACCAGCTTTGCTGACTGTAGGCTGGCATTGTCTTGAGGAAGGCATCTGTTAGAAACGCCGTGTCGCTGTCTTCAGCTGCATAGAGCGCAGGATCGTTGAGGCGTGGGGCTTTGCCTTTGGGTGAGATGGGCTTGTAGACGTCCCAGTACTTCTCAAATTTATACCCCTGGTTCATGAGGTGAGACTGCCATGGATAGGACATATCCATGCGCATCTCCGTTATCTCATGGAAGCCGTTCATCGGGTATTCGTAGGTTCTGACTGCTGGGTCGTTCGGATGGAAGGCACGGGGATCCTGTGAGGTGTCCGTGTATCCAAACAGCATGGGCAGATAGCCCGCCTTGCGCATTTGCGTTGCGATGTTGGGCGTGTCGTGCCTCAGCGGTGTGCCATTGCGCACGGAGCGATGGTTCATGGCGTATTGCCCTGTCAGCAGTGACGCTCTGGACGGGCCACATGGATTGGTGACGGAGAAGTGACGCGTAAAGGTGACGCTGTCTTCCATGAACGCGCGCAGGTTTGGCAGGTTTACGTGTTTGCCAAGTTCACCGAACACACAATCCGCGCGCAGCTGGTCGATGATGATAAAAAGCACATTGCGTTTGTTTTGCATGTTCCTGATCCCCCAAAGCCACAGGTGTGGCGCAGTCCGACAGACCGTTACTCCGGCAATATGAAAGAGAGATGTAACTGTGGTCGTTTGCCAGCAAATAATCCACAGTTGCACACAAATTCCAACATAAATCGACATATGTGTTGGAATTTGACTGTAGTTGTGGAGTAAGGCAGTCACAGAACGTGATTATCCGCGCAAACGTGAGGGGCAGATGTCTCATAGCCACCGCGAACTGGAACTGCTGGAAGTTCTGAAACGACTTGGCGGATCGGCACGCAATGCTGATCTGGCAAAGGCACTGGATGTTTCTGAAGAAACTGTGCGCCGGACGGTGAAGTCTTTGTCGATGACTTCAGACCTTGAGCGGGTGCGTGGCGGGGCCTATCTGGCGAGCTCGCAAAATGATCCAAGCTTCTTTCGCCGTATTTCACAGCGAACCAATGAAAAACGGCTGATCGCCGCTGTTGTGTGTGATGTGGTTGAAGATGGCATGACCGTTTATTTGGATGTCGGCTCCACCACGGCATATGTGGCGGAAGACCTGAGATTGCGTAGGAACCTGACGGTGGTCACAAACTCCATTGGTGTTGCGCAGACACTGGTGAATGTGAACGGCAACCGCGTGCATTTGCTTGGTGGTGAAATGCAGGTCAATGACCGGGGAACCTTTGGTCACGACACCTATTGTCAGGTACAGCGGTTCGCGCTTGATATGGCCATCTTCAGCCTTGATGCGGTCTCTGCCAGCAAGGGGTTTCTCTATCAAAGTAGTGTTGAATCCCAACTGAGTGCTGCCATTGCAGAGAAAGCGGATCAGGTGCTGGTTGCGTTTGATCATGGCAAGCTGAGTGAGACAGCACCGTATGTAGGACCGGACCCACGACAGGTGGATTATGTGGTGACCGACAGCCCGCTTGACGAACCGTTTGTGACTGCCTTTGCGGACTGGGGCATTCAAAGCTTCATAGCCTCCCGAAAAAGCTGAGTTGAAACAAGACTACCCGCCTGTGATCTGCTTAAAGCGGCACGCAGGCAATCAGATGCAGAAATCGAAAACCTTCGAAATTACAGCATTTTAAAAGATAGATAAAACAAGATGGAAGCCGGTTATCTGGTGTTGCGAGGTCAGTCGCAGATCGGATGATGGAGCTTTTTTAAAGCTGCCGGGCAGGCTTCCACACTACGAATGGTTTTGATTGATGAGCCTATCCATCATAATGATAATCCTTGCAGCAGCACTGTTGCATGCGATCTGGAATGCGATTGTTAAAACAGCGGGTGACCGTACACTTACTCTCGGACTTGTGGCGTTTGGGCATGTGATCCCGGCAGGTGTCATGATCATGATCCTGCCTTTGCCTGCACCTGAGAGTTTTGGCTATGTGGCGCTCTCCACCTGCATTCACTTTGTCTACTACTACACGCTGGGGCAGGCGTACCGTCATGGGGACCTGAGTGTGGTCTATCCCATCGCACGCGGTATTGTCCCGGCTCTGGTTTCCTTATGGGCCATGCTGTTTGTGGGGGAAGTGCTGCCGTTTTGGGCGTGGTTTGGCATTGGCTTGATCGGGTTTGGTATTCAGATGTCCAGCTGGTCTGCCTTGCGGCAAGGTGTTGGCGGTGCAGCGCTTGGGTTTGCGGTTGCCACAGGTGTTTGTATCTCCGCTTACTCGCTGGTTGACGGTGTTGGTGTCCGGCTTTCTGGCAACACGCTGAGTTACTGGGCGTGGGGTGCGTTTTTGCAGGTCTTTATCGCAGCCTTCATTGGTGTGCGGCGGTGGTCTGTTTTGCCAAGCCTTTCCAGGAGAACATGGGCGCTGGGCCTGACGGGTGGTCTGGTCTCCATGATTGCTTATGGTCTGGTGCTTTACGCCAAAAACTTTGCCCCGCTGGGCGCTGTCTCAGCCTTGCGCGAAACCTCCGTCATCTTTGCCGCCTTAATCGGTTTTGTCGTCCTGGGTGAAGGCAACTGGGTGCGCCGCATGCTGGCCGCCATATTCATGGTCGCTGGTGTAAGCTTCATCGGTATGAACGTCTGATTGCAGAGTTTATCCAAACCGCGCCGTGTTCTTGACGTTCCGCGTTATCGTTCTTGCTCTGAATATGCTAGTTCATTTCAGAGCTAAGAAAAAACATCTAAGGGATTGCTTGTAGGAGGATATGAGCAATCCCGAGCGGTATCGGTCTGACAGACTGGTGCTTGCTGATGGATGGTGTTGCGGGAACGTTTGCGAGGATAATCCATGATCGACAAGCTGGAGATGTTTATTGCGTTGGCGCGTGAGAAGCATTTTGGGAAGGCGGCGGACGAGTGTGGTGTGACGCAACCGACGCTTTCGGCCAACATCAAACATCTTGAAGAACAGCTTGGCGCTCTGCTGGTTCTGCGTGGCTCGCGTTTTCAGGGGCTGACGCCTGAAGGGGAGCGGGTGCTGGAATGGGCCCGCAAGCTTGTGGCTGATACGCGGACCATGAAGCAGGAGCTGAAGGCGGTCAGTGATGGTCAATCGGGTACGTTGCGGATTGCCTCCATCCCCACAGCTCTGACCTATGTTCCAGAACTCACCACATGCTTTAGCGAGGAAAACCCGGGCGTTGATTTTGCGGTGTTCTCGCGACCGTCCTCTGAGATTCTGGCGCAGCTGGAAAATCTGGAAATTGATGTGGGGCTGACCTATCTGGATAACGAGCCTTTGGGGCGGGTTTTGCAAATTCCTCTTTACCGGGAGCGCTACTGCTTTGTAGTGGCTGAAGGTGGGCCGCTTTCTGGCCGCGAGCATGCCACGCTGGAGGATGTGAGCAGGGTCCCGTTGTGCTTGCTGACCAGTGACATGCAATGCCGGCGTATCATCAACAATATCCTGCATGATGTTGATGTGGTGGCAAAGCCTGTACTGCAGTCAGATTCCATCATGTGCCTGCTGGCGCATGTGCGTACCGGGCGGTGGGGGACGATTATCCCGCAGGCCGTGGCGCAGACAATTGCCTCCGATCATCTGGAGATTATCCCGATCTCTGATCCTTATGCCAGTATTATGGTTGGATTGATTGCGACGCAGCGTGAGCCTCGTGCGCCGCTTTTGGACATTTTTTTGAAGAGAATTACTAGAATTTCGCAGGGCAAAGAGCTCTCTACGTGATTTCCTTGATAGGGATGTGCAATCGCCCAACGGATATATCATATTGATTGCCTGCGACATATTGTGCCAACACGAAGCATTGACGTGCGAGGAGGGAGGATTTTATGGCCTTGCAGACGCAATCGCAGGATATAGAAAAAGAAACGGCCGCGATTATTGATGTCCACGAACATCAGGAAGGGCCGCTCCTGCCAATCCTGCACGATGTGCAGGGGAAATTTGGTTATGTTCCCGAGGATGCGCTTTTAAAGATCGCAGATCGGTTGAACCTGAGCCGTGCTGAAGTGCACGGCACAATGAGTTTTTACCCCGACTTTCGTACAGAACCTGCCGGACGCCATGTGTTGAAGGTTTGCCGTGCAGAAGCCTGCCAGTCGATGGGCGGCGAAAAGCTTGCAGATGATATTCAAAGAGACCTTGGCATCAAGTGGCACGAAACCACGCCTGATGGGAAGGTGACACTGGAGCCGGTCTATTGCCTTGGCCTGTGCTCGTGTGCACCAGCTGCCATGATGGATGGCAACCTGCATGGCCGCCTTGATGAAGACGCTGTGCTGAAGCTTGTTGAGGAGGTGAAGTGATGGGGGCTGTCCTTTACGTTCCTTGCGACGCTGCTGCTTTGGCGGTTGGC
>NZ_LMCI01000040.1:1335-21785 GCF_001623145.1 Pseudovibrio sp. W64 | reverse complement strand
GACCGTGTTGCTGAGACGCTGGCGGATGAGCTGCGCGCGCGCGGTGTGGATGCGACAATCATCCGTAACGGATCTCGCGGTATGCACTGGCTGGAGCCATTGGTTGAGATTGAAACCGAGCAGGGCCGGATAGCCTATGGTCCGGTGAAGCCATCTGATGTGACAGGACTGCTGGATGCGGGCCTGCTGGATGGTGGTGACCATCCTTTGTGTCATGGTTTGACCAAAGAGATGCCTTATCTCAAGCGACAGACGCGCCTTACGTTTTCCCGCTGTGGCATCACTGATCCGCTTTCCCTTGAACATTACGAGAAGCATCATGGCTTCCTTGGTTTGAAGCGTGCGCTTGCGATGACGCCTGCGGAGATTGTGCAGGACGTGACAGACAGTGGTCTGCGTGGCCGTGGTGGTGCTGGTTTTCCGACAGGTATCAAATGGAACACTGTGCTGAAGGCACAAGGTGCGCAGAAGTATATCGTCTGTAATGCAGATGAAGGTGACAGTGGTACGTTTTCTGACCGGATGATCATGGAGGGCGATCCGTTCGTTCTCATCGAAGGCATGACCATTGCGGGTATCGCGGTGGGCGCGACCAAGGGATACATCTACACCCGCTCTGAATACCCGCATGCGGTTGCGATTATGCAGGACGCGATCAAGATTGCGCGCAAAGCTGGTATTCTTGGAGCTTCTGTTATGGGCTCTGATCATGCGTTTGATATGGAAGTGCGTGAAGGGGCTGGTGCTTATGTGTGCGGTGAGGAAACCTCGCTGCTCAACAGCCTTGAAGGCAAACGCGGTATCGTGCGGGCGAAACCTCCGCTTCCTGCGATTGAGGGTCTGTTTGGCTGTCCGACTGTGGTCAACAACGTGATGTCGCTGGCGTCTGTGCCGATCATTATGGATCGCGGCGCACGGTTCTATCGCGATTATGGTGTTGGCTACTCCCATGGGACTATTCCGATCCAGTTGACGGGCAATATCAAGAACAGCGGGTTGTTTGAGACGGCTTTCGGTTTGACACTGAACGAACTGATTTACGATATCGGCGGTGGTACCTTGAGCGGTCGTCCGGTGAAGGCTGTTCAGGTTGGCGGTCCGCTGGGCGCTTATTTCCCGCCGTCTTTGTTTGACACGATCTTTGATTATGAGGCGTTTATTGAGCGTAATGGCATGATTGGCCATGCGGGGATCGTGGTGTTTGATGATACGGTCGATATGCTCAAGCAGGCACGCTTTGCCATGGAGTTCTGCGCCATTGAGAGCTGCGGCAAGTGTACGCCGTGCCGTATTGGGTCTGTGCGCGGTGTGGAAGTGCTGGACCGGATTGCCGAAGGGGATCAGCCAGAGCAGCAAGTGGAGTTGCTCACTGACCTTTGCGATACGATGAAAATGGGCTCGCTTTGTGCTCTTGGCGGGTTTGCACCTTATCCTGTGATGAGTTCTCTGACGCATTTTCCGCAGGATTTTCATGTAAAGCCATTAACGGACGCGGCGGAGTGAACCCATGACCCTGATTAAAGAAACAGACTTTGGTACTCCTCAATCGACCGCTGAAAAGACTGTCACTATCACCGTTGATGGTTTTGATGTGAGCGTGCCTGAGGGAACCTCTGTGATGCGGGCTTCCATGGAAGCTGGTATTCAGGTTCCCAAGCTGTGCGCGACGGATATGGTTGATGCCTTTGGCTCCTGCCGTCTGTGCCTTGTTGAGATTGAAGGACGCCGTGGAACGCCTGCCTCCTGTACCACGCTGGTGGAAGAGGGGATGCAGGTTCGCACCCAGACAGATCGTCTTAAAGGCCTTCGTCGTGGTGTGATGGAGCTTTACATCTCTGATCACCCGCTGGACTGTTTGACCTGCGCTGCCAATGGTGACTGTGAGCTGCAGGACATGGCCGGAGCTGTTGGTCTGCGCGATGTGCGTTATGGCGCTGATGCGCAGAACCACTTTAAAATGCGTGATGGCGGCGGTGAGGTGAATGCCTGCTGGAAGCCAAAAGATGAGAGCAATCCTTATTTCACCTATGACCCTGCCAAGTGCATTGTCTGCTCGCGCTGCGTGCGGGCCTGTGAGGAAGTGCAGGGTACTTTTGCGCTGACCATTACTGGTCGTGGCTTTGACTCTCGCGTGACCGCCGGGATGTCTGAGAGTTTCCTGGATTCTGAGTGTGTGTCCTGCGGTGCCTGTGTGCAGGCGTGCCCGACAGGAACGCTTCAGGAAAAGTCTGTGATCGATATCGGACAGCCGGAACGTTCTGTTGTGACGACCTGCGCTTACTGTGGTGTCGGCTGTTCCTTTAAGGCAGAGATGCGCGGTGATGAGCTGGTGCGCATGGTGCCATACAAAGACGGCAAGGCGAACCGTGGTCATTCCTGCGTGAAAGGCCGCTTTGCTTATGGCTATGCGGCGCATCAGGACCGTATCCTCAACCCGATGGTTCGTGAGAGCGTTGATCTGCCATGGCGGGAAGTTTCCTGGGATGAAGCCCTGAGCTTTGCGGCGAACAAGATGAAGGGCATTCAGCAGCAGTACGGCAAAGAGTCTGTTGGTGTGATCACGTCCTCTCGCTGTACCAATGAAGAGACCTACCTTGTTCAGAAACTGACGCGGGCTGTGTTTGAGAACAACAATACGGACACTTGTGCACGCGTATGTCATTCACCAACCGGTTATGGCCTTGGTCAGACGTTTGGCACCTCTGCGGGAACGCAGGACTTTGACAGTGTTGAGCATTCCGATGTGGTGCTGGTTATCGGGGCGAACCCGACAGACGGGCATCCGGTGTTTGGCTCTCGTTTGAAGAAGCGCTTGCGTCAGGGTGCAAAGCTGATCGTGATTGATCCGCGCCGGACTGATCTGGTGAAATCTCCGCATATCAAGGCATCGCACCATTTGGCGCTGCGTCCGGGAACGAACGTTGCGATTGTGACTGCGATGGCGCATGTGATCGTGACTGAGGGCTTGTTCGATGAGGCTTTCATTCGTGAACGCTGTGATATGGACGAGTTTCAGGACTACGTTGAGTTCGTCTCTAATCCGACCAACAGCCCAGAAGCTGCTGAGTTGCTAACGGGGGTTCCTGCTGAGGAAGTGCGCGGTGCAGCACGGCTTTATGCGCGTGGTGGTAATGGCGCGATCTATTACGGACTTGGCGTGACGGAACACAGTCAGGGGTCCACGACTGTTATCGGCATTGCGAACCTTGCCATGCTGACTGGTAATATCGGCAAGAAAGGCGTTGGTGTTAACCCGCTGCGGGGTCAGAACAACGTGCAGGGTTCTTGTGACATGGGGTCATTCCCGCATGAGCTGCCGGGCTATCGCCATGTGAAGAATGCTGATGCGCGTGATATCTATGAGCAGATCTGGGGTGTGACCATCTCCGACGAGCCGGGTTTGCGTATTCCGAATATGCTGGATGCAGCTGTTGAGGGAACGTTCAAAGGCATTTACGTGCAGGGTGAGGACATCTTGCAGTCTGATCCTGATACAAAGCACGTTGCTGCTGGTCTTGCTGCCATGGAATGCGTGATCGTTCATGACCTGTTTTTGAATGAGACCGCGAACTATGCGCATGTGTTCCTGCCAGGTTCCACCTTCCTTGAGAAGGATGGCACCTTCACCAACGCTGAGCGGCGTATCAACCGCGTACGCAAAGTGATGGCGCCGCGCAATGGCTATGCGGATTGGGAAGTGACCCAGTTGCTGGCCAATGCAATGGGCGCGAAGTGGAATTACACGCATCCTTCGCAGATTATGGAGGAGATTGCGGCAACCACTCCGAGCTTTGCCAATGTGACTTACGACCTTCTGGAGGAGCAGGGTTCTGTTCAGTGGCCTTGTAACGATGAGATGCCAGAAGGCACGCCAACCATGCATCTGGACGGGTTTGTTCGTGGCAAAGGCCGTTTCATTCGGACCGACTATGTTGCGACGGATGAGAAGACCGGTCCACGCTTCCCGCTGCTTTTGACCACGGGCCGTATTCTGAGCCAGTACAATGTTGGTGCTCAGACACGGCGTACAGACAATGTGGTCTGGCATGAGGAAGATGTGCTGGAGATCCATCCGCATGATGCAGAAGTGCGCGGCATTAAAGATGGTGACTGGCTCAAGCTTATGAGCCGTTCTGGCGAAACCAGCTTGCGGGCGAATGTGACGGATCGTGTTTCAACGGGTGTTGTTTACACCACGTTCCACCATCCGGCGACACAGGCAAACGTGGTGACGACCGACTATTCTGATTGGGCGACGAACTGTCCGGAATACAAGGTGACGGCGGTTCAGGTTTCTCTTTCCAACGGTCAGACAGACTGGCAGGAAGAGTATCAGGAGCATGCTGCTCGGTCTCGCCGGATTGAAGCTGCGGAATAAGTGTATTTGACGCTGGGCTGCATGAGTATTTTCTGATTTTAGGGATGCTTGTGCAGTCTGCGCGCAATGGAACTGAGAGTTTAAAAGGGAGGAGAGCTCGGGTATGGCACCAGAAAAGCTCACCTACATGGCAAACCAGATCGCTGGTTTCTTCAAGCATAAGCCGCATGAAGAGGCGGTTGCTGGTATTGCCGATCACATCAATGATTTTTGGGAGCCGCGCATGCGGCTGCAACTGTTTGATATTGTGAAGGATGGCGGAGAAGGGCTCAATCCGCTGGTTTTGGAAGCGGAACCTTCCATTCGCAGGCCTGCGAAGTAGGGCATTTCTTGTTTCTTGAATGAGCGCTGTACGCTGCCGGGTATCCGCCAGTATGCAGCGCTCTTCTTGTTTTGGTGCCTATTTCATCTTTTCCATGAAGGCGAGCACAGCTTCCAGATGTTCGGGCTCATTGTGGCTCATGCCCTGAAAGCACGCGGACAGGTCGAGGAAGTCTTTTAGCTCAGTGCGCTGGGCCATCTTCAGCAGGCGCTTGGTGAGGCGCGTGGCCTTTGGGGGCTGAGAAGCGAACTGCTGAGCCATCTTGCTGGCTTCCGCCATGAGGTCGTCTGGCTCGTACACATCCAACACAAGGCCGTATTCCTTGGCTTGCTGGGCGTTGATAACACGTCCTGACAGGGTAAGCTCTGCTGCGCGCTGGTAGCCGATCAAGCGCTGCATGAACCATGCGCCGCCATCGCCGGGGATGATGCCAAGGTTCAGGAAGGTCTCTCCGAACTTGGCTTTGGTGGAGGCCAGGCGGATGTCGCACATGTTGGCAAGGTCAAAGCCCGCTCCGATGGCAGGGCCGTTGACGGCTGCAATGATCGGCACTTCCACATTTTGCAGGGCGAGAGGAATGCGCTGAATGCCGCGCCTGTAGTGGTTCTCCACCTCAGCCACATTGCCAGCAAAGTCACCACCACGTTCTGCCATGTCTTTAATGTTGCCACCTGAGGAGAAGGCTGAGCCTGCGCCCGTTAGAAGTAGGACTGAGACATCAGGGCAGATGTTGACCCATTCCGCCGTTGTCACGATGTCGTCAATCAGCGCAGAGCCGGTGAGGGCGTTGCGCAGGTCATGACGGTTCATGGTCAGTGTGGCAACGCGGTTTTCAAGCGTGAGCGTTGCGTCCGTAAGCTGTGGCAGATCTGTCATGGCGTGTTTTCCCTCCAGAAAGTTGTTTTGTTGCAACCGATACTAGAGGGAAAACTGATGGGAATAGAGCTAGCTATTGGTTGAGCAGCTCAGGTTCCTGATGCTTAAGTTGGGAGTAGTCTTCCAGCAAATCCTTGCGGAATGTGTAGTCTTCGCGCGCTTGATCAATCACAGCCGTATCCAGCTCAAAGCTCTCAAAATGCTCGTTGGTTTGAGAGAAGATTGTGCGTGGTGTGTTCTCATCAGTCCAGGGAGGACAGAATGTGGAATTACCGAAGTTCTCGCCAGCGCGATTGAGGCTGAGGAAGAATATCTGGCTTTCCAGAGCGCGGGTGACCACGAAGTCGTGCCAGCTGAAGAAGCTTTCATCCCGGGCATACGCGCCGCTGTGCAGGATCAGGTCAACGCCGTGTTGCAGAGCCAGTGTGCGGCAGAGTTCAGGGATGCGGATATCGTAGCAGATGATTGGCGCAACCTTTATGCCCTTTACGGAGAATGAGAAAAGGTGGTCGCCTTTCTCGAAGTATTCCTTCTCCATGGATGCGCCATACTGGCAAATGTGGAGCTTATCGTAGCAGCCAATGACAGCTCCGTCCGGCCCGACAGCGACCTGAGAGATCTTGTAGTGATCCTCTGCTTTGCGTGGCATGCCGAAGACGATTGTTGTGTTGTGCTGTTTTGCCAAAGCGCCAAATGCTTTGACGGAGGGGCCGTTCAGCTCTTCTGCCAGCACGCTGAGTTCAGCGAAGGCAGCTCTGGAGTAATCAACGGTCGAAAGCTCAGGTAGAACAACCAGATCATGTGGCTTTGCAGTGAGTTGCTGATGCAACCAGGCGGTCACGGATCGCACGTGTGCGTCTCGCTGGTCTGCTGTGGTCATTGCAGGAATGTTGATCTGACCGGCAAGGAGACTGAGCTTTGTCATAGGGTATTCCGAGTTCTTATTGGTTTATTGGTCTGGCCAGTATTCGCCGAGTTCATTGCGGCAGCGTTCCAGCCTTGTGATGTTGTCGATGACGACCTGCCCGCTATCTGCCACCAGTAAGCCAAGGATCATTTCCAGAAGGGCCGCAGTGGCGACGTAACTCTCAAAGAAATGTGGGCTTTGAACAGGTGTGAGCAGGAGGTCGGTTGAATAAGTGGCAAGAGGAGATGTTCTGGTGTCGGTGATGCCGACGACCGTTGCACCTACTTCATACGCCCGTTTTGCAACGAGCACAGTGTCTGCAGCGCATGGGTTCAGGGAGATTGCGACGACAACGTCATCGGCGTTGATGTACTCGACCTGATCTGCGATTTCGCCATTCTTGCGATTGATGAGCCGCCAATTGCGAAAACACATGGAGGCAACATAGTGTAGGTAATTTGCGAGTGAGTGAGATGCATGCATACCAACAACAACCACGTTCCGGGCGGTGGCCAGAGACGAGACGATTTGTTGGAGATGATCCCGGTCGACAGTGTCGAACAAGTGCTTCAGATTGCCAAGAGCTGCGCTTTTGAAACTTTGCAAAGAGGCTTCAATATCCGAGGTGCCATGTGTGGCCTGTAGCTCTCCGGCTCGGGATGGGTAGTTGGAGGAAAAATCCTCGAACCCGCCGCGATAGACATCACGCAGGGCATTGTAGGTTCCAAACTCAAGAGATTTTGCAAGTCTGTTCATGGTGGGAGGAGGGACGTCTGCACGGGCTGCAACCTGACGCATGGACAGGGTGGCAACATCACTTGGATATTCCAAGACATAAGCCGCGCTTTTCTTGAGCTGCTTGCTTAGATTTGGATAGGCTTTCGTGAGTTGATCAACCGTCTCCTGGTAGCTTTTCGTCATAGTTTCCCCTCCCAAACGAATCATTGTTTTAAATTTTTTGGTGCAAATGGATCAAATGTATCAGTCACTCAAAATTCTCGATTTTTGCGTGTAGCGTTTCTGCATCTTCGATGTTCCTCTCGATTTTCGACCGATATTAAATAGATATATCAGTGTCTTTTTTTGATGCAGAAAATTGCTGCTGCCATTTGGTTTGCCTAAAACCCTATAATTTAAAGAGCTTTCCGCCCAAAATTTCTTCAAATTCAGTAGATATGACTAGTTCATAAGGTGACAAATGGTCAATAGTGAAAAAAATATGGATCATTTGAATTATATCTAGTATGTTTCCCGAGTTAGTAAAAGTATGCATGTGAAACGCACTGCGCTTTATTGCCAGTTCTTCGCATCTATTCGGCACAAGGGGATAAGCACTTACAGGGACATCACTCATCAAGAGCAATGAAAGATGTTTCTGATTGCGGCCCCTGAGCTGTAGCAATCTAAAAATCTTGAGTGACACGATTTGACGCAAGTCACCTGTGTTGCGAGAGGCATAATCGGCCATCCGGGAGCCAATGATAAGCAATAGATGCGTATCTGGATGGTTATTAGGGAGACAAGAATGAACAAACCTAGCCTTAAAACTGTATCAAAGGGTTTCCGTCGCGTATTGAGCGTAGGTGCAGCAAGTGCAATTGCTTTGACACTGGCGTCCTCCGTATACGCTGCTGATCTGCGTCTGAAAATCGCTGGTACGGTACCTGTCGATCACGAAGGCACCAAGATGCTGAAGCAGATCGAAAAGGAAATTGAGGCTGCTGATGTTGGCCTGAAAGTTTCTGTCTTCCCTGCAAGCCAGCTCGGTTCCGGTGAGTCTCTGGTTGAAGACACCATCCGCGGTAACGTGGACTTTGTGATGGCGTTCATCTACTCCCACAAAGATCCTGTGCTCGACATCATGTCCATGCCATACCTGTTCACCAGCTGGGATGATCTGGAAAACGTGATGTTGAACCCAGATTCTGAGTACAACAAGATCATCAATGAGCGTCTTGAAAACCTCGGTCTGAAGCTGTTCAACCACAACCCTGAAGGTTTTGTTGGTGTTGTTGCGAACAAAAAGCCTGAAGACTACGCAGGCTTTGGCGACAAAGGCATGAACATCCGTGTCTGGTCTTCTGCTGTTGTTAAAGACATGGCAGAAACTCTGGGCTACAACACCACCACGATGGCTTGGGGTGATATGTTCCCTGCAATGCAGTCCGGTATTGTTGACGGCACCTTGTGCTGCACCAAGCAGGCTGCTTACACTATCTTCGCAAAGTCCAATGTTGGTAAGTACTTCGTAGAATACAACGCGATCTCTGAAATCAACTCTTTCTATGGTTCTCTGAAAACCTGGAACAAGATGAATGATGAGCAGAAAGCTGTTGTAAAAGCTGCGTTTGATAAAGCTTCCAAGCAGTACTTCCAGTTCAACAAAGAGAACGATGCGAACTTCAAGCAGAAACTCGTAGAGTCCGGTTATGAAGTCCTGAGCTTCACCCCTGAGCAGGAAAAAGTTCTTGCTGAGCGTGTACGTGAAAAAGTTTGGCCTGCAATGGCTGAAGTTGTTGGTCAGGACACCATTGACCGTCTGAAGAAAGACTTCCAATAAGCCCTTCTCTTCAAGGCCGACGCATACCCTGCGCCGGCCTTTTCTATGACTTATTTGGTTTCAAGAAACGAAGGGCAAATATCAGATGAGTATTCTGACGAGCGAACTTCCAAGGCCAGTGGCTAAACCGCTGAACGGCGTCATTAAACTGATGAACTTCATGATTACAGCCGGCGGTGTAATCATGGCGCTCACATTTTTTATGGTTGTGATTGTCCGTTATGGTTTTGGTGGCAACCTTTTTGCCTATGAAGAATGGCTGATGACCATCAGTTTCTGGATGTTCTTCATGGCTGCTGCTGTCGCCTCAGCACGCAAAGAGCATGTCAACGCAGACGTGCTTGGCTTTCTGATCAAAAACCCACGCATCATCTGGTGGCGTGAGGTGGCTGTAGAAATCATTGAAATTGGCGTTTTGAGTGCGGTCACGTATTGGGGCTGGCTCATGCTTGAGGAAGAACTTGCCTCCTACCCAATGTGGCAGACGACCGTTGCGCTGAAGATTCCATTCTTTGCGCCTCGATTAGCTATTTTCCTGGGCTTCCTGTTCATGACCATGTTCGCCGTGCTGCACTTTTATCTGTTGCTGCGAAACGGTCCTAAATGGCCGGAACGGGAACCCCGCGAAATTGCGGAAAACGTACACCCTGAAGAAGAACCAATAAAAGCTCAAGGGACAGCGCAATGATTATTGTTGGGTCAATTGCCATTCTATGCGGCCTTTTGCTGCTTGGTGTAAGCGTACACCTAGCATTTGGCGCAATTCTTATTTTCCTTGCCTATATGGGCGGCCATGATGTTGCTGGTTATCTACCAACCGGCCACTGGAAAATGAACAATGTGGTTCTGCTGGCTATTCCGCTGTTCATCATTGCTGGCGGCATTATGGAAAAAGGGCGTATCGCTGCGCCTCTTGTCAGCGTGGCGGAGCTGTTTGTCGGGCACATCAAAGGTGGTTTGTCTGCTGCAACTGTGCTTGCGTCCGGTGTATTCGGTTCAATTTCCGGAAGTGCAAACGCGACACTGACTTGCATTGGTGGCATCATGATGCCGCATCTGCGCAAAGCCAACTATCCTGAAGGCCAGTCAGCTGCGCTGATCGTTAGCGCTGCACCTCTTGGATTGTTGATCCCGCCAAGTGCTTCTCACATTTTGTATGCCTGGGTCGCACAGCAGTCCGTGCTGCGTGCATTCCTCTCCACCGTCATTCCCGGTTTGATCCTCATTACGCTTTTGATCATCGTAAACCAGGTGATGCTGCGCAAGCATAAAGACATCAATCTGGAAAAGCGCCCAGATGACTTCAACTACGAGTTCAAGCGTCGCGGCCTGAAGGCGTTTCCTGCATTGATGATGCCCGTCATCATCCTCGGCGGGATCTATGGTGGCATCATGACACCAACGGAAGCCGCTGGCGTCGCTGTTGTTTATGCGATCCCTGTTGCGATCTACGTTTACCGTGGTCTGACCTGGAAAACGTTCCGTGAAACCATTTTGAACTCAGGCATCACCATTGGTGTGGTGATGGCGATGATCTTCATGGTGTTGATCGTGAGCCGGTTCCTGATCTTTGAAGACATCCCGGCGATTGCAGAGGAGTTTGTTTACTCCGTCTCTGAAGATCCAATCATGATCTTGCTGATGGTGAATCTGGTGATGATCATCATCGGTATGTTGATGGATGATATCTCCGGTATCCTGCTCTCAACGCCGCTGCTGCTTCCAATCGTGCAAGGCGTTGGTATGGATCCGATCCACTTTGCGGCTGTTTTGGGTGTGAATCTGGGCATGGCGAACATTACGCCACCGACTGCTCCGCTGCTGTATCTGGGATCCAAGGTGACGGACACCTCAGTTGACAAGATGCTGAAGCCGACGCTGATGTTCATCTTCTTTGCATGGTTGCCGACACTGGTGCTGACCACGTTCATTCCGCAGCTGGCTCTGTACATTCCAAACCTGCTGCTGAACTAAGCGTTTTGCAAAATGATGCAGATTTTAAAGAGGCGGATGTCGAAGCATTCGCCTCTTTTTTGTGAGGGAGCCCCTGAGTTTTAAGGGGACTTTGAGCTTGAGAACGAAGGCTATGGGTGAGGGGAAACTAAAAGAATCAGTATTCGGTTTTTGGGTCTTATAGTTAACATGTGGGAACTGTTGGATTTCTCAGAGTCTACTTGCGTAAATAAAATTCAATGACAGGTGGTATTTTAGCGAGTGTGAATGAATATCTGTAAAATTTTATCTTTCTATATATACTCAGTACTTTTTTAGGCTGAATACAGTCGACGCGTTTTCTTCGCAATTCTCTTTTTCTTGAGGTGTTTCGCTAGTTTCGTTGTAATGCGTTTTGCATAATTTGCTTTAGTATTTGAGTGTTCTTGTGTTTATCTATGTATTTGCTTTGGTTTAGTTTGTTTGTGTCTGGGTGATATCTTGAGATTTTGGGGTATCATTTATACTATGAAAAAATATATTGATAAAAATCTCTACACGTGATTTTACTCTGTTAGATTTTCTTTTTGTTTTTCCCATGGCCGGAAAATCAGGGGCGCTGTAATGATGAAATTCTGCTGCCTTTGGTTGTTTGAGGTAAACGCCGTTCATGGAAAAGTCATTGGGGTGTAGGCAATGCTTTTTCGAGGTACTTCTGTTGCACTGTTGATGTGCGCGTTGGGAGTGACGTCAGCTCATTCTGCGTCTTTACGAGATGCTGTTGAAACCGCCGTTCTCACTAATCCAGACATTGTAGAGTCCGCTGCAAACAGAAGGGCGCGTGATCAGGAATTGCGTGCTTCTCAAAGTGCGTTCATGCCGAAGTTGAGTGTGAATGCTTCTTTTGGTGCGGAGCGCTTGCGCAGGGCACAATCCAACACCACTGAGCAATGGCGTGCAGCCAAGCAGGTGAGTGTTGAAGCTGAGCAGCTGTTGTTTGATGGCTTCGGCTCAGTGAATGAGATTTACCGCCAGAGCGCCCGTGTTGATGGTGCTGCTCTGCGTGTTCTGGAACGCTCTGAAGCGATCGCACTTGATGCTGTTGAAGCCTATGTCGATGTTGTGCGCCATCAGAAGATTTTGAACAAATCCAAAGAGAATACTGCTCTTCACCAGCGTCTCGCACGTGAAGTGAAAGAACGTTACGATGGCGGTGAAACTGGTGCCGCTGATCTTGCTCAGGTGCAGGAACGTGTTGCCGCCACTCGCATGATTACAGCAAGCGTGCGTAAGTCATTGCTGGATGCAATGGCGAAGTATCGCCGCGTCGTTGGTGTTGCTCCAAGCAATCTGGGTGCTGTTTCTGCTGCAAACTCAGCTGCTGCAAAGAGTTTGTCTTCTGCACTTGCAATGTCTCGTCAGAGCAATCCGCTGATCTTGTCGGCTGAGGCTGACACGGATGCTGCTGGTTTTGCGATTGAGCAGAGCAACTCCTCCTTCATGCCACGGGTTACTCTGAATGGGTCTGCCAATTTCGGAGATGACCTGAATGGTTATGAAGGTCGTAGCGATGACTACCGCATCATGGTTCGCCTGAGATGGAACCTTTACAATGGCGGTTATGACAGTGCGATGCGTGGCCGTGCGGTTGAGCAGCATGCAGAAGCACAGGCACGTGTTGATCGTATGCGCCGCGAAACTGATGAAGCTGTTGAGCAAGCATGGGCGTCTGTTCAAACAACACGCGAGCGCATCTCCGCTCTGCGTCAGACCGTTTCTGCCAACCAGCGTGTTGTGAGCGGTTACCGTCAGGAATACAACATTGGTCAGCGCTCATTGCTGGATGTGCTGAATGCTGAAAATGCGTTGTTTAACAGCCGCATCGATCTGATCTCTGCAGAATATATTCTGAAGTTCTCTACCTATCAGCTGCAAGGTACCACCGGTAACCTGCTGGCGATGTTCAACATCACTCCACCAGCTGAATCAAGCGCCGACCGCCGCGGGAACACATCGATCTTCCCTCAAGCTGCGGGTTTCCAGATTGAACCACTTCGTTAATGGTGTAATCTGCACGCATAGCCGAAATTTTCTTCAGGAAGGGAGCCTTTGCGGCTCCCTTTTGTCGTTAAGAATGATGAGACTGTAAATGACCGTCGAGACTGAAAACTCAGCTGAAGTGAGCATCAAAGATCCGCTTGTCGAGGCGATCAAGTACATCGCCAGAAGCTACGGTAACTACGCAACCGACTCTGTCATTTTGGCTGGGTTACCTTACGATGGTCAGCGACTTTCCATCAATCTGATTGAGCGAGCATCCTCTAATTGCGGAATGAGGGCGGTCACGGTCAGGAAAAAAGCTGGAACAATACCTGCGATCTCATTGCCTGCAATTCTTGTGTTTGAAGATGGAAGCCTTCGTATTTTGAAGGAGCTAAATGAGAGCACGGGTCATGCTTCGATTGTTGATGCGGAGAGACCAGAGGAGCAGCAAATTCTCTCAATTGCTGCTCTTGAGAGGCTATATAGCGGACATGGCATCTTCTTTAAGCCCGTCAATATGACTTCTGAGACCAACGGCATGGGGTCTGGCAGGGACGGGCACTGGTTCTGGAGCGTTATTGCAGGCTTCTGGAAGGATTACATTCACGTTGCTATTGCTGCGCTGGTCATCAATAGTCTGGCGCTGGCCTCACCGCTATTCATCATGAATGTTTACGACCGTGTGCTGCCAAACTTCGCTATTCCAACACTATGGGCGCTTGCGGCGGGGGTGCTTCTTGCTCTGGTGTTTGATGGAATTTTGAAGACCGCGCGCAGCTCTATCATAAACATGACAGGTAAACAGGCAGACCTTGCTATTGCATCGCGGATTTTTTCGCACGCGCTCGGACTTGATCTGGAGAACCGCCCGGGATCGACCGGCCAGTTTGCTAATCACATCAAAGAGTTTGAGACCGTTCGTGAGTTTTTCACGTCCTCCTCCTTGGTGGCATTGATTGATATGTGTTTCATCGGCCTGTTCATCATGGTGCTTTTCCTGATTGTTGGACCGATTGCTTATGTGCCGCTTGCTGCTGTTCCGGTGGTTATTCTGATCAACTTGCTTGTTCAGCCTGCGCTTGCTGGTTCTGTTGATCAGGCCACAAAAGAAAGTGCGATGCGCCATTCCGTGTTGGTGGAAAGTATTGCAAATATCGATACCATCCGAGCTTTGAATGCTGAGAGCTCTATGCAGATCAAGTGGGAGCGATCTGTTGCCTCCAGTGCAGCGGCTATTTTGAAGGGACGTTACTGGTCCACATTGGCTCAGTCGCTGACAGGCTTTGCGCAGGCTCTGGTGTCCATCTGTATCGTTGTCTGGGGTGTTTATCTGGTCAATGACGGGGCGGTGAATATGGGTGGTCTGATTGCTGCGATGATGCTTTCAGGGCGTGTTCTTGCGCCTTTGTCATCCATTGCGGGTACGCTGACACGACTGCGTCAGACCATGCATTCCTACAAGATGCTGTCTGGTCTGATGGAGTTGCCTGCGGAGCGCAGACCAAACCGGACTTATGTGAACAGCCGCATCACGTCTGGTGCGATTTCCTTCCAAAATGTGTCATTTCGCTACCCTGAGGCTGCTGAAGACTCCTTGCGCAATGTGAGCTTTGAAGTTCGGCCTGGAGAGACCATCGGGCTTATTGGCCGTGTGGGCGCTGGTAAGTCGACGGTGGGGCGTTTGTTATCCGGGCTTTACACGCCCTCAGATGGTGCAATTCTGGTCGATAAGATTGATACGCGGCAGTACGATCCTGCAGATCTGCGCGATGGTGTCGGGTTCTTGTCACAGGACAACGTGTTGTTCAGTGGCAGCTTGCGAGAGAACATCGTTGTTGGGCGGCCTCAGGCTTCCAACGAAGATATCTATCGTGCTGCTCATATTGCAGGTGTTGAGGATTTTGTTGCGACACACCCTCATGGGTTTGACATGCAGGTGGGAGAGGGTGGTCGCTTGCTTTCCGGTGGACAGAAGCAAAGTGTCGCGCTCGCCAGAATGTTGCTGCGCCAACCGCGTCTGTTGTTTTTAGATGAGCCGTCTAGTCATCTTGATACAGCGTCAGAGCGCCGGTTGCTGGAGCGCCTGCGGGAATACAACTCGCCTGATACGACGATGATCATTAGCACACATCGAACTTCCTTATTGCAGCTTACAGACCGTTTGGTTGCCCTTGATAAGGGGCAGCTTGTGGCAGATGGACCACGGGATTTCGTGATTGAGAAGCTACGTACGCTTGGTGCGACGCGGAACGAAGAGCGCCAGCGTAGCGCAGAGGGTGTGTGAGATGAAGAACTGGGATTACGCAACCGATATCCGTGCAAGTTTGCAGACCCGTCCTCCCCGTGCTGCCACACGTGTCATTCTGATTGTCTTTGTGGCTTTGGCTGCCGGGATCACATGGGCCTCTCAAGCCGAACTTGAAGAGGTTACACGTGGTGAGGGACGGGTTGTGCCGTCCAGCCAGATCCAGATTGTACAGGCGCCTGAAAAGGGCATTGTAAAGTCTCTTCTCGTGAAAGAGGGACAGATCGTTCAAAAGGGAGATGTTGTTGTCCGGGTGGATGATACAGGCTTTTCTTCGCAGCTAGGTGAGCTTCAGCAGCGCCAGTGGAGCCTTTTGGCACGTGCTGAGAGGTTGATGGCGGAAGCAAGTGGTGTGCCTCTGGAGCTTTCTGGTGAGCTTACAACCAATGCACCGGGTCACACGTTTGAAGAAGAGCAGGTCTATCTGGCGCGTAACCTGCAGCTCACAAGTGAAATCTCTCTTTTGAAAAATCAGCGATTGCAGAGAGAGCAAGAGCTGGAAGAGTTGCTTGCTGAGAAACGTAAAACCGCTGTCACCATGGAAACGTTGGCGCGTGAAGTGGAGATTAACGAGCGTCTCTTCAAGCGCAAGGTGCTTCCTGAGATCGAGTTCCTGCGTCTTAAGCGCCAGCTTGATGAAGCGCAGGGCAGTCTGGAGGTGTTGAATGCCTCTATCCGACGTGTCACGTCAGCCGGACAGGAAGCGGAAGAGCGCATTACAAATGCAAAGACAGTGTTTCACGCCAAAGCGCGTCAGGAACTGGCGGCTGCACGGGCCGAACTTGCGGTAATAAATGAGACTATTAAGGCGGCCAGAGACAAGGTTCAGCGGACGGATCTTGAGGCCCCTGTCTACGGTGTGGTTAATCAATTGAATATATCCACAATCGGGGCTGTGGTGCAGCCTGGAGAGCCTTTAGTCGAGATTGTTCCGCTGGAAGATACGCTTCTGATTGAAGCGCAGATCAGTCCTCAAGACGTGGCATTTCTTAGGCCAGGTCAAGAGGTTACGGTCAAAATCACTGCCTACGACTATTCCATTTATGGAGGTCTGAAAGGCAAGCTGGAAAGGATCGCTGCGGACTCCACCAAGGACGAGCAGGGTAATCGATTTTTTAAAGTCAACGTCAGAACAGATAAAAACTATCTTGGGACGGAAACGGATCCTTTACCAATAATACCAGGAATGGTGGCCTCAATTGATGTTTTAACCGGTTTTAAAACCGTGTTGGATTATATCCTTAAGCCTATAAACAAAGTGCGTTCGGAAGCACTTCGCGAGAGATAATTCCGAACGCCTGACAAGGGGCGTCAGGATGTTTTGTAATAGGTTTTGGACCGCCGGCAGACGCCGTGCGGTAACGAAGGATTATTGCGTCTTCAAAGCTGCAGTTCTCGGATTTGCCGGTATTGCGCTCGGATTTTCTCAATTTGTTTCCGCGGCTGCTGCTTTGGAGCCGCAAACTCCATATTTTCCAATTGATCTTGCTTCTGTTGCTACTCCTGAGCCGGCTCTTGTTGCCAAGGCACGTATGCCCGTTCCAATGGCCAAGCCTGAGTTGCCTGCCATTGAAACAGCATCTGCGCATGGTTCTATTGCTGTGTTGAGTACTCCCACACGTAATCTGCAGCGTATCGTTCGTTCTACTGCCGGAACTTCCATCGATAGGCGCTGGAACATCATTACAACTCAGATGAACCGGATTACAGATGCTTCTAAGTGTTTGAATAGCAGTGATAAATGCGAAGTAAGCGTTTTAAATACCTGGGGCAATCTGATTAAAGCGGCGCGCAAGCTTCCGCGCCATAAGCAGCTTTCCTATGTAAATCGTGGGATCAACGCACTCATCAGCTATCAAAGTGACCAGCAGGTTTGGGGGCGAAGTGATTATTGGGCCTCACCAATCGAAACACTGAGTCAGCGCAGAGGGGATTGTGAGGACTATGCTGTCTTAAAGTATTGGACTTTAAGGGAACTGGGTATTCCTGCTGAGGATATGAAGGTGGTTGCAGTCTATGACACCAAGATCGGCCAGTATCATGCAATCCTCAATCTCTCCTACAAAGGTGGAGAGTATGTCCTTGATAACCGCTTTGGCCGGGTTGCTCTCAAGCAGGACACCAAAAACTATAAATGGGTGCATGTAGCCGGTAGTGGCCAGCAGCTTCCGCAAAAGGTGAAGTTTACATCTCTTGCAGCAATGACACGCACGTTTAATTAGAACTGCGAATCTACTTTTTAAAAATCTATTCAGAGCGCGTTGCAAGGGGCAAAGAACGCGCTCTTTTTTTGTTTGAAAATGCCCTTCTTTCCTGAGCTTTACTCTCCAGAAAACAGCATTTCCCGTTAATAACTTCGCCACCCTGTATAGGGAGCGGTGTTTAACAAAAAGTGAAATACTCAATAAAATTTAATCAAATTAAAACCTTGGTCGCAGAAACGCGCTAATTCAGGGTGTTGATGGACTGTGACAGAATTAACGATGTTAAAAATTCCTTAAGAAAATGATTTGACTTTTATCATGATTGGCAAAATTATCGGCGCAATTGCTAAAATTTTATTAAAACTGTTTATGCGTCGGGTTTGCTAAAATGTCAGAGCGTCAAGCGTCTACTACGATCACAGCCACTAACACTTCCCAGGCAGTTGTTCCTTCTCAAGTGCTGAAGATTGGGATTGCCACCCAAGGCCAGTCGGAAGTTCTTGTTCGGCAGCCGGGGCAGTTGGTTGATTTCAGCCAGATGCTGGAAGTGCCAGTTAGTCTCTTCCGCTACGGTGAGAGCTTGCAAATCCTGTTTTCTGATGGTGGAACGCTTCTTGTTGAAGGGTTCTTTGCTGGAGATCAGACAGACGGATCCCTGATCCTGAGTGAAACCCAGACGCTGACGATTGAAGAATTTGGTGCGCTTGTCGAAATCTTGCCGGTTGATACGCTCCAAACCGCTGCAGGTGATGGGACACCAATTGCCGATCAGCTGGAAGATCCAAACAGTTCAGGACAAGATTTTGATGACAACCCTGATGGCGGTCCACTGGGGCCGGGTCTGAATGTCAATGATCTCCTGAGACCAGAAGACAATGCCGGAGCTGCGGCTGCGGCAGATGATCCCGAACAGGACGTTGATGATGTACCTGTGGCTGGCATTGCGGAAGTTGGCGCGCTTGATGAAACTGATTGGGCTGATGCTGGCAAAGGGCCACTATCCTTCACAGGCAATCTGAATGTCGACTTTGGTCTGGACGGTGTGAGCGAGCGCTCGTTGGCGTTCCAACTTGATGCCGGCGTGCCTGTTGACCGAGCTGGGACCCCAATCCGCCTGACTGCTGACGGGCAGCCGCTGACTTATGAAGTACAGGACCTTATTGCGGATGCTGCCAATGAGATTGGTGCGGGCAGCCAGCTGCTTATTGCCAAGCTGCCTAATGGCGAATTGGTTTTTGAGGTTCTGCTGAACACTTTCCCGGAAACCGGTGAATTTACTTTTACGCTCCATGGCAATCTGGATCATCTGGAAGCAGATGTGAAAGACATTCTGGAGTTGGAATTTGGTTTCCAGGCGTTTGATGCTGATGGAGATTCCGCAGACTCGTTCCTGATTGTAAATGTTGCTGATGACCTGCCGGAGATTGGGGCGCCCACAACAGGTACTGTTGATGAAGATGGCATCCCGGATATCGGTAACGGTAATGACACCGCAGATGGTGATGCCCCAGCAACCTCTCATAAAGTTACTGCCTCTCTCGATATCGATTGGGGTGCGGATGATGCCGACAGTGATGAAGGTGGTATTGGGGATCGTTCAGTCAAGTTTGACGGAACTCCAATAACTTCTCAGGTCCTGACATCTGATGGTGTTGCACTTGTTTACACCCTGAGTGAGGGGGATACTGTTCTTACAGCGACGAAAGAGGGAAGTGGGGATGCGGTCTTCCAAGTAACTTTGTCAGATGATGGGTCTGGTTCTTATAGCTTTGAGCTGTTGGACAATCTGGATCATTTTGTTGCTGGTACCGAAGATGATATTGAACTGACCTTCGGCTTTGTCGCAACTGACAGTGATGGTGATACAGCCAACTCCAGCTTTACCGTGATTGTTGATGATGACATGGCGGCGATCACGTCTCTTGAGCTGAACAGGTTCGTTCAGGTTGATGAGAGTGCTGGTCTGGATAACGATGACACCACTGATCCAGCTGTTGCAGCCCTGTTCGATGCTGTTCCCGGCAAAGGGCTTGATGAGGACATGGCTCCTCAGTTCGCCCGCGATAACGTGGTGGACTTTGCCTATGATGATGGCGCTGATGGCGCGACCCATAAGGTGACGCTGAGCATTGATGATGCAGCCTCAGGTCTTCAGACCACAGCTGGCGCTGACATTCTGCTTTATCTGGAAGGTGATCTTGTAGTTGGCCGCGTCGGTGGCGAAACTGGCGATGCGGTGTTTGCAATCTCCATTGATGACGACGGTGAAGTCAGCCTTGCGCAGTACCAGTCCATCAAGCAGCTTGATACAGACAGCCATGATGAGTTCGTCAATCTGGACGGCAAGATCTCTGCTGTTCTGACAGTCACCGATGGTGATGGCGATGTGACCAGCCAGAGCATTGAAATTGGTGAGAAGATCCGGTTTGGTGATGATGGTCCAACGATCACGTCTCTTGAGCTGAACAGGTTCGTTCAGGTTGATGAGAGTGCTGGTCTGGATAATGACGACACCACTGATCCAGCTGTTGCAGCCCTGTTTGATGGTGTTTCCGGCAAAGGTTTTGATGAGGATATGGCTCCTCAGTTCGCCCGCGATAATGTGGTGGACTTTGCCTATGATGACGGCGCTGATGGCGCGGCCCATAAGGTAACGCTGCGCATTGATGATGCAGCCTCAGGTCTTCAGACCACAGCGGGCGCTGACATTCTGCTTTATCTGGAAAACGGTCTTGTTGTTGGCCGTGTTGGTGGTGAGAGCGGCGATGCCGTGTTTGCAGTCTCCATTGATGACGACGGTGAAGTCAGCCTTGCGCAGTACCAGTCCATCAAGCAGCTTGATACCGACAGTCATGATGAGTTCGTCAACTTGGACGGCAAGATCTCTGCTGTTTTGACGGTGACTGATGGTGATGGTGATGGT
>NZ_LMCI01000040.1:780-1325 GCF_001623145.1 Pseudovibrio sp. W64 | reverse complement strand
CCGGTAATGGTGAGAACACTGCCCTTCAGCTTCTCAATGGTGATGAGCTTGCTGTCATCGACTTTGGTTCTGTGATTATTGCGACAGATGGGGACGGGGACACCGTTGCTCTGGATGGCAAGCTGGATGTGACGGTTGTTGATGACATCCCAGCGCCAGAACTTTGGGTTGATGATCATATTCGCATTGACGAGACCGAGGGTGATCACAGTGATAATGTTCCGCCGAAGTGGCGCATTCGCAAGCTGTTTAAAGATGTTGACGAAAAGGGCAGTGATCCTGATCTGAGCGGTCCAATCTACGCGCGGAATGATGTTCTTGATTTCCATAAGAATGTTGGTGCTGATGAGCGCGGCGGTCATGAGCTGGTATTTCGCATTGATAACGCAGATTCTGGCCTGACCACGACTGAAGGTTTGGCGATCACGCTTCATCTGGAAGATGGTCAGATTGTTGGTCGTGTACCAGACGGAGATGCTGCGTTTGCAATCCACTTGCATCAAAACGGTAAGGTCTCAATGGTTCAGTACATGTCCATTGAGCAC
>NZ_LMCI01000040.1:669-770 GCF_001623145.1 Pseudovibrio sp. W64 | reverse complement strand
TGTGACCAGCCAGAGCATTGAAATTGGTGAGAAGATCCGGTTTGGTGATGATGGGCCAAGTGTAACCGATCAGCAGCAGGATGTGACTGTTGATGAGGACA
>NZ_LMCI01000040.1:0-659 GCF_001623145.1 Pseudovibrio sp. W64 | reverse complement strand
CCGGACACCGGATCTTCTGATGAACATGTCTCGCTTGATGGCAAGGTGAGTGCAATCCTGACTGTCACCGATGAAGATGGCGATGCGGTTTCAACTGAGATCTCTGTCGGCAATCTTCTGACGTTTGATGATGATGGACCACGTGTGACTAATCAGCAGCAGGATGTGACTGTTGATGAGGACGACATCGACACGATCCTGTCAACGGGTACGAGCCCTGATGACTTAGGTGGTACAGGTAATAGCAACTGGATTCAGTTCTTGAGTGGCACTGCGATCAAGACAGGAAGTCTTCAGGGCACTGTAGATTTTGGTGCTGATGGGGATGCTGGCGCCGACTCGTTCACTTTTGTTGGAGACGCGGCGCAGCAACTGACAGATCTTGGCTTGTCTTCTGATGGGGATGCGGTTCAGTTCCAGCATGCACAAGTAGGCACAAATCTGACATTGATGATTGGTGTTGCAGGTGGCCGCCCGGTCATCGGCTTGCTTCTGAACAATGAGACCGGTGCATTTGAAGTGTTGCAAGCTGATCAGCTGGACCATGTGACCGGTAATGGTGAGAACACTGCCCTTCAGCTTCTCAATGGTGATGAGCTTGCTGCCATCGACTTTGGTTCTGTGATTATTGCGACAGATGGGGACGGGGACACCGTTGC
>NZ_LMCI01000039.1:40453-179167 GCF_001623145.1 Pseudovibrio sp. W64 | reverse complement strand
TGACCAGCTTCCGCTTGGTCCCTGCACTAAAGACTTTCAAGGGGTGTTTCAACGAACCCGCCGGGTGATGCGTTACTTCACCCGGTAGCCCCGCCCCGCCCAGGCCGTACCGATGGTCGGTCCACCAGCTGCCCGAATACGTGAGCACAACACTGAGAATAAGCGTGGTTGAGGGCAGGGGGATAAGTTTTTGAAGTTCCCTGCTCCCTCTAGCCTTGTTTCTTGGGGGCGCCCTCCCGGTTTGATGACATATACAGGAGTGTGTTACCGTAAGGGTAACTTGCCCGTGGGTGTGGGGTACACTTCGGGTTTTGAGTTCGGTTTGGGAGGGCCATCTCAATGGAGTTTTTTGACCCTATATCGTATGCGGTGCCGTTTTTTATCATTCTCATGATTGTAGAAGGTGTGGCTTTAAAGCTGCGTGGGATTGATGGATATGAAGTCAAAGATACGTTTTTCAGTCTGGCAATGGGGATTGGGAGTCTCATCGCTGGGATCGCGTTAGGCACATCCATGTCTTATGCGGCGCACAGCTGGATTTATGGATATCGTCTTATCGAGACTATTCCTATCAACTGGTGGACCATCCTGATCTGCTTTGTGCTCTATGACTTGGCCTATTACTGGAAACACCGCTTTGGCCACGAGTATCGGTGGTTTTGGGCGAGCCATGTCAATCACCACTCTTCTCAGCGGTATAATCTTTCAACGGCACTGCGTCAGACGTGGACGGGTACAATCACGCTGACGTTCATCTTTGGCTTGCCCATAGCGCTTCTCGGATTTCAACCGGAGATGATCTTCTTCGTTGCAGCCTGGAACTTGCTCTACCAGTTTTGGATTCACACTGAGCTGGTTGATCGTATGGGGCCATTTGAGTGGATCTTTAACACACCGAGCCATCATCGCGTCCATCATGCGACCAACCCGCGATATCTGGATTCCAACTATGCGGGGACGCTGATTATCTGGGATCGGATGTTCGGGACGTTCAGTCCGGAAGTTGCAGAGGACCCGCCGCGCTACGGGATTGGCAAGAACCTTGAGACCAACAACCTGCTGATTGTGGCGTTTCATGAATGGATTGCCATGGTCAAGGATTTGAAGACCGCAAGATCCCTGAGAGATGTCCTCGGCTATATGTTTCGTACGCCGGGATGGACGCCTGATAACTCACGAATGACCACAACGAAGGCCAAAGCGAATTGGAAACGGAAGCAGGCTGTGAAGACAGCCGAACTTGGGACCGTGGAGGAGCAGAAGGTGCAAGAGCCTGCTGAGTAACCGTAACTCTATGTAATCGGTACAAAACCCCGGTGCACATGTGCGTCGGGGTTTTTCTTGTTCACGCGGAGTTGAGGCGAGTGCTGTTGACCTGAGGTCGAAACCAACCATAAATAACGATATCGTTACTTATGGTTGGAGGGAGCCATGATTACGGAATCTGGAAATCTATCGGGCACTGGTTCAACAGGTCTTTTGCGCGCGGCTCTTTTGGGCAATGCGATATTCTCTGCCATATGCGGTGTTGTCATGGTGTGGATGCCTCACCGTGTCTCTGCGGTGTTAAACTGGCAGGGCCCCAATCTCTGGCTCTTTGTTGGGCTGGGTTTGCTTGTGTTTGCAGGCGCATTGTTGTGGCAAGGAAAACAGGGCTGGCCTTCGGTAGCATGGGGTACATTGTTTAGTCTTGGTGATTACGGGTGGGTCATCGGAACTGTTTTGCTGGGTATGTTTGCGCCAACTGTGATGAGTGGTGATGGTTGGATGATTGCATGGGGTATCTCAGCAGTTGTTGCGTTGTTTGGCAGCCTTCAGCTTTTAGGGATTGCCCGAATGATGCGAAAAGCCCTGGATGCCATTGAGGAATGAGTATGAAACAGACCAATCCAGTGCGTACGTCCAAGCGGGGTAATAGCCGCTCAGATATCCTGAAGGCTGCTTTGCTAGAGTTTATCGACCGTGGTGTCGATGGCGTGCGGATGGAGCATGTAGCAGATCGGGCAGGCTATAATAAAGCACTAGTTTATAAGCATTTTGGGTCCAAAGAGCGGCTGTTTGAAGCTGTTTTAACCGCGCAGTTTCAAGAACGGGAGCAGACGCGTTCCAGTATCTCAGGTGATCTTTCTGAGATGTTGATGGGGTGGTCTCAAGCCAACAAAGGTGATGCCGATTTCTTCAAGTTACTCATGAGGGAGGCGTTGGATTTTGAAGGTGATTGCCCTGTGCATGCCGACCAGAGGAAAGCTTATTATACGCAACAGATTGCTGTGTTGGCTGACTTGCAAAAAGAGGGGAGGTTGCCGACAACATTGGAGCCACACTACCTGTTTCTGGCGTTGCTTGGGACGCTTTCAATTCCGCAGCTTTTGCCGCAAGTGGCAGAGTTGGTTGTCGGTGACGCACCGGGGGGGGAAGAGTTTGAACAGGGACTGGCGGTGTTTTTGAAGGCCTTTGGAGAGGTCCTATCGCCCAAATAAAAAGGGAGAGCCGAAGCCCTCCCTCAAATAACTCATCAATTTAAGCGGTCTTAAGACGCTTTGTTTGATGCACGTTCGGCGCGCTTACGGTCATGTGGGCACAGCAGTGCTTTACGCAGACGGATGGATTCTGGGGTTACTTCCACCAGTTCATCTTCAGCGATGTAAGACAGTGCGCCTTCGAGGCTCAGCTTGATTGGGGTGGTCAGCTTAACAGCATCGTCCTTACCGGAAGAACGGATGTTGGTGAGCTGCTTGCCCTTCAGAACGTTCACTTCAAGGTCGTTACCGCGTGTGTGTTCACCAATGATCATGCCCTGGTACACTTTTGTGCCCGGATCAATCATCATTGGGCCACGGTCTTCCAGGTTGAACAATGCGTAAGGAACAGCATCGCCCTGACCGTTGGACAGCAGAACGCCAGTGTTACGACCCATAATTGCGCCTTTGTAAGGTGCATATTCATGGAACACACGGTTGAAGATCGCGGAACCGCGGGTGTCTGACATCAGCTCAGCCTGGTAACCGATAAGGCCACGGGTTGGAGCGTGGAATACCAAACGGGAGCGACCGCCACCGGATGGGCGCATTTCAAGAAGCTCACCTTTGCGTTCGGTGATCTTTTTAACAACAGCACCCTGGAACTCATCATCAACGTCGATGATAACTTCTTCGATTGGCTCAAGACGCTTACCAGCTTCGTCTTCCTGATAAACAACGCGAGGACGACCTACGCAAAGTTCGAAGCCTTCACGGCGCATGTTTTCGATCAGGATTGCGAGAAGCAATTCACCACGACCGGAAACGATGAAGGAATCTGCTTCTGCAGTTTCTTCGATCTTAAGCGCAACGTTACCTTCAGCTTCCTTCATCAGACGCTCGCGGATAACGCGGGACTGAACTTTGGAGCCTTCCTGACCTGCCAGAGGACCGTCGTTGACGCGGAACATCATGGACAGGGTTGGCGGATCGATTGGCTGTGCCTGAATTGGCTCGCTTACCTGAGGAGCAACGATTGTGTCTGCCACGGTTGCTTTGGTCAGACCAGCGATGGAGACGATGTCGCCTGCTTCGCCTTCTTCAATTGCCTGACGCTCAAGACCACGGAACGCGAGAACCTTGGAGATACGGCCAGTTTCGATCACACTGCCATCACGTGACAGCGCTTTGATCGCCATATTCGGGGTCGCAACGCCAGATGCGATGCGGCCTGTGAGAATGCGACCAAGGAACGGATCAGATTCGATTGTTGTTGCGAGGAGGCGGAATTCGCCTTCTTCAGCCTGTGGCTCTGCAACTTTGTCGAGGATCATGTCGAAGAGTGGCGCCATGGAATCCTGAGGACCAGCTGGCTCCAGAGCCATCCATTCCTGCTTAGCGGAGCCATATACGACCGGGAAGTCGAGCTGTTCTTCGTTTGCATCCAAAGACGCGAACAGGTCGAACACTTCGTCGAGTACTTCGTCAGCGCGCTGCTCTGGTTTGTCGATTTTGTTGATCGCAACGATTGGCTTCAGGCCGAGCTTCAGCGCTTTACCAAGTACGAACTTGGTCTGCGGCATTGGGCCTTCAGCTGCGTCTACGAGCAATACAACGCCATCTACCATATGCAGAATGCGCTCTACTTCACCGCCGAAGTCAGCGTGACCTGGTGTGTCAACGATGTTGATGCGTGTGTTGTTCCAGACCAAAGAGGTGTTCTTGGCAAGGATGGTGATGCCGCGTTCACGCTCGATGTCATTGGAGTCCATCATGCGTTCTTCGGTGCGCTGGTTTTCGCGGAAGACGCCGGACTGCTTCAACAAGACGTCAATAAGGGTCGTCTTGCCGTGGTCAACGTGGGCGATGATCGCAATATTGCGAAGTTTCATGGTGGCTCCGTCTGGCCATAGGAAGTCGCGGCGTGTGGGAGGATCATGAGGTGCCCGATCCACGCCATTCCTTCAATCTGGTTTTTCTCTAATGAAAGATGCGCTCTTCTATCCTATTTTTGTGTCAATTCAAACCATCTCGCTAAAAAACTGCTAAGTATTTAGTCCAGCTCACTTTTTTACTGGTGAGCCTGGTTTTTTGAATAGACTTTGCCGGAAAAAGAACGCAATTCAGCATCTGTTTAGCTGATAAGTCATCGTTCGGATATTAGAATATGAGGCTTTCGGTGCAAAAGTGTGCCAGATCACTTACTCTTCATTTATGAAGTTGTAATCATCGACAGATAGCAAACCGGATTTTCTTACCAGTCTGGAGCGTACGTCGACTTCTGCAAGGTCGTAGGCGTGCATCCATTGGCACTCATCGGGGCAGCGACCGACGATATCGTAGTTTTTTCCGGCAGGGATGTAGAACTCTTCGAAGGGCTCCAGATTGATAAACTGGCCGTTGATGCCTATAGACATACCCGAGGTGAGAGCGACAAAGATTTCTTCTGCCTCAGCAAATAAATTTCTCCAGATGCGGCCTGGCGTGTCGATTTGGTGGTGAAATGCGTAGCCACGTTCGCGAAAGCTTGCTTGCAGCTCCTGTTTCTGTTGTTCAAGGTGAGACAGTTCAGCTAAAAGCAAGCAATGCTCCTTTAATTTAGACCTTAGGCTAACTAATAAATTATGGGTAAGCACCATCCGAAGACAGTCGCTTGACTACAAAAAGGAATATGGCAATCTAATACCATTCAATATCGCAATATTGGGTATTGCAATCCCCAATATTTACACCAACTTATTCGTGGTGGGTGATTAAAAGACAATAGAATACCCCCTGTGCGCGTAATCCCAAAAGTTGTTGGAAAACCAATGCAATTTGCAACCCAACAGTGGTTAGAAGAATGGTTTGCCCCACTCGCTCAAAGCGAGGGTGTGAGTGCAACCAGACATGAATGTGTCGAAGTGATTCGCATGACAACGGCGACAAAGCCTCGCGCTGTTATGTATTCACCAAGCATTCGTATCGTTTTTCAGGGTCTGGTCAGAGGCCATTTGGGTAGTCAGAGTTTCCTCTATTCCCAGCAAAGCTATGCCGCGCTCGTCTCTCCGATCCCGCTTGAGATTGAGATTGTAGAAGCGTCTCCTGAGAAGCCTCTCTATGCGGTCAATTTGGCGATCGATATCAATGTCTTGGCAGAGTTGATGCTGCTTATCGAGCAAGAGCCTCTCGAGTTTGAGTATGGCGAAACGCTCGGTCGACCAGCGCATCTGTCTGAAGAGGCATTGTTTTCTGTTTGTCGCTTGATGCAGACGCTAAATAACGAAGAACAAACTAAAATTCTCGCTGATGGGTACTATCGCGAGTTTTTGTATCATGTGCTCAAGTCCGAGTACGGTGCAAGCCTGAGGGTGCTGTTCCAGAACAGTGAGAAATCTCAAGGGATTGCGCGAGTTCTTCAAGTGTTGCACGAGGATTTCTCAACAAATCTCAGCGTAGACCAAATGGCGAAGATGGCATGTATGAGCATTTCTGCTTTCCATGCTGGCTTTAAAGGAGCTACCGGTCTTTCTCCGCTGCAGTACGTTAAGTCGATCCGCTTGCATAAGGCGCGGTCTATGATGTTGAGCCAGAACATGAGCGCCAGTCAGGCTGCTTATCGGGTTGGTTATGCAAGTCCGTCGCAGTTCAGCCGTGAGTTCAAGCGGTTCTTTGGCAGCTCTCCAACTCAGGAAGCAGCGAAGTTTCGTGTTTTAGCGTAACGCATAATGTGCTCGCTTATAGGTTTTTGACACGCGCACTCTGAAAGGAGGGCGCGTGTTTTTCGTTGTGCGCTCTACGCAATTTTCCTAGAGTTGCCGCGCATCTGATGATTATCAAGAAAACTGGTGAAGCGCATACGGGATAGCTCAGTGCCTTGCCTTGGGGTTCGGGAATGAATAAGGCAACGGGTACACACACAGAGCTTAAGCTCTCGGCTGGTCGTACGGCTGTCATCGGCGCATTGCTGGTGACGATTGGCCCGCTTTCCATGGCGCTTTATACGCCTGCTCTGCCGACTTTGGCGGAGGTGTTTGGGACGACGGCTGCTGTCGCCAAGCTTACACTTACCGTTTATTTTGCAGGCTTCACGCTGGCGCAGCTGTTGTGCGGGCCGCTTTCTGATGCGTTTGGGCGTCGTCCTGTCATTCTCGGGTTCTTCAGCTTGTATTTGCTCGGCAGCCTTTTGGCGTGGCTGGCGCTGAACATTGAAATGCTGCTGCTTGGCCGTCTGATACAAGGGATCGGTGCGTCCAGTGGTATCGCTGTGGCGCGCGCGATTGTGCGGGATCAATTTTCTGGTGAGGCTGGCGCGCGGATTATGAACTTGCTGGCCGTGATGCTGGGGATCGGGCCTGCAATCTCTCCGACAATTGGTGCTTTAACGCTCAGTGCGTTTGGTTGGCAGGCGATCTTTATTTTGATGGTGATCTATGCCGGGTTCATCCTGCTGTTAACGCTTACCGTTTTGCCGGAAACGAATTCCCACCGAGATGTGAAGCTTATTCGTCCGAGGCAGATGGCGTCTTCCTATTGGACGCTGCTGAGGTCTTTTGAGTTCATGCAGCCCTCGCTGATCCTCGGGTTTACCATTGGCGTAATCTATACGCTCTCGACGGTCTTGCCGTTTGTTTTGATTGAGCGGCTTGGGTTGACGCCTTTGCAGTTCGGTATGGGGATGGTGCTTCAATCAGGATCGTTCTTTGCTGGTGGAGTGGCGACCCGTTTGCTTTTACGGCGATTCAGTACAGAGGCGCTTCTTGGGCCGGCGCTGGTTTTGTGCGGCTTGGGTGGATTGGCGTTGTTTACAGTCACGCAGCTTGAATACCTGAGCTTTTTGAGCATCATGATCCCGATTGGTGTGTTTGCTTTTGGCGCTTCAATGGCCCTGCCAGCTCTCTCTATGCGGGGAATGGAGCCGTTTCCCAAGATTGCAGGGGCTGCTTCTGCTTTGATGGGCTTCATGCAGATGGCGGGTGGTTTTCTGGGAAGTCTGGTCACCGCGATTGTTGTGCCTGATCCTGTGACTGCTCTGGGCGTTGTGATGCCAGGGATGGCCTTTCTTGCGCTGTTCTTGTTTGTGTTGCCGGTAAAAAAAAGAGACGTGGAAGAGCAGTCTGTCAGTCCTTAAAAGCACGCTGATCTGATCGCTATGCAGTAAATATCGGCCATATCTTGTAGCAGGTAGAAAAGGTCTTTTGATTTTTGCTGGAAACAAAGGCGATGGGAGGCTATGAGGGGCCAGAAATTGGGAGGGAACCCTTATGGCAGAGTTTGATCATGGATTGCTGGAAAGCTCTCAGCGTCCGCTCGTCATGGGCATATTGAATGTAACTCCAGACAGCTTTTCTGATGGCGGGCAGTTTGATGCGCCAGCAGTGGCGTTGGCGCATGCAAATGAAATGATCGCTGAAGGTGCTGACATCATTGATGTTGGTGGTGAGAGCACGCGGCCCGGAGCGACGGTTGTTCAGGAACAGGAAGAGCTGGAGCGTGTTCTGCCGGTTCTTGAGCTGATCAAAGAACTGCCGGTGCTGATTTCCATTGATACCTATAAGGCGAGAGTTGCTGCTGAGGCTTGTAGGGCCGGTGCGCATATCGTGAATGACGTTTGGGGCCTGCAGAAAGACTCTGAGATGGCCAGTGCTGTGGCAGATGCTGGTGTGCCGGTGGTTATGATGCATAACCGCACTGAAGTGGATGAGCAGCTGGATATCATGAGTGATATCGACCGCTTTTTTGAGAGATCCCTCAAGCTGGCCTCTGATGCAGGCATTCCCGAAGAACACCAGATTCTTGATCCTGGTTTTGGGTTTGGCAAAACTCTTCAACAGAACTATCAGATCCTGAGCCGGCTCTCAGAACTTCGGAAGTTCGGTCGTCCTGTCCTAGCGGGAGCTTCTCGCAAGCGGATGGTTGGATATGTGTTGAATAATGAAGCGCCAGAGCGTATGGCTGGGTCGCTTGCAGTACATACGCTGGCTCTGCAAAACGGAGCACAGATCCTGCGAGTTCATGATGTGAAACCGCACGTGGATGCAGTACGGATCTTCCAGGCGATGAAGGAACTAGGCAGCAGCCAATAATGACACAAGAAAAAATTGTTGCAGCTCTAGGTTTGGGCTCAAATCTTGGCGATACAAAAGCGAATATCGACGGTGCAGTGGCCGCATTGAATGCCGTTGACGGAATCTCAGTTTTGCAGAAATCATCTGATTACCGGACCCCGCCTTGGGGGCCTGTGCCGCAAGATGACTACCGCAATTGTTGCATTACCGTGGAGACGGTTCTTTCTCCGCGTGCGCTGTTGAATGCCGGTCTTGATGTTGAGAAGCAGTTGGGCCGTGTGCGTGATGTGCGCTGGGGGCCACGGACGATTGATATTGATCTTCTGATCTATGATCATGCAAGTGTTGAGGAAGAGGGACTTCAGGTGCCTCATCCGCGCATGGGCGAGCGTGCCTTTGTGCTTATTCCGCTTGCTGAGATCTGGCCGGAGGCGCCGCTGCTGGACGGACGAACCGCCGCAGAAGCGTTGGAAACCTGCGGAGAGAAAGAAGGCATCTACAAGCTGTAGATGCCTTGTCTTTGATCAGGCCGTTTTCATTCTGGCGACAAGATTATCTTTCAGTACCAGTTGATGATACAGCGCTGCGATGACGTGCAGCGCAAATGATGCAAGCAAGATCGGGGCTGCATAGCCATGGATTGCGGCTGGCGGGATAGTGATGTTTTCTGGCCAGGCTTGCCAGTCTCCTGCCATTGCGAGTTCCATGAGGCCTGCAAACAGTGACATGCTCATGCCGGAGATGACCAGAGCCAGCGGCGCGAGGTAGAGGAGCAAGTGGACCAGCTTGGATAAGCTGATCATGACGACACCCCATTTAGGGTCTGGCTTTGGCCGAGCGTGCTTGATCAACAGAACTATGCGATAGATCAGGAACAGGCCAGTCAGAGCGCCTAGCCCCGCATGAGCCATGAAGATATTGAGCTTTTCAGGCGAGATAGCGCTTCCTTCAAGAACTTTTCCCAAAATGAAAACAGCAATGATGGTGACGGCGAACAGCCAATGAAGGATGATTGTCGGGCGGCTATATTTTTGTGGTGATGACATTGGGCTTACCTTTGGCGATAGGAATATAGTGATTTTAGTTTACATGTAAATTAGATGTCAATAATATAATCAAGTCAAAATATTCAGGAATCCGATGACTGAGAAGATCTCATACCTGCCTTCGATGGGCCGATTGCTCAACACCTTGTCTGAAGCAGCTTGCAGCATCGCTGAGGACTACTTACGTCCTCATGAGATTTCGCTGGCGCAGTGGGTCGTGCTTTCTGCGCTGTGGCGGCAGGATGGATTGAGCGTTTCGGAGCTGTCGGAGTACTCGAGCAAGAAGACGGCTGCGCTTTCTCGATTGCTGGACCGCATGGAGAGCAAGGGGCTGGTCAGCCGTAGTGCTGTTGAGGATGACAAGCGGTCGGTGAAAATCCATCTCACGGAGAAAGGGCAGGGACTGTCTCATCTGATTGATATGTACAAGCATGTGAATGGGATTTTGCTGTCAGATTTGACCGAAACTGAGAAGGAACAGTTGCTCCCAATGCTGGAGCGTATGCTCAAAAGCGTTCAGGTGAAATCCAGAAAGTCGTGAAATCTGAACCTGATGCTAGCGTTCTCTGTCAAAACAGCAGGGGCCTTCGAAAAGAAAATTCATAGAATTAGCATTTTGCTCTTGAAGCTATAGCGACTAGAGGTCTTATCTTCTCTTGCAATGAAGAAATTGCATGGAGTGGATCATGTCCAACGCGGAAGATCGAGGCCAGAAACTCTCTCCGGAAGAGATCGAAGATCAAACCACGAAAAGCTGCTGTTCTAACAAAGCGGTGCAGCCTCAGGATACTGAGGGTTCCTGCTGTTCTGGTGACAGTGCTGTTCAAGAGAACGAAACCTCTTGCTGCTCCTCCGATCATGATAGCTCTGAAGATGATTGCTGCAGTTCTGCTAGAGAGCATGAGCATACGCATATACATGCTCATACAGGTTGCGGGTGTTCCAGCCAAAGTGAAGCGGCTATTCCTGATGTAACCAACTGGAAGGGCGCACGTTCTTTCCGGGTTGAGGGGCTGTGCTGCGCGGAAGAGATGGGAATTCTTCGCCGTGTTGTTGGGCCTGTTGTTGGTGATCCTGAATACCTTGCGTTTGATGTTTTGAACGGCAAGATGATCGTCTCTCCTGTTGCGCGTGACGTCGCTGATGAGAAGATCATCAAGGCGGTTGATACAACAGGCATGAAGGCTGCTCTGTTCATTGAACAAGAAGCAGCGGATGCACGTGCAAAGCAGCATCGGCGCCTTGGTACATTTACAGTTGCCAGTGGCTTGTTCTGGGCAATTGCGCTTGTTGTTCAGGCGGTTTTGTTTTTCTCCAGCACCAACTCTACGGATGTGTTTAGTGTTTTCCAGTCCGTGCCGTCCGGGCCGGTAGAGGTTCTGTATATGCTCGCCATCGTCGCAGGATTGCGGTTGGTGGCGCCTAAGGGATGGTATGCGCTCAAGACGTTGCGGCCTGATATGAACCTGCTGATGCTGGTTGCTGTCGCTGGTGCTATCGGCATTGGAGAGTGGTTTGAAGGTGCGACGGTTGCATTCCTGTTTTCTCTCTCGCTTTATCTGGAAAGCTGGAGTGTTGGGCGGGCGCGTAAAGCTGTTGCAGCGCTTATGGATATTGCCCCAACCGTTGTTCGCTTGCTCAAGCCTAACGGAAGTGAAGAAGACGTTCCTGCCAACAGTGTGAAGCCTGGCGCGACTTTTGTTGTTCGCGGTGGGGATCGTATTCCGCTTGATGGCGTCGTGCGCAAAGGTGTTGGCAGTGTCGATCAGGCTCCTATCACCGGTGAAAGTGTGCCGGTGATGAAAGAGGCGGGTGATGATGTTTATGCTGGTACCATCAACGGGGAAGGCAGCTTTGAAGTAGAAGCAACCAAGGGTGCTGATGACACCATGCTTGCCCGCATCATCCGTATGGTGAGCGAGGCACAGGCCCGGCGTGCTGCAGCAGAGCAATGGGTTGAGAAGTTTGCCCGCGTTTACACGCCTGCGGTGATGGTTCTTGCGATTTTGCTCGCTACGATTCCACCTCTGCTGTTTGGTGCAGCCTGGATGGATTGGTTCTACCGTGCACTTGTGCTGCTGGTTATTGCCTGCCCATGTGCGTTGGTTATCTCTACGCCCGTCTCCATCGTGGCTGGCTTGACCTCAGCAGCTCGCAATGGCGTGCTGATTAAGGGCGGTGTTTTCCTTGAATTGCCTGCGCGGCTAAAAGCTTTGGCCTTTGACAAGACTGGCACTATTACAAATGGTCTGCCGACTGTGACTGATGTTTATCCGCTGTCTGGTCATAGCGTTGAGGAGCTTCTTACACGCGCTGCGTCTTTGGAAGCTCGAAGCTCTCACCCACTTGCAGAAGCTATCCTGACACGCGCTAAGGAAGATGGTGTTGAGTATCAGGCTGCTGAGAATGTTGAGCTGTTGCCGGGGCGTGGTCTTTCTGGCCAGCGAAACGGTAAGAGCTACTGGTTGGGATCTCGTCGCTTCCTGAATGAAAAGGACTTCGAGATTGGTGAAGCCGATGCGAAGGCGCGTGAATTAGAAGCTGAAGGGAAGACTGTTGTTGCAGTTGGAACTGACGCGCATGTCTGCGGGTTGATTGCCCTGGCTGATACCGTTCGCGATACGGCAGAAGAGCTGGTCTCTCAACTGCATAAAGCTGGCGTTGAGAAGCTGGTTATGCTGACCGGTGATAATAAAGCGACGGCTGAACGTGTTGCATCCTCTGTCGGTATTGATGAGGTGCGTGCCGAGTTGCTGCCGGAAGATAAGGTTGCAGCCGTTGAACAGCTCTCTCATGAATATGAGACAGTCGCGATGATCGGCGATGGTGTGAATGATGCGCCAGCCATGGCACGAGCCAGCTTTGGCATTGCGATGGGTGCGATTGGTTCTGATGCTGCCATTGAGACCGCTGATATCGCGTTGATGAAAGATGACCTTTCCCGCTTGCCGTGGCTCATTCACCATTCCAAGCGGACGCTCCAAATCATTCATCAGAACATCGCATTTGCATTTATCGTGAAGGGTATTCTGGTGGTGCTCACCGCGATGGGCTTCGCCAGCCTCTGGGCCGCGATCCTGGGTGATGTGGGAGCCACGTTGATTGTGGTGACCAATGCTCTGCGGTTGCTGAAGGATAAAGCGTAATCACTAAAGCAGTTCGCATTTAAGCTGAAACACATGAACTGCGTTAGCCTTTGTTTTTGCGTATCTCCGAAAACCGGTTTCCACTTTTCGGAGATACGCTGTAAAAGAAAAGCCGAGGTGGTTTGCCTCGGCTTTTGATCTCTTACTTTATGTAGAGCGCAGTTTCATTTGCGATCTGAATGTTTTTGTTGCGCGCAGCACCCATAATCAGGAACCAATCGATCAACGTCCAGATGCCGAGTGCACCGAGTGTGATGAGCTTGAGGATTCCGAGGCCGATCTGACCGGTGTAGAAGCGGTCGATGCCAAAGCTGCCGAGGAACAGGCCAAGCACGAGTGCTACAACAGGGTTCTTTTCTCTGCCTGCAAACATCACGTCAAAGTCAGACTGTTTTTCAGCTGGGATGTTATCTCTCAGTGCTTTCAACTGCATAAAGTAATTTGCTTTGTTCATAATTCACCTTTCAATTGCACAGATGTGCGGGTGCAAATTCTTGATCGAAGAAGTAGCTCTTATATCTTTTGAATTGCAATCTGCAAGGTTTATATCGGTATCTTTTCGCCTGTTAAATTACTTAGTTGTTAGAGGCGGTTGGAATTTGGAGGACTCGTCATTTGAGAGGTGAAATGACTGCCTTAACGAGAGGCTTGTGGAGAAGAGGGTTTGTTGATCCACCATCCGCCTGACTCTCGACCAGCAACAATCCAGTAGATAAAACCTGCGATAAATCCGGCTGAAACGGCGATGGATGAGCCGGGGCGGAAGCCTTCGGAGGCTGGTGTTGGGACTGTGGTTCCTGATGTTGAATAGGCGATGATACTGCCCGTCTCGCTGGATGCATAAAACAAGTCGGTTGGAAGAGCTCCGCCAATGCCCCAAAGCACCAGCGCGATAATACCACCTGCGGATACGTGGTAGATAACGCCGCGCCATTTCATGAGTTCTGCAAAGCCAATTGCGAAGCCGCTTGGAATGAGAGAGAGCGCACCAATCGCGCTTGCAGAGATGATGGTACTCCATGTGATCACCAGCAACTGAATGATGTCAGTCTCTGGTCCACCGTGAACACTCAAAGTTCTGAAAAAGCCCCAGGATAAAAACAGGCCCGCCGCAATGATTGCGAGTGAGAAACCAAGAGCAATCCGGAGCAGCTGGATGAAGAGCTTGGTTCCGTCGATCATTGTGCAGTCCTTTGCATCTGTCTCTGGTGTCTAGGAAAACGGCTCGCCCAGAGTACACCAAAAGCTACTGAGCAAATGAGGATTTCAAATGCAAATGTCCAGTGCAATATGAAGCTCCAAATATAGTTGTCATAGATAGCTGGAATTTTGACCAGTTCAACTTGAAGTTTGGAAAATGGTGCAAGCCAGAATACGGTAGCAGCAACACTATCAAGGAGCATATGTAAAAGGCCGCCCATACCAAGGCCAAGCGGAATGACACCAACACGGAAGTTCCGATGCAAAAGCACGGCAGGCAGGGCAATAAGCACCATCCATGTTATCGGCCAGTGAGTAAGGTAGTGTCGGTGGTGGGTGCCTTGATTGTCTATGAGATAGAAATAGAGCATGTCAGCGTCAGGTAAGACGCTGCCAATTGAAGTCCAAATGATGAGCTGTTTGGATTTTTGATCTAGGTATTTAGTTGCCGCTTTTCCGAGTAGATAGCCGGCGGGCAAATGGGCAATAAACATGATTGAAACCAATAGACTATGAAGTTCTGAGAAGCTTCAATCATGACTGTGGCGAGAGTTTGTGATGATCGCACAAAACACGCTGACTCACATAAACGATTGCGTTTCAGCTGTTCTGTGTTCTGGTCAGCAGCATGGCTACGCTGATGAAGTGGAAGTCGTAGAGGTGTGGAGCCTCGCGGACGCGCTCTTCGCCTCGGGCATAGATGCTGTCGAGGAGCTCGCTGAGGTTTGGAGTGCCTGAGAGAGCGGCCTGTAGTGGTGCTTCAGTGAAGGCGCGGTAGAAGTTCACCATCTGGTTTGCGTAGGCTGATGCGTCGTTGTCTTGTTTGTACTGCTCAACAAAGGAGACAGGTGTTTCGTAACATTCTGCTTTGTCTATGGTGAACAGGTGAGATAGCGAGCCACTTTCGGGTTTTACGGATGCTGTGAGCTGCTCCAAGCTGCGTATATAGACAGGATGGTAATAGCGTTCGTAGGTATCCTGAGAGATTGAACCGTTGGCGACATGATCGAGCAAAGACAAATTGAATAAGTTCACGATCCCGTCTGCGGTTGAGACATGTTCATTTCTGCCAACAGTTTGCAGCAGGAGTTTGCCGCCGGGCTCAAGCTCATTTGCCCGTGCCTTCAAAAATGTTTCCAGATCATAAGCAGCCTGTTTCTCGAAGACTTCTTTATCCTGTGCTGAAATTGAGCCTCTCTCGTTAGCGAGGCTCGGGCCGTTGGGCATAACGTAATCGGGCAGACGCTCCAACGGGCGCTCAGAGAGGAACACCGTGGCATTGAAGGATGTGGCCAGATGCGTGGAGCCGGGAGGCAAAAGCTGGTTGAACATGGAACCACCGACAATGCTGCCGAAAACAGTTGGATCGGTGTAGGGTGGCTGGGCACGGTTGCCGATGGCGTCAAGCAGGGTGGAGTAATCGTTACTAGGCAGATCGCTATGGATTGTCTGGATCGAGTTGGAACCGCGCTGTCTGGCAGCTTCAGTGAGCTGCGCCATGATCTGCATCGAGTTTGCGCCTTCAGAGCATCCATAATCTACAAAACGCAGGAGAGAGCTGTCGTTTGATATTGCCAGGCTAGCAATGGCTTCGTGCAGCCATGGATACACATATGCAATCGTGGCTTGTTGTGGTGTTGAGTTCTTGTTGTAAAAACCCTCGCCCTTCATGCCGGTGGTTGTGGCGTTCTTTTGTGAGGAATGTGCTTTCTCGGTCATTGCATCTATGTCCAATCGATCGCTCCGTCCTAAGGAGCACGATATTCAAACTCTATGCATATGAAGTGAACGAGACAAAGAAGGCCGGCGTTTCAGACAAACGCCGGCCTTCTTTTTGTAATCTTGTTTTATTTTGCTTAGGCGTCGCCTTGAGCCTGTGCTTTTTCCAGCGCTTCACGCTCAGATTTACGAAGACGCTCTGAAGCTGACTTCAGCTGGCCGCAGGCTGCGAAGATATCGCGGCCGCGTGGTGTGCGGATTGGAGAAGCATAGCCTGCGCGGTTCACAACATCTGCAAACTCTTCGATCTGTTCCCAATCGGAGCACTCATAGGGAGAGCCTGGCCATGGGTTGAATGGCAGCAGGTTGATCTTTGCCGGGATGCCTTTGAGCAACTGAACCAGTTTCTTTGCATCTTCCAAGCTGTCGTTGACGCCCTTCAGCATCACGTATTCGAAGGTGATGCGTTTTGCGTTGGACAGGCCCGGATAATCACGACATGCCTGCAGCAGTGTTTCCAGATTGTACTTCTTGTTGATCGGAACCAGCGTGTTGCGCAGCTCGTCATTCACAGCGTGCAGGGAGATTGCCAGCATGCAGCCGATTTCATCACCTGTTCGTGCGATCTCTGGCGTTACACCAGATGTCGACAGGGTGATGCGGCGCTTGGAGAGGGACAGGCCATCTCCATCCGAGGCGATCAGAAGTGCTTTCTTGACGTTCTCGAAGTTATAAAGTGGCTCGCCCATGCCCATCATCACGATGTTGGTGATGCGGCGACGGTTGGATGTGGATGCATCCAAGCCACCTTCCGGTGCATCTGCATCCGGGAAGTCGTTGAGGCGATCTTTTGCGAGCATGAGCTGCGCAAGGATCTCTTCAGCCGTCAGGTTGCGCACCATCTTCTGTGTGCCGGTGTGGCAGAACGTGCAGGTGAGGGTACAGCCGACCTGGGAGGAGATGCAGAGCGTGCCGCGATCTTCTTCCGGAATGTAGACGGTTTCGACTTCAACCGGCTTGCCAGCACCGCGTGATGGAAAGCGGAACAGCCATTTACGGGTGCCATCAACGGAGACCTGTTCTGTGACGATCTCTGGACGGGCAATGGTAAAGGCAAACTCCAGCTTAGTGCGCAGGTCTTTTGAGACATTGCTCATTTTGCCGAAATCGGAAATGCCCCGGACATAGAGCCAGTGCCACAGCTGGTTGACGCGCATGCGGATCTGGCGCTCAGGGACTCCAACTGCAGCAAGGGCATTGCCTAGCTCTTCACGGTTTAAGCCGATCAGAGATGGCTTTTCTTCCTGCACAGGAATGGTTGCAGGAGAAGGGTTTGCTGCGCTGGTTGCCGCCGGATCAGCGGATTTGTGCGCGATGTCTAACGATACCGCCATGGTCATTCACCAGTTTTTCTTAGATGCTTGGCTTTAAGCTTATGTTCTTTGCGTATTCAAACCCGAAAAATGTGCCTCACTTTTCGGCAATACGATTCAGCAGGAAAAATAACAGGTTATATATACCTGTTGCTCGCTGCTAAAAATGCGAGAGGCGGTCGCTAGCAGCAACCGCCTACGTATTCGGCACGCTTATAGCCGAAATCGCTTAGTTTGAACATCCCAGATCTCAAATTGCGTGGCGGCAAGCTGGCGCAGGCAAGAGATCTCTGTAAATTCAAACAATTTCGGGCATCAGAACCTTATTGGCAGGCGCTGGATGCGTCTCTGACAGCAGCAGTGATGCCGCTCAAAGAGAATTTGTAGGAAGTTTGGGTGCCACGTGCGGACTGACCAGAAATAGACATGGAACTGCCTGCTTTCATTGCGTCAACCAAACGCTTTTCTTCCGCAGCGTTCTGAACCCATGCGCCGTCACCTTTGGTGAACATGGTGAACTGCTGACCATCAACATTAGTCGTGACCAAGGAGCCTTCTTTAAATGGATAACCCACTATAAAGCTTGGTTCATTGGCAACGCCTTCACTTGGACGGGTAGAAACGAAGAAGAAGACCTCTCCATGGTTTCTATCAGTCGGCAGTGACTGTGTTGGTGCGGAAATGGCATAACACACCTTACCACCGCTCTGGGTGTTAAAGGTGTAAGTTGCCCAATCCTTGTTTTCTTTCAAGAGGGCAGGAGACTGCGCATTTGCAGTCGCGCCCGAGATACCAAGAGCCATAAAGGCAGTTATCAGGATACGTGCTTGCATCTTCTCCAAACCGCGTTGCGTACGACAAAATCTGAGATTCTGTGCGAAAACCCATAAAACTTAATGTTAGGGTTACTTTAAAGATGGTTACAAAAGGGTTGATACCCTGTTTTTACAGAGGCAAAAAATTATTTGCCTTTGAACCGCTCTATGAATGCTGCCATCAGAAATCTGGCGGGAGTGTGGCACGCACAGCCATAATATCAAGCGTAAAGCCACTAATGAATTTCTGTTTTAAGTGATCGAAGACAGTAGATATGCAAGTTGATTTTCGGTTGTATTTAACGCGCTAGTAAATAAGGGCTAATCGCCTTTAAAAGCTCAGATTTTCCGGCATGTTTTCAAACTAATTGGCGGCATTTTACCCAGTAAAAAATATAGGCACCTTTCCACATAGTGTGCACAGATTGAGAGAAAATGCGAAGTGTGGAGCCTCAAAGAATTACGAATTTGTAATGTGAAAGAGACTGGGTGTGGAAAGGGAAACACCTTAAAAATTTATACAAGGCATTTGCTATGGTGAGAAATAAAGGTTGCCGTTTCAGAGTATGTATCAGAAATGGCAACCGTATTTCGAATCACTCATGAGTTGCTGTCGAAGCCTGGAACCTTTCGACCGGTTCGGAAAATTGGAGCACCGTGAATATGTTCTAGTAATGGGTCTTTCGGGGCGCCTGCAGTGAGAGAGCGCTCAGCGTACTTTCCGTGTGCCATATAGCGATCATACAAGACCAGAGCGGCAGCCACACCAACATTCAAGCAAAACTTGGTTGGGATTTTGACGATGTAATCGCAGCGATCCTGCATCTCTTTTGACAGAGAGCCACGTTCTGGCCCGAGTATATAAGCTGCTTGCAACGGATGCCCGAAGCTTGGAAGCTCGATCGCATCGTCGGTGAGCTCAACACCCACCATTTTACAGCCACGCGGGAATTGCATCTCATCAACCGAGTTCCAGGCGAAGTAGGGCAAGTGGTCCGGGCTCTTGGAGGTATCAGCCTTCATTGCTTTGCCAAGGCTTTTGATGTGCGCGTCGACTGTAAAAAAGTAACTTGCTCCGAATGCATGACCAGTACGCATCAGCGTGCCAACATTCATGGATTTGGAAAGCCCTTCAGAGCCAATAGCAAAATAACCGCGCATGCCCAGTTTTTCTCGTTGTTGATGTTGTGCGCTTCATACCTCCAACTGTGGTGTTCCCGCAAGTGTAGCGGCATGTATGGGTGTTTTAATCGCAAAATGACACCAAAGACGGCTTTGAGATTTTGTGATTGCCCGTGTAATTTTGAGGTCAGAGAGAGGGCCACATTTGATGAAAGCTGTTATCTGCGAAAAACTTGGGGGGCCGGATGATCTGGTCATTCGAGAACTGGACGACCCGAATGTTGGAGCTGGAGAGGTGTTGGTTCGTGTGAAAGCGGCGGCACTCAATTACTTCGATACATTGATCATTCAAGGGAAGTATCAGTTCAAGCCGGAGCTCCCGTTTTCGCCATCGGGTGAAATGGCGGGCATTGTTGAAGCCGTCGGTGATGGTGTTTCGCGGTTCAAGGTTGGGGATCGGGTAGCCTCCTACGCGAAATGGGGAGCTGCAAGAGAGCTATATGTTGCTCCTGAGCATGAACTTGTGCGGGTGCCGGATGAGGTTTCGCTCAAGCATGGAGCTGGACTTTTGATCACTTACGGAACGGCTATTCACGGCCTTCGTAGCCGGGCGCGGTTACAGGCGGGGGAGACGGTTGCAGTGTTAGGTGCTTCTGGCGGAGCAGGACAGGCTGCTGTGGAGGTTGCAAAGCTGATGGGGGCCCGGGTGATTGCTTGCGCGTCTTCGGAAGATAAGCTTGCTCACGCAAAAGCTTGCGGCGCTGATGTTCTGGTCAACTATTCTGAGGGTGGTCTGAAGCAGAAGCTGAAGGATCTGACGGATGGTAAAGGACTTGAGGTGGTCTACGACGTCATAGGCGGGGATCATGCTGATGATGCCTTGCGTGCAACGGGATGGCGTGGACGTTATCTGGTTGTTGGGTTTGCCTCTGGAACGATCCAAAAGATACCTGCGAACCTTACCCTGCTGAAAGGCTGTGACGTTCTGGGCGTATTCTGGGGGGAGGCAGTCGTTCGTGAGCCTGAGGAGCATCACAAGGATTGCAAGCAACTGTTCCAATGGGTGGCTGATGGAAAATTGAAGCCGCATATCCATGCGGAGTATCCGCTGGAAGACATTGCTCTGGGATTGGAGGAAATCTCCAGCCGCAGAGCCAAAGGCAAAGTGTTGCTCATTCCTTGATGGATAGATACAGAAAAAGCGGGAGATGCTCCCGCTTTTCATCGTCAAATTGTAAGCCAGACTTCGTGATATCAGACTTCCAGCATAGCCATGACTGGTGCGTGGTCGGATGGTTTTTCCCAGCCGCGTGCGTCACGGATAATCTGAACATCTTTAGTGTGCTGCGCTGTTTCCGGCGTCATCCAGACATGGTCGAGACGGCGGCCTTTGTTGGAGGCGGACCAGTCTTTGGCGCGGTAGCTCCACCAGGTGTAAATCTTCTCGTCCATCGGCATGTGTTTGCGCATGGTATCTACGTAGTTGCCAGCTTCGCGAACATCTTCAAGGCGCTGGCATTCCAGTGGTGTGTGAGAGACGACTTTGATGAGTTGCTTGTGAGACCAGACATCGTTTTCATATGGTGCAATGTTCAGGTCTCCAACAACGACTGACTGGCCATCGAAGCCTTTGAACCAGCTTTCCATTTCATCAAGGAATTTGAGCTTGTGAGCGAACTTGTCGTTGACCTCAGGGTCCGGCACGTCACCGCCTGCTGGTACGTAGAAGTTATGGATGCGGACTTTACCACCATTAAAGGCAACATCTGCTGCGATATGGCGGGTATCGCCCATCTCGCAGAATTCTTTGCGCTCAACATTTTCCAGTGGCACGCGTGAGAGAAAGGCTACGCCGTGGTAACCCTTTTGGCCGTGTACCTCTACATGACGATAGCCAAGCTTATTGATTGCAGCCGTTGGGAAGCTTCCATCCGGGCACTTTGTTTCCTGTAGGCACAAAACGTCTGGGGCGTGGTCCAGTAACATTTTCTCGACAATAGGAAGGCGGAGGCGGACTGAGTTAATGTTCCACGTTACAATCTTGAGGCGGTTCGTCATGGGGGCGTGTTTACCTGCTTTGGAGAATCATACCTCAAACCTAAGGCTTAGGCGAGGTTCTGGCTAGAAAAACTGATGTGAACTGTGAATTTGTTCACGTTATATTCTTCAAGGCAAGACATAAATTGCTTCTAAAACCCGATGTTTTGTCAGTGCACGTTGTTAGCCCCTTGGTGGCAGTCTTCTCTTAATTATGCTGGCTGTTGGTTTTGGCCAGCCTGCAATTAGGACTAGGGTCAAATGAAATACGCAATGCTTGTAGGCTGTTGTCTCGCAGCAGGTGTCGTGGCTCAATCTGTGAGTGCAAACAGCTTGTCTACGCGTTCAGGGTCCGTTGACTATCCCGGATTTCAGCAGGTTCAGTTCAATGAGCGCAGTAATATTATCCCGCCCATCAAACCTCTAGATCGTCCGGTTGAACCGGGAGATAGTTTGAGGCCGGGGCAAGCGCAGCCTTATTTGCCGACGGATCGGGATGCGGATCACTCGCAATTTAACCCGCCTCCGGGAGCCTATCCTGCAGGGTCTGCGCGTCCGGGGTCTTTGCCGCCACCTCTGCCGGGGCCTTCCGGTCCTCTGCCTGCAGCTCCTCCGATTACAGGATTGCCTCCTTCACCGGGATCGCCTGGTTCACCCGGATTTAGTGGGCCATCCTATGGAGGCCCTTCTTATGGCCGATAGCACCTTAGAGAGGCTGGAGGGCAGTTTTATGAAAATTTTGGCCTGGGTGATTGCCGGTCTCGTGCTTCTGGCTGTTCTTATCTATTCCAATGCCGCCTTTGCGCAGCGTGGGCATGCCGGATACACCACGAATGGTGTAAACATGAGGACAGGGCCTGGCACCAGATATCCTGTCATTACGACAATTCCGGCAGGTGGCGTGGTTTTCATCAATTACTGCACCAAGAACGGTTCGTGGTGTGACCTGACATTCCGCGGTGCTCCGGGTTGGGTTTCTGCCAGATATATTCGATATGGAGTTGAGGGACCGCACTATTCCCGTACGCTTCCTTATGTAGCGCCGTATGTGGGGCTGCCGTTTGTCTATCGACGCTATCCAATTTACCCGCGTTATCCGCGTTGGCGTCCATATCCGCGCCCACGGCATGAAATTCCTGCTTATCCGCTGCAGCCTTCTCGTCCGATTGAGGTGCCTGCTGTCCCAATCAGGCCTGCTCAGCCGATTGCTCCGCCAATACGGCCATCTATCCCGTTAACACCAGCTCAGCCAATTGCGCCGCCGTCAATACCGGCGACACCATTATCGCCTGCCCAATAGAAGAGAGCTCACGAGGTGTCTCGTGAGCTCTTGTTTCTCTAAAGCTTATGCTGCCAGCTGACTTCGTGGTATTCGAAGGCATTTCCGGCTTTGCGAACATGCCCCAGACCTGGGAAGTCATGGTGAATGCCGACGACTGGCGTTCTATCTGCTGAAACCCGATCCAGTATTTTCCGCCGTGTTTGTCGAGCTGCATCCTGATCTACGTCGAAGGCGATTGTCCAATCTGGATTGGCGAACTGGAGTCCGATGGAGTGGATCGTGTCGCCCCAGATCAACACTTCTTCGTTATTGGAGTGAACGCGGATGCCCATATGTCCGGGTGTGTGACCGGGAAGGAAGACAGCATCCAGCCCCTTGATGAACTCACCATCTTTGCTGATGAGTGTTTTGCGATTTTGATAGGGCTTTGAAACGTTCTGAGCGAGATCGATGAAATGCTGGAGATCTTTGGGGAACTTTGAGCGTGTGCCTTCATCATGCCAGAAGTTGTATTCGACCTCATGGACGATGAACTCGGCGTTCGGGAAGAGTTTTTCTCCTGATTTGGAGATCAGCCCTCCGACGTGGTCGATGTGCAGGTGGGTGAGAACTACGGCATCTACATCAGAGGCGTTATAGCCTGCGGCTTTCAGGTTCTGATGGAAACGGCCAAGTGTCGGACCCATTAGGTCGGCAGTGCCGGTGTCGACTACCACCAGTTTGTCGCCCGTATTAATGAGATATCCGTTTACAGAGATAGACATGTCCTGCGTATTGGGGCTGAGGAAATTTTGCTTTAGAGTTTCCTGCGCTACCTTCTGGTCAAACCCAACGACCAATGACGGATCTAATCCCAAGTGTCCGTCCAGAATTGCTGTAACTTCAATGTCTCCTACCGAGAAGCGATAGATGCCGGGAACCTGTGTTCCAATTTTAGGCGCCGCTGCGAGCGCAATAGATGACATTGCCGGGGCAACTGCACCTGCGCCAGCAAGGGACGCGGCTGCGGATAAAAAAGATCGGCGGGAAAGTGTCATGAAAGGCTCCTCATTTACAAGCATGGGAGCAATATTGTGGGGTTGATACTGGAAGTGCAGAGGGCCAAGTCTTATCTTGGATATAAGCAGTGCTTATGGGGCAGTTATGGATCTTCTGAATTTGCTGGAGAGTTTTGTTCGCGTCATCGACAATGGGTCGTTGAGCGGTGGTGCACGTCAACGCCATATCAGCCAACCTGCTATGAGCCAGCAGCTGAACCTGCTTGAAGCTCAGGTTGGGCAGGAGCTTGTTTTTCGTACCAACAAAGGCGTTAAGCCGACGGCTGCCGGAAAGACTGTCTATGAGCATGCGCAAAAGATGTTGCGTCAGAGCGCTCTGATGTTTGAGGAAGTACAGGACCAAGCAGCAGCAGAGAGTGGTTCATTGGTTGTTTCTGTTTCTCAGGCTATGGGCGCTGATATAATCACACCGCTTATCTTCGACCTTCGAAAGCAATACCCAGACCTTTCAGTCTCAATTAAAATGGATGATGATCTGATTGATGTTGTGCAAACCGGTATCGATTTAGCGATCCGTACAGGGATCACCGGAGATACCTCTGGGATTTCCAGAAAAATTGCGATTGTTGAAACCTGTTTGGCAGCCAGCCCAGACTATCTTGCAAAGCATGGTATGCCGCAAAGTCCCGAGGCGCTTTCTGACCTCAACTACATTCAATACAGATACGAGAAGCTAGTCAGTTCGTTGGATATGTTCCGACATGGGCAAAAGCATGTGGTTGCTTTGAAGTCTGAGTTTGTCGCTGGGCACCCCCAGGTGATGGTGCAGGCCTTGTTGAACTCGGTTGGGTTTACGCGCATGCCGTTGTTTATGATGCGAGATTTTGAGGCAAACGGGCAACTACAACGGCTACTTCCTGACTATCAGTGCGAAGAGAAGCCGGTATACCTTGTCTACCCTTCGCGCGATGCGGTGACGCGTAAAACAGAGATCTTCATTGACGCGATGATTGAGCGGTTCCGGGATGCTCCGGGGATACGACTGGTTGGGCAGAAGCCTGTTCAACTTGCCCAACCTGCCTAATTTTTAGGCGTTAGGCAGTCTCGTTGACCTGCTCATCCACGATGCGGACAATGTCTGACATGATTTCTGTCAGGTGAAAGTCCTTTGGTGTGTAAACGGCTGCAACACCCGCGTTTTTCAGTTCTTCGGCATCCTCTGACGGTATAATGCCGCCAATGATGATCGGGATGTCCTCCATGCCGTTTTCTTTCATTTTGTCGAGCACATCATGGACCAGTGCCAAATGTGAGCCAGACAGGATTGACAGGCCGACGACGTGGACGCCTTCTTCAAGAGCGGCGTTGACGATTTGGGCTGGCGTCAGGCGAATGCCTTCGTAAACGACTTCCATGCCGCAATCACGGGCACGTACTGCGATCTGCTCTGCGCCATTGGAGTGGCCATCCAGCCCCGGTTTGCCAACGAGGAACTTAAGCCGTCGACCTAGTTTTTCTGAAAGCTTGGAGACTTTTTGTTGAACATCTGCAAGGCTCTCGTTGTCATCTGGGGCTGCTTTGCCGACGCCAGTTGGGGCACGATATTCGCCGAAGACTTCACGTAAGGCAGCACCCCACTCTCCAGTGGTTGCGCCGACCTGAGCTGCTTTGATAGATGCTTCCATAATGTTGTTGTCAGAAGAAGCTGCTGCGCGGAGCTCCAGTAGAGCGGATTTAACAGCGTTCTCGTCACGTTCAGCTCGCCAGGCCTGAATGCGCTGGATGGCTTCTTCTTCAACATGCTCTGGAACTGTAAGGATGCCGCCGTCTTCATCTGATGCCAGTGGAGATGGTTCAGTCTCAGTCCATTTGTTGACGCCGACGACGATCTGATCGCCAGATTCAATGCCTGCCAGACGCTTGGAGTTGGACTCCACGAGCTTCTGTTTCATATAGCTGGACTCAACGGCTGCAACTGCACCGCCCATTTCTGCGATGCGGGCAAGTTCTTCTCTTGCTTGTTCTTTGAGCGCTTCGACCTTGGTTTCAATCTCTTTGGAGCCATCGAAGATATCTGCATATTCCAACAGGTCCGTCTCATAGGCCATGATTTGCTGCATGCGCAGGGACCACTGTTGGTCGAATGGTCGCGGGAGGCCAAGAGCTTCGTTCCATGCTGGTAGCTGAACGGCACGAGCGCGCGCGTTTTTAGAGAGGACAACAGCCAGCATCTCAACGAGAATTCGGTAAACGTTGTTTTCGGGTTGCTGCTCTGTGAGGCCCAGTGAGTTGACCTGTACACCGTAGCGGAAGCGGCGGTAACGCTCTTCTTCAACGCCATAGCGTTCGCGGCAAATCTCATCCCAGAGTTCTGTAAATGCTCGCATTTTGCACATCTCGGTGATGAAGCGCATGCCTGCATTTACGAAGAAGGAAATCCGGCCCACGAGTTTAGGGAAATCGCTTTCAGAGATGACACCAGAAGCACGAACATTGTCCAGAATTGCGATCGCGGTGGCGAGCGCGAAGGAGAGTTCCTGTACTGGTGTCGCGCCAGCTTCCTGCAGATGGTAGGAACACACGTTCATCGGGTTCCATTTGGGCATGTTCGTGTAAGTCCATGAAATCACATCGGTTGTGAGGCGCATGGATGGGGCGGGCGGGAAGACATAGGTGCCGCGGGACAGGTATTCCTTGATCAGATCATTCTGCGTGGTGCCGGCCAGCAGAGAGCGGTCAGCCCCTTGCTCATCAGCAGCAGCCACATAGAGTGCAAGCAGCCATGGCGCTGTTGCATTGATCGTCATGGAGGTGTTCATGCGCTCCAGCGGGATCTCGTTAAAGAGGGTGCGCATGTCTCCCAGATGAGAGATGGGTACACCAACCTTGCCAACCTCACCGCGAGAGAGCGGATGGTCCGGGTCGTATCCTGTCTGAGTTGGGAGATCGAACGCAACAGAAAGGCCCGTCTGACCCTTTGCGAGGTTCGTACGGTAGAGCCGGTTGCTGTCTGCAGCGTTGGAGTGTCCTGCATATGTGCGGAACATCCACGGACGGTCTTTTGTTGCGCCTTTAGGTGAACCGGTACTCATAGTCTATTGCCTCCCTGATCCTCCCAGCATTTTATAAGGGACAAGATCTCAATTCTGCCTACACCTTTGCATAGGTTTTAGTGGTTGGTGCAATGCAACATTAGAAGAAGTATTCTTCGCAAGTTAAGCAATAGTTGTATATATTTTATGAATTCTTTGTAATGATAATTCTCAAATAGCCGATATTGACAGGTTGTATTGTTTTGCGTTGCAGCAAATAGTGGATTGGAAGCGTTAGCAGAGGACTTGCTTTCACTCTCATGAGGGAAGGGCGCAACGCAAACTTGGAGGAGAATATCATGAGTTCCGTTGCACGGGTTGTCGAAGCTGGGTCAGAGGGTGGCTCTGAGTTCAAGGACCTATATGAGATTGGTGAGATTCCACCGCTGGGGCATGTTCCTAAGAACATGTGGGCGTGGACCATTCGCCAAGAGCGCCATGGTTCCCCTGATACAGCGATGGTCAAGGAAGTGGTGCCAACTTGGGAGTTGGACAGCCATGAAGTGCTCATTCTGGTTATGGCAGCAGGCGTGAACTACAACGGCGTTTGGGCTGCCCTAGGCGAGCCGATTTCCGTTTTTAAGGTTCATAAGCAGCCCTATCATATCGCTGGCTCCGATGCCTCCGGTATCGTTTGGGCAGTTGGTTCCAAAGTTACTCGCTGGAAGGTCGGCGACGAAGTTGTCGTTCACTGTAACCAAGATGACGGGGATGATGAGGAGTGTAACGGCGGTGATCCGATGTTCTCTAACTCCCAACGGATTTGGGGTTATGAGACACCTGACGGGTCATTTGCGCAGTTTGCTCGTGTTCAGTCTCAGCAGCTGATGGCGCGTCCCAAGCACCTGACTTGGGAAGAGAGCGCTTGCTACACGCTTACACTGGCGACTGCATTCCGTATGCTGTTCGGTCATGCGCCGCATGATTTGAAGCCAGGTCAGAATGTTCTGGTTTGGGGGGCTTCTGGTGGCCTTGGCGTGTTTGGAGTTCAGCTGATTGCTGCTGCCGGAGCGAATGCGATTGGCGTTATTTCAGATGAGAGTAAACGCGAATACGTGATGTCGCTTGGGGCAAAGGCCGTTATCAATCGAAAAGACTTCGATTGTTGGGGCCAGCTGCCGAAGGTGAACTCGCCTGAGTATGATACGTGGACCAAAGAAGCGCGTAAGTTTGGTAAGGCGATCTGGAACATTACCGGTAAGGGTAATGACGTTGATATGGTGTTTGAGCACCCAGGTGAAGCAACGTTCCCGGTATCAACACTGGTTGCCAAACGCGGCGGTATGGTTGTGTTTTGTGCGGGTACCTCCGGCTTCAATCTGACCATGGATGCGCGCTATGTATGGATGCGTCAGAAGCGTATTCAGGGTTCGCATTTCGCGCACTTGAAACAGGCGAGTGAGGCGAACAAGTTCGTGATTGATCGCCGTATCGACCCTTGTATGAGTGAAGTGTTCTCATGGGATCAGATTCCGCAGGCTCATATGAAGATGTGGAAGAACCAACATGCCCCAGGAAACATGGCGGTTTTGGTGTGTGCACCAAAGACTGGTTTACGCTCCCTTGAGGATGTTATTGAAGCCACTGAAAACTAAGTAGGCTCACGAAAGGAAGTTGGCGCTTTTATGCGGCCAACTTCCCAATTTCCTTAAGTTTCTCACTTATATTTTTTTATTGAACGATGATTCAATATTATTAAATGAGCGCAGATTTTCTCTGCGCTTTTCTTTTTGTAATCTACGTGATTATTCAACATCATTTGACGTGATTTTTTTATTTCAATTTACTGTGAAATTACCTGAATTTTCCGTGGGGATTACCTGTAAAAGAAAGTTTAAAATAGTCGTTTTGCTTCAGTAAATTTTTTTTCTCTTATTTTGCGTTTTAAATGGTGGTACTAGAGAGTTATGAAAGCTTTATAACTTCATATTCAGTGTATTCACGAAGTATATCTTTTTATATTTATTTTAAAAAAATATCTTGAGCAGATGTCTAAGTTGACAGAAAATTGAATATATCTATTTTTAACGGTGCAGTTGATGTGCTCAACCTAGTGTGTCCTGCAATTGCTGAGTTTTTGACTTAGCATTACGGCCAGAACGACAAGCTGTCCTTGGCGGCTTTTCTCTCTGACCGAACAAAAAGTATGTTTTGGTTGTTTGGAGGCATCCGTGTTGAATTTTAAATCTGCTCTCGCTGCGTGCGTAGTTGCATTCCCTTTTGCTGTGTCTACAGCAGAAGCTGCAGATCCTGTTTGTGAAGTTGACCGTCCTATCGTGTTTGCTGGTTTGGATTGGGACTCCAATGCTTTTCACAATTCTGTAGCTCAGTTCATTGCTGAAAAAGGGTACGGCTGTGAAACGGATGTCATCCCAGGCTCCACTATTCCGCTTCTGAACGGTATGGCGCGTGGTGATATCGACGTGACCATGGAAATCTGGCCAGACAACGTGACTGAAGCTCTTGCTGAAGGCAAAGCGAAGAACCAGTTTGTTGATCTTGGAGTGAACTTTCCTGATGCGACACAGGCCTGGTTTATTCCAAAATACCTGGTTGAAGGCGATGATGCGCCTGCAAAAGGTCTGAAGTCTGTATCTGACCTGCCAAAGTACAAAGACGTGTTTTCTGATCCGGAAGAGCCAGAAAAAGGTCGCTTCTACAACTGTATCGCTGGTTGGGGTTGTGAGGTCATCAACTCTAAGAAGCTCAACGCTTATGGCTTGCTTGATAGCTTTGTGAACTTCCGTCCTGGTACAGGTGCTGCACTGTCTGCTGCGATTGAATCTAACATTCGTCGTAAAAAGCCAATCGTATTTTACTACTGGGGTCCAACCTGGGTCATGGGTAAGGTCGCTGATGATCTGATTCAGCTGGAAGAGCCTGCCTACAACAAGGAAGCTTGGGACAAGCTGTCTGCAGAGACAGATCCATCCAAAGTGACCGAGGCAGTTGCATACCCTCTGTCTGCGACGCACGTCTTCGTGAACACAGAGTTCCATACTTCTGCGCCTAAACTGGTTGAGTTCCTGACAGCTTATGAAACCACCAGTAATGACGTTTCCAAAGCTCTTGCTTACATGCAGGACACTGGCGGAACCACAGATGATGCTGCTGCTGAGTTCCTGAAAAACAACGAAGAACTCTGGACCGGTTGGGTTCCAGCTGATGTCGCTGAGCGTGTGAAATCTGCTCTGTAATATCAAAGACAGCTGACTGTTTTTGAAAATTAGCGAATGAAAAGCGATCACGGAACTTGTTTCCGTGATCCTTGCTAAGAAGAATAAGAGGATCACATGGCTTTCGACGTGTTTCCCAACTTTGGGAAACCTATCCGGACTTCCACAAACGATCTGGTTGATTTTCTCGTCGTGAATTACGGCGATGGATTTGAGGCCTTTTCCAACTCCATCCTATTTTTGCTGGTGCGGTTAGAGCGACTTCTCCGTGGCGCTGATCCTATCGTGATCTTGATCTGCATCGGCCTGATTACCTTTGCTGCGAGCCGCCGTTGGGGGCTTAGCCTGGTGATGGTAGGTGCAATGTGGTTCATCGGTACATTGGGGCTTTGGGAAAAGTCTATGCAAACAGTGGCGATCTTGCTTGTCGCTGTGCTGATTTCCGTTGTGATTGGCGTGCCGCTTGGCGTTATCTCTGCTCGTTCAAACCGCTTCAGAGCTTTGCTCAATCCGGTCTTGGACTTGATGCAGACCATTCCAAGCTTCGTTTATCTTATTCCTGCGGCCATGCTGTTTGGTCTGGGTAAGGTGCCAGCTATTCTGGCTACTGTGATTTATGCCGCACCACCGCTTATTCGCTTGACGGATCTTGGCATCCGCTATGTGGATGAAGAGGTTGTTGAGGCCAGCCGGGCCTTTGGTGCAACGCGCTGGCAGATCCTTAAGGGCGTCCAAATCCCACTTGCGCTCCCTTCCATCATGCAGGGTATTAACCAGACTATGATGATGGCGTTGGCTATGGTGGTGATTGCGTCCATGATTGGTGCTCGCGGCGTGGGTGAAACCGTTCTGCTTGGGTTGCAGCGTAATGATGCAGGACAAGGTTTGCTCGGCGGCTTAGCGATTGTTGTTCTTGCCGTTGTGTTTGACCGTATCACACAATCAGCCGGACAACGGATGCAGGCGCATCGCAAGGTAACAGGGTGAGGCGCTAACACATGGCATTGATCGAAGTACAAAACATTACCAAGATTTTTGGCAAGGCGCCTGAGAAGGAGCTTGCCAAGGTCAAAAATGGTATGGGCAAAGATCAGCTGCTTGCTGAAACTGACCATACTCTTGGCCTGCATGATGTCTCCCTTAGCATCGAGAAGGGTGAGATCTTTGTGATCATGGGCCTTTCCGGTTCTGGTAAGTCTACGCTTATTCGTCACTTCAACCGATTGATTGACCCAACAGACGGGCACATTCTGGTTGATGGCGAGGATGTTATGGCTCTTTCTGATAAAGAGCTGGAAGACTTCCGCCGTCATCGTATGTCGATGGTGTTTCAACGTTTTGGCCTGATGCCGCATCGGACAGTATTGCAGAATGTTGCTTACGGTCTTGAAGTGCAGGGCATTACAAAAGCAGACCGTGAAACCACAGCGCGTGAGTGGATTGAAACGGTTGGACTTGGTGGTTTTGAACACCAGTACCCAAGCCAGCTTTCCGGTGGCATGCAGCAGCGTGTTGGTCTTGCCCGTGCGCTTGCAACGGATGCTGACATTTTGCTGATGGATGAGGCGTTTTCTGCACTTGATCCGTTGATCCGCTCTCAGATGCAGGATCAATTGGTTGAACTGCAAGAAAAGCTGCATAAGACCATCGTGTTCATCACGCATGATCTGGATGAAGCTTTGCGTATTGGTGACAAGATTGCGATCCTTAAGGATGGTGTTCTGTCACAAGTCGGTACGCCGCCAGAAATTCTGCTTGAACCAGCTGATGATTATGTGCGGGCGTTTGTGCGTGATGTGAACCGTGCTCGCGTGTTGACCGTTGATACCGTTATGCAGCCACCTGCTGTGCGTATTACCCATGACAACATGGAAAAAGCGCTGGCTGATATGCGTCGACATGACGAAGATTTCGGTTATGTGGTTGAAGACAAAGAGTTCCGCGGCATTGTTACGCAAGAAGGCCTTGCTGAGGAGGTTGCTAAACCAGGTGATAGTCCATCTCTTTATGCTTTTGCTGATGACAGCAACGCAGTGGAACTGGAAAGCACTTTGGAAGAAGCTCTCCCAACAACATTGGAAGCAGATTATCCGGTTCCGGTTGTTTGCGAGGATGGACATCTCATGGGCGTGTTGAGCCCAGAAGAGATGGGTAGCGTGCTGACACCTCCAGAAGAGCAAACCGATGCTGAGACTGAAGGTGCTGAAGAGAAGAATGAGACGGCTGAAACAGCCAAGCCTCATGCTTTGAAAGAAGCGTCCTAACGTTTTTACCAAGAAGTTTGAAAGGCCGGCTTTGTCCGGCCTTTTTTAATTCACTTATACGTGTGCTTTTAGTTTGAGCTTGGTTTGCCTCATTTAGTCAGTAGTGTGTCCGAGAGATTCGAAATTTGCCGAAAAGTGATTTTGTATGAAGACGTTTCGTGGTGGGAGTATTGCTCTGGTTCTTGCTGTTGGACTGATGCTCACTGGTTGTGTCAGCCCTGATGAAACGCCAAGCTACTATCAGAACTTAGAGAGCCACTCTGCGCAGATTGATGCGAGTGTTGTGGCCTCAATGATCTCCAGCTATCGTTCTCAATCAGATTTACCGCCGGTTACGGTCGATCCAGCTTTGATGCGCGTTGCTCAGGCACAGGCAGATGGAATGGCCCGTGCAGAGGATGTCAACGCTGCGCGCAAGGGCGATCTTAAGCTCGCCGTCTTGATGAAGGGGGCTGGGCAGGGCGATGCTCATGCGGTGGGCAATCTCAGTGCTGGTTATCGTCGATGGGCCGAAGCCTTTTCTGGCTGGCGTGACTCGCCAAAACATAATGCAGTGATGCTGGATGTAAATGGAACGCGTATTGGTATTGCAACGGCTTATGCGCCTCGTTCAAAATACAAGGTTTTCTGGAGCCTTGTTGTAGCTGGACCGCGTTAACCCACTTTCCTTTGGAAGCTAAAAGAGCGACCAAAGGCCAGTATCTCGTTGTGCGCTGCAGCGATAAACTCACTTCACTAATGAATTTGGGTTTAGGGGATTTCTGGTGTGCTGCCACCACTGACTTCATACGAGGAATTGCGAGCTGAGTTTCGCTGGACTATTCCTGCGCGCTATAACATTGCGCATGATGCTTGTGATCGTTGGGCGGATATTGAGCCTAAGCGCACAGCTTTGCTGCATGTGCTGTCTTCCGGCGGTGTTGAAGCGTGGAGCTATGGTCAGCTCAAAGGAAATTCCTGCCAGCTTGCAAACTCGCTGCAGTCTTTGGGTGTAGCCCCGCGTGACCGTGTGGCTTTGTTACTGCCTCAAGCGCCTGAAACTGCTATTTCTCATCTTGCGATTTATCGGCTAGGAGCTATCGCAGTTCCATTGGCTGCTTTGTTTGGTCCAGATGCGCTACGGTACCGGTTGGAAAACGCTGGCGCGAAAGTGGTGATTACCAATCAAGCTGGACTTGAGAAACTTTCTGCACTTCGTGAGCAGCTCCCGCTTCTTGAGCATGTTATTTGTGTCGATGGTGCAGGAGATGGAGCTCTTGGCTTCTGGAACTTGCTTGAGCAAGGCTCCGACAGCTTTGAAAGCTATGCGACAGGCCCTGATGATCCAGCTTTGATGATTTACACCTCAGGCACAACAGGACAGCCTAAAGGCGCGCTGCTGGCGCACCGCGTGTTACTTGGGCATTTGCCGGGTATACAAATGGCACATGAGATGCTGCCGCAGGCTGGAGATGCATTTTGGACACCTGCTGACTGGGCTTGGGCGGGAGGTTTACTGAATGCATTGCTGCCGTCGCTGAAGTTCGGGGTGCCAGTGGTAACTGCCCGGATCGACAAGTTTGATCCGGAAGGTGCATTTGACTTGATGGCTCGACATGGCGTTCGTAACGCGTTCATTCCACCTACTGCACTCAAGATGATGCGAAGTGTTGATCATCGTAAGTATTCTGAAAAGCTTAGGTTACGCTCTGTTTGTTCGGCTGGTGAGGCATTGGGGCGTGAAGCATTTGCTTGGTGTCATGAAGCGCTCGGTGTTGCGCCAAACGAGATGTACGGACAGACTGAGTGCAATCTCGTGCTGGGGTCTGGGGCGGGGATAGGAGTTTCACGTGCGGGCGCAATTGGTAAAGCTGTGCCGGGACATGATGTTGCTGTTATCCGTCCAGATAGATCTGTTTGCGAACCAGAAGAGCAAGGCGAGATTGCAGTTCGGCGTGGTACGCCTGTTATGTTCCTGGGGTATTGGCGGAAACCTGAGGCCGATCAGAGCAAGTTCCTTGGTGGTTGGATGCTGACAGGTGACCAGGGTGTTGTTGACATGGATGGATATGTCCACTTCGTTGGCCGCAATGATGATGTCATTACTTCAGCTGGTTATCGCATTGGGCCAACTGAGATTGAGGATTGTCTGATCAAGCATGAAGCGGTTGGATTGGCTGCTGTGGTCGGCAAACCTGATCAGGTGCGGACGGAGATCGTAAAGGCTTATGTTGTGCTGAAAGATGGCTTCGAGCCAAGTGACCGCTTGGTGGATGATATTCGCCAATATGTGCGCGTGAGTCTTTCTGCTCATGAATATCCGCGGGAAATCGAGTTTGTCTCAGAAATGCCTTTGACGACCAGCGGAAAGGTTATTCGCCGGATTTTACGGAATAGAGCGCAGGAAGAAGCTGAGTTGGTTGAAGGGTAGGTAGCTATTTTCGACCAAGCAATTTCTTAATTTTGCTCTTTAACGCCAACTTTGCGCGAGCACCTGCTTGTGCCTCCCAAATTGCAAAGCGTGCTATTGGGCCTTTGCCAATTAAAAACGTGGCATATGGGAACCTTGAGGTCCAGGCCTTGTTTGCCATCTGATTGTCTGGTGTCGAGAGGGAATCGGCACCTGAGAACTCAGGGCCTTCGAGGAGTTTTTGGGTGCTGAAATAGATGAGAAGCTGACCGGGGGAGAATTTTGCGAGACTCTCGTCGAAGGTTGTTTTCCAGCCAAATATGCGGCCTTGCTCGCGGAGCAGGATGTTGGCCGCAATCAACTTGTCGTCGAGCCGTAACTGGCCAATACGAATGTTATCTGCTTCGCCTGACTTTGATACCAGCTCACGCGTGAAAGCGGCATCAGGTGCTCTGGAAAGGAGCGCGGTGCCTTGCTTGCCTTTCCAGCCAGCTGCCTCGAGTTTCAGAAAGTCTTCAAGGCCTGCCTGAATGTCCTCTGAGGTTTCCAGCATACTAAAGGAAAGCGATCCTTCCTTCTCTAGCCGGCGCTGGTTTTTAAAGGCACCTTTCCATGAGGACCGTTTTTTGAGGGCGTCAAAGTCGGCGCGACCTTCTCTGCCAGATAGCTGGAAGGCGCGATCTTCTTTTGAGGAAACCTGATACTTCCATCCGTGTGCTGAAAGTACGCTCTCCAGACACTTATAGACGGGGCCGCCGGCTCCATGGAAAGGGAGGATTAGTGTTTTAGTCCAGCTTAAGTTGCAGGCAGTTTCCAGCAGTTTGTTGAGTGCCGCTGGCGTCGCTTCCTCAGAAAGCAGCAGGGTGCCGAGTGGCCCATAATCACCAGCTAATGTGCTTGGTAGTTTGAAGAGGAGGCCACGCCTTACCATTATGACGGGCAGTGCCGCGTGCGCTTTTGTGCCGGAAGGATCGAGTGCCAATAACAGCTTGATTGAGCCGTTTGCCTTGTGTGCGTTGAATGCACTGACGAAACTGCTGGAGAAGAACGGGTTGGGCTCCAGTGCCTGTTGAGACAGTTGTCGCCACAGCTGTTCAGCTGTTTTGTCTTTGCCGGGGGTCAGCAGTTTAATCGTGGTGCTATCCTGCTTCATTGACTGGAGTTTCCCGTCTCTTCAATGGCAAAATGAATGTGTGTAGTCCAAGGCGTTTGTAGGCAACACGGTAAAGAATGCATGCTTCAAAAAATATGACCAATGTGGTTGCCAGGGCGGCTCCATACAGGCCCATTGTTGGAATAAGTGCTGTGTTGAGAATAAGGTTCACCACAAAGACACTGGCATAGATCTTGGCGCAGGTGTTTTGGTGCCCTGATAGGGTCAGTAATGCGTCAACCGGACCAACGGATGCACGGGCTAATACACCAATGACAAGGATGTAGAGGATTGGTGTGCCTTGTGCAAAGTCTTCTCCAAACAGGGAGAGGAGGAATGGTCCGACTGCCATGACAAAGCCGGCCATGAGTAGTGTTGGCCAGAAGGTCATTTTAGCAGCGCTTGCCACGAAATCCTTGAGGCCATCTCGGTCACCGGAATGGTAGAGGCGGGCCATGCGTGGTGCGCTTGCTGCGCGTACCGCGTAATAAACAAAATGCATCAGCGCAAGGGTGCGTGATGCTGCGAAATAAATGCCGACTTGATCTGGTGGGAGCCAGAGGCCGATTAAGATGACATCAGAGCTGGTGATGAGTTGGAAGAAGCCATCAACTGCCAGCATGGGAACCGACACAAGCAGCCATGACTTTATCTGAAGTCTACGTGGAGTAGGATGGCGGACTTTGTTCAGCGAGACTTCCATCATGATCGTCTGAAAGAAGGTGATGGTCCAGACCGCTGCGATGGTGACGATGCAAGCTGTGACGGCTGTTGGCGGATAGCCCAGCAACAGCGCGATCAACATGAATGCGAGCACTAAAAGAGGGCGGCCAATAAAATCTGGCAGCATTGCTTTGAGTTGCCAGTCTTGCGCACGGGCAATGCCTTCCAGCATACCGGTGTAGGTGTGCATGGGCAGGCAGATTGCGATGAGGTAAAGCGGCAGGATGTATGCATTGCCAATGAAGTCAGAAAAGGCCCAGGCGATGGCTATGCCGAGTACTGCAATAGTTGTTGAGCTGAGTAATACAAGGAACCGGGCGCTGAAGAGCAAGCCGTTGAGGAGTTCGTATTGCTTCTTCTCCAGATATTCTGGAATGAAGCGGAGAAGGGAGACAGAAAACCCAAGCCCTGAAAAAACGCTCAGTATGATGACAACGGTCCAGACAACAATGAAGATGCCGTATTCAGAGGCGCCCATCCAACGAGCCAGAAAGACCTGCATGATGTAGGCGAGTGCTGCGCTCCCGATGCGTAAGGCAAAAACGATCAATGCTGAGCGTCGCGCTCCTCCAGCCTCGCCTTTGCTGAAGAGAGTGCTGAGTATTTTTCCAAGAAGCGGCAGCAGTTTTGCATGAGTGCTGCGAGGTAATAGCACTGCTGACCATTTGAGGAGGAGTTCTTGCACGCGATACGCCTTAATTATTTCTGGTCAATTATTACTAGTATGAAAATTAATATTTTCAGAATGCTGTTCTGTGGCGTTGTCGTGTTGATTGGTCCTTGAGTTAAAACAGAGGCTTAGCTGGACCTTGAAGGCTCTGAAGCTTTTGTTTTGATACTCTCGCAGTTTTTGATGCTTGACTCCTGTGCGATTTGACGGAATCAATATGAGAACATATAGAGAACAGAGTGAAATTTACCGAGAGTGATATGAACGCGAAAACATCGCAAATTGCAGAGCTGCACCACCGCCTCGCGGTGTTAGAGGGACGCCTCCCTTCTGCCGTGCAGCTTGCGCCGGTCCCTGCATCCGCCCAAACTGAGCAGGGACCGGCTCCTCTTGGTGAGGTGCTGACTGTATTAGTCTGTAAAATGGCTAAGACAATCACGCTGGAAGGATGCTCTAGTGGCCTATGATGAGGAACTTGGTGATCGGCTTCGTGAGGAGTTGGAAGGCATTATGGGGATTTCGGAGAAGCGGATGATGGGTGGGTTGTGCTTTTTTCTGGATGGAAACATGCTGGCCGGGGCGCATCGTATTAAGAGTGAAGAGGCTCGCTTTATGTTTCGTGTTGGAAAAGACAATGAAGCGGAAGCGCTCGGCCGAGAGGGGGCTGAGATTGTTGAGCTTGGTGGTCGCCGAATGGGGGGATTGGTGTTTGTGGCTGCTGAGGTGTGTGATCAGGCGGCGCTTAGAGCATGGATTTCGCTCAGTATGAGTTTTGTCACTGGACTGCCAGCCAAACAGTTGAAAGGAAAAGGCTGACGCAGGTTGATCATAATCTGATCGCCTTCAATGTCAGCGCCTTCATATGAGCGTCACAGCTTTGTCGGTTGCTGTTCTTATAGACGCGGGTCTTCGCAAATTTGGGCGTCGCCCTTTAGTACTTTTTTGATTTCGTTGAAGGCTCGTTTCATGGTCGTGCCCTTGACCCAGCCAACGACCAACAACCGTAACCCGGGGTTCTTAGGGTGCTTTCCAGCGATGATTTTAACAGCCCAATATCGCCGTCCTGCAAAGCCAGGTTCAACGAGTTTGTAGGCGCGGAACTGTAAGTACTGGATTTCTGATAGGTTTTTTTTAGAAAAACTTTGTAATAGTGTTGTGCAGTCTTGATTTGGCTTGCTAATTAGAACTAAAGATCCATCGTTTAAGTGTAGCTCCTTAGTAGATTCATAAATTTCACATCCGGATCCTACAGTATTAGGTGTGTTTTGTATTAGTGATCTCCACTTCATAAACTCCATTCTGTTTGCGTGAACTACGTTCATTTAGATGTTTCCTGATCGGTACATATTTGTGTGACACACACATATGTACCGATAGTTGAAATAGTTTTTTTTCTAATTTTAATAAGTTTGGATGTAACGAGGCTTGTCTGAACCTTGTCGGCGTTCCGCTAACCCGTTACGCGAAGGCGCCTTTTCCCTGCGGAATGTGGTTGTTAATGAAGCAACCTAAAGGTGTGGGAAACTCGTGCTGACATACCAGAAATATATGGAAACGATGTTTTCTTGTGTTGGCATCTTATGCTGCTAGCTGATGCAAAATATCTTGGTAAGCCTCAGTTTAGGTTCAGTCATTGGTATGATGAGCTGAAAAGGGCTTGTGTGCAGTCGTAAATGATAAGTCTGAGACCTCTGCTTTTAGACTTTCACGGAGAAGTTTGCTGACCTGGGTGAGGATCGGAACTTGCTTGTAGGGGGAGGTGAAGCCTTATCTGCATCGCGATATGGTCGTTACTGATGGAAGGCGCAGAGAAGTTGACTGCAGCTCTCGCAGCGAGACTGTTTTACGCTCAGTTGATTTTGGATCAGGCTGTGAGGTTTAGAGGCGGCTGCCTTCTACCATCGGTTCAACATAATACCAGCGGCCCTTGCGTTTTTTGAAGAGGCTCAGTTCTCTCTGTTCTCCGGCTTGGCCATGGGCGAGGTATTTGGCGCAGAAGAGGACGCTGCCTTTTGCATCACCTAGTTGCCCCTTATCGGTGCCCAGAATCTCAAGCCCTATCCATTGAGTTTGGGCAGCATATTCTGCGACCTCAATTGAACTGAAGGTTTTTTGATAGCGGTGCCACAATGTGTCTTTCAGGTAATCAATGTTTTTTGTGGCATAAGCGCTGTAACGTGAGCGCATGAGCTGCTCTGCGGTTTCGGGAAGGGCCTTGCCTTCCAGAAAAGGCTGGCAGCAGATTTCAAAGTCTTTTCCTGATTTGCAAGGGCAAGGTGTTGTCATCGAATACCATCCTTTAGAGCTTGGAAGGCAGCTAAACGACAATTTTGAAGCCAGGTCAAGAAGGGCAAACAAGCTCCTCCAAGAGTGATTAAAGTTCGCCTTACTGGTTCAACGCTCCAACAGCGTCTTTTGCATAAGCTCGCAACAACAAGCCCTGTGTACGGTAGGATGGCAATGCAAAGAGGACGCATTCTGATTGTTGGGGCAGGGCCCAGTGGGCTGACTGCCGCAATTGAGCTGAAGCGACGCGGCTTTACGCCTCGTATCATCGATAAGAACTCGCGCCCTCACGCTCAATCTCGTGCCCTTGCCATTAATCCTCGAACCCTCCAAATCCTGCAACCATCTGGTGTGACAGACAAACTGCTGCGAAAGGGATGGCGGATGAACCATGTCCACTTTCGTGGGCCAAGTGACGAGCTTTTAGAAGTTGATCTCTCAGACTTAGATGGGCCTTTTAATTTTATGCTGGCTCTGCCGCAATATGAGACTGAAACTGTTCTTGAACGACATCTGACAGAGCTGGGAATACCGGTCGAGCGGGAGTGTGAACTAGTCAAGCTGGAGCAGGAGGAGGAGGTCGTCACTGCAGTTATACAAACCAGTAGCGGTGACGAAGAGGTACTTCGCCCACCCATGGTGATTGGGGCAGATGGTGCACACTCAATTGTGCGTTCGCAAATGGGGTTCACCTTTTCAGGCAGTTCGTATCCGCAAGATTGGGGGTTGGCAGATGTAGAGTTGGAACCAACCTTGACGATGGATGGGCCGACGATGTTTGACAGGTCACCAAATATCTTCGGTGTCATTCCATTTTCTGCGACACGGGCGCGAATTGTTGCTGATCATTCTGATCCACTTGAGACTATGCCGCCGATTTTGAAAGTTATCAAAGTCAATTGGAAGTCGTCTTTCCGGATCTCTCACCGATTGGCCAATCTCTATCAGAAAGGGCGGGTCTTTCTGGTGGGAGATGCTGCGCATGTGCATTCTCCCTTTGGAGGCAGGGGGATGAACTTAGGGATTGAGGATGCTGCGTGGCTGGCGTGGCAAGTTTCTACCGGGCATACGCATCAATATATGTTGGATCGACGACCTGTTGCCGCGGAGGTTTTGAAAACAGTTGATACCGGCACACGGTTTTTGGCGTCAAACAACACAGCGATCCGTCTGTTCAGGCAAAAGTTTCTACCGGTGTTGGGACGCACAGATTATTTCCAGGCCCGGTTCATGAATATTATGTCTGCTGAGAACACACCATTTCCTCCTTGGCTTGAAGAGGAATAATTTGCTTAAGGCTTTGAAAGGGATGAAGAAGTGCAGATAACAAAAAACCGCCTTGCGGCGGTTGTTTTGTTTTTTTGGAGCGGGCGAGGCGATTCGAACGCCCGACCCTAACCTTGGCAAGGTTATGCTCTACCCCTGAGCTACGCCCGCATATCCAAAAAATTCCAACTTCGCGAAAACTCAGTTTCTTAGAGAAACTGGAGCGGGCGATGAGATTCGAACTCACGACCCTAACCTTGGCAAGGTTATGCTCTACCCCTGAGCTACGCCCGCATCTGTTTCGCTAGAGCCGTTTGTTGCGGCCCCGTCGGTGAGGTGGGAGCTATATGACAAAAGCTCGGGGTGAATGCAACAAGGAATTTGAAATTCATTGTGGGGTTTCTCAGAGCTTGTGGATGTGGAGGTCGTGAAGTGCCTCATAAAAAATATTATATAACAACAAGATAGATAGTTTTTTAGAGTTGTTTGATCGTTGTGGAAATAATTGCACTCGAGTAAAATAACCTATGTGATTTTGTCCGAGGTCGTGGATGGGCTGCATGAAAAAGAAACAGGTTCCCTCATATATCTCAATAAGATCAGGAATTTTTTTAGTCACATTCAGAATGAGCATTAGCGAGCGTGGCTAAGAACAACATCCAGACGTCGTCAGGATCACAATTTGTAATTGGGGGCAGTATGTCGCAGCTGTGTATTAGTATATTCTAAGAGAACGTTTTGAGGGTGAAGTACATGCCCTTGAGAAACGTAAGTTGCACGCGGTCAAAGCTCTCAATTTTTTGTCTATATTAGAGTTATTCTAAGTGTAAGGAGGCGCGCTTCGTGTATGTCTTGTGATTATAATTCTCGATATTTGTAGTATTAATGAGTATTGGTGGAATTCATATTTCAAGTATTTTTTGTATATCTCAATATATTAGATGATGGCTTTGCGTTTTAAGCTGATAAAATTTTTGATATTACCATAGTAAATGTCAAGCGGTTGCATCAATGTGCTTTTGTTTGTAGTGATTCTAAACTCCATTATCTCGTGATGATGGAGGATTTCATGCGAGCAATAATTAAGACATTGATTGGCGCATCTGTTTTCAGCATGGCTGTTCAGGGAGGAGCTTTTGCTCAATCTGAGTTGCTGGAAGAGGCGCGTTCTTACTTCAAGCCGATCCCGCACGCTGTACCTAGTGTTAAAGACAACACGATTACCCGCGAAAAAATTGATCTTGGGCGACAGCTCTTCTTTGATCCGCGATTGTCGCTTTCGGGATTGTTGTCGTGTAACAGCTGCCACAATCTCGGCATGGGTGGGGATGATAATCTGGAAACATCCATCGGCCATGGATGGCAAAAGGGGCCTCGTAACGCACCCACCGTGTTGAATGCTGTGTTCAACCTTGCCCAGTTTTGGGATGGTCGTGCAGAAGACCTGAAAGAGCAAGCCAAAGGCCCGGTGCAAGCTGGTGTTGAAATGGCCAGCACGCCAGAGCGGGTTGAAGCTGTTCTGAACAGTATGCCGGGATACACTGAGCAGTTTTCAAGAGCATTCCCAGGTGAGGAGTTACCAGCGAACTTCGACAATATGGCGAAGGCAATTGAAGCGTATGAGGCAACTTTGATTACGCCTGCTTCCAAGTTTGATCTGTTCCTTGAGGGTAATGAAAATGCTCTCAATGCGCAGGAAAAGCAGGGACTACAGGTGTTTATGGACACCGGGTGTGCCGCTTGTCATGGCGGTGTGAATATTGGTGGTGAGGGGTACTATCCATTCGGCGTTGTTGAAAAGCCGGGTGCAGATATTCTTCCAGTCAATGACAAAGGCCGGTTTGCTGTTACTCAAACTGCCGAGGAAGAATACGTTTTCCGTGCTTCACCGCTCCGCAATATTGATCTGACAGCTCCTTACTTCCATTCCGGCAAGGTTTGGGATTTGAAGCAGGCGGTTTCTATTATGGCCAGCTCGCAGCTTGGTGCTGAGCTGAGTGAAGAAGAGATTGATGCAATTACTGTTTTCCTGAAGACCCTTACCGGAGAACAGCCAAGCGTTGAGTACCCAATTCTGCCAGTTCGGACCAACACCACACCACTCCCTGATCCGTCAGTCATGACGGCTCACTAAGCAAACTATTCGCCCTCGGTTTGCTAGAGGCAGGCGGTTCTTATGGACCGCTTGCCTTTTTCTATAGGTGGCTTAAAACGGTGCAGCATTTATGTGGCAAACACTTGGTTTGCCTCAGAGACTTGGGAGAGGTCGTTCTACATGCCAGCAAGCCGTTCGCAACTGATATCTTTCTTGGAAGACTTGAACATTCCGGTTTCTACAATTGATCATGAGTCGGTTTTTACGGTTGCTGAATCTGCTGATCTGCATGAGCGTATTCCAGGCGGTCACACCAAGAATCTCTTCCTTAAAGACAAAAAGGGTAATCTCTTTTTGGTCGTGGCCCTTCATGATGCTACGATAGATCTGAAGAGAATTTCGAGCATCATTGGTGCATCTGGTCGTGTTTCTTTCGGCAAAGCTGATCTGCTTGAAGAGGTGCTGGGTGTTACTCCAGGGTCCGTCACGCCGTTCTCTCTGATCAATGATCGGGAAGCACAACGCGTGTCCGTGGTGTTTGATGCAGATATGATGGAGCAGGAGGTTCTAAACTTCCATCCATTGCTAAATAATGCTTCAACGGCGATTTCAGCGGAAGGTCTGATGGTGTTTGCCAAGGCATGTGGGCATGATGCCAATGTGCTTGCAGTTTCTGCAGAGGCGCAGAAAGTCACTGAAGATCTATAAAAACTGGGTGATCGCCAATTGTAATTGGTCTCATCTAAGACCATTTTAGGCAGCAGTTAGAGATTTTGATATGAGGAGCGCTGATATGAGCAGCTCCCGGTTCAGTAAAGGGTCAAAATAATGAGTGGATCCGGTTATTCCGTAGGTGGCAGCTTTGGTGGCTCCCTTGGCGGTGGATATGGCGGCGGTTATCAGACCAACACACAGGCTGGCGCGGCATCTCCATCTGCAGCTCCAGCAGCCAATGCTGCTGACTTGATTGTTGATACGACCACTCAAACCTTTGTGCAGGACGTAATCGAGGGCTCCCGTAATCAGGTGGTCCTCGTTGATTTCTGGGCGCCTTGGTGTGGTCCTTGTAAGCAGCTTACGCCGACGCTTGAGAAAGTCGTCAAGGAGGCGAATGGTGCTCTCAAGCTGGTGAAAATGAACATCGAAGATTATCCGGAAGTTGCCGGTCAGATGGGTGTTCAGTCGATCCCGGCAGTGTTTGCATTTAAAGGTGGCCAGCCTGTTGACGGGTTTATGGGTGCGCAGACCGAAGGTGAAATCAAAAAATTTCTCGATCGAATTGGCGTAAACATTGGTCCAAGTGATCTGGAAGTGATGCTTGAGAAGGCTGATGAGCTTCGTGATGCTGAAGGGTATCCAGAAGCTGCACAGCTTTACGGTAGCGCGCTTTCTATCGACGCTGGCAACGTGCAGGCGTTGTGTGGGCTTGCTATGTGCTATCTGGCGCTTGGTGAGAAAGACCATGCAAAACAGATGCTCGATATGATTCCGGAAGATGAGCAGAACTCCCAGCATTTTGCAGCAGCCAAGGCTGCGCTTGAACTCGCTGAGCAATCTGAAGGGCTTGATGACCTTGCAGAGTTGCGTGAGCGTGTAGAAGCCAATGCAGATGATCATCAGGCTCGTTTTGACCTTGCGCTCGCTTTGGGCGGCAAAGGGGATAAAACTGGTGCTGTTGATGAGCTGATTGAGATTATTCGCCGTGACCGTGAGTGGAATGAAGATGGCGCGCGCAAGCAGTTGCTGCAGTTTTTTGAAGCCTGGGGCTTTAAAGATGCAGGTTCTGCTTATGGTCGCCGTAAACTCTCCTCAATTTTATTCTCGTAATCTAGGCCTAATGATAAGAGCGGAGAGCACTTAAGTGGCCTCGATGACTGTTGGAAATGCGACCTACGCAGGTCTGGATGATCTGCCGCAGGTTGTGCCGTTGTTTGTTTTGCCGGGAGCTATCTTGCTTCCGCGCTCCCACATGCCTCTCAATGTTTTTGAGCCGCGCTATACGTCGATGATCGACAGTGCTTTGCGTACTGATCGCATGATTGGGGTAATTCAGCCGCAGTTTGAAACCAGTGATGAAGAATTGGCCGGTAGACCAAAACTTTGCACTGTTGGCTGTATGGGGCGCATTACAGGGTTTCAGGAAAGTGGCGATGGCCGCTATCTGATTACGTTGTCTGGCGTTTCTCGCTTTGTGCTTCGTGGTGAGCTGGAAGAGCGTGCCCCGTTCCGTCGTGGTCACGTTGATGCGACCCGCTTTGCTGGTGATTTGACGACCGGTATCGGAGAAGATGATGTCGATCGAGATCTGCTGCTTTCAACGCTCAAAGAATACTTGAGTGTGAATGACCTTGAAGCGGACTGGGATAGCGTCAATTCTGCCTCGACCGAGGTATTGGTCAATGCATTGTGCATGATGAGTCCTTATGGACCGAAAGAGAAGCAGGCTCTGTTGGAAACAGAGAATCTGAAAGTGCGTGCGGATACGCTCATTGCGTTGGCTGAAGTTGAGCTGGCACGTGGCAATGGTGGTACTGGCAGTACGCTTCAGTGATGCAGGTAAAGACAAAAATGAATGAGGGCTCTATGAGCGAATTTGAAGCGCCACAGCTGGACCGTCGGCTTTTGGAGCTGTTGGTTTGTCCTGTGACGAAGACAACGCTTGAGTACAATCCTGAGAACCAGGAGCTGGTCTCCCGCGCTGCGAAGCTGGCCTATCCAATTCGGAATGGAATTCCGATTATGTTGGAAGAAGAAGCGCGCAAGCTTGAAGACTAAAACGTATCCATCAGAACTGATGTGGGTTCTCTGATCGCGGTTCCGTGCAGAACTTATCTTTGAAGGCTAGGAGAGATGATCTTCTAGCCTTTTTTGCAGCTCTTGTGGTTCGCCGTAAACACGTAGGGTTTTTATGCGGGCGGTGGAACCTGCAATCACTTCTGCCGATGATTTGGGAACAGAGAGTGCTTTCGCAAAAAGGGCCGCAATGGCTTTGTTTGCAGCGCCTTTTTCTGGCACTGCGCGAACGCGCGCCATCACGAGCGGTCGGCCATCGGACTGCTCGCCTATCTTTTCAATTTGATCTTTGGAGGATCTGGGGGTGAGGCGGACGGTAATGAGAATTCCGTCAGCCTGCAGTTTCCAAGGGCGTTCTTGTTCAGCCACTACTTAAAATACGTAGGGATAAACGTAGAGGCCGATGACGCGCTCAATAAGGAAAATGCCGAGCAGCAGCACAATCGGAGAAAGATCCAATCCACCCATTGCTGGCAGGAACCGGCGGATAGGGCGCAGGAGCGGTTCGGTCAGATTGTAAAGTGTCTGCCCGATCATCGCGATGAACTGATTGTTTGAGTTCACCACGTTGAACGCATAGAGCCAGGAGAAGATCACATTCGCAATAATGACCCACGTGTAAAGATTTAGGATGATGAAAACGACATCAAGAATAGCGCGCATGGACTGGTTAAACTCCAAGTTTGCGAAGATGAACTAGCTGAATTGCTTCCCTGAAGACAGAGCTTGGGAAACAGAGTTGTTCCTCATGTAACTTTGAACTGAGGCACCTGCAAGGTCCAGCATGCCTCATTTTTCTATATTTTGAGCTAATTTCACGAAGCGGTACCTGAAAAAGTACCAATTAGCAGGGGGCGTTTGCCCTGAAACTGATAGGGCAAACAATTTTTGTTCTCATCTCGCATGCTTTAGCCAAAATGGAAGGCTGGCTTAAAGCTCTCTGGCAAGTGGATCGTCTGGTCTTGTTCAGGGAACATTTCCTGCATGAGGCAGGCGGCTATGCGGTGAGAAATGGCATAGGAAATTTTGAAACCACCAGTTGCCACCCATGTTTTGTCTTTGCCTGGAATGAGGCCGACCAAAGGGTCCCGTTTTTTACATTTTGGACGGATACCTGCCCAACGGGTGAGGATCGGCGCGTCTTTCAATGAAGGGCAAAAGCCGACTGCCTTGGAGAGCATGGTCTGAATGTCTGCTTCTACTGGCTCTTTGCTGGTCCACTCCTGCTCGGAGGTGGAGCCGATAGCAACAGTGCCATTGGCATGTGAGACAACATAAATTCCGTTGTCATAGATAACCGGGAGAGGTTTGTCGGCCTTATATTCGAGCAAAAGGGATTGACCTTTCACGCCCATGCCGATGGGTTTACCTGCGATCTTACTGAGTGGTTCGAAGCCTTCATAACCTGCTGACAATACCACGCGATCAGCACTCAGGCTTTCACCATTGCCCAGTGAAACGGTGCCTGTAGTCTCATCAAAGCCGAGATACTCGGTGTGTTCCATGATGTCGATGCGTGTTTCCAGCAGGGTTTTGAGACCTGCAGAGACAAGACGCGGATTGGCCCGTGCTGCCAAGGTGTCCCAAATGATGCCAAGTGGAGCGGCTTCTGGTGTGAGCCAGTCACTGAACGGTGTTTCTTTCACCACATTGAAGGTGAAGCCAGTTTCATCGCTTCTCCAGCGTTGCTTGCTTTCTTCAACGCGGGAGAGGGCATGTTCGAGCTTGGGTTCGGTGTAAAGCGGGATCAGGCGACCTGCACGGCTGTAGCCGACAGAAAGGCCAGTGGCTTCTTCCAGCTCCTCCACGATATCGGAGAGTTCGATCAGTGCGTCCAGCTGGAACTGCTTCTTGTCGTTCCATTTACTCGGTACATGGGGCATCAACGCACCAACAAGGCCAGCGCTGGCGCCTGATGCGATGGTGTTTTTCTCCAGAAGAGCGACTTTCAAGCCTTTTCCGAGTGCGGCTTTGGCGACGCTAAGTCCGAAAATTCCCCCTCCAACAACAACTATATCGTAGGTCATGTTTTTTTATTTCCCAGGTTGGGGTATAAGCCCAGACCGATTTTTACGTTAGAGATTTGGCTTAGACATATGACAGAGCGCCCAAAATTGGAATGGGATGATGCGAATGTGCCTTATGCGTCGCAGTTTGGAGATACTTATTACTCCAAAGCCGGTGGATTAGGCGAAACGCGCTACGTATTTCTGCAGGGTAATCAACTCCCTGAACGCTGGGTGGGTGCACAGTCTTTTACTATTGCTGAACTGGGATTTGGAACCGGGCTTAATTTTCTCGCCACGTTGGAGTTGCTTCTGAGTTTGCCAGAAGCTGAGCGGGCCAAGCTGACTTATGTTTCGTTTGAGCTGTATCCGATGGAAGCGGCGGAGATTGAGAAAGCTCTGTCGCAATGGCCGGAGATCAAAGAGCTTAAAGACAAGCTGCTGGCTGCATGGAAGCCTCAGCCGGGTTGGAATCCAATCACCATTGATGGTGTGCGACTGCTGCTTGGTGTTGGGGATGCTCGTGAGATGCTGCCAACCTTGTCCATACCCGTTGATGCCTGGTTTCTTGATGGCTTTAATCCGGCACGGAACCCAGAGCTGTGGGGGCGAGATCTTATGCTTGCTGTTGGAGAGAAAACTGCTGTTGGCGGGACTTTCGGGACCTACACCGCGGCAGGTTGGGTGCGCCGAAATTTGCAGACAGCGGGTTTTGAGGTTGAGCGTATCAAAGGCTATGGCACAAAACGCCAGATGATGGTGGGGCAGAAAACTGCCACCACCGCAACCTGAGTAATCAGCATTCTGGCAGGTTGACTGCCAGACCACCTTTGCTGGTTTCTTTGTATTTGTCGTTCATCTCCACGCCAGTCTGGCGCATGGCTTCAACGCAGTTGTCCAGTGGCATGTAGTGGGAGCCATCTCCACGCAGAGCCAGTGACGCTGCTGAGACGGCCTTGATGGCACCAAGGCCGTTGCGCTCGATGCATGGCACCTGAACGAGGCCTCCGACCGGATCACAGGTCATGCCAAGGTGATGCTCCAGAGCGATTTCAGCTGCGTTCTCAATCTGCTCGTTCGTGCCGCCAAGAGCTGCGCAAAGGCCTGCGGCTGCCATTGCAGCGGCGGAGCCAACTTCGCCCTGACAACCAACTTCAGCACCGGAAATGGAAGCATTGTGTTTGATGATGCCACCAACAGCTGCTGATGTGAGGAGGAAGGTTTTTATGCCTTCATCGTTACTGCCTGGGCAATGCTCGCGGTAATATTTGACGGTTGCCGGGATAACGCCTGCTGCACCGTTTGTTGGTGCAGTGACAACTTTGCCGCCCGCTGCGTTTTCTTCGTTTACGGCCATTGCATAGACTGAGAGCCAGTCGTTGGCGACGTGCGGCATGCTCATGTTATTGCCGCGTTCGTCTTCCAGCTGTTGTTTGATTGCAGCTGCGCGACGCTTGACTGTAAGGCCACCTGGTAGCTCGCCTTCAGTATTCAGGCCGCGCTCCATGCATGCGTTCATCACATCCCAGATTTGCCAGAGCTTGGTGTCCAGTTCTTGCGGATCCAGAGAGGTGATTTCGTTGGCGCGCTTCATCTCAGCAATAGTCTTGCCGGATTTTTGTCCCATCTCCAACATTTCTTGTGCTGTAGCAAATGGATAAGGCATGCCTTTAATTTCGTCGGGAGCCTGATCACCTGACGCTTCTGCTGCTTTCAGGCGGTCCAGTTCTTCTTCGGTCAATACGAACCCGCCACCGATGGAATAGAATGTTTCCTGAAGGTGCAGGCGGTCTTGGGCGTCGTACGCTTCGATCACCATGCCATTTGCATGGCCTGGCAAGTTTTTCTCAAAGTCGAAGATCACGTCTTTATCTGGATCAAAATCTAACTCTGGCAGGTCAGGAAGATGGAGCTTCTTTTCTGTCGCGATCTGTTTTTCGAGCGTCTCCGCTTCATCCGGGTCCAGAGTTTCAGGCGTGCAGCCAGCAAGTCCCAGAATAACAGCTCTGTCTGTGGCATGGCCTTTGCCTGTCCAGGCGAGTGAGCCATGAAGCGTGCAGCGCAATCTCTTTGGTGCACCTGCGCCAGGCCATATGCGCCGGCCGTCTCTCAATTCATCTAGGAAACGTGCGGCGGCGGTCATCGGTCCCATTGTATGGGACGAAGACGGACCTATACCGATCTTGAAAATTTCAAAGACGCTGAGAAACATGTGTTTGGCACCTTTCAGATGGCTGGGGCGTTGTTTTTGTTTCATTAGGATAGAGAACAGCCACTATCACTGAATTTTCTAGGAATAATCGTCATAGCCTCTGAAACCAAGAGGATTATTTTTCCGGATATTTGAAATTGACGTCGCGTTTGTTCAGATGCCGCAGAATTTATCTGTTCTGACTGGAGGCTTATTGATTCAAAAAGATTTTTTTAACGCCGATTTACTGAAAGGATTGAAGAAAACGCTTTGGTTTCACGGGGAATTGATGGACTTGTTTTACTCAGTCAATGTGAATTGAGATGAAAAAACTACCACTTGTTCAGTTTTATGATGCCAATGGGCAACAGTCTGTAGAAAACTCCTGAAACTGCAGGTCTTCAAAGTGACTTAAAACGTATATCATAGGTGGTAATTGCTTTTTCCCGATCAAGGCTGCACCTATGACCGCCTCTCTTCGTATTCTTGCAGGCTTAGCGCTTGCTTCCGTTTCCAGTCATGCACTGGCAGAAGATAATTTTACGCCTGGTGATTTGACCGAGGAGCAAGCCAGTAAGAGGTACGTCGTTGATATTGGCGTGGCTGGTTTTGTGAACCCCAAGTATGACGGCGCGGATGAATACATCATCTATCCGCTACCGTTGATCGCGTTTTCGCGGTTTTACCTGCCGGGCTTTGGTCAGGTGAAAGAGGGCGAAACACAGGGCCTGTTCATTTATCCGTCTTTTGGTTTTGTGGGTGAGCGTAATCCTTCCGATTCCTCTTCATTGACAGGGACAACTCGTGTGCCTTGGGCTGGTGAGGTCGGGCTTGGCGGTGGCTTCCGTCATGATTGGTTCCGCGCATTCATCGAAGTGCGCCACGGCTTTAACGGTCACCGCGGTTTTGTCGGGCGTGCGGGAGTGGATGTGATCACTGAAGTTACAGATCGCTTGACGTTTGTGTTCGGTCCGCGCGTTGATGCTGCTGATGGTTCATACATGAACACCTATTTCAGCGTTGCAGCAGGTACTCCATCCGGCCCATACACCGCAGAAGGCGGTTTCAAGAGCGTTGGTGGAGTTGTGCGTGCGAGTTATGCACTCACCAACAGCATTGGGCTGCACCTACAAGGTGGCTATGACCGTTTGATTGGTGAAGCTGCAGATAGCCCGATTACGCAGAACGACAATATGTGGTCTGTCGGGTTTGGTGCGACCTATCGATTTGCTTGGGATATGTTCTAGGTAACCAGAGTATCGGTTAGACTTGATGAATGAAGCCCGGAAGGATCTCCGGGCTTTTTTATTTGCTGCATGCACTGTGAGTTCTCATTGACTGTGCCGTGAATAAAGCGGTGTTTGAAGTGAAGCTTTGTGTATATTCATGAATAACAAAGCATGCATGATGTATTGGTATTGAGAGTTATATTACCTCAGTATTGAAGTATCCCTTCTGAGAGATCGTTAATAATACCCTTAGAATAAGTCGATGACAGACTCCTGCTGGTGCGCATGCTAATTCATCTTGAGTATTGCGTTGTGTGAGGGGGCTTCAGTATGCGTACAATAATTACTATATCAGGACTTCTGTTTATCTGTTTATTGCTTATGGTTCCGGCCAAGGCATCCTCCACTAAAGTGTTGGCTAAGATTGATATTTCCGAGCAAAGGATGCGGATCTTCGTGGATGGGAAGGTCCAGCATTCGTGGCCTGTTTCGACGGCCCGGCGGGGATACAGAACGCCAGTGGGCACCTTTAAGCCAACGCGAATGCACAAACGGTATTTCTCCCGTAAGTATAACGGGGCACCGATGCCTTACTCTGTGTTTTTCTATAAGGGGTATGCCATTCATGGAACGGATGTGGTTAAGCGCTTGGGTGCGCCTGCTTCACACGGTTGCGTGCGGTTGCATCCGAAAAACGCCAAGAGATTGTTCAGTTTGATTCAGGCAAATGGCCGATCAAACGCAAAGATTGTAATTGTGAAATAGTGAACACGCTTTACGTGCAGCTCTGCACATGATGTGATATCGGTCAAATAAGGCCCTTTACCCTTGCGAGCGCGTGGGTTCCTTACTAAATCAGGGGCTAAGAGATGTGCTTGAAGGCTTGTGAGCGGAAGAAGCAAGTCGGGTCGCAAACGCCTGCTCCTTCCGCTGTAGCGCTGAATACGCATAACTCAACAATCAGCGTGTCTTTCCTAACGCTAAAATCTTGCCAAAAGGTTGGCACGCTGATTTTTTTGAAAGACTTTTTTAGGGATAAAACGATTTTTTCTGAGAGCTGTGTGTCGGGAGGATGCATTGCCCAAAGAAAAAGAGGGCTTTGAATACACGCTCAAAAACCCTCTTTATATTCTCTAAAGCTGATTACGCAGTACCTTGATATCAGCTGCTTATTTAAAAGCAAAAGCTGTGCCAGTTTTGTGATAAATTTTTGGCACAATATCTGGGGTGGCTGCGCTTCTTCTCTCCAACATGCGGGTTAATTTAACAGGTTGCTTACCTATGCTGCGTCGCAATTTGCAATGCGGTTTGGGAGTGTTAACCTTCTCGTTTAGATCTAGTTAAATTCGTGATCCAGGTTCAGCGTGCTTCGTTTGCCAATGCTGTCGTAATTGTCGTGCGCCCACTTCTTTGCAGCCTGGCGCCCAATGTCGTGCAAAAGTTCTACAAATTCCCACTGGGCGTTTACCTTGGATGAAGCTCCGAAAGGGGCGAGATCTTTTGTTGCTTCTATTCTGTGCATGTAAACGCGGGTGTATTCGTTCGAATCAAGGCGGCCTTCATCAATCAGTCGTGTCACAAACTCAATTGCGCGAAGCTCTCGCAGCAGAGTTGAGTTGAAGGTGATCTCATTCATGCGCTCTGAGATTTCCTGAGCGGTGTGCGGAAGTTCAACTCTTTCAACAGGATTGACCTGAATAAGAAGTACGTCGGTAGAGCCACCGTGTTGGAATAGTGGAAACAAAGGCGGGTTGCCCATAAAACCACCATCCCAATAGGCCTCGTCACCAATTTCTACTGCTTGGTACATATGCGGCAAGCAGCCAGACGCCATGAGTGAATCAAGGGTGAGTTCTTCCTTTGCAAAAACTTTGATTTTCCCGGTTCGAACATTGGTTGCAGCGACATAGACCTGCATCTGGTCGCAACTTCGCACACGTTCGAAGTTGATTTGCTCAGCAACGAGGTCGCGGAGTGGATTATAGTTGATTGGGTTTAGTTGATAGGGAGACATGACGCGAGAAAGCAGGTCCCATGCCAGATATGTCGGAGAGTTGTCCATGCTCCAATTGCCACAATAAACATCCATTGGGCTGCGTTGGAATGGACTGGTCTCCGCAGCTGCGCTGACGGACTTCCAAAAGCGGGCGAGGGCATCTCTTGCGCCTTGCTGCCCGCCTTCAACGAGGCCATCGGCCATGACGGCTGCATTCATGGCACCTGCGCTTGTGCCTGAGATGCCAGTGATCTCCCAATCTTCGTTTTCAAGGAGCCAATCCAGAACGCCCCAGGTAAAGGCGCCGTGTGCGCCTCCACCTTGTAAGGCCAGATTGATTTTCTTTCGTTCTTTTTTCGCTGTCTTCCGAGTAGTCGCCATATGGACCTCCATGGGCCGCTTGGAAAAGAAAACTCCGGGAAATCATCTGAGCGTTATTGTGCTGTCCAGCCGCCGTCCATTGGCAAGAGAGTGCCGGTGATTGAAGCGGCTGTATCAGAGCACAAGAACACGGCTAGGCCGGCAACCTGATCGACTGTCACGAACTCTTTGGTTGGCTGAGCAGCGAGCAGGACTTCTTTTTTCACCTGCTCTTCAGTCATATTGCGGGCTTTCATGGTATCCGGGATTTGCCTTTCGACGAGCGGTGTCCAGACGTAGCCGGGGCAAATGGCGTTCACTGTGATGTTGTTTTCTGCGACTTCCAGTGCGACGGTTTTGGTTAAGCCAGCGATGCCGTGCTTTGCAGAAACGTATGCCGACTTGAATGGAGATGCTACCAATGCGTGAGCGGACGCGGTGTTGATGATGCGACCCCAGCCTGCTTTGCGCATGTAAGGCACGGCGGTACGGATTGTGTGGAATGCGGAGGACAGGTTGATCGCGATGATGGCATCCCATTTGTCGACCGGGAAATGCTCAATGGCTTCAACATGCTGAATGCCTGCATTGTTGACGAGGACATCGACTGAACCGAGGGATTTAACCGCATCGTGGATCATTGCGTGAATTTCATCAGGCTTGGTCATGTCGGCTGATGAGTACACGCATTTTACACCGAAGTCGGATTCGATTGCAGCGCGCTCTTTCTCAATGGCATCGGCATCGCCAAACCCATTGATCATGATGTTGGCACCTTGCTCTGCCATTGCGCGAGCGTAAGCAAGGCCGATGCCTGATGTGGACCCAGTGATTACAGCGGTTTTTCCTGAGAGCATTTCGAGTCTCCTGCCCAAATGTATTGAAAAAAGAGTTGGTGTGAGCTTGCGCCACTTTTTAGTCTGGTTGCATTAGCAAAAAGCATAGTTGTTTAGCGTGCAGTGCAAAAAGGTCAAAACTGACCGCCGATCTGTCTTTTGTCCTTAATGGAAGGTTAGAGATGAATGCATTGCGTCAAAAGTCGCTGGCTATTTTCAGTAGGCTGATGATGGAGTGGACCTAGCATCATTCTGAGGAGAGGTTTATTGTGAAATCTTGGGGTGCATGATGGCATCTTGAGATGACATCAAACTGAATTGAGCGTGCGCTAAAAAGTTGACAGCGCGGGCTGCATGCTGCACTTGCTTGCCTAAAGATTTATCCCAGTGGAATGATCATGACTGACAAGAGCCAAACCTATATTTCTTCCCCGTTTCCGCGCCGTCGTTCTGTGGCTGTAGACGTTGGTGGGGTTATTGTTGGCGGCGAAGCGCCTGTTGTTGTGCAGTCCATGACGAACACCGACACCGCTGACATAGATTCAACGGTTGCGCAGGTTTCTGCTCTGGCGCGTGCCGGGTCCGAGCTGGTTCGTATTACGGTTGATCGTGATGAAGCTGCTGCAGCTGTTCCACGTATCAAAGAGCGTCTGGACCGGATTGGGGTCAATGTTCCGCTCGTCGGAGATTTTCACTACATCGGACACAAGCTGCTGGCAGATCATCCTGATTGTGCTGAAGCGCTTGATAAGTACCGGATTAATCCGGGAAATGTTGGCTTTAAAACTAAAAAAGACAAGCAGTTTGGCCAGATCATCGAAATGGCGATGAAGCACAATAAGCCTGTGCGTATTGGTGTAAACTGGGGCTCTCTGGATCAGGAACTGCTGACACACCTGATGGATAAAAACCAGGAGGAAGGCTCTCCGCTGACCGCGCAACAAGTGATGCGCGAAGCGATTTGCCAATCTGGTTTGTTGTCTGCTCAGCGTGCTGAGGAATTGGGGCTTGGTCGCGACAAAATCATTTTGTCTGCGAAAGTCTCACAGGTTCAGGATTTGATTGCCGTTTATACGGATCTGGCACAGCGTTGCGATTATGCCCTTCACCTTGGTTTGACTGAAGCTGGTATGGGCACAAAGGGCATCGTGGCGTCCTCTGCTTCCATGGGTATTCTGCTTCAGCAGGGCATCGGCGACACCATTCGTATTTCGCTGACACCTGAGCCGGGTGGGGACCGCACGCGTGAAGTGCAGGTTTCTCAGGAACTGCTGCAGACAATGGGTTTCCGCAGTTTTGTGCCTATTGTTGCTGCGTGTCCGGGGTGTGGACGTACGACCTCCACAGTCTTTCAGGAACTGGCTCAGGACATTCAGGCGCATATCCGCGAGAGTATGCCGAAGTGGCGTGAGCAATATCCGGGTGTTGAAGAACTCAACGTTGCTGTCATGGGCTGCATCGTGAACGGTCCTGGTGAGTCCAAGCATGCTGACATCGGTATATCTTTGCCCGGTACTGGTGAAACACCTGCTGCACCTGTGTTTGTTGATGGTGCTAAAACTGTTACTCTGCGTGGGCCGAACATTGCTGATGAGTTTAAGGCGATGGTTCTGGATTATATCGAGAAACGTTTTGGTACTGGCGTTTCATCTGAACACGAGATTTCCTAGATGTCGCTTGAGCGGTTTGTCAAAAAAGTAGAACACAAAATCAGAGAAAGCGCTCCGAAGGAAAAGCCTTCGGTTCTGGTGATCTCTTCACAGGTTGTCAGCGGATGTGTTGGCATGCGCAGTGCTGTTTTTGCACTGGAGCGCATGGGCTTTAATGTCTGGATGCTGCCTACGATTGTTCTGCCATGGCATCCGGGACAAGGTGCTGGTGAACGTATTTCGGCCAGTGAGGAAGCTTTCGAGCATATCGTTGAACAGATTTGCGCTAGTGATCGTTTGAGCACTGTGAAGGGTGTTATTTCTGGCTACATGGCAAATGCGGCTCAGGTTTCTGATGTTGCGAAGATTGTGCAGGAAGTGAAGGCTCGTAATGATGATGCGGTCTATCTGTGCGACCCGGTCATTGGTGACAAAGGTGGTCTTTATGTTGCCGAGCCGATTGCTGAAGCTATTCGTGACCAACTGTTACCGCTTGCTGACGTGATTACGCCAAACCGTTTTGAGCTCGCTTGGCTCAGCGGGTTTGGTACTGAAATGGAAAATGAAGCTGTTGCGGCAGCGCGGACGCTGCAAGTGGAGCGGACGATCATTACATCGTCGCCAGCAATCCGGCGTAATTCCATTTCCAATTTGCTGGTTGGGCCGCGTGGTAGCCTTGCGATTGAACATGCGGAAGTGCAGGGCGCACCGCATGGCACTGGTGACTTGTTGGCAGCGCTTTATCTGGCTCGCAGCCTGAGTGGGCAGAGTGATGAAGAGGCATTGAAGAAAGCGACAGCTTCAACGTTTGAGTTGGTCGCGCGCTCTGTCAAAGTTGGTTCTGATGATTTGCTTTATGCTGAGCACCAAGATCCGCTTATCCAACCTATGGCGCTTGTGAACACTCGCCGCGTGGTAGAGGCGCCTGAACGTGCCTGAAGCAGTGGCAGTTGATCCCGTCTGTGTGGCTGGGGTTGACGGTTGCAAAGCAGGTTGGATTGCCGTTTTCCGCTGGGTTGGCTCAAACCGTGCAGCTGAAGTGCAGATCTTTCCTCATTTTGCAGATTTGCTGGCCTCTGAGCATGAGCCGCATAAAATTGCGGTCGATATGCCGATCGGGCTGCCGGAGAAGATTGGCAGCAATGGTCGTGGGCCTGAGAAAGCAGTTCGTCCTCTTTTGGGTATGAGGCAATCAACGGTGTTTTCCATTCCCGCCCGGGCTGCGATCTATTGTGAGGATTATCGCGAGGCTTGCTCTGCTGCACTGGCGCATTCAACACCACCCAAAAAAGTATCCAAGCAAGCGTTCCATATCTTCCCAAAAATTCGGGAGATTGATCAGCTCATGACGCCTGAGTTGGAAGCGCGGGTGTATGAAGTTCATCCTGAGGTGGCATTCTGGCGCTTAAACGGGCAGGAGCCCATTGCTATTCCTAAGAAGGTCAAGGGAAGCAGCTATCCTGCGGGCTTAGATGCGCGGAGAGATTTGCTTGTGCAGTTTGGCTATGTAGCGAGCTTTTTGGACCAAAAACCGCCCAAAGGTGCCGCTCGGGATGATTTGATGGATGCTTCTGTGAATGCAGTTATTGCTGAGCGGTTGCTGTATGGCCATGCAGAGCCATTTCCGGCTGACTTCGGGCGAGATGAACGTGGTCTGCGCATGGCAATCTGGGCTTAGGTATTGTCAGGTTCGCGGCTTGCCAGTACGTCCAAACGTGGTTCATGGCCAACTCTCTTAAAGCTTTTGAAGCCCTGCTCCTCCAGAAGGTTTTTGAGCATGTTTGGATCAGACCATCTGACATCTCTCTCATAGAAAACTGATTGAACTCGAGGAAAGAAGCTTGTCTTGATGAGCTCTTTAATCACGGTTTCTTCATGCCCTTCAGTATTGAGTTTGACCACGATGTCGATTTCATCGGTGATCATCTCATCTAACTGCTGGGCAGAGATGGTTTGAATCTCTTCGGTCTTTTCGTCTGAATGCATGGTGTTCTGGCTGAGGGATGCGCCGCCGCTATGGGTTTTGCTGAGGAATATCTTAGCTTGGCCAGTGTGATCGGAGACTGCTGCCTGTACTGCCTTTATGCGAGATGTAGCAAGGTTTAGCTCAATGTTTTGTTCCAGTAATCGGAATGTGCTGGCAACAGGCTCGAAAGCGATGACTTGCTGACAATTTGTATTTTGAGCTGCAAGCAGGCTGAAGAGGCCTTGATTTGCGCCGATATCCAGCATGATGAAAGGCTTTTCATAGTCGACAAGATAGCTGGTGAGGAATGTGCCGTAACCACCTTCGCAGCACATGCGGAATGTGGCGTCGAAGACATTGGGTGTGAGTTCAACACCATACCTCGTCAGAATGCCGGAGGAGAGGCCTAGTCGCACACCCCAGGACATTGGAATGTACTTTATGTAATAGCCAAGGAACCCACGTAAGTGGCGGCGTTCGTTGATGTACTCTTTGCTGTGGTACTTTCCAAAGAAGGTTTTTGAGCCTGGCATTTGCCTAACCTGACTTGTTGATCCTCATTGAGACCAGCGTACATAAGTCAGGCTAGGTTTCGATTAACACAACGTCACAATTGCGGTTTGATGCGTGGTGCAGGGGCGGCTGGGTATGGATTTACGACCTCTGCAACGATCTTCTTCTCTTCACCAACACGACTGTTAGAGAACAGGGATGTGAAGTAGCTGAAAGCACGTTCTGATTCAGAAGCTTTTTGCGGTGCTGGGGATGGTTCCTCAGATGCCAGCGCCAAAACTTTTGCAGCTTCTACATTCACAGGCGTTGCGTTTGGTGCTTCTGCTTTTGCGACGTCAGTTGTTGAGGTGCCACCAAAGAACGCTGCAATCTTTTCTTTGCGGCGTTTACTGCTTTCCATAGCGATCTGGATCTCAGCGGTTTCGCGTGCATCCCGGGTTTGCTTTTCTGCTACTGCCACCGCGATGTTCTCAGGCACTGTGTAGGCAGGGCAAGCGCCGCGTGCATTGAATTTGGTTCCGCGTGTGTCTGCCTTCGCGTTGAAGACATATTCTTTTTCACAGACTTCAATGGATGGTGGGCGTTTGGTGACTTCAAAGTGGTCATAGCCACGCTTCAGCATGCGCCAGAACTCATAATGCTCGGAACTTGCGTTCTTGGCCATGTTGTTCGGTGTCATGCGGAATGGGAAGGCCTGAACCTGAAACTTTCTCTGACCGCCAAGGAAGCTATCGCGACCAAGAGAGTAGATATCTGCAATCTGCTCGTCCGTCATGGCATAACACCCGCGAGAAGAGCAGGCACCATGGACCATCAAGTTTGAGCCTGTGCGGTCATGAGCGCGGTCAAACTTGTTCGGGAAACCAAGGTTGAATGCGAGGTAGTAAGAGGAGAACGGGTTCATCAGGCCCGGTGTGACTTCGTAGAAGCCTTCTGGTGCCTGACGGTCGCCTTCCTTAAACTTCGGGCCGAGTTTGCCTGACCATTTGCAGATCTCATAGGTTTCCAGCAAAGCATACTGGCCTGATTTGGTCTGTTTCCAGATCTCCAATTCAGACTCTTGCTTGAACAGGCGAACCATGATTGGAGACTTGAGCTCCATGTCCTTGGATTTCATTCTGTTGGAAAGGCTTTTGCTCACAGGTTGCTGGTGCTTCTCAGCGCCAAACTCTGTTCCCTGACAAGCGGCTAGCGTTAAAGCCAGCGCAAGCGCAGCAGCACGCTTTACGTTCTTGCCAGTCTCTCCCTGAAACACTCTAATCATGTGCTTGACCCACCATGCTGGGGCTAGTTTGCCCGAACCCCAATCTCGACTCGATACTAAGACTATCTGGGTTAAGGTTGATCGAATCTTACCACAGATCATTCTCTCTGAGATTGTGGGGTATTCCCCAAGATGCACTTTCCCCCGAGTTTGATTGGATCAAACAAAAAAGGCATCAGATATACTTCTGATGCCTTTTATAAAAAATTTAGTGGATACCCACAATAAATCCTAGGTTCGAATCAACCGAGTTCACGACCTATGCGTAAGAACTTCTCGCGACGCTGCTTCTTGAGCTCGTCTGCAGACAGACCAGCCATCTTACTCAGAGCGGTTTCAATCGAATTGCCAGCGCGATCAATTACGATCTCTTTTGCGCGGTGAGCACCACCGATTGGCTCTTTGATGATCTCATCAATGACGCGGAAGCTGGAAAGGTCTTCTGCAGTGATCTTCATGTTGGTTGCCGCGTCTTGCGCGCGGGTGCTGTCGCGCCACAAAATGGATGCGCCTGCTTCCGGTGAGATCACGGAATAGATGGAGTGTTCCATCATTGCTACGTGGTTGGTGGTTGCAATTGCAATTGCACCGCCTGAGCCACCTTCACCAATGACGATGGAGATGTTTGGAACGCCAAGACCGAGGCACATGTCAGTTGAGCGTGCGATCGCTTCTGCCTGACCGCGCTCTTCAGCACCAATTCCTGGGTACGCACCTGCTGTGTCCACGAAAGAGACAACAGGGATGTTGAAACGGTTTGCCAGTTCCATGATGCGGACGGCTTTACGGTAACCTTCCGGACGTGCCATGCCGAAGTTATGCTTCAGGCGGCTTTCGGTGTTGTTACCTTTTTCTTGACCAAGAATAGCGACTGATTGTCCACGAAAACGACCAAAGCCTGCGATAATGGCGCAATCCTCGGAGAATTTGCGATCACCGGCAAGAGGCGTGAAATCTGAGATCAGGGTATTGATGTAGTCCAGTGAATGCGGACGGTCTGGATGGCGAGCCACCAGAGTTTTCTGCCAAGGCGTCAAGCGAGAATAAATGTCGCTGAGTGCTTGATCTGCTTTTTCCTGAAGACGGGCAATCTCGTCTTCCACATCAACCGCTTCCCCACCTTCAGCCAGGATTTTCAATTCCTGTACTTTACCTTCAAGGTCAGCAACTGGTTTTTCGAATTCGAGGTAACTGCGCATATTGGATATTCACTCGTAACAATCAGCGGGCTTGACCCGCCGACTAAAAGGCGTTGGACCGCGCTATAATTTTGGCGCGACACTGGCGACAGCTGGGTCATCTGTCAAGGCTTTGCATCACAAATGTGGGTGTTTGAACCCCTTCAGACAAGAAGGTTTGGGATTAAAGTGCAAATCCTATCTGGAAGCTGTTTTTTTGCGAAGTCCTGACGTTTGCGGCATATTGAGTTCTGCTGCTTCCAGGACAAGTGTACCTGTCGATGTCGGAATGGAGACCTTGTAAGGAATAAGAATACGGGTGTTTCCGATCGGTGCGAGCCATGTTTCAATGTTTGCGTTTTTGGCCAAATACTGAACAGCCTTTTTCTCTGGACGGTGTCCAGCAACGGGCTCCCAGCGTGCAGAACAGACAACAACCGGACCGTTGTAGCCTTTGCCTGAGACTTCACGCACTTCTTTGAACTTCATATTGATATTGAAGCGCGCCCAGCCATCGTAGATTGGCAGTTTGCGATTACATACTGATGGATCAAGCACTTTTGAGCGGGACGGTGCGCGTACAATCGCTGCACTTAACGGGTCCATCGCATTGAGCTTGTGCTTGCCAGTGACCTTAACGCGTGTCTTGGACGGTTTGTATTTTGGAGTGACTTGGGTTGTACGGACATGGCCAGATCCCTGACCTAGATTGACATAGAAATCTCGGTTGGATGCACGAGAGGCCATGGTGTAAGTGCTTGGAAGGACTTTTGCGCCTTTCATCCACCCGGTCGCGTGTGCGCCGCCTTTGCCTGTGGAGAAGAGGGTTCCAATGCCAGCTGGCTCCATACCCACTTTTGCGGAATAGGCGTTTTCTCTGAGGATAAGCGATAAGGAGCCTTTTGCCACAGTGAAGCCTGCATAAGAAATATTGTAGACACCGCCTAGGCGCTCTGTTTTCCCCAGCGCAGCTGTGGATAGTGTGCTAAATGAAAGTGCTGCGACGGCTATTACGCTCGATTTGCCAAGAAAATTGCAAACCTTAGAAACTGTTACTCGCACGATACTGTACCTCCGCAGCCGCAGACATTCGCGCCTGACAGCCTGAGAACTCAGGAAACTGAACAAAAAATTCAAACTCATTGAAATATGAAACTACCTAAACATGGTAACACGGTGGTTAAGAGATGTGAGTTTGTTCGAGTTTTGATTGAAATATGGGCTTCGAACAGGCAAATAGGCAGCAAAGCCTTGACGAATTCTGCTGTACTAATTATAGCAAGCCAACTTTTCCGTACAGGGCCGGAGGTGGTTCCGCGTGACCGTGGTGTCCGCGACCTGCCGGTTTTAACAGAATGCGCCCAAATAATGAGGGCGCCTACAAATTAAAAGGGTGACCCTCATGGCACGCCGCTGCGAACTTACCGGTAAAGACGTGATGACCGGCAACAACGTGTCTCACGCAAAAAACAGGAGCCGTCGTCGGTTCTTGCCAAACCTTTGCAATGTTTCCCTGATGAGTGAAACTCTCGGCGAAACTTACAAACTGCGTATCTCTGCACACGCTCTGCGTTCTGTTGAGCACCGCGGTGGTTTGGACGCATTCTTGGCGAAAGCAGTTGAAGCTGAGCTTTCTCCTAAAGCGCGTTTGCTGAAGACCGAAATCAAGCGTCGTCAGGCAGCTGCTTAATCACATCATTCTTGAAAGGGATTGAACGTGACTAAGTCGAATACCGCTCGACCACTGGCTCTTGCTATTATGGCAATGACCACAGTGGTCGTTGCTTCGAATTACCTTGTTCAATTCCCTGTTCAGGGAATGTTCGGGGCTGTTAATCTAGCAGACCTGCTTACTTGGGGTGCATTCACTTATCCAGTGGCATTCCTTGTAACTGATTTGATTAACCGACAGTTTGGTCCTGCTGCTGCACGCAAAGTCGTGTACGCTGGCTTTGCTGTTGCAGTTGCTCTTTCTATTGTTTTGGCAACACCACGCATCGCAATTGCGTCAGGAAGTGCATTCCTGATTGCTCAGTTGCTGGACGTGACTGTGTTCCATCGTCTTCGTGATGGTCGTTGGTGGAAGGCGCCTGTCGTCTCTTCTACACTCGGCACCATGCTCGATACCGCGCTGTTCTTTAGCCTTGCTTTTGCTACACAGTTTGCGTTCTTGGGTTATCACGATGCGTTTGCGGTAGAAGTTGCACCATTGTTTGGTGTGTTTGCTCTGGAAGTTCCTCGTTGGGTTTCCTGGGCGATTGGTGACTTCAGCGTAAAGATCATCGTTGCGATGAGCATGCTTGTTCCATACCGCATCGCATTGGGAGTAATCGGCGCGGTACCTGCTTCGCAGCGCGGATAAGCTGTTCGTTTGAAAAGAATTTTAAAAGGCATCGGATTTGGTTCCGGTGCCTTTTTTGTTTTTGGGATTGAATGTGGGTGCAGCTCACAAAGACAGTTGTCGTTTACCGAGGCTTCGGTTTTGGCGCTGGGACGATCTTTGCTTCTTTGGGTGCGCGAACGAATGGCTCTCTGAAAGGTTCGTTGTCCGTCAGGATGAAGCGCAGCAGCAAGGTGCGCTGTAGGAATGAGCGGTTATCATCTGACATGAGGGACAGGACTGTCTCTCCAAAAGCGTTCATGTGAACGCTCAGAGCTTCCATATTATCAATCTGATAACTGAAATCAGCGGTCAGGAGCGTTTTGCCTGTATGGAGATGATCTGGTCGCAGGTTGGAGCCATCCAGCTGCCTGATGCGCATCCCAAGGCCTTCTGAGAGGTTGAATAAACGCTCCAGGATCAAGAGATCGCCATTGGGAAGGAAGGCAGCATCCGTAACATCGTAGTTGCCTTGTTTTCCTATCCAGAACTTCCCCGGTCGCGGGCCACCGATGATCCACGCTGGTCTGTTGTGCTTCAGAGACTTCCCGCGTTCGGCAATAGTTATGATAGCGCCGGAGAGTGGAGAATTGGGAGGGGCGACGGCAACAGATTCAAGGCTCTTGTTCTTTGCCAAACCTCGGATCTCTTTGGGGATCAGAAGGTGCTTAGCGCGTTCTTCGCCTGTTTTCAGGTTAAGCGGGTATGTCATGATCCCGCCTTTTCCTTCATGGCTGACGAAAATGCGAGGTGTGTTGGCTGAGCCGCCAATGCTCAGACCTTCTGTGTCGGCCCTGTAGGTGCGTTTGAGCTTTCTGCCCTTGCTATCCAGCAGGGTTGCGGTTTCTGCGCCCAGCAGCTTGAGAGGCTTTCCTCGGCTGGTCTGGGATAGTTCGCCGCGCAGCCAATGGCCGCGATCTGAGATAGCAATGATGTCTGAGCCACTGTTGAGCGTCAGCAAGCCGGAATAGCCGCCGAAGCGACCGTTTGAGCTGCTGAGTTCAAGGCCACCAAGAAACATGAGGGGGCCGTATTGCTCTGCTCGGGTACCAGAGAACTTGAAGCGGTTGATTTCCTTGGAGCGGACTTTCATTGGCTGAAAGCCGCTCTGCTGTGCGGTGCTCTCGCTGAAAGGCAAAGAAGCAGCGACTGCGGTTGTTACCGCTGCCGCTGCTCCTGTTAGCAAAATGCGTCGTGTTAATTTCATCGGCGTCCGTGACGTCTACCGCGATCCTGACCGCTGTTTTCATCAAACAAATCAGCAAGCTGATCAGTCATCGCGCCAGCCAGTTCTTCGGCATCTACAATTGTTACCGCACGTTTATAGTAGCGGGTCACATCGTGGCCGATACCGATTGCGATCAACTCGACCGGAGATCTGTTTTCAATCTCAGCAATCACGCTGCGCAGGTGTTTCTCCAGATAGTTGCCTGGGTTCACTGAAAGCGTGCAGTCATCTACTGGTGCGCCATCGGAGATCATCATCAGGATGCGACGACGTTCCGGACGTGCAAGCAAACGCTTGTGTGCCCAGTCTAAAGCCTCTCCGTCGATGTTTTCCTTTAGCAGGCCTTCGCGCATCATCAGGCCGAGATTGCGTTTGGCGCGGCGCCAAGGGGCATCTGCGGATTTGTAGATGATGTGGCGCAGATCGTTCAGGCGTCCCGGATTAGACGGTTTGCCATCCTTGAGCCAAGCTTCACGAGATTGGCCGCCTTTCCACGCTTTGGTGGTAAATCCGAGGATCTCCACCTTCACGCCGCAACGCTCAAGTGTACGTGCCAGAATGTCGGCACATGTGGCTGCCACGGTGATCGGACGACCGCGCATAGAGCCGGAATTGTCGATCACCAGAGTGACTACGGTATCGCGGAACTCGGTGTCGTTTTCCCATTTGAACGCAAGCGGCTGTAGTGGATCTATGACTACGCGATGGAGGCGGGCACTGTCGATAATGCCTTCTTCCAAATCAAAATCCCATGACCGGCTCTGCTGCGCCATCAGTTTACGCTGCAGGCGGTTGGCTAGTCGGGACACCGCACCAGACAGAGAGGCCAGCTGCTTATCGAGGAAGCCGCGGAGACGATCCAGCTCTTCCTGATCGCAGAGGTCTTCTGCTGCAATGATCTCGTCGAAAGCTTGTGTGAAGATGTGATAGGCATCAGCAGACGGCTGATTGCTGAAGGGATGGTCCCGGCGTTCCTGTTCGCCCGGCTCTTCAGCCTGATCGGACATATCCTCTTCGGACATATCCTGCATCTCGCTGTCGACGCCTTCGGTTTCGCCGCTTTCCTGCTCTTCGCCGGAAAGTTCCATCTCTTCAGGAGCGCCTTCTTGCTCACCCTGATCTTCCTGCATGTCACCAGAGTTATCAGAGCGATCATCCTGGTCCTGCTGGCTTTCGTCGTTGTTCTCGTCGTCGTCCTCTGGTTCTTCTCCCAGCTCATCAGCCATATCGAGAGAGGTGAGAAGATCACGCATCTGCTTGGCGAACGCGATCTGGTCATCCATGCGGGTGACGAGTTTGTTCAGATCATGATCAGCTTTTTCTTCAACGAAAGGTCTCCAGAGGTCCACCATGCGCTGTGCGCTTTTGGGGATCTCGCGGCCCGTCAGACGTTCGCGTACCAACAAAGCGATGGCATCCTGCATCGGAGCTTCGTCTTTGGTGGTGACTTCTGCGAAGTTAGCTTTGAAGTAACGATCCTCAAGCATGGCGTCGATGTTGTCGCCAGCGCCCGGCATACGGACAGCACCAAGGGCTTCAACGCGGGCTTGTTCGACCGAGTTGAAGATAGCGCGTGCGTTTTCGCCTTGAGGAATGTGCTTGGTGTGAACAGCTGGATCATGACAAGCAAGGCGCAGAGCCATGGAGTCACCCAAACCGCGGGTAACGGCGACTTCTTCCTTTGTCATCGTGCGGGAAGGTTCCGGCAGACGGATGCGTCCGCTGGTCATTCCCGGTTTATCCGGTGAAAAAACAACCTCCAGCTCAGGCTCGCCTGCGATGGCTCTGACTGTAGAGCCCATCGCTTGCTTGAATGGCTGGCTGGCAGGTTTGTTCTTGGCTGAGGAGTTGCTGGTACCTGCCATGTAACTCCCCTTAACTCATGACGATGTTTGCCGCTGATTCAGGAAGATCTTCCCCGAAACAACGCTGGTAGAACTCAGAAACCAGCGCTTGCTCGGTATCGTCACACTTGTTCAGGAAGGTCAGGCGGAATGAGAAACCGATATCGCCAAAGATTTCAGCGTTTTCTGACCATGTGATCACTGTACGTGGGCTCATCACAGTGGAGAGCTCGCCGTTCATGAAAGCGCTACGGGTCATGTCTGCAACACGAACCATCTTGGAAACGATAGAGCGACCTTCTGCACCACTGTAGTGTGGAGACTTCGCCAGAACGATCTCAACTTCGTTGTCGTGAGGCAGATAGTTTAGCGTGGTCACGATAGACCAGCGGTCCATCTGGCCCTGGTTGATCTGCTGCGTACCATGGTAGAGGCCGGATGTATCACCAAGACCGACGGTGTTCGCGGTTGCGAACAGGCGGAATGCCGGATGTGGATTGATCACGCGGTTCTGATCGAGGAGGGTCAAGCGCCCGGAAACCTCAAGAACACGCTGGATCACGAACATCACGTCTGGACGGCCTGCGTCGTACTCATCGAAGACAAGCGCGACATTGTTTTGAAGGGCCCAAGGAAGGATGCCGTCCTTGAACTCGGTGACGGTGTGACCGTCCTTCACAACGATTGCGTCTTTACCAACAAGGTCGATACGAGAGATGTGGCTGTCGAGGTTTACGCGCACACAAGGCCAGTTCAGGCGGGCTGCGACTTGCTCGATATGAGTCGATTTACCAGTACCGTGGTAGCCGGAGACCATCACACGGCGGTTCTTTGCAAAACCTGCCAAGATTGCGAGAGTTGTTGCGCGATCAAACAGATAGTCTGGATCGATATCAGGAACATGTTCGTTTGCTTCAGCGAAGGCTTGTACTTCCATGTCGCTGTCGATGCCAAATGTCTCACGTACAGAAATTGTTTCGGTCGGCAGGGTTTGAGCGGTTTGCATCGTATCTATCATTTTTCCTCCGCGGCCCCACGTCGAAATCGGGGTAATGAAAATCTAAAAAATTCTAAGAGATCCGGGAACTGGTCAAACGTATGACCTAGCAATAACCGGATTTCTTGAGCACGTTGTAGGCCTGAATAATCTCGCGCAAGCGGTCTTCCGAAGAGCGGTCGCCACCATTGGCATCAGGGTGATGAATCTTTACCAGCTCTTTATAGCGAGTTTTTATCTCGGCGCCACGGGCGGTTACCCGAAGGTTCAATGTTTCAAATGACCTTTTCTCAAGTGCCAGTACCTTACGTTGCGGTTCCTGAGGTTGGCTGCGTGCTCCGGTGGCGCCAGCGAAGATGTTGTGCGGGTCGTTTACGTCTTCGCCACCGATGTTTGTACGGCTTCCATCGCGGGCATTCGCGGCGTCTGCCTGCGAGTTTACGCCCATTTTCCAGGTTGGGCGATGTCCTGTCATGCTATCGCGCTGGTAGCTGCGAACACTGTCATCGTCCATGCCGGAAAAATAATTATACGATTTGTTGTAGGCCTTTACGTGGTCTACGCAAAAATGAAAGTACTGGCCTTCCCGATCGCGACCTTTCGGTGCTTTATGGGTGCCGGGCTGGTCGCAACCGTCCCATTCGCACTTTGGGCCTTTTGAGCTTGTGGTGCGTTCTTTGCCGGGTTTTACGCGAATGCTGTCGAAAATGGAGGATGCTTGCTTCATTTTTCGGTTTTCAGTTGCCTTGCGATTGGGTTAGCACCTGCCATAAAGCAGGTAGCCGACATAAATAGAAAAAAGTGACCCTGTTAGGCAAGGCCTTGACGACGGTTTCCTACGTGAGAGATATAGAAAACATGAGCACAAGAGACATCATGATCACTAAACTGGAAGCTGCGTTTAAGCCGCAGCTTCTTGAAGTCACCGACGAATCCGAGAGTCACCGCGGTCACGGCGGCTGGCGCGAGGGTGGACAAACCCACTTCCGGATCAAGATCATATCCACAGCCTTTGAGGGTATGTCCCGCGTCGCTATGCATCGTGCAGTAAACGAATGCGTGGCTGAAGAGATCGCCGGAGGCATTCACGCGCTTGCCATTGAAGCCAAATCTCACACGTAATTGGTTCTTACAGTAATTGGTACATTGGCACAGCTAAATCAATGCGGCAAATGGCTAGTACGTTGCAGGTGCTCGTGTTTTACCCGTTTGCGTTGTTATGTGCGTTGATTTGAGCGTTTTACGATAATTTTGCGTTCTTTAAGGGACTGCAGAAAAGGAAATGGGCCCGGCTGGGCCCATTTTTATTTGCTGGCTTTTTTCGCATCCTGAAGCGGGCTGAGCGCCATCATGCGCAAGCGCGTGATGCGGTTCTTTTCCCGGCTCAGGACTGTGAAGCGGAATCCGTGGAAGGTGAAGATCTGACGTTCCTCGGGGATCATTTTTGCTTCGTGAATAACGAGACCTGCGATGGTTGTCGCTTCGTCGTCTGGCAGGTTCCAATCAGTCGCTCTGTTGAGGTCGCGAATCGGAACTGAGCCTTCGACGATCACGGAACCATCTGCCTGTGGTTTGAGGCCGGGCAGTTCGATGTCATGTTCGTCTGCGATTTCACCGACGATCTCTTCCAGAATGTCTTCCAGCGTGACGAGGCCCATCACTTCGCCGTACTCGTCTACCACGAGAGCGAAATGGGTTTTACGCTTCAGGAAGGCGTTGAGCTGGTTTTGAAGGCTGGTGGTGTCCGGTACGAACCAAAGCGGGCTCATGACCTTATCCAGCTCGAACTTCTCCATATCGCCTTTGAGGTTTGCGATTGCACGCAGAACATCCTTGGCGTGGAGCAGGCCGACCATATTGTCGGGATCATCACGCCATAGCGGAATACGGGTGAACGGGCTGGCCAACACTTCTTCCACCAGCTCTTCCGGTGGCAGGTCGGCATTGAGTGCGAACAGCTTGGTGCGATGAACCATCACGTCCGACACTTCTAGCTCAACCAGATCCAGCAGGCCGCCAATACGGTCTTTATCCGCTTTGATCAGACCGCCTTCTTTATGCTGAAGGTCCAGTGTGCCGCGCAGCTCTTCGTGTGCTGACAGGACGGCTGTGGAATCATCAATGCGAATGCCGAAGATGCGCAGGACGAGGCGTACAATTACCTCGATGGCGGCAACGATCGGTCCAAAGACAATCACCAGCACGCGAACAACGGGTGCAACGCTGAGTGCGAATTTCTCTGCGTTTGCGATCGCCCATGTTTTTGGCAGCACTTCAGAGAAGATCAGGACCAGAAGAGTCATGACCAGCGTTGCGTAGGCGACGCCTGCGTCTCCGAAGAGCTTCAGGAACAGGGATGTTGCGAGTGCAGAGGCCAGAATGTTGACAAGGTTGTTGCCGAGCAGCAGTGCGCCGATGAGGCGCTCTCTGAACTCGATCAGTCTTGCAACAATAAGCGCTCTTTTATTACCGGATTTGACCAGCGCATGCATACGGGCGCGTGATGCTGCTGTCAGGGCAGTCTCCGACCCGGAAAAAAAGCCCGAAAGAACGAGCAAAATTACAATAGCGACAACGGAAGCCCAGAAAGCGTAGTCCGTCATTTGCCGAGTTTCTCCTCAAGAAACGCGCGGAGGGGTTCCGCGCTTACAGTTTTATCGACATAGGAAGTGCCGATGCCTTTTGTAAGGATAAAAGTGAGCTGACCACGACTTACTTTTTTGTCCTGTGCAATCAAGTCCATAAAAGTGTCGATTGGTGGCAGCTGACCGGGGATCTGATCAATACGCGTTGGCAGGCCGACGGCTTCCAAATGCGTGATGACACGTTTGGTGTCTTCCGCCGGGCACAGGCCAAGCTGCTCAGAAAATTCATGGGCCAATACCATGCCGATGGAAACGCCTTCTCCGTGCACCAGTCGTTCAGTCTCATAGGCAACAGCACCTTCCAGCGAATGGCCGAAGGTGTGACCGAGATTGAGCAGTGCGCGGTTGCCGGATTCCAGCTCGTCTGCAGCAACAACAGTTGCTTTGGCACGGCAGGAATGGGCGACTGCGTGTTCTCGTTCAGGCCCGCCAACGAAGATACCTTCCCAATTGGCTTCCAGCCATTCGAAAAAGTCCGGATCATTGATCAGGCCGTATTTGGCAACTTCTGCATAGCCAGCGCGGAAATCACGCGGGCTGAGCGTATCCAGAACGGATGTATCTGCCAGTACCAAAGCAGGCTGATGGAACACACCGAGCAGGTTTTTGCCATGGCGGGAGTTGATGCCGGTTTTGCCGCCGACAGAGCTGTCGACCTGAGCGAGCAGGGTGGTTGGGATCTGAACGAACTTCATGCCACGGCGAACAACACCGGAGACGAAGCCGGAAAGATCGCCGACAACGCCGCCGCCTAAGGCGACAACAGCATCGCCGCGCTCAAGGCGCAGGGCGAGAATATCATCGCAGAGGCGCTCGAAGATTTCGAAGCGTTTGGTTTTTTCGCCTGCGGGCACAACAAGTGTGCTGAACTCAACACCTGCGGACTGGAAGCTTTCTTCCAGTGCCTTCAAGTGGAGTTTCTTGACGGTCTCATCTGTGATGATGACTGTTTTGGCACCTGGGAGGCGGGTGGAGACTTCTTCTCCAGCGCGTTTGATCAGGTTGCGGCCAATGAGGATTGGATAGCTACGGTCGCCCAGATCGACATTGACGAGCGTGGCGTTATTTTCTTCTGTCACTTTCCAACCTCGTTATTTTCAGATGCCTCATCAGAGAGAGGCGGTAGTCCTTTTTCCAGAGCGATCAGGATTTCTTCCATAACTGCTTCATGGGTCACATCACGCGACCAGATTGCCATGTCCGCTTCTTCATAGATCGGATAGCGCTCATCCATCAGCTTTTGCATGGTTGCTTCAGGATCCGCAGTCTGCAGCAATGGCCGGGTAGGGCGCTTGCGCACGCGGGTCATGATGACAGACAGCTCAGCCTTCATCCAGATGGAGATGCCCTTTTCCTTGATGCGGGAGCGTGTCTCTTCATTGATGAAGGCACCGCCACCTGTTGCGAGGACTTGTGGTCCTTCGTCCAACAGGCGTGCAATGACACGCTTTTCACCTTGCCGGAAATAGCTTTCACCGTGTTCAGCGAATATCTCTGAGATAGAACGATCTGCTGCTTTTTCAATCTCTGAGTCTGCATCAATAAAATTGAGAGCGAGATATTGAGCCAAACGGCGACCTACTGTGGATTTGCCACAGCCCATAATGCCAACAAGTACAATTGGCTTAGTGCCGAGGCGCTTCAAAATATCTTGCTGTCGTTGACGTTTTTTGTCTGACTTTGTGTCGTTTGCAGTCACGCCACGCCCTCGCCGATTCATCTACTCTTACTTACGCTTTGACATTATCACACCTTGTCCTGTCAAGGTTCTAGACCAAGAGTGTTTGCCAGCATTTAACTGCTAATTTTCTACAGAAACCGTAGGTGCCCCTTCACAGGCCTGGAGGATATCGCAAAATACGCGGTACACTGGGTGCCTTCGGGTTGAACCTTCACAGTGAAACGGTCTATTTTTGATTGTGAAGTATACTGCTACACCCCACCATCTGCGGGTGATCTAGGGGTATCCAGATTTATACGGGAGCATCCGGTTCTGCCATGCCAACATTGATGCGATTGCTGTCTATCATAGGTTTGATCGTTACTGGCGCTGTGCTGAGCATGTATCTGCTTGTCAGCTACGTTGAGCCGGAGCCACGTGAAATTATCGTCGAAATCCAAAAGGAAGGCTTCGAATAGGCTTTTTATGCGTCGAACTCTTGAGACTGAACGCTTTTTTGAAATGTTAAGCGTTGAGCGCGTCAGTGCGTTCAATACGTTGGAAAGCTACCGAACTGACCTGGAAGATTTTGATAGTTTCCTGAGTACGCAAGGTGTGGATCTGCTTGCTGTGCAGGTCACGGATGTCCGTGCCTATCTCTCTGACCTTACTGACCGCGGGTTTGCGGCGTCCTCTCAGGCGCGGCGTCTTTCGGCTCTTCGGCAGTTCTACCAGTTCTGTTATGCCGAGGATATTCGTGATGATGATCCAACCCGAACCGTCGCTTCTCCGCGTAAAGCCTCAACTCTTCCCGGTGTGTTGAGTGAGGAAGAGGTGGATCGGCTGATCGGCAAGGCAGAACAGTTGGCTACTATCACGCATGATAGTGATGCAAAGCAGATCAGAGCTGCACGTGTCTATACATTGCTGGAAGTGCTTTATGCGACGGGTCTGCGTGTTTCCGAACTTGTTTCCCTGCCAGTGTCAGCGGCTATTCGTGACAGCCGTCTTATCACCGTGAAAGGAAAGGGCGGTAAGGAGCGAGCTGTTCCACTGTCTCCCCGTTCACAGAAGGCCATGGTTGAGTATGTGCGGCTGCGTGCATCTTTAGGGGCTTATGCGGACAGCGTATGGCTGTTTCCCTCTCATGGTGAGAGCGGGCACTTTACGCGTCAGGCGTTTGGGCGAGACTTGAAGGCACTTGCGTTGGAAGCGGATATTGACCGCAACAAGGTTTCTCCGCACGTGCTCCGCCATGCCTTCGCCTCGCACCTGTTGCAAAATGGCGCTGACCTGCGTGTGGTGCAGCAGCTGCTTGGTCATGCGGACATCTCAACAACACAGATTTATACCCACGTGCTGGAAGAGCGCCTGCAGAAGCTGGTGGAAGACCATCACCCGCTGGCGTGAGGTCGCAGAGAGCTCAAGACGCATGTGTGGTGTTGGATAAAAGCGCTTAAATTTTGGGGAAGAGAAGAGTGGTGCCCCCGGCCAGACTCGAACTGGCACTTCCGAAGAAACCGGATTTTGAATCCGGCGCGTCTACCAGTTCCGCCACGGGGGCAACGGTTGGTAAGGGCGGAATATATCGAGATGGGGTGTGACGTCAATATTTTGATTCAGCTAACCACAGCATTTGTCAGCCTATACTTATATATATTTACGGGGGATAAGGGGGGTGAGGTCATATTTCCGGCCATAATCCTGTGATTGCTGCTGATGATTGAGGTAGGACTCCAGCGTGGGGCTGTTATTGAATGTTACCGCATTGCGAAATGAACCATATTCTTCGCTTGAATGAATGATTGTTTGGAGCATCGCTGACTTATGTTGCGTCGCCTTTATGACTGGACACTTTCCCTTGCTGCGGGACCACGTGCACCCCATGCGCTGAGCGCTGTCGCCTTTGTGGAAAGCTCTGTCTTTCCGCTTCCGCCTGACCTGCTTCTCATCCCGATGTGTGTGAGCAAACGTCGGCGAGCCTGGTTTTATGCTGCGCTGTGTACTGTGGCTTCTGTTCTGGGTGGTTTGCTGGGGTATCTCATTGGTGCCGTCTTGTTTGAGGAAGTGGCGAAACCGATCCTCGCGTTTTACGGTTACATGGATAAGTTTGACCAGTTTAAGCAAATCTTTGAGGACTGGGGCTGGTGGTTTGTGTTTATCGCTGGTTTGACGCCATTTCCGTACAAAGTAATAACTATTGCGAGTGGTGTTTTTGCTCTGAATCTCCCAGTATTCATTGCGGCGAGCATTGTCTCTCGTGGAATTCGGTTTTTTGCGGTCGCAGGGCTTTTGTACCTGTTTGGACCAGCAATTCGGGATTTCATCGAAAAGCGGCTGGGGCTGGTGTTCACTGTGTTTGTGGTGCTGCTGGTTGGTGGTTTCGCTCTGATCAAGTTTCTTTAAAGCGGCTGTCGTTTCTTTGAGAATGGGACAGTTGCTTTAATCTGTTTTGTGGCGCGTGTTCTTTGGAGTGCTGGTTTGGAGCCTCGGGAATGCGCAGGAGAGGTTAACTGGAAATGCTAGGACGCTTTTTTGCGCTGCTTCTGAAAGATCCGCTCACCTCTGGTGCTGCGCTGGTGACACTGGGTAGTGCCACAGCGTTGGCGACCGCGTGGGGTTTTGAGCTTATTGGTGGTTTCAAGCCATGCCCGCTGTGTCTCATTCAGCGTAATCCGTACTACGCTGGTCTGGTGCTGGGTATTCTGGCGCTGATCTTTACCCGGACCGAGAAGCTGCGCTGGGTTTCTGTGCTGGCGCTGCTGGGTGCGGCTGGTGGTTTTCTGTATGGCGGCGGTGTTGGCATCTATCAGGCTGGCGCAGAGTGGGAACTCTGGCTTGGGCCGAATGATTGTGCCGCTGGTGGCAGCATGGAGCTGGGATCTGCTTCCAACATGCTGCAGAGCCTTGCGACCACTAAGGTTGTGAGCTGCTCTGTTGCACAGTTCCGCATCTTTGGTCTGTCGTTTGCTGGACTGAATGCGATTTATGCGAGTGCGATGGTGTTTATCACGCTGTGCGGTCTGGTGCTTCCTCGCAAGAGCTGAGGTTCCAGCGCTTCGTTTTGATATGAAAAAAGCCCGGGGCTCTACGCAGCTCCGGGCTTTTTTGTGTCAGTCACAAAGAGAGGGGGTTAGCCTTCTTCTTTGTTGTAGCGCTCGATGCTTTCTACGATCAGACGCTTTGCTTCGTCCGCACCGTGAATGCCAGTGATCTTCACCCATTTGTTTGGCTCAAGATCTTTGTAGTGCTCGAAGAAGTGCTCAATCTGCTTGATGGTGATTTCAGGCAGGTCTTCGATGTTGTGTACGGATTCGTAACGACGGGTCAGCTTGCTGCTTGGGACAGCGATGATTTTCTCATCCTGACCGGACTCGTCTTCCATGACCAGAACGCCGATCGGACGGCAGCTCATGACGGCGCCTGGAACGATTGGGCGCTGGTTCACAACAACTACGTCGATTGGATCGCCATCACCGCACAGGGTGTGTGGAACGAAGCCGTAGTTGCCCGGGTAACGCATAGGGGTGTAGAGGAAGCGATCGACGTACATTGCGCCGGATTCTTTTTCCATCTCGTATTTGATCGGCTCACCGCCAACTGGAACTTCAATAATGACATTGACGTCCTCAGGTGGGTTCTTACCGACAGGAATACGATCGATACGCATTTATGTATACTCCAATTTCATTTGCTGCCTGTATTACAGGGGCATCGGCCTGTTGCAAGATATATTTCGCAGTCGAGCTTGCGTAATTCGTTCAAGTAATTCCTGACGAATAACTCTGGGATAAGTGGGTGCTTAATGTTGAAGAATTTTCAGTTCCTCATTGTTGCCATGACCGGAATTTTTGTTTGCACCACCGCTTTAGCCGAGAGTGTTTATTCCACGCTGGATTTAAACGAGACATGCGAGCTTCAAGACACCCCCGAAAATGCAGTGGGCTCTGCTGTGTGGATGTGTCAGGGGTATAACGGTATCCCCGTTTACGTGGCTGAGGGTGATTTGCGGTTCTTAGTCAGTTATGGCGAGCAGGCGCGAGATGAACCTGCGGCGACACAAGGCCTGAGTCCGTGGAACCGGCTTGGCTCCACCATTGAGTGGGTGCTGGAAGGTGGTGAGCCTGTGGCAACGATTTTGCGGTGGCATACGGACATTCCGGCGGATGTTGCGGGGGATGATAAAGCGGATGCGGACGGGTATTATCGCGGGCAGGTGCTGGTGATCACTCAGCTGGGGCAGGGGAAGACTTGTCACGTCGGTTACGTGGATGCGCGTGCGACCAAGAATGCCAATAAGCTGGCGCGGGATGCTGCGAGGCTTTTGGCTGGAATATGGGATTGTACCAGCCAACCGAAACTACTTGGGGGTGGTGGCCTGTCCCTTGGTCTCACTGATTAAGAGCCAGCGGTTTATCGCAGCGATAAGTTGTAGGGGGAAGCGGTTCGGTTCTCCTTCAGCACTGTGACGAGTGGGTCAACGGGGGGTAGGGGTGAGAGTCTTCACCACAGCTCCACAGAACCGAACTTGCTTGGGCAACAACGATAATTTGGCTGGCATTCGTGGCTCCTCAATGACCCAATTGGGGCGAAATAGAGAAACTACTGTGACAATTTTAGCGTGTACTCTGAATTCTCACGGGGTCCTTTGCCGGGCAACAAAAGGAGGCTCCCTTGCGTTCTTTCAGGCTTTGCCGCAGGATGGGCGAATTATGTGGTAAAATGGGGTTGCCGATGGCTTAGCATGCGTCGCGGATTTTCAAATTCACGCTGCGTGCTCAACCAGATTGCCTCGGCGCATCCGCGATGCGAGAGCCGATATTCTGCTTTCTCCGGGATGTCCAACCACAGGATCTGAACGCAGGAGGCCTTCATGAGTGAAGGAGATGATATTGCAATAGTGTCCGGGAGCGTTCGCTCTCTTGATGGTGGCGCCAACAACGCAGCCGTTCAACAAAAAACGAACCTCCCGAAACCGATAGTTGCTTTTCATCGAACGGAACTCGATCAGATCCTCAGGCTGTACGGACGCATGGTTGCCAGCGGCGAGTGGCGTGATTACGCCATCGGCCATGGCACAGACAAGGCGATCTTTGCCATTTTCCGCCGTGCCAGCGAAATGCCGCTCTACCGTATTGAAAAAGACCCCAAGCTTGCTCGCAAACAAGGCGCCTACTGCGTTGTTGGCACCGGCGGCATGATCCTCAAACGCGGCCACGACCTAGCCAACGTGCTGAAGGTGCTTGAGAAGAAAAAGCACTTGCGCGTGGTGGAGTGAGTTGGCGGACGGTTGGTCCGCTACCGGATAGCTCTGGTGAGCATCTGTCGATTTTCAGAATGATGCTTTGCTGATGTGAAGCGCGAAAGGCGTGAAGCGATGGGTTGGTCTCGAATTGCATTGCTTCTCCTTGTCCTCGTGGATGTTATGGGGCAAGGGCTGATTTTTCCGATCGTCAATAGCCTTGTGATGGTGCCTGGCAGCACCTTTGTTCCCCTTGGAGATTCTCTTGCAATCCGGGAGATTGATTTCAGTCTCTTGACCGGAGCGTTCTACATCAGCTGGTTTTTTGGCGGCGCCTATATTTCCAAGCTTTCCGATTATATCGGGCGTAAGAAGGCCATCCTTATTTGCCTGTTTGGTGCCTTGTTCGGATATGGGCTGGCAGTGGTTGCGCTGCTTTGGTCAAACCTGGCTTTGCTGGTGCTTGCGCGTGCAATTACCGGGTTCGCTGCAGGCAATCAGCCAATCGCACAAGCTGCTCTTGTTGATCTCAGCTGTACGGGCGCAGAAAGAAACCGGAATATGGGGTATGTGACAGCAGCCATTGCCATTGGCCTGATTGTGGGGCCGCTATTTGCGGGAGTGCTTAGTGATCCCTCCATCATGGGCAGTTATGCTTCGCTTGAACTGCCCTTTTATGCAGCGCTGGTGCTGATCCTGATCAATATTGTCTTGATCATTGTTTTCTTTGAGGAAACAAACCAGACACGCCGCAAGATAGATTTTGGCCTGTCAGAGGTCTTTCTTGTTCTTTGGCGGGCACATTCAAGGCCTACAATTCTGAAGCTGTGCGCTGTTTTCCTCTTTATAGAGGTCGGGCTGAGCGCCTTTTATATTTATCTCAATAACTACATGGTGTTGCGCTTTGGGTTCGATACGCTTCAAAACAGCATTCTCCTGATCATTTTTGGATCGGTTCTGGCTCTTGTAAGTGCGCTTCTGGTTGGGCCAATATCCCAACGATTTTCTAAGGTGGCGACGATTGCTGTGAGTGTGACTGTGATGGGAGTTGGGCTCCTGGCCTTTACGGTGAATGATGTGGCCTGGCTCTCCTATCTCCTGACAGTGCCAATCGTAGCGGCCTTTGCGCTTACCCTGCCTCTCATGTTTTCCTTGTTCTCTGCTGCTGTTGATGAAAGCGAGCAAGGCTGGATTATGGGGATCACCATATCGAGCTCGACGGGAGGTCAGTTCCTGCTTGCTATTGCTGGTGCTTCTTTAATGACCGCTAACATTCATGGCGTGTTTATCGCGGGCATCGCCTGCTTTGCCATTGCGCTGGGGCTTATTTTCGTTCTGTGGCGCCAACCGGATATTCGAGCTTTGGATTAGGGGTAGGTGTTGGAATGGATTGAGAGGGAGGCGAGGACTGTGATGAGGATGGGGGAGACGGACAGTCTGAGAAACTGCCCGTCGTGGGTTGAGTTCGTCTCTTAAGAGACTTGCTCCAGGGCTTCTGAAAAGGCCTGCCAGAGTTCCTCTACCGGCTCGCACCCCACGGATAAGCGGATGAAGGCGGGATCTACTGCGTCTCCCCAGCGGGCGCGGCGTTCTGCTGAGCTGTGAACGCCGCCAAATGAGGTGGCAGGGCGCAAGAGGGTGCATGAATTGATGAACTGTTCAGCCTGGGCTTCTGTTTCAAGCGTGAGGGATATCAAGAATCCAAACCGTGTTTGCTGCGCTTTGGCCAATGCGTGGGCTGGGTCCGTTTCCAAACCAGGGAAACGAATAGACTTTACGGCTGAATGATTTGCAAGACGCTCTGCGAGCAGGGCTGCAGACGTACACATTCGATCATAGCGCACATCCAGCGTTTCGAGGCCTCGATGCAACAGCCATGCTTCTTGCGGGCCGGGGATGCAGCCGGAAAACTTTCGCCACTCTTCGACAGCTTTTAATATCTCAGTGTTTCGGCTGGCGACATGACCCATCAGGGCGTCGGAATGGCCTGCCATGGATTTAGTGTCTGAGGAGACGACAAGGTCTACACCAAAATCTAATGGTCGCTGACCAAGTGGTGTCAGGGTTGTGTTGTCGCAAATCGTGATACCACCTGCGGCGCGTACAGCAGACGCAATTGCTGTTAGATCCAGCAGGTCGAGGCCCGGATTTGAAGGTGTTTCCAGAAACACAACGTTAAAGCCATCAAAGCCGCCTGTGGTGAATTCGGCGGTGTCGCGCTCAACGACTTCAACGCCGAACTTAGCCAGAAACTGGCTGGAGAGGATGCGGGTTACATAATACCCATCTGCCGGGACCAGTAGTCGATCACCTGCTTTGAGCGTTGCGAAAAGAGCCGCAGAAATTGCAGCCATTCCGGACGGAAAACAAAGGCAAGGCGCTGCTTCGAGATGAGCGAGCGCATGTTCAAGCTGGGTCCATGTCGGGTTGCTGACACGACCATAGTTTGGAAAGTCCTCAGGTAATCCTGGAAGATGGTACATTGAGCTCTGCACCAAAGGTAACGCAATCGGTTCACCCTTAGACAGGTTCTGACCACGTAGATGCAGGAACTCGCCCATGTTTGGTGAAGTGCGTTGTGTCATGCGGAATCTCCCATTGGATCGTATCAGCGCGCGCTCCGCACTGAGATGTTGTTTATGCTGGCCTTTATGAGGGGGGCTCAACGGTCATTACAGTGATGGTAATGTACGCGTAACGGAGATGTCTATCTTCCTATCAAATAGGAGAAAGCATCCCTTTGATGAGCAGCGTATTTTCAGCTTTACACATTACTTTTTGCATTAGAGGGCTCGCTTAAACATGAGGTGCTGAACGTTATGCCAAAGCGTTCTGCAGCCGTGTTGTGGCGATCAGTTTGGGCAGACGCCAGATGATTGGGAGGGAGATGAGGACTGCAATGAGGATGTAGTAGACGGGGGCGTAGTCCTTGCCGGTCTGGGTTACCAGATATGTGGCGACGATTGGGGTGGTGCCGCCAAAGAGGGCCATGCTGAGATTGTATCCGAGCGCGACAACGCTGCAGCGTAAGTGATCCGGCGCCATTAGGGTGAGGGCTGTGATGGAGAGTGCCCATCCGACTGTGCTTGTTAAGGTGAGACCGAACTGCCCAAGAAAAACGGATGTGATGTCCTCTTGGAGCATAAGCCACCAGCAAGGGCCCGCGAGGATGAAGGTTGCCAATGCCCCTGCGAGAAAAGCTGGCCGCAACCCAAACCGGTCCGCAGCTAGTCCGCAAACCGGAATAAACAGAGCCATAACAATCAGGTTGAGTGTTGTGACATTGAGTGCCGTAGATGCGCCAAAGCCTGGCTCCGCGCTTAAATACGAGACTGCATAGACGTAAATTACAAAGTAAATCACAGCGGTTGGAATGAGCAGCAAAATCATTTGCCCGATCAAACCAGAATGATCCCGCAGGCTTTGCCAGACAGGTGATGAGTTATCTGCCGGGTCTTCGTCCAGCACTGTATCGGTGATGTTTCGCCTGATAACCGCGCTGAAGATTGCGACCAGCGTGCCGAAACCAAAAGCCAGACGCCATCCCCAATCCGCCATCTGTTCGGCAGAAAGAAGGAGGCTGATACCGGCTGGGACAGCCGAGCCGACAAGGCAGCCGGATATCATGGCGCATGCAATCCATGCTCCTGTTAATGCCCGGCGTTCTGGCTCTGCTTGTTCCACCAGAAGGACGCCAGAGGCTGTGTATTCTCCGGCCACGGCAATGCCCTGAACAATCCTCACCAAGACCAGAAGTATGGCTGCGGCGATCCCAATTTGATCATATGTGGGTAGCACGGCAATCGCGAGAGAGCCTCCGCCCATCAGCAGGACGGAGATCATCATGGCCGTCTTCCGGCCCACACGGTCTCCAATATGGCCAAAGATTACACTGCCGATAGGGCGCGCAGCATATCCGACAGCCAGCACGGCGAATGCAGAAAGCAGTGAAGCCACTCTGTTTTCTAGCGGGAAAAACTGGGTGGCAATCGTTGCTGTGAGGAAGCTGTAAACGGTGAAGTCATACCATTCCAGAACGTTTCCACTCGTTGCAGCGATGATTGAACGTGGTGTTAGCCTCGTTTGCGATCTGGACATTCAGCCACCCTTTGTTCCGAGAGCTCGAGGCCTTGAAGTGCGAGCACGTTACAGAGCAATGTTTAGCAGCATTCCCTTACGGAAAAGGTATCGTGGGTGGTTGCCTGCCTTACTTCGCCAACATGGGGTAGGTGAAAAAGAGGATGTGGGTAAGGTTGACGAGGAAGTGGACGCCTATGGCGGCTTCTACACGACCTGATTTCCAGAAGGTGGCGCCGTAGAACAGCCCGGCGACGAAGGCAAAGGCTGCGTAAGGCAGGCCGCCATCCAGATGGTAGTAGGCGAAGTGGAGTGAGGAGATTACGAGTGCCGCGGTGCCTGCCCAAAAGCTGCGCCCGAGCTTTTCCATCAGCTGGCCCATGATGAACTGGCGAAAGAAGACCTCTTCTGCCACGCAGGTGAACAGCAAGTTTGCGAAAATCCAGATTGGTAAGAAGGGCACCAGTTTCGGGTCGAACACCACCAGCCCTGCGGCGTAGGTTGCGCCGATCAACACTGCCGCTGCCGGAATGAAGAACAGCAGTGTTATGCGCAGGCTGCGGAGCCAGTCTTTGGCTGTGCGGATGCGGGGTGCCGCAAAGAGAAACAGCAGGAAGCCCAGAGCTGCCTTATCGAAATTGAGGTAAAGCGAGTATGGCACAGCATCCGGGCTGGTTTTTGCACCAGACAGGACCTGAAGATTGTGAAAGCCGGGAGCTTCATGCGTCATCACCAGATGCCCTGCCAGCAACAGCAGACCAACCATCACATAATAAAGCCAGAAAGGGTGCTTTTGCTGGAAGAGGACAGCACAGACCACAGCCCAGCTGAGAACGAGCAGGAGCCCGGTTGCATTCAATACGCCTGCGGTGACTGCAAGAACCAGCGAGAGAGCGAATAAGGTGAGCGGCACCCATCGCTGTGTGATGAGCGGGACGCTTGCAATAGCTAACCCGAGACTAAGATAGGCACTCAATGAAAGCGGCATGATGAAACTTTGTGGGTGTCGCAATGGGCAGAAAAATGAACTCTCTGAAACTGTGAGGTAAAGCTGCCGCTAAGTCAAATGTGCAATGGGTGGGTTGTGCGGAAGGAAGCATCACCCGGCCGGTCCTAAATTGGCCTGATTCCGGGGGATGCGCGTTTAAATGCTCTGGAAAATAATCGGGGTGCTAAACCAGAATTTCTTCTTTCAGGCTGCTCACGAACCCAACGGTGTCGTTGAACTCAGCTTCTGGCAGGCTGAAGGCTTCCAGAGTGGCTTTCAGGTGGGCTAAAAACACATCCCAATCTGCTTCGGTGATGCCCATGCCAGTGTGTGTGATCACCATATCACGGCCTGTGTAGTACAAAGGTCCGCCGGCGCTGTTTGCCAGATAATCAATCAGGAGCTGCTTTTCTCTGGCGATCCCATCATCACCGCGGTTCTGCCAGAAGCGTCCGAGCAGCTCATCGCTCTGTAGGCGTGGGAGGAGGTTGTTGACGACTGCAGAAATCGCGTCATAGCCGCCGAGGCGTTCGTATAAAGTTTTTTCGCTCATAATTCAGACCTTTTGTCCTAGGGGTTAAAGGGCTGAGGCTAAACAGCATTTAGGTAAATCTACTTGATGAATGTTAAGTCTGCATATTTCATGGATAAACAGGCTAAGGTCACTCATTTGGTTAGAGTGGATAGTGTTAACCTGTTGAAATTGATAATATTTTGTGTGTGAGAGAAGGGTGTTTTGAGGTGATATGAGCACTGATTAGGAAACAGTGGGCTCTTCACGGTATTTCACAGTGTTTTGAGATTTTGGGATTGATTACAATGAGGTAGCTTTGTTGCCATCCTCATACGTGGTTGCTAGACACTTTGATGTGATCGCTTTTATGATCATAATGATTTTGACCATGTAAACCGAAAGAACTCCTATGATCCGTTTTGTTGCATTGCTCGTTTCGCACACCATAGTGCTTGTTGTTGGCTTTGCGCTTGGGATCTACTTTTTGCCTATCCTGACTGCACCGGATTCTCCTGAGACCGCCGTGCTGGAGCAGAAAGCCCAGAACGCGCAGTACACTGCGGAGTTCAGCCGCGACCAGCGTGGCAGTGACTTCCTGCATTGGGGTGAGGGCAAGGTGAGTATCTCTCCAGAGATGATCGTTCATCAGGGGCGTCTCGCACCGGGTCCGGATTACAAGGTTTATCTGGTCCCTGAGTTCGTTGAGCATGAAGATGAGTTCCTACCAATCAAGGACAACTCTGTGCTGATTGGTGATGTCAAAACCTTCGACGGCTTCCTGCTGAATGTGCCTGAGGGCGTTGATATTGAGACCTACAACACCGTGCTGGTCTGGTGCGAAACCTTTGGTGAGTTTATTTCTGCTGCGAAGTATCGGTGAGACGGAGTGAGGCCGTGCGCCTTAAGGGTCATGGTAAGATTTTGTGCTCGAGCAGCAGATAAGCCTTGCGTGCTTGCTTCAGACCGGTAGAGGTTAGGAAACGCCCTTCAAATCCCTTTAGGTAAGTGCTGCTGCTCATGACACTCACGCAAGATATTGTTGCCTCGCCACATGATGTTCTGAAAAAAGTATTTGGCTATGACGCGTTTCGTGGCAATCAGCAGGTTGTGATTGATAGCGTAATGGCTGGTGAGAGCTGCTGTGTTCTTATGCCGACAGGGGCGGGTAAGTCGCTGTGTTATCAGGTGCCTGCTTTGTGTCGCCGTGGGGTGGGTGTTGTTGTTTCTCCGCTGATTGCGCTGATGCAGGACCAAATTGCGACACTGCGCGAGCTTGGGGTGCGAGCGACGTCTATCAACTCCGCGCTTTCTCGTGAGGACATTCAGGCTGCTTATCGGGATTTACGGGCTGGGGAGCTGGATCTGCTGTATGTGGCGCCGGAACGGTTGGTGCGGCCTGAGTTTGTTGGTTTGCTGGAAGAGCTGAACCAGCGTGGGCTGATCGCGCTGCTGGCGATTGATGAAGCGCACTGTATCAGCCAGTGGGGCCATGATTTCCGGCCTGAGTATCGCGAGCTGACCAATGTACGGGCGAAGCTTGAGGGTGTGCCTTGCCTTGCTGTGACGGCGACTGCGGATGAGCCGACGCGGAAGGACATTCAAGAACGGCTTGATTTGCCGCGCTTGATTTCCTCTGGGTTTGACCGGCCCAACATCACCTACACCGTTGGCATCAAGAGTAATCCGAAGCAGCAGTTGCGGCGTTTCCTGAAAGATCGACCAGCTGGTGAGAGTGGCATCATCTACTGCCTGTCCCGCAAGAAGGTGGAGGAGACTGCCGCGTGGTTGGTTGATGAGGGCTTTGATGCGCTGCCTTATCATGCGGGTTTTGACAGTTCCGTACGTGAGGCCAATCAGGATCGCTTCATCAAAGAAGAAGGCATGATCATGGTTGCCACGGTCGCGTTTGGTATGGGCATTGATAAACCCAACGTGCGGTTTGTGGCGCATTTGGACCTTCCGAAGAACATTGAGGCTTATTATCAGGAGACGGGCCGCGCTGGGCGTGATGGCCTGCCGTCTGAGGCGTGGCTGGTTTATGGTATGCAGGATGTTGTGTTCCTGAACCAGATGATTGACCGAAGTGAAGCGCCAGAGAGCCAGAAGCAGATTGAACGGCAGAAGCTGCGGTCTTTCCTCGCTTACTGTGAGACGGCGACCTGTCGGCGCTCTGTTCTGCTGCGCTACTTTGGCGATGAGTGCGAGCCTTGTGGTAACTGCGATACCTGTTTGAATCCGCCGAAGACTATGGATGGGACTATTGCCGCGCAGAAGCTGCTCTCCTGCATTTTGCGCACGGGGCAGAGCTTTGGGGCGAACTACGTGATTGATGTTCTGCTTGGTAATGCGAGTGAGCGGATCATCTCACGTGGGCATGACCAGCTGTCGACGTTCAACATTGGCGGTGAGTTCGACAAGATCAAGTGGAACGCCATTGCCCGGCAGCTGCTGGCTGCTGGCCTGATCTATGCTGATCACGATGCTCATGGGGCTTTGAAGATGACGGCGCTGGGCATGGAGTTCTTGAAGGAACGCCGGACCATTGAGTTGAAGGTGGACCAGCTTGCCAACTCTGCGAAGATGGAGCGCCGGACTAAGACGCCAGCGCGGGCTCAGATTGAGGACATTGCGGATCAGGAGCTGTTTGAGAAACTTCGAGCGCGGCGGATGGAACTGGCGCGAGAGCGGAATGTGCCTCCTTATGTGATCTTCAATGATAAGACCCTGATTGAAATGGCCGTTGAACGTCCTCAGCGGCTTGAAGAGATGTTGGAGATTTCTGGTGTTGGTGAGTCCAAACTAGAACGGTTTGGCCCAGACTTCCTGGAGATCATTCGAGATTAGAAATCAGCCGCTACTTGTTGCGACTTGAGATTACCTCGATTATCAGCTCAAGTTAATTGAGACTCTGCTGAGACTGGACATAACGCTGAGAGAATGAGCTGACCAGTTACGGGCATTTCTGATAAATGCCCAAATAGTACGCTACGCTAGAATGATCTCGACATCTTTTGCCAGAATCGAAGTATCTATCCTTCACCATGCATGATGTTATCATGCCCTACTGGTTGCTCGGCAGGCTTTAAAATGGTTTTCACAGGATGGCGATAATGTATTTTTTGAGAACTGATGGCAAAATTAAAAATGGTGCTAGGAAAATTTTAATAGCACTTGTCATCGGTGCTAGTTTTGTAGGTGCCCGCGGACTAGTTAAACAGTTTTGGGCAAATAGCTCAGACCAACAGTTAGAAGCGGCCATTTTGAAAAGTCTACAGCCCGCATTTGAACAAATGCCTATGAAGGTTGATGAATATACCATGTGGGTGGGCGCTGATGTAAACGCAGCCAAAAAAACGCTGACATACAGATACACGCTGGATACAGGTGGCGAATGGTTTGTGCTGACAGAGGAGGACAAAAACTCTTTAAAACAGCCGATTGTACAAGTCATGTGTAGCCAGCCCATTGTCCAAAAAGCCAAGTTCACCTTAATCTATCATTACACAGATCTGAAAGATAACTTCATGGGTGATTTCACTATGAATCGTCACGACTGCCAGTAAACGAGACCCCACTGTGGCTCTACTTAGGTGCAAGGCAAGATCGTACGCAATCGACCAAGGAAGTTTGCTCGTAAGAAGCGTGGTAAGGGAATGGGGAGACAACCCATGCCCCTTACAAGAAAATATTAGATATATGAAACAATCTCGCGATGATTTTCTCAACGGGTTTTCTTATGCTTAGCCAGCATTGTTCAGGCGTGTTTCTCGATCGCAAGAATAATGTAGGTTTGTCTTGTCAGCGTGCTCCTGATTTGCGCTGTATGTCATCGGTGGCTTAATTTAAGTTTCTAATCTTGAGGGCGAAAATTTGTGCGGCTTCTAATCTTAAGCCCCCCACTAACCTGATTGTTAGTAGGGTCTGATCTGCGTGAGTTGCAGGGTTTTTGAGGTTTCTAGGGTCAAAAGATCAGCGAATAGAGTACGCCTGCGCTGACGGCCATTCCCAGGATCACGACCAGGAAGGCGGCGATCATCTGGTTTTTGAAGAGGGATTTCAGCAAGATTACCTCTGTCAGGCTGGCACCTGCGCTGCCGATGATGAGAGCCATGATTGCGCCGAGGCCCATGCCTTTGCCTGCAAGTGCTGCGGTGAGGGGGATCACGGCTTCTGCTCTGATGTAGAGCGGGATGCCGATGATAGCGGCCACAGGGATTGCGAGTGGATTGTTTTCACCCGCCCAAGAGGACACCAGATCTGTTGGCATGAAGCCATAAATCATTGAGCCGATGGCGATGCCGCCGATGAGGTATGGCAGGACTTTTTTGAAGTCTGCCCATGTTGAGTTCCATACCCTTGCCCATTTGCTTTGAACTGGCGCACTTCCGCTGCAGCTGTTGCCGCATGAAGAGGTGGATGGGGCCGCGTAGGCTTCTGGTTTCACAAACCTTTCGAAGCCAAGCTTTTCAAGCGTGTAACCTGCGATGATGGAAACCGCCAATGCGATGGTGAAGTAGAACACTGTGACTCCCAGACCGAAAGTCACCGCGAACAAGCCGATGATAATCGGGTTAAGCAGTGGGCTGGCAAACAGGAACACCATCATGGTGCCAAAGCCGGCGCGGGCACGGAGCAGGCCTTTCAGGAACGGGATGGTGGAGCAGGAGCAGAATGGGGTGATGACGCCAAGCGCTGCTGCTGTGACATAGCCTTTGCCGTTTTGACTGCTGAGGATCTTCTGCACGCGGCTTGGCGGAATGTATTCCTGCAAGATGCCGACGAAGTAACTGATCGCCAGAAAGAGGATCGTCAGTTCCACAGCAAGCACTGCGAACATTTCCAGGCTGCTTATGAGCATTTCAGAGGACAGTGACATTGGGTATGATCCTTATTACGATATTTCCGGATTTGTCGAAATAATAGAATAATAGGTTTTCATGTCAAGATATTTCTAGTAATGTCGAAATATAAGAAATTCTGGTGAATGAGATGGATATCGAAAAAACTGCTAAGGCCTTGAAAGAACTTGGTCATGTAACGCGTCTTGCAATTTATAAACGGCTTGTAAAAGCTGGCTATAAAGGCCTCGCGGTGGGTACATTGCAGGAAGAACTGGAGATTCCGGGCTCAACACTGTCGCATCATCTGTCTGGTTTGGCCTCTGCAGGCTTGATCAAACAGCGGCGTGAGGGGCGGGTGCTTTACTGTGTGGCTCAGTTTGAGCAGTTGGATGAAGTTCTGCAGTTTTTGCGAGCTGAGTGCTGTATCGACGACAAGTTCTATACGGACGACAATGATCTCAAAGAGCTGAAGCGTGGCTGATCTTTGAATGAGGCTTAGTTGAGTTTCTCTGACTTGATGGCCAGCACGGAGGAGTTACAGTATCTGCATTTCACAATTGCAGGTATTTGAAGTGGTTGATCAGATTGAGTTTGTGCAGGCTGTCGCAGAGAGCTCCAGCTTGCAGGAGGCCGCACAGAAAGTGGGCGTGTTGTTCTCCAAGTTTCCCGGATACAAGCTGTTTACGCTTACGGTGACGCATCCTGACGGGAGCCATGTGGTGCGGTTGTTTTCCAGCGCGGAAGGCTCTTATGGCACCTCCGGCACCAAGCCGATTGAAAAAGAAGGTGGCTGGTATGAGCGCGTGCTTGTGCAGCAGAAGCCGTTTCTTGGATACACCATTGAAGATGTGAAGGACTACTTTCCTGACCATGAGAAGATTGCTGCCATGGGGCTGGGGGCAACTCTGAATTTGCCAGTGGTGGCATCTGGCGAGGTGATTGGCACAGTGAACCTGCTGGATGCGGACCATGCCTACACGGAAGCAGATGCGGAGAAGAGCTTTGCGTTGTCGCAGGCGCTGGCGCCGCTCTTTTTGAAGGCGCGGGAAGAGCTGGCTGTCGTTTGATTTCAATTCATCTGTTTTCGCTTAGTGGGCCTTTACCTTAAGGCTCGAAACCTTCCATTTTCGCCGAGTTTCTCCCGATTTGTTTCTCTCAGGGTAACCATGAATGGGGCATGAAAGATGCTCCATTCCGTCCGCGTTCTGCGCTGGCACCATGCAACCCCTGAGAGACGAGCGGTACAAGCTATGGCTTCTGGTGGCGAACATGAGCAATTCGCTGGGCATCTTCCTATCTTCATCACTGCACCGGGCAGTACAGATGTTTTGATGGTGGTCACCATCTTCATCGCCATTGGTGCGGTGTTGCTGGCGGGTGTCTTTTACTTTTCCCTACATGCCCTGCCAGAGAAGATGGCGCACAAGTATGGGCGGTCGCATATGCAGATCGTGGCCCTACTGGCGGTGTTGGCGTTGTTCACGCACAACAACTACTTCTGGATTGCAGCGCTGCTGCTGGCTGCGATTAACCTGCCGGATTACGAGACGCCGCTGAACACCATCGCCAACTCTTTGCGCAAGACGATAAAGGGGAAGAAACAGAATGATTGAGTTTCTTCTTTGCTCGCTCGTGACGATCCTGCCGGACTATCTGTTTCGTCGCTACAAGCAGGGTAAGCGGATCGGGCACGAGATTACGTTTTTTACGGTGTGGTATGAACTGCGCTGGGGGATTACCGGGGCGCTGATGCTGACCATTGCGCTAATCACGCTGGTTTTCTTCTATCACCCAACCACGTCCAACGTGCTGTCGCTGTATCGCACCGTTTCCATCCTGCCGGAAACGGCGGGGCGGGTTGATCTGGTGGTGGTGGAGAACAACCAGCATGTGAAGGCCGGGCAACTGCTGTTTACGCTGGATTCCTCTACTGAGAAAGCTCAGGTGGATACGGCGCAGAGTGAAGTGGATGAAATTGATGCTGAGATTCAGCTGGCGAACTCTGAGCTGATCAGTGCGGAAGCCATGATCTCTCAGGCGCAAGGCGCCTATAATCAATCCGTCAGTGAGTTGGAACGGACGCTGGACCTGCAACGGCGTAATTCTGATGTGGTGACGCAGAAAGAAATTGATACGCGCGAAAATCAGGTGGTTGTGCGCAAAGGGCAGCTGGATGCGGCTGTTGCTAACCGGGATATCGTGCAGACGAAGATCACCGTGAGCCTGCCTGCACAGCGGACCAGTGCGATTGCGCGGCTGCATCAGGCGGAGTCCGCCTATCACAAGAAGTTTGTTTATGCTGGCGTTGATGGTGTGATCACGCAGTTCATTCTTCAGCCGGGTGATATTGTAAGCCCGATCCTACGTCCTGCTGGTATTCTCGTGCCTTCTACGACGGGGTATGGGCGGTTTCAGGCGGGCTTTGGGCAGATTACTGCTACTGTGATCAAGGTTGGCATGGCGGCAGAGATCACCTGTGCATCGCGGCCGTTTGAGGTTATTCCGATGGTCGTGGTGGATACACAGGACTTTATCTCCTCAGGTCAGTTTCGCCCGACGGATCAGCTGGTGGATGCGCAGGATGTTGCGCGTCCGGGAACCTTGCTGGTGATCATGGAGCCGCTTTATCCCGGTGATACGAATGGTATTCCTCCCGGCAGCAAGTGCATTGCCAATGCCTACAGCAATTATGGTGAGCAGATTGCAGCGGGTGAGTTTGGGTTCTGGGGCGGCCTTTACTATCACATGGTGGATGCGACCTCGATCATGCATGCGCTGATCTTGCGGTTCCAGGCGTTGGCTTTCCCAGTCAAGGTGCTGGTGTTATCCGGTCATTAAAGCAGCTCGCATTTAAGTTGAAACACATGAACTGCTTTAGTCTTTGTTTTTGCGTATCTTTATCCGAAAACCGGTTTCCACTTTTCGGAGATACGCTGTAGAGCGTGTGGGGCGCTATTTTCGAGCGCCCACAAAGATGCCTGTGAGTACCATGCCGACCAGGCCGATGACAGTGGTTGCGGTGCTGCCAACGAGGAACTCCAGTACGCTGTCGGCCAGATTGAACGAGTTGCCATAGACATTTTTGAAGCCTGCCAGCACGAGGATGAGGGCAACTGTGCCGCAATACACGCACATGAACCAGTAGGCTTTGCCTGCGTAGGGTTTGATGAGGGCGTCCAGCTCCTGCTTGGTCGCGAGCCGTGACTTAAGCTCCATCAGCTCGTTCTGAAGCAGGGTGTTGTCGTCAGACAGGGCCTGACGGTCTTTCAGCAGCTGCTCGAACCCGATCTTGGCGGGTGGGTCCACCTCAATAGGGAGCTTGGAGACGGCTGCGTCGATGTCATCCACAGTGAGTGGCTTTTCGAGTGTGTCCTCGAATGTATCGTTAGGCGGCATTGATCCGACCCGCTGTTTGTATGGACTGCTCTTCTTCTGCGTGAGAGCGGCCCGCTAAGGCGAGTTTGATGTAATATTGTCGGGTGCGTTCTGTATCGATTTCTGCGTTTCTCCCCTTTTCGAAGTAGGCATGGGCCCATGGAGAATTCGCTTGATGGGTGAGATCTGACAGTTGCTGTGGCGTATAGTTACGGTACTTCTTCCAGACGTGATCAATGATGTCTTGCTCACTACCGTTGATGCGGCCAGTGACGATCTGGCCGGTGACGGGATCTGCAATTTCACAATTGGGGCCTTTGTGCCCGCCTTCCTTTATGAAATCCCATATCTGCCGAAATACTGGGCCATTTTTCCAAGCTTGGGGAGCTGAGTTCACCAATGGCTCGCCGTTGATCGCGAGGTTCCAGCCGTTGGCGATGGCAACGAGTTTTTGAATGTACATCTGAGATGGGTATTCAGAGCTGCCTCGGCGTCTCAGAAATTCATTGGCGATGGCACAAGGCGAGTGTCTTGGCATTTTTTGCCCCTACAAATGCTGTTGGAACAAGCAGAAAATTGCTTAGAAAAACATATGGTACGCTACGTTAAGAAAATAAAACCTCTTATTGATCTTGGCTAGTGAAATTTGGTTGTACCCCTGAAAACTAAGCGGTTACGTTGTGGTTATCTGTGCGTGTTGGATGCATTTAACTGGCTATAAATCAGGGAATACAGCTTTTACGACTGCGAATTGTAGCTGGTGATGTTTCCAGTGATTTGAGTCGGCGTACCATCGCTTACTCGGGAATGCGGAGTTGTAAACGTTGTTTCGTTTCTCTTTGGCCCGATTGATTATGTAGCTAAGTGGGGACTGCAAAACATAGGCAGTTCCTGCAGGTATCAGCAGAACTGGCAGGTAGATGGCGGCGGCGATAGTGGCGATGACAGCCACAATGCTTGCGATCATATGGTAGCGCTCGGCCATGGTTGGGTGGGCTTTGTGAAAGTCTCTGAACTGGAAAACCTTGCGTTCATACCAATGGAACAGTGAGAGCGGTCCGTACATTTGGTATCCTGCAGTCGATTGTGTTTCTGATGCCAGCTTGAAGCCTATATCTGCGCTGTCATTTGGCCAAGAAAAAAGCCCGGGGCGGATGCCTCGGGCTTTTTCTGATTTGTACGCCTGATGGCTGCTGTGATTACTCGCGGTTGCCGAACAGGGACAGAAGCATCATGAACAGGTTGATGAAGTCCAGGTACAGACGGAGCGCGCCCATAATGGCTTTCTTGCCTGCTACTTCGCTGTCATCAACAGCTGCATACATTTCCTTGATCTGCTGGGTGTCGTAGGCGGTGAGGCCTGCGAATACCAGAACGCCAACCACGGAGATTGCGAACTGCAGAGCAGAAGACGCAAGGAAGAGGTTGACCACAGACGCGATGATGATGCCGATCAGGCCCATGAACAAGAAGGAACCCCAAGCGGAGAGGTCTTTCTTGGTGGTGTAGCCGAACAGGCTCAGCGCGCCAAAGGAAGCTGCAGAGATGAAGAATACACGAGCAATGGAGTTGCCGGTGTAAACGATGAAGATCGATGAGAGAGAAACACCCATCAAAGCTGCAAATGCCCAGAAGGTCATTTGTGCGGCGGATGCGCTCATCTTATTGATCCGTGCGCTCAGGAAGAACACGAAACCAAGTGGAGCAAGCATAACAACCCACTTCAGCGGGCTACCATACAGTGCAACACCAAGGCTGGTGAGCAAAGTATTACCCATCTGAGCTGCTGCCATAGATGGATCAGTCGTCGTCGCCATCATTGAGGTGAGCAGTGCGAGCACACCGGTGATTGCAACACCGACTGCCATGTAGTTGTAAACGCGAAGCATGTAGGCGCGCAGACCAGCGTCAAATGCGGCTGCATTGGCATGAGAGCCAGCCATTCCATACCGCGTAGAATTATTGCGGTCGAAGGTCGCCATGTGGATCCTCTCTCTTGTTAAACACGTGTTTGCTGTTGGTCATACCAAACAGCACGGGTGACTGACCCGAGTTACATATCAGCAAATATGGTGGGAAAAAGGGCGTAAGACAAGAGTGTACCCTGCCGATTTTTGTAAAATCGCCCCTTAAAGCAAGGTCTTTTGGTATAAACTTGGTAAAACCGGACCCTATTATTAACCAGTTGTAATGTTGCTGGCGGTGCAAGACCTTAGCCGGAAAATAGAAGAGTTGGTCTGTTAACTCATAATTCTGAGAGATGTGGACTGCATCTGCGTCGATCAACGCTTTTTTACTTGATGCAGTCCACGGAGTTTTACAGATTTCGTAAAACGGGTGCAGGTTTTTCTCCCAACACTCTCCAAGTGCCCAGTAAACCGAAGCCTACTGTGAAGATGAGAGCGCCGATAATGGCGGTGATGGCCGTTACGGGCAGGAGGGTGAAGCTGCCTTCCATCACACCTGTGATGATGAAGTAAGCCGCCAGTGAGCCGGTGAACAGGGCGAAGATTGCGGTGGTACCACCAAGGATCAGGTATTCCAGAATGTATGCCTTGATGAGACGTCCGCGTGTGGCGCCCAGTGTTTTCAGGATAACTGCATCATAGATGCGGCTTTGATGACCTGCTGCCAATGCACCTGCCAAAACCAGCACACTTGCGAGGAGTGTGATGGAGGAGGCGCCACGGATGGCCCATGCCAGCTGACCGACAAGGTCATTCACCTGTGCGATCGCATCTTTCACTCTGATTGACGTGATGGTTGGGAAGGCTTGTGTGACTTCCTTCAGTAGGTCAAGCTCTTGTTGCAAGGTGGCTTCGCCCGGCCAGCCGACGGTTGCCAGATGGGTGTGCGGAGCGCCTGCGAAAGTGTTTGGCGAGAAGATCATCACGAAGTTGATGGACATGCTTTCCCAGTCCACCGTGCGGAAGTTCGCAATTTTCGCAGAGATCTGACGCCCAAGCACGTTGACGGTGATCTTATCGCCAACACTCAGGCCCAGCTCGCGGGCGTTGTCGTCAGAGAAGGAGACAAGCGGTTCACCGGTGTAATCCTTCGGCCACCATTCGCCTGCTGTGACAACGGAGTTTTCAGGCAGGGTTTCAGAATATGTGATGCCGCGGTCGCCGCGCAGGATCCACTCCGCTTCTGGTGGAGCGGGATAGTCTGAGGCAGGGATGTCTTTCAGCGCGACGATGTTTCCGCGCAGCATTGGAACTGCGTTGAACTCTGTGCCTGCTGCTTTTTCAGTAACGAGAGCTTCGAAGGCGTCTTTTTCGTGGTTTTGAATATCGACGAAGAAGAAGCTTGGAGCCTGTTCCTGAGCGGCTTGATTGAGTTCACGGCGTAGATTGCCATCAATCAGAGCCAAAGCAACCAGCAGTGACAAGCCGAGGCCGAGTGAGAGCACGACGGATGGTGTCAGTGCGCCGGGGCGGTAGATGTTGGTGATCGCCAGACGCAGCTCTGTAGAGCGGACTGTTGGCACCTTCCGCGCTGCGGCCATGATGAGGTGGGCCACGACGAGCAATAGCAGATATGTGCCGGTACATGCGCCGATGAAGATGACGGCGATGGTTTTGTCGTAGGCCATGACAAGGGCAAGGCCAGCAAGCAGAACCAGTGTCACCGCAGCACCTGCGATATACAGCGGCTTTGGATAGCGGCTGCGGGTGCTGACTTCATCACGGAACAGCACGGTTGGTGCGATGTCGTGTGCTCTGCCGAGTGGCCACAAGGCAAAGGCAAGGGCAGTGAGGTAGCCGTACGCCATGCCAAGCAGCAGCTGAAGCGGGTAGACCGCCTGTACTGCGTTGATTGGCAGAATGGATTGCAAGGCTGCCATAGCGACAAGTGGGATCAAGGCGCCCAGTGCCATACCGATGATAATGCCGATAGTGGCCAGCACCATCATCTGAATAAGGTAGACTTTGAAGACAAAGCCACCTGATGCACCGAGGCATTTGAAGCTGGCAATGACTTCCCGGCGGGTATCCATATAACTGCGCACAGCGTTTGCTACGCCAACACCGCCCACCACGAGGGACGTAATGCCGATGAGCGTGAGGAACTGGGCGAAGCGCTGAATGTTCCGTTGCAGGCTTGGGGCTGCTTCCAACTTGGAGCGGATACGCCAACCAGCATCAGGGAACTGACTGTTTGTCCGATCAATAGCTTGCTGGAGCTGATCTTCCGGCACGTTGTCGCCCATGCGGACGCGGTACGTGTAGTTGACCAATGAGCCGGGGCGGATCAGGCCAGTGTCTTGCAATGCTTCCTGAGAGATGAGGAGGCGAGGACCGACTGTCATGCCAGACGAGAGTTTGTCCGGTTCCAGCTCAATTGTATCGGCGATGCGGAACTCGGTTTTGCCGACGGCAATCTGGTCACCAACTTCCAGACCAAGGCGTGCCAGTAGGGCAACTTCAGCCACAGCATTGCGCAGGCCTTCTGTTCTGCCGTTGATGGTCGCTTGCAGGTCCTTGCCAGAGGAGAGGTCGAACTCACCAATCAACGGGTAAGGATTATCAACTGCCTTTAGCTCAACCAGTGTCTGGTTACCTGCGGTGTCGGTACGGGCCATCGCGCGCAGGCTGGAGATTCTGGAGATGTCGCCCATACTTTGCAGGTGGGCGAGCTGATCTGGTGTTGCTTCTCGGTGAATGAGAGAGAATGCGAGGTCGCCGCCAAGGATGGCCTGACCTTCTGCTGAAATGCCTTCTGTCAGCGCACGGGAAAAGGAGGCAACGCCAGCAATGGCGGCCACGCCCAGTGCGATACAGGCGATGAAAACGTAAAACCCTTTGAGGCCGCCCCGCATTTCACGCAGGGCAAAACGGGCAGCAAGGCCAAAGCCGGGCTGGAAACCGTTTGAGTTGCTTTGGCTCATTGGGCGCGTACCTCACGCACAGCAGGTGTTTCTTCCTCAACGGTGCCGGAATGCACCCGGATCTTGCGTTGACAACGGTCTGCCAGAGACGGATCGTGGGTGACGAGAACCAGTGTGGTGTTCTTGCGCTCCTGCGCATTAAACATCAGCTCGATGATTTGCTCACCAGTAGTTTCGTCCAGATTGCCTGTTGGCTCATCTGCGATCAGAATTTCAGGGTTGGTGACGAGGGCACGGGCGACGGCAACGCGTTGCTGTTCACCGCCAGAAAGCTGAGTTGGGTAGTGATTGAGGCGGTGGCCAAGGCCAACGGCTTCCAGCTCTTCCTTCGCACGATCAAATGCTTTGAGGTCACCAGAAAGCTCAAGAGGTACAGCGACATTTTCCAGAGCGGTCATGTTTGGGACCAGGTGGAAGGATTGGAAGATGATGCCGACGTTCTGACCACGGAAACGGGCGAGTTGATCCTCGCTCATTGCGCCGAGTTCTTGCCCTGCAGCTTTGACGGTGCCTTTGTCTGCGCGTTCCAGACCTGCCATCACCATGAGCAAAGTAGATTTGCCTGAGCCGGATGGTCCAACGAGGCCAACGCTTTCGCCGGTGCTGATTGAAAGATCAATACCTTTGAGAATATGGGTGCGGCCTGCGCCATGGCCCAGGCTGAGGTGAACGCCGTTTAAGTCTAATGCGGGATTACCTGTCATTCTTCTACCTTGATGTGCAGGCGATGCAAATCTCTGAATTACATCTTATAATAAATTTGTTGGCGGCTCTTGTCGCAGCCGCACTTGGGAAGCATATGGGTAGGGTGGATTGCATCGTCCAGCTCGGTTTGAAAAAATCTAAGGTATTTGAATGTCTGGATCACGAAAAGTTGAAGCTAAATCTGGTGTGCTGCGTTTTTTCAGTGGTGCTGTCGTTGTGCTGGGCCTTGCATTCGCAGGTGCTTCAACCGGAATGGCGCAGGATGGAGCCGAGCCGGTGAAGCTGGTTGCCTTTGGCGATAGCCTGACGGCTGGTTATCAATTGCCACCTGAAGACGCCTTTCCTGTAAAGCTGGAGAAGGCTTTGCAAGAGCGGGGCTATAACATCACCGTGGTCAATGCTGGTGTATCTGGTGATACCAGCTCAGGTGGCCTTTCACGGCTCGACTGGTCTGTGGGCGATGACGTAGACGGAGTGATCCTTGAACTGGGTGCCAACGATGCGTTGCGCGGGCTGGATCCGTCAATAACGCGCAAAAACCTGGATGCAATGCTGGAACGGTTGGGATCTCGCGATATTCCGGTGCTGTTGGCTGGCATGATGGCACCGCCTAATCTGGGTGATCAGTATGGTCAGGAGTTCAACTCCATCTATGGTGATCTTGCGCAGAAGCATGATGCGTTGCTTTATCCGTTTTTTCTGGACGGTGTGGCAGCGGAACCTGAGCTAAACCTTGGTGATGGCATGCATCCAACGGGTAAAGGTGTTTCGATCATTGTCGAAAAAATTCTGCCTTCTGTTGAACTGCTCATTGAACAGGCTAAATCATAAGAGCTGATACTCTTCCTTTTCAGGCTGGAACGCAGAGTCTGCTTTAAAGTATTGACTTACTGCGCCTTCCTGTCGGAAAAACACATCCTACTTTTCGAAGATGTGCTTGGTATGCTTACCAGACCACTTCCTCTGCCCACCTCCATCCATGAGGCAGATTTAGCAAAACAGAATTCGGGGCATGATCCGTTGTCTTTGGACGAGGCTGGATCTTTGTCCTTTATGTCCAATTAGGGCGTGAGAATGAAAAGCAGCTTGGGGCTGCAAATGGGGAATACATGGAATTTCGTAAATTGGGGCGTACAGACCTCAACGTTTCCAGCATCTGTCTTGGTACGATGACATGGGGTGAACAAAATACCGAAGCTGAAGGCCATGCTCAAATGGATTATTCCTTAGAGCAGGGCATCAACTTCTTCGATACTGCAGAGCTTTATGCTGTGCCGCCGAAGCCAGAGACCAAAGGCCGTACTGAAGAAATTATCGGAACATGGTTCAAGAAATCCGGTAACCGCGACAAGGTTGTTCTGGCAACCAAGGTTGTTGGCCGTTCTGCTCAGGACTGGCATCGTGAAGATGGTTCCACAAGCCAGCTCTCCCGTGCGCAGATCATGGAAGCAGTGGATGCCAGCCTGAAGCGTTTGCAGACAGACTATATCGACCTTTACCAGCTGCACTGGCCAGATCGTAATGTGTCCGGCTTTGGTTCTGTCAGCACCATCTGGCAGGATGCGGACCCGGCAGAAGACGAAAATGCGATCCATGAGACTCTTGAAGTTATGCAGGAGCTCGTGAAAGCAGGCAAAATCCGCCATTTCGGTCTTTCCAACGAAAGCCCTTGGGGCACCATGAAGTTTGTGCAGGAATCTGAAGCGCGTGGGTTGCCACGGGTTCAGTCTATCCAGAATGCCTATTCTCTGGTGAACCGCTTGTTTGAAGTGGGTGGCGCCGAGATTGCACAGCGGGAGAATGTTGGTCTGCTGGCATACTCTTCTCTGGCACAGGGGTATCTGACTGGTAAGTACCGGAATGGTGCGTTGCCAGCTGGTGCGCGTAAAACACTGTTCAAGCGCCTTGGCCGTTATGAGAACCCGTTTGGTCAGAAAGCTATTGATGCGTATTGCGACCTGGCAGAAGAGCTGGGTGTTGATCCAGCAGTTATGGCGCTGTCGTTTGCTCATTCCCGTTCATTCGTGACCTCTGTGATCATTGGTGCGACGAATATGGAGCAGCTGGCGACAGATATTCGTGCAACAGACTTTGAGATGACTGACGAGGTTGTGGCACGGATTAATGATATCCATCTGCAGTACTCCAATCCATGTCCGTGATTGGCAGATAGTTCTCTTTTATCTGTAGAGACAGAATTGTGCCGGAGCCTTGTGTGGGCTTCGGCATTTTTTGTTTTAAGGGATGGAAAGAAAATCCCCAGATGTTCGTAGAGCTGTGATTTTCTGCTTGTACTCTGGCGTTAAACGTGAGCTAATTTATCATCTGCATTAGTGGAGGGTCCTGATATGCCTCGCCTTTTCACTGGCCTAGAGCTGCCTTCGGGCACAGGGATGATGTTGAGCCTTATGCGCGGAGGGCTGCGCGGCGCTCGATGGATCGACCCAGAAAACTACCACATCACATTACGGTTTATAGGCGATATTGATGATCGCATTGCTGACGAAGTTGCCTATGAGCTGGCACGGGTGAATCGTGCTCCGTTGACGATCAAGCTGACCGGGCTGGGATCGTTTGGGGGAGCCAAACCACATGCGCTTTGGGCACGTGTTGAGCCCACTCAGGAGCTAGCTGAGCTTCAAGCTGAGCAAGAGCGCATCTTGCAGCGGCTCGGCCTGCAAGCAGCTCGGCGCAAATATACGCCGCATGTGACATTGGCTCGGTTGAGGGGGACATCCCCTGCAGAGTTGGCACATTGGCTCGAGATGCGTGGTGAATTCTCAGCGCCTGCATTCACCGCTGGGCGGTTTGTGCTCTTCTCAGCAAAAGCGGCAGTGGGCGGCGGACCGTATCTGGTGGAAGAAAGCTATCCGCTGGCTGCCTGACGTGATGGGTTGATGGGGAGAGATGCCGTACTGGTGCACGCGTCTCTGCGGGTAGGACCGCTTAGGGCAGGTAGGAGGAGACGTTCTCCATTATCTGACTGCTCTGTCTCTCCAGCCGCCATGAGGTTTGGTGTACTAAGCCTGCTGCCGAGTGGGTTCCTGTCAGCTGATAGATGTCCTTGTTCAGGAAGGCGAGCAGTTCGTCCAGTTCCTGACGCGGGACATAACTGAGGGCGCCAGTTACATGCGCGTAGGCCAATGATGCTGGTTTAGCTGGAATTGTGTTTGTCGCTGTTTTCACTCGATATCGGATCAGCTTTGATTTGGGCTCAAGCCGTACAAGCTTTGATTTTGCTTTGAGCGGTTTCAGAGAGGACTTTGCTGGATAGCGTATGAGTTTGCTGGTGGTGGAAATTGGTTTCAACGCATTCTTAGAGGGGGCACTGATTTGAGTAAGGCCCGGGCCAACGGCGCGGGTCTGGGTTAGTGCCCAGGTGCTACCAGCTAATGCCAGTGCTGAGCCCACGATAAGACTTGCAAAAATAAGAGGCCGCAACATCGCGCTCTCCAGTTCGATATAAATTAAATAAAAATTTAACTAAAATGTACCGTGTAACTTGCATAATGCAACCGGAGATGGTGAATTTATTAGCGTAAAGTTAAAATCGATAATTTGGTCCGGTTGTAAGTTAATTGTATTCAGCAAAAAAATTTAGAAAAATTGCATATGAACATGTTGCAGCCACAGTCATCAGAGAAATTGATCTAAGAAAAACAAAGGATAGAGGTCTGTTTATGGGAATGGATCGACTAATCGAGCAACAAATTCGCCGATCACAGATGAATGGTTCTATGGATCACCTTGAAGGTGCGGGAAAACCTATCCCCAGAAGGTCCGGGACAAATTTCGCTCAGAGCGCACAAATGAGTGTGGTGAATGGAGCTGGTGGTAGCATTCAGGGAGAACTGACTCTGCGCCGCGAGATCTCCACATTGGAAGATCAGCTTAAAGCTGCGACCAAGACTGACGAGCGATTTGAAATAAGAAAGACGCTTATGGATAAGCGCCTTGAACTCTCAGTTTATGAAGAAGCGCGACGGAAATAGTCGCGCTTCCTGTTCTTTTCGGGAATACGCTTTACAGCTCGGTTTCATCCAGTAAACGGCGTGCGATAACCTGCGCCTGAATTTCTGCTGCCCCCTCAAAGATTGAGAGAATACGTGCATCGCAGAGTACGCGAGAGATCGGGTATTCTTGTGCAAAGCCGTTGCCGCCATGGATCTGCAATGCGTTGTCTGCCGCAGCCCAGGCCACGCGTGCGCCCAGTAATTTCGCCATACCTGCTTCCAGATCACAACGTCGGCCACTGTCTTTCTCCCAAGCAGAGAAGTACGTGAGCTGGCGGGCGATCATGGTTTCGCAGGCGATGATGGCGAGCTTGTCGGATACGCGCGGGAAGTTGATGAGTGATTTGCCAAACTGGACACGCTCTTGCGCATAGCGCAGGCCAAGGTCCAGAGCGCATTGAGCGACGCCGATTGCACGGGCGGCAGTTTGAATGCGGGCGGACTCGAAGGTTTGCATGAGTTGTTTGAAGCCCTGACCTTCCACCTGACCCAGCAGGTTTTCGTCTTTGACTTCAAAACCGTCAAACGCGATTTCGTATTCCTTCATACCGCGATAGCCGAGAACTTCAATCTCGCCACCTGACATGCCTTCAGCCGGGAATGGCTCTGCATCTGTTCCGCGAGGCTTTTCCGCGATGAACATGGATAGGCCCTTGTAACCAGGCTCTTCTGGCTTGGTGCGGGTGAGCAAGGTCATGATGTCGGCACGGACCGGGTGGGTGATCCATGTTTTGTTGCCGGAGACTTTCCATGTGTCGCCGTCTTTAACTGCGCGTGTTTTTAGTGATGCGAGATCTGAGCCGGTGTTTGGCTCGGTGAAGACTGCGGTTGGCAGAGTTTCACCAGAGGCGATGCGTGGAAGCCACTTGGCTTTCTGTTCTTCCGTACCACCGCCGAGAATGAGTTCTGCTGCAATTTCGGAGCGGGTGCCAAGGGAGCCAACACCGATATAGGCTCGGGATAGTTCCTCTGAGACCACGCACATGGATTCTTTGCCAAGACCCATGCCGCCGAATTCTTCCGGAATCGTCAGGCCGAATACGCCCATCTCTGCCATCTCATTGATGATCTCAAGAGGGATGTATTCGTTTTTCAGGTGCCATTCGTGAGCAAACGGAGTGACCTTTGCTTCGGCAAACTTACGCATTTCTTCGCGAATTTGCTCGTAGGTCTCGTCCAGTCCAGTTGCGCCGATGGTGGATTGACCTTCTGCGTGCTGCATGAGTTCTGCAAGACGCGTGCGCAAGGCTGGTTGGGTGCCGTCTGCAATGACTGCTTCAACAGCTTCGGTGTGATGACTGTTGGCTTCACTGCGGCTGATGCCCAGATCAGAGAGACGAAGGATTTCGCCCTGACTCATTGGCAACCCGCCAAAGACTTGTGCGGTGTATTCTGCAAGGCCAATGCGCAGGATCAGGCTTTCCACTTCGCCGAAGGTGCCTTCGGTTTCCAGCCGTTCGCCGTATGCGTTCAGCTGCTTGAGGGCTTCCACATAAGTTGCAAGCCAGGCAAGACCGTGGGTGGCACGCTGTTCCTGCTCCATGAGAGCGGAGGCGATGCGGCCATCTTTCAATACGCGCAGTTTTACGTTTTTGCGCGCGATGCCAAGCAGAGCTTCAAGAGATTTTAGCGCCTGAGCACGTGTTTCTTTCGATGGTGCGACTGCTTGTTCTATTGTATTCACCGTTTCCGACACGGCTTGCCTCCCTCAATCCACTCGGTCATTGTGCACTGCAAACTTAAATGGGATGTGTATTTGTGCAATGCCCTAAAGGTGGGAGCTTTCTTCATGAATATTTCTTGAAGTCCCGTCTATTATCTAACTTGAAACTTACAGAGAGACAGACCAGATCAGTTTTATGAAGAAACGTGGCCTTTGGGGAAAATTGTATCAGGTGCTTGCAGATGCTCTCGGGCATTTTAACTCTGATGATGGCTATGCTGTGGCGAGCCATGTGGCTTTGTCATCGTTGATGGCTCTGTTTCCATTTTTGATATTTGTGGCGGCGTTCTCAGGTTTTCTTGGTCTGAACTCGGTTGCACAAAGTGCGACGGAGTTGATCTTTGATGTCTGGCCCGAACGTGTGGCTGGCCCTGTTTCCGGTGAAATCAAAGCCGTTCTCACTCAGCCACGTGGTGATTTGCTGACTTTTGGTGTGGTCGTCACGCTGTGGTTCTCGTCCAATGGCGTTGAGGCCATGCGAGTCGGGTTGAACCGTGCTTATCGTGTTCGAGATAATCGCAGTTGGTTCTTCTGCCGAACACAATCCATTCTGGCGGTTCTGATTGGAACGGCTGTTTTGATGGTTTCAACGTTCCTGATCGTGTTTGGTCCGCTGGCTTGGGAATGGGCTGTTCATCTGGCACCGGTTATGGAGCAGTTTAGCTACAAGGCGAATATTGTCCGTTATGGCATCACATCTTTGTTGCTGATGTTTGCTCTGCTGGCAGCTCATATGTATCTGCCGGCTGGCCGTCGTAGCTTCTTTGAAGTGTTGCCCGGTATTATACTGACAATGATCCTCTGGATTATCGCTGGTACAGCCTTTGGTGCTTATCTGGCGCGGTGGGCGAACTATGTGTCTTTGTATGCTGGTCTAGCTGGTATCATGACGGCCATCATCTTTATGTATCTGACGGCCGTCATCTTTATTCTGGGTGGTGAGTTTAATGCGGCGCTTATGCGTGTTCGCCGTGTGAACCAGCGTGTTGAGGCTGGTCCTTGTTCTGATGCTGAAGGCTGAGCTTAAGCTTTCTGCTTTGGGCGGCATACTGCGATTGCTACCACAACGATTGCCATGCCAATCAGCTGAATGAAGTTGAGCGTCTCTCCGAAAAGGAAGTAGCTTTCGACGGCAGCTGCGACGGGTGTCAGGTAGAACAGTGTTGCTGTTGTCGACGCGGCTCCATGCTGGAGCAGGTACATGAGCAGCAGGACTGCGCCCACGGACAACACAATGACCAGCCATGCCAGCGCGAAGATCAGATCTCCTGACCAGGTGATGACCCAGCTTTCCGTCATGGACAGCGGCAGCGTTATGAGCAAGGCGCCGAAATACTGGTAGAAGATGCCTGTGACCAGATCAGTATTCGTTGGCTGGCGCTTTTGCCATGTGGTGCCGAAGGCGATGCCAAGGGTTGCCACAAAGGCGGCTGCTACAGTCCAAAGAGGGATCTGCGCAACGCCGCTTCCCATCTTAGGCAGGATCACCAGCACGATACCGACAAACCCGGCGGCCAGGCCGATCCATTGGCGCGGCGTCACATCTTCCTTCAGCAGGAAATATGCGAGTGTGCCGGTGATGAAAGGCTGCAGACCAGTGATGAGAGCGGTTACGCCTGCTGGCATCCCGTTGTCGATGGCCCAGAAGACACCCGAGAGATAGATGCCATGGACCAGCATGCCTGTGATGACGGCATGGAGGACCTGCTGGCGCGTTAAGGCAAAGCTTCTGCCAGATAGCCAGATAATGATGCCCATCAACGGCAGGACGAGCAGAAAGCGGAGACTCAAGAACGCAAAAGGCTCTGAGTAGGGCGCTCCAAGGCGTGCACCGATGAAACCGGTGGACCAGAGCAAAACGAAGATAATGGGAACTAATTTGGTAAGCGAGAGCAATGGTGTGTCTTATTTTTATGCGTCCTTAGCACATGACGCTGGGTGGGCTGAGCAACAAAATCATTTGTGCGATGCATTATTTGTAATCTTTAAACGATTTGAACCTATACCTGTGAGGAATAATTAAAAATACTATTAGTAATTTTATCGGTCTAGGGGTCTCCGATGCGAGTAAATTGGAAGCAGGCTATTTCTTCTACGGGAAATAAAGTTTTCTCGTTAACTCGAAATGTAAGTATTCGGTTTCGGGCAATTGCTCTTGGTATTCTGACACTTATCGGATTTGGTGGTGTTGGCTTTGTTTATCTTTGGAGCCAACAGCAAACGGAGGCTGCCTTTCTGCAGTCGAAAGAATACACCGAACTTGCTGAGTTGAGCCAGACAATTGCAATTACCGCAGGTGTGCTGCAATCGACTCAGAAAGATTATGAAAATGTGCCGAGTGACAGTCTGAAAAGTCGATTCGACACGTTGGTTGGTGAAGCGCAGACTGAATTGCAGGAGTTAAATGCGCTCCCGGTTGCCATGGATTATTTTCTTGAGATCTCTGATGCACGGGACACGATTGATGCAATCAGTGGTGCCTTTGAGATGTTGCATGGCTACCAGTCCACGCTTGGATATGATGCGGACCGTGGCTTGCAGAAAGAGCTGTCCGCCGCGCTTTCTCAGGCAGAATCCGCTGTTAAACAAAAGCACAGACGCAGCAAAGACCCCAATACGCTGAAGCTGATGCATACGTTTAGTGATCTGGCGCGTGCGCAACTGGACTATGCGCTTACGGGTAGCCAAAATTCTCTGGGTGCGTTTGAAGTTGCATTCTCCCGTTATGAGCGCACCGTGCCGCGAGCACAAATTGACCCGGCTGTTGCTGAGAAGGTCAAAACCAACATGCTGGCCTACAAGAAGGCGTTCGAGGCTTACTCTAAGGCCTTTGATAAGCGGGCGACGAGTTCTGAGCTGTTGGCGAACCTGTTTGACCTTCTACCGCCACGGCTTGATGAGTTGAAAAACTCTGCGGTGCAGGGTGCGAATGATGCGCAGGCGCGCCTGACGGCGACCACACAGCAGACAAACCTTTATCTGGGCATTGCAGTTGGTGGTATTGCACTAACGCTGTTCATTCTTGGCTCTCTCTTGATCTTCGGTATTTTGCGTAATCTGAATGCGTTGCGTAATGCTATGGCATTGCTGGCGAAGAATGATTTGTCAGCTGTGATCCCTCTCAATAAAGGCGGTAAAGAAATTTCCGCGATGGCGCAGACACTTCAGGTGTTCCGCGATAATATTGAGGAACGCCGGATGCTGCAGGATCAGCAAGATCATGAAAATGCTGAGAAACAGGCCCGTGCCGAGCAAGTCGACAATCTCATTGTTGGTTTTGAGCAGACGGTTGCTGAGGCTTTGAATAGTCTGCACAGCGCTGCAGATGGGCTTGGGGAAGCCTCTAATGATGTGGGGTCTGCTGCAGACAACGTGTCGAAAGAAGCTGTGTCTGCAGGACGCGCTGTTGAGAGTGCTGCTGAGAATGTTTCCAGCGCATCTGCTGCGACAGAAGAGTTGGCCATGTCTATCAACGAGATCGCGGGACAGGCTGAGCAATCAACGAGCGTTGCAGACCGTGCGGTTGAAGGTTCAAAAGCGACTGCTGAGACCATGAATCTGTTGAGTGATGCAGCAAATCGTATTGGTGAAGCTGTTGGGCTTATTCGTGATATTGCGAACCAGACGAACCTGCTTGCTCTGAACGCGACCATTGAAGCTGCCCGTGCAGGTGAGCATGGCAAAGGCTTTGCTGTGGTGGCATCTGAAGTGAAGATGCTGGCAAATCAGACTTCTCAAGCAACCGAGGAAATTGCACAGCAGGTTGGTTCCATTCAAGAAGCCTCAGCAGAAGCGGTTGGCGCTATTGGTGACGTGAGTGATGTTATTCACGAAATGAGCCAGATCGCGGCTGCTGTTGCTGCATCTGTTGAGCAACAGAACGCAGCTATTCAGTCGATTACTGAGAATGTGGCGAATGCGACGCAGAGCTCTCAGGAAGGGGCGAGTGCAATGCAGATGGTTGAAAATGCATCCAGCAATGCACGTAGCACTGGCGGTACAGTGTCTGATCTTGCCGATGCGCTTTCTCGTCAGGCAGATCACATCAACAATACTGTTGGTGCATTCCTTGAAAAAGTGCGCGCTGCCTAAAGCAGTTTGCTTTCGTTTCGATGGCTTCAAACTGCTTTAGGGATTTGCCCGGCGTATCTTTTTCTGAAAACCGCAAGGCACTTTTCAGAGATACGACCTTAAGATCTTCACAAATTTTCATTTTAAATGTGGCGCTTGCTCTGGTTTTTGCCAGGGCTAAGCGCCACATTGCTTTTGCGGTACGGGTTTGTTGAGCAAAGCAGACAATACGGATCTGCTGTGTTTTCTGTCTGCGGCTAATACGGGTTTTGAGAATGATTAATAAGATTGTTGTGGTGGGTGCTGGGCAAGCAGGTGTGCAGGCCGCACAAACTCTTCGACAAAAGGGATATGAAGGCGAGCTTGTGATGCTTGGAAACGAGCCTCAGCCGCCTTATCAACGCCCGCCGCTCTCCAAGAAGTTTCTGAGTGGAGATGTGGAGCCGGATGCGCTGTTTATTCGTCCAGAAGCGTTTTATGAAACCAACAATATCGATCTGAAGGTCAATGCGCATGTTGATAGCATTGATCTGGAGAAGAAGAGTGTCAGGCTGGCAAGCGGTGAAGAGGTGAGTTGGGACAAGTTGCTGCTTGCAACCGGAACCCGCGCTCGCGATTTGCCATTGCCGGGTGCGGAGCTGGAAGGTGTTGTGACGCTTCGCTCCATTGGTGATGTTGAGCTCATCAAGCAACTCTTTGTGCCGGGCAAAAAACTCGTTGTTATCGGTGGCGGTTATATCGGTCTGGAAGTGACGGCTGTTGCAAAGAGCATGGGGCTGGATGTTGTTGTGCTGGAAGCGCAGGAACGCCTGCTGAAGCGTGTGGTTTCGCCTGACATCTCATCGTTCTTCCATGGTTTGCATTCCGGCAATGGAGCGGAACTTTTTTGCGGAACCGGTGTGACCAGCATTGAAGGGACTGATGGCAAAGTTTCTTCCGTGAAACTTGCTGATGGCAGTGAGATTCCGTGTGATCTGGTACTTTCTGCGGTTGGTGCTGTACCAAATGCGGAGCTTGCAGAGGCCGCTGGTCTGGACGTGGATGATGGCATTTTGGTTGATGGAGCAGGGCAGACCTCTCACGAGGATGTTTATGCTTGCGGTGATTGTGTTCGCTTCTTCTCAGAGCGCTATGGACGTAGCATTCGTCTGGAGAGCGTTCAAAACGCGATTGATCAGGCAAAAGCAGTTGCTGTTGCGTTGACTGATCCCGACCATGACCACAGTCACGACTATGATCCTCTGCCGTGGTTCTGGTCTGACCAACATCATATCAAGCTGCAGATTGCCGGATTGTCTAATGGATATGATGAGGCTGTGCTTGTTGGGGATACAAGTTCCGACAGCTTCTATGTGGCGTATCTGGAAAAAGGCAAGCTGATTGCGGTTGATAGCATCAATCATCCACGCTCGCACATGATGGCGCGCCGGGTGATTGGGCAGGAGTGGAAAGACGGTCTGCTTCCACCTGCTTAAGTCGACGATCTTAAAGGCGTGCCAGAGAGAGCCCCGGCACGCTTTTAAGTCAAACCTCAGCACAAAGGTTGGATTTTGGCTTTAGCGGGTGTTTTCCAGAATAAGTCGGATCACTTCCTGCGGGATTTCCATGTGAACCATGTGGCCGACACGATCGAAAACGTGGCAGGCGATTGGTCCTGGCAGTTTATGGCATTGACGGGTTGGCAGGATCTTGTCCTGTGTGCCCCAGACCACCTTGATTGGCATTGGCAGCTCGCCGAGTTTACTAGTTGGCAGCACGCCCTGACTTTCGCCTTCCAGAATAAGTCCTGATACAGCTTTGAGTGCTTCAGCAGCGCCCGGAGTGGAACGCTGTGTGGCAACATACTCTGCCAGTTTTCTTGGAAGTTCGAATTCGAGACCGACAAACTGTTCCAGCAGGACCTGCTGTTCTGCTTCGGTTTGGCCAACTGCGTAACGACGCAGAAGCTTTGCATTGATCTCTGGACCGAATCCGCCCGGAGCAAGCAAAGTGAGGCTTGCGATACGTTCTGGACTGCGCATGGCGATCAGTGTTGCAATCGCACCGCCCATGCTGTGACCGACTAGGTGGACGCGATCAAGTTTCAACGCATCGAGAGATTTCACAACGGCTTTTGCTGAGCCCACAGCGTTGCATGGCTCAAAATCGGCCAGTGCACGTCCGTGAGCAGGAAGGTCAAACGCTATTGTGCGACGTTTGTTTTCTAACTGGACTTGAATATTGCGCCATGTGCTGGCGTCGCCGCCAAAACCATGGATGAAAATAATTGGTTCTGCGCTTTCAGGGCCAAAGGCGGTGAAAGGCAGGCAGGTTACATCTTGGATACTATCGATATTCATATAAGGCCTCCCATTGGCCGTATTATATGCCCCTTTCATTCAGAGGTTTACCTGTGACTTAGGCTAAGGCAGGATTTTTTTATCAGCAGACGAACCGATAGAATTAAGCGAAAATTTTGCTTGGCATGAGGAAAATTGAAAAAAGTGAAACAAATGACCCGCGGAAGTGAGGTTTTGCTTGGATATCGATTATCAGATGTTGATAATCAGTCTCAATTTGAAACATATGGAAACTCAGAGGTCCGAGAATTTTTTTTGGTAGAGTTTGTTCTTTCTCGGCGCTGATTTATTTTTAAAATTCGACAGGTCCCGCAGGGTCAGGGGCTATCGCCAATTTCAGGGGGTGACGATGCGAGGACATCTTCGCAAGGGAATATTTGCTGTCATTTGTACGTTGGTTAGCTTTGTGTTTGTAGCACCGGCAAGCGCGGGCAAGCTGTGGAATCCAGACACACGCCAATGGGACATCTTCCCAGATTCTCCTGCTATGGCATCCAACTCAGCTCGCCGTAAGTTCAAGCGTAAGCTGATCACGTACCGCACTAATGAGAAGCCAGGTACCATCATCATTGATACCGAAGAGCGCTATCTCTATCACGTGCAGAAAAGCGGCAAAGCGATGCGTTATGGCATCGGTGTTGGTCGTGAAGGTTTTGAGTGGAATGGTACCGAGCGTATCACCCGCAAAGCGAAATGGCCGGGTTGGACACCGCCGGAAGAAATGCGCCGTCGTGAAGCGAAAAAAGGCCGTACTCTTCCACGTTACATGAAGGGTGGGCCAGACAATCCATTGGGCGCTCGTGCGCTGTATCTGGGTGCTACCATCTACCGTATCCACGGTACCACTGAGGACTGGAGCATCGGTCGTGCTGTTTCATCCGGATGTATCCGCATGTTCAACGAAGATGTTTCCTATCTTTATGACCATGTCGATATCGGTGCCAAGGTTGTCGTGAACTAAGTCACGATCGACAGGCTAAGAGAATTAAACCCGGGGTGACCCGGGTTTTTTATTGGGCAGTTGGATGTGGTTTAACGGTAGCCATCTGAAACTGGTCTACAGCACCCTTTGAGGGTCACTGGTTTTTGCCCTGGCTGTGTGATGGTGGCGACAGCCTCTCCCCAAACGAAAGAGTCCAGTGGGGTGAAAGTGCATTGCTTCTCGGAGATGGTCATTTTTAGATCGATGCTTTCATTGCCCGCCTGAAGTAACGTAGCGTTCTTGCCTGTTTCTGCTTTTACTGACTGAAACGGGACGCGATGGAGCAGTCCGGTGATGTTCGAGTAAGTTACGACGCTGGAGTTCCACTCAATGCTCCAAGACGGCTCAGTTCCTCCGCAGACACCCAGAACTGGCAGATTTGTCCCGGTGAATGGGACGGGTATAGCGGCTTTCAGCTTTTGGGCTTTGACCCAACCTTCTATCTCTCCGAGGCTGACATGTTGCCAGCGTAGATCGTCAACCTGCTTTTGTTCACCGTCGGAGTTGAGGATTGTATCTCCAGGCAGTTGAACAATAACAGCTGCATCGTCTGATGGTGCATCGTAGATGGAGAGTAGGACGCCGAGGCTTTGGTCTACCTGACTGTAGTAACCGGGGGGCACTTTGAGTGCCTGGGGAGTGGCTGGTTGCTCAGAGGCCGTGCCTGAGACAGGTGCCTTATCCTTTAGCGAAGAAGGTGGGGTTTCTGATTGTGCCGTGGCTGGCCGTGAGAGCATTCCCATTGAAATGCTGCTCACTAACATCAATGTTAGAAACTGATGAAGTGCATTCCCAGACAAATCTGAGGTCATCTTTTGCTCCTGAGACGCGGATGCTAACATCTCCGCTGCCACTCGTTTTGTTTTCTCAGGATAGTAGCGGAGTATCGCCTAGGAATTCTTAAGTTGTAAGGTGCTGTTGTTTCTCGTCTTTTGGTTTGATGATGCTTGCAGCTCTTTGTGGAGCCCGAGATGGAAGTTTGAAGCAGCCCTAGATCACAGGTTGCCGGATGACCGTTTTTCTCTTTTCCGGAGCTGTTCGGGTTGGATCATTAAGGTAGATTTCGTGATGATGTCCGTTAGGTTTCAGAGAATGTTCCGGGAGAAACTCCTGATGAAGTTTTGCGGTGACATTGCGGAGATCCTCATAAGAGCCTTTGTGAAGGATTTGGACAGAACGGCCTTCTGTCAGGATACCTCTTTGCAATGATACAGGTTTTTCTCCGAGCCGCTCTATTGCAGTTTCCACGCCTTGAGCGAAGAGGGTGTCATCGGTCCAGTGAGGCAGGACAATCATCAAACGCCACTTCAACTTGTCTTTGTTGCCGGTGATGAGATCGGTCACATCGTCGGCCCACCACAGACACTCCAAAGGTGGCTCCACAAAGCGCTTGCCAAGTCGTTTCTTTGTGTCGAGCTTGATGGGGTAGATCACGGTGAAAAGCCATTTGATCGCCTGGGCGAATACTTCTCCTTCAGGATTGCCATGTCCATCAATCATAGCGAATTGCATGTCGGGAACATCGACAAATGTAAAACGGTCGCTTGGTGGTCGATATAACTCATAGAGTCTGTCTCTGAAATCGGTTGTTGTCATAGCTATGTCCTCATGTGTTCCATGGTTTGCAAGTCATGTAGTCCAGAGTTTTCTGAAGCCAGTCTGCCTCTGATTTGAGCTGAGCGATGGAGTAGTCAAAGAGGGCTTCGACGTGATCAGGCAAAGGTTGTTGGTCTAATTGGATGTTTTCAATTCGGGAGATTTCTTTTTGTATTACTTTGCCACGCTCGCTTAAGGCGTTAAGGGCCTGGTCTCGTTGCAACGTCGGCCAATGGATCATGCCCAAGAGGAGGGATGAGTATGTTGGACGAACTGTTGTGATAGCTGAGAGGGTTTGTGCGATGAGAGCTTGGTGGCCTGCCTCTGTCATGAGGAAGCTCTTCTTTGTTTTAACACCAGTGGGCTTTTCTGCTGTGACGAGGCCTTTCTTCTCCAGCTTGCCCAGCACGAAGTAGATGGAAGAGAACCCGATTTGCGTCCACTCGCGCATGCCTCGCTGCTCTATGACCTGCTCCAGCTCATAGCCATGGCGGGGCATCTCGGAGACAAGGCCGAGGACGAGCAGTTCGCTGTCAGTGAGGCTTTCAGACATACTATTCTAGCCTTAGAATAAAATTATATTCTAGTACTAGAATAGGTAGTGTTGAGTCGTCAACGTCTGGCTTTTCAGAGGATGATGCGTGGGGAGGGTTATTGTTTGCGGGTGATCATGACGAGCATGTTGTCGCGTAGGCTGACATGCTGGCGATAGAGCAGGAGGCAACGGCAGCTGAATTCACTTTCCCGCTTTTGGAAATACTCGGCATAGCGATGAATGTCGTGCCGGTTCACATCCTCGATCATGTAAACGCCATTGCTTGTGAGCAGGTCTACAATGTTCTCGAAGAAGACAATCCCCGCTTCATAATGGTGGAGGCCATCATCGATGATCAGGTCGTAGGGTTCTGACTTTGCGGTGGTTTTGAAGCCTGAGATGCTTTCCGGGCTGGTCTGATCCACCTGATAGGTCTGAATGCGAGAATCAGAGAACAAGCATTTTTCGTCTATGTCGAGGCCGGTGATCTCAGCATTTGGGAAATAGTCTCTCCAGACGCGAAGAGAGGCACCGGGTTTGCCTTCTTTGCCCATGTTTGAAAGGCAGCTGGTGTCATTCGTACCGATGCCGCATTCGAGCACGTTTGTGATCTTGTCTCGGCAATGATCGAAAATCATGCTGTAGAAATCGGTGTAAGTGTGAGGCTCCCAGTTGAACTGGGTGGTTTCCGGGCAGTTAGTGCCTTTGTCGCTGCCGTACACATCGCAGAGTTGAGCCAGATAGCTGTTTTTTGCAGGTGCGTAGAATGCTTCAATACGCTGTCCGAGATGCTCTTCAACGGATGCTCGTGTTCTTTCCAGTTTGGTTTTTGGGGTGAGCTGTCGGAGGACCTTGTTAAAATCGAGCGTGCTTGAAGTGTTCATGTTTTGCCGCTTCTTACAAATTAGAGCTGAAAGAAGCGTAGATTAACATTCTCAGGTTCTGGGAATACTCCCGCCTTTCTGGTGCAGATTTCCTTGGTGTGAAACGGGAGGTCGTCTGTAATAAAAAAGGGCTGCCGAAGCAGCCCTTTCTTGAACTTGATTTATGTCGGATCAGACAAGTGCGCCGTGGCAATGCTTGTACTTTTTGCCAGATCCACATGGACAAGGCTCATTCCGACCTACACGACCCCATGTTTCGGGATCATCTGACTCACGACCGTCAGGTGCAGAGGCTGCACGTGCTTCAGCCAGTTGGCGGTCTGCTTCCATCATCTCGTCTTCACCAGTCATAGGATTGGTGTGATGTGCTTCCATGTGGGAAGGCATCTGCGGTGTTTCCGGAGCCTGCTGCTGAACCAACTCAACCATCATCAACTGTGATGTAGTGGTCTGGCGCAGGGTGCTCAGCATGTTTTCAAAGAGAGTGAAGGACTCTGTTTTGTATTCCTGAAGTGGATCACGCTGTGCGTAGCCACGCAGGCCAACCGCGGAGCGCAGGTGATCAAGGTTCGCCAGATGCTCACGCCACAGGTTGTCTATGGTTTGCAGAAGAACTGCACGCTCGATCTGACGCATAACGTCTGGACCGTAGTTTGCAGCCTTACTCGCCATAACCTGGTTGGCTTCCTTCTTCAGGCGCGCGGTGACTTCTTCGTCTGCAATGCCTTCCTCGTTTGCCCACTCAATAATTGGCAGGTCGAGGTTCAGCTTTGTGCGTGCTTCTTCCTGAAGGCCTTCTGTGTCCCACTGCTCAGGGTAAGCGCGTTCTGGAATGTGTGCTGCGACGAGATCTTCGACGAACTCTTCGCGCATTTCCACAACAGCTTCCTGAGTAACTTCAGGGTCCATCATTTCAAGGCGCTGATCGAAGACCACTTTACGCTGATCGTTCATCACGTCATCGAACTTCAGCAGGTTCTTACGAATGTCGAAGTTACGCGCTTCCACTTTCTGCTGAGCTTTTTCCAGTGCTTTGTTGATCCAAGGGTGAACGATTGCTTCACCGTCCTGCAGGCCAAGCTTCTGAAGCATGGAGTCCATGCGCTCAGAACCGAAGATGCGCATCAGATCATCCTGAAGAGACAGGAAGAACTTGGAGTGACCAGGGTCACCCTGACGGCCAGAACGACCGCGCAGCTGGTTATCAATGCGGCGGCTTTCGTGGCGCTCGGTTGCGACAACGTAGAGGCCACCGGCCTGAAGAGCTTTTTGCTTGAGCGCTTCAACTTCTTTTTTGATGGCGTCTTCTTTTGCAGTACGTTCAGCGCCCTCAGGCATGTCGCCCAGTTCGTTCGCGATACGCATTTCAACGTTACCACCGAGCTGGATATCTGTACCACGGCCAGCCATGTTGGTTGCAATGGTCACAGCACCAGGCACACCTGCCTGTGCGATGATGCTTGCTTCCTGTTCATGGTAACGTGCGTTCAGAACTGCAAAGACTTTCTTTTTACCTGCATCCTTGCCGGTGTACATGCTTGCAAAGCCGAGCGGGTCTGACACATCGATCTGAGTGTAGCCGTTCTTGACGAGCAGCTCTGCGAGCATCTCGGATTTTTCAATGGATGTTGTACCTACCAGAACAGGCTGACCGCGTTCATGGCAGTCATCTACGAGCACCTGAATGGCGTCGTACTTTTCGGCAACTGTGCGGTACACTTCATCGTCGTCATCGACACGCTGAACAGCAACGTTGGTTGGAATATCCACCACGTCTAGGCTGTAGATGTCCATGAACTCTTCAGCTTCCGTCATTGCTGTACCGGTCATACCAGCCAGCTTGTCGTACATGCGGAAGTAGTTCTGGAATGTGATGGACGCGAGTGTCTGGTTCTCTGGCTGGATAGCAGCTTTTTCTTTTGCTTCCAAAGCCTGGTGGAGGCCCTCAGAGAAACGACGGCCCGGCATCATGCGGCCAGTGAACTCGTCAATAATAACGACTTCGTCGTTGCGGACGATGTAATCTTTATCGCGTTGGAAAAGCTTATGCGCTTTCAGACCCTGCTGAAGATGGTGAACAGCTGTCACGTTCTCCACGTCATAAAGCGATTCGCCCTTCAGAAGATCTGCTTCTGTCAAGAGTTGCTCAAGCTTCTCGTTACCTGCTTCAGTAAAGGTTGCGGAGCGAGCTTTCTCGTCGAGTTCAAAGTCTTCTTCAGTCAACTGAGGAATAAATGTATCGATGAGATTGTAGAAGTCTGTGCGATCTTCCAGCGGGCCGGAAATAATCAGAGGGGTACGAGCTTCATCCACGAGAATGGAGTCGACTTCATCCACGATTGCATAATGATGCGGGCGCTGGCACATGGACTCGCGATCATACTTCATGTTGTCACGAAGATAATCGAAGCCGAATTCGTTGTTGGTGCCGTATGTGACGTCCGCTGCATAAGCGGCTTTGCGCTCTTCATCAGAGATGCCGTGGACAATCAAACCAGTTGTCAGACCGAGGAACCGGTAAACCTGACCCATCCATTCGATATCACGTGTTGCCAGGTAATCGTTCACAGTCACAACGTGAACGCCCTTACTTGTCAATGCGTTAAGGTATACTGGAGCCGTCGCAACAAGGGTCTTACCTTCACCGGTGCGCATTTCGGTGATTTCTCCAGCATGGAGAACCATACCACCGATGAGCTGCACGTCGTAGTGACGAAGACCAAGGACGCGGCGGGAAGCTTCCCGCACGACTGCAAATGCCGGGACCAAGAGGTCGTCCAGCTTAGCGCCGTTTGCCAGTTGCTCGCGGAACTCGTCAGTTTTGGCTCTCAGCTGTTCATCTGTCAGAGCTTCCATTTCCGGCTCCAAAGCAGAAATAGCGTCTACTGTGGGCTTGAGTGTCTTAATCCGACGGTCATTTGCTGAACCAAATATCTTACGAGCGAGTGCGCCGAGCCCCACCATGTGGCGGTCCTTCCTACTTTGGGCGCGCCGGTTTTTTCACGTCGCGGTCGGGCCCTAAAAATCTTCACATTCGTGATCTAACCAGTCAAAACTCTGTGAGTCTGATCTGGGTCACAGCATATTAAACACCTGCGAGTAAAAAAGCAGGCGACAGAGAGATAAGAGTGGGCCGAAAGGTTGTCAACGGCAGTTGCCGTCGCAATATAGTGCTTTGTTGTTTTGCAACTCTTTTTAAACTCTCCATAAACAGGAAAGAAAGTGATCTTATGCTTCGTAAATTTACAGGGATCCTAGGTAGTTCAGTTGCTGTTGCTGCTCTGGTTATTGGGCTGAGTGCAGCGCAGGCACAGGATGCTGATGCGGCTCCAGATCTGGACAAGCCAGTTGCGAAGGTTGGCCAGAGCGTTATTACCGAAGCTGATCTTGCTTATGCAGCTCAAGATTACGCGCAGCAGCTGCAGCGTGTTCCACCAACCGAATGGCGCAAGGTTTTGACCGATGTGCTGGTTGAGATGAACCTGCTTGCAGAAGCCGGCGCAGAAGAAAAACTTGCAAAAACTGATGATTTTAAACGCTTAATGGCATTTGAGCGCACGCGTGCACTTCGCAATGCGTATTTCCAGAAGTACATTCAGAGCGCTATCACCGAAGACGAAGTTAAGGCTGCTTACGAGGCTGAGTATGCCAACTATCAGGGTGCTCCAGAGATCAATGCAGCGCACATCCTTGTAGAGAAGGAAGATGAGGCGAAGGACATCATTAAGCAGCTCGAAGGTGGTGCAGACTTTGCCGAGCTTGCAAAGGAAAAGTCCACTGGTCCTTCCGGCCCTAACGGTGGTGATCTTGGTTTCTTCGGAAAAGGCCAGATGGTTCCTGAGTTTGAAACAGCTGCTTTTGCTCTGAAGCCGGGTGAGTTCACAAAAGAGCCTGTGCAAACACAGTTCGGTTATCACGTAATCCTGAACAAGGAAGCACGCACACAGTCCGCTCCAGCCTTTGAAACGGCTGAAGGTCAGATCCGTCAGGAGCTGGTTCTGACGAAATTCCGTGAGGTGCTTGAAGAGCTGAAAGCCAAGAACACTGTGGAAATCATCGGTGCCGATGCTGATGAAGCGAAAGCTGAAGAAAGCAAATAATAGGCTCGTTCTTATTAGCTCTGCTGATTATTGAAATAAAACATCTTGTTTTTGTAGCCTCGGATGGCTTAGGCCTTCCGGGGCTACTTTTTTGCAGTACAGACACAGTTTTCTTCGGGAGGTTTTCATGTCCGCGACCATTTCTCCACTCGCACCCAAGTCCTATCCAGAACTTCCGGAAGTTAAGGGCGTTCGAATGGCAACTGCTGCAGCTGGTCTGAAGTATGAAGGACGTACTGACGTTCTCCTGGCTGTGTTTGATGAGCCTGCTCAGATTGCTGGTGTGTTCACGACATCTAAATGCACGAGTGCTCCGGTTGACTGGTGTAAGCAGAACCTTTCCAAGGGTGTTGCGCGTGCAATTATGGTCAACTCCGGGAATGCGAATGCGTTTACGGGCAAGAAGGGGCTCGCATCTGTGGAGCTTTCAGCGGACATCCTTTCAAAGGCGAGCGGGTTTGCTGCGGATGAGCTTTATCTGGCGTCTACCGGGGTGATTGGCGAGCCGCTGCCGGCTGAGAAATTTGCTGGTGTGGCTGGTGGCCTGGTGGCTGATGCTGTCGCTGACAAGTGGATGGACGCAGCCAAAGCGATCATGACCACGGATACCTATCCTAAGATGAGCACACGTCGTGTGAAGTTGGGTGATGTGACGGTTACGTTGAATGGTATTGCAAAAGGTGCCGGTATGATTGCGCCTGATATGGCGACCATGCTTGGCTTCTTGTTCACTGACGCTCCGATTAAAGCGCCTGCTTTGCAGAGCTTGCTTTTTGAGTGTGTGGGCGGCTCTTTTAATTCCATCACGGTTGATAGTGATACGTCCACCTCAGACACTGTGCTGTTGGCAGCTACTGGGTCTGCTGGGGGTGACTGGATTGAAAGTGCTGCGGATCCGCGTCTCGCGGAGTTCCGTGAAGCTCTCTCCAGCATGATGCTTGAGCTGGCTCAGATGATCGTTCGTGATGGGGAAGGTGCGACCAAGTTTGTTGAAGTGCGAGTGGAAGGTGCTGAGAGCGATACTTCTGCAAAGCGGATTGCTATGGCGATTGCAAACTCTCCATTGATGAAAACTGCATTTGCTGGTGAGGATGCGAACTGGGGCCGCGTTGTGATGGCAGTTGGTAAGGCTGGTGAGCCTGCTGATCGTGATAAACTGGCGATTTGGTTCGGCGATATCCGTGTTGCGGTTGAAGGAGAGCGGGATCCAGATTACAGCGAGGAAGAAGCGTCTGCTGTCATGAAAGAAGACGAGATCATTCTGAAAGTTGATCTTGGCATCGGAAGTGGCGGTGCGACTGTCTGGACTTGTGATCTCACCAAGGAATATGTGGCAATCAATGGTGACTACAGAAGCTAAGCGGGTTCAACCTCGCCAACCGAATTGCGATCTGGAAACGGTGTTGAAGCTGGAGCAGGCAAATCTGAATTGCTTTCCCAGCCTCATGGCGCATCATGACGGGAGCTGGATTTCCCGTCTCTCACCGGGGGGCAGTGCGCGCCGTAATAACTCTCTGAATTTTTATGATGCCCAAGACGGTGATGAAGCCGAGAGTCGATTGGATTCTGCACGAGCACGCTTCAAGCGACTTGAGACGGCGTTTCATGTTCGCTGGACACCTTTGGTTCCCACAGATGTGGATCAGGTGCTGACCTCTCAGAAGTATGCTCGCGTTGATGAGACTCTGGTGCTGTCACGATCCATCTGGGGGCTTGGTGATACTGATGTGCCTAAAGGGTACAAACTTTCTGAAGTCTCACTGAGTGAATGGATTTTTAGTTACACACAGGTTGACGGTGCGAAGCGTGGTGAGCCGTTGAGTGAAACCGTACAGGCGCTTCATGATGTGCTTTCAAGAGTGACTGTTGAATTGGTCGCGCTAGTGCTTGAAACTGAAGATGGTGTTCCAGCAGCTGTTCTGCTTGGTGTGGTGGATGGCGATCTACTCGGCATCTTTAGTGTGAAGACGGCTGAAGCGTTTCGTCGTCAGGGACTGGCTTATGCTTTGATGTGCGAAGTGCAGAGTCTAGGGGCTAAGCGCGGTGCCGAGACTGCCTGGTTGCAAGTGGTGGCAGATAATGCTGCTGCTGTAGAGCTCTACGATTCCCTCGGGTATCGCGAAGCCTATGCTTATCACTACTGCAAAGATGCCCAGCCTTAAGAAAATCAGTAAAATTTCACTCGGGACCTTTGGTATGGTTTCCAAAAGGTTTTCAGAGTGGTCCTTTGTGAAACGGGAAAATAAATGAAAATTGTGATGGTTGCGGCGTGTGCCTTGATTGATGCTGATAACCGCATTCTGCTTGCTCAGCGCCCTGAGGGCAAATCAATGGCGGGTTTCTGGGAGTTTCCGGGTGGGAAGATCGAAGCCGGTGAGACACCAGAGGACTGTTTGATCCGTGAATTATCTGAGGAACTGGGAATTACAGTTAAAAAAGAGTGCCTTGCTCCCCTAAGTTTCGCGAGCCACACTTACGAAGATTTTCATCTGCTGATGCCACTTTACGTTTGTAGGCGCTGGTCGGGCACACCTCACGGGGCAGAGGGGCAAAACCTGAAATGGGTACGGGCAGTGCGTTTACGTGATTATGAAATGCCACCAGCAGATGAGCCGCTGATCCCGCATCTAATCGACCTTGTGTCTTATTAGCGGGAGATCACGGAGAACAAGAGGCAGTAATGGCGTTGAATGAGAAAGCGTATCACAATCAGAAATGTGGATTTACGATTGCTCATATGACCGAAGACGAGCGCGGAGCCGCTGCAGTTGAGTACGCCATTCTTGCCGCTTTGATTGTTCTTGCCATTGCCGCCAGCCTGACTGCAATTAGCAGTACGATTTCGGACAACTTCCAGTTCATCTCAGATACTTTGCTTGCCGCGATTTCTGGCTAATCAGGACTTTATTTCTTTTGTTCCAAGAGCTTCGGCCAGGCTGTGCTTTGCAGAGCCTGGCTTTAGAGGTTTTTGCTGCGATTCATGTGGTGCCCAGCCGGACAGAGATGCGAAAGTGAAGGTTGCACGGATGCGTCCATCTGCATCTGAGTAATCCTGTGCATAGATCTCTGCCGCTTTCATGAAGACCTTCTTGCTTGTCGGTGACTTCAAGCGATCTTTCAAAGGGTTCGTTGCGCCCATTGCGCGCAGATCTCTGATCAAGTCAAACATGGTGTCGTATCTAACGGTTAACCGATCTATGTCGGTTACTGGGAGTGCGAAACCTGCGCGTTGGAGAAGGCCGCCAAGATCTCTGGTATCTGCAAATGGGATAACGCGTGGTGATACGCCTTCACTAACTTCCATCTCGGCGCGCATCAGACAGTCTCTTAACTCCGCAAGGGTATCAGTTCCTAATAAGAGGCCGAGGAAAAGGCCATCTGGTTTTAAGGCACGTTTGATCTGGACGAGTGTTCCTGGAAGATCGTCGAGCATCTGCAAGTTAAGTGAAGATACAATCAGGTCCAGGCTTTCCGGTGCGAAAGGCAGGACGGCGTCATCTACAATCAAATCAGGCTCAGAAAGGTTTGGGTCTGCGCCGAACAGATCGGCTCGCAGCAGGTGTTTGACTTTTCCTGACGCCTTTAGTGCTTCAAAGATGTGGCCGGTGTGACCGCCGAGATCTACTCCGCAGTCAAACTCTCTGCTGATGAATTCCAGACGATCTTGCAAATCTGCGGCAGCTGCCTTCATCAGGAAATCAGCGCCGTCTTGCGCTCTCTTCAATGCAGTCATGCGACGTTGTGCAATGAGTTTACGATCAAAGAGAGTGTGTTCGCTCATGAGGGCGCCTTTGGCCAGATTGTGCTGTGTGTGCACTATTGGAAATTATAACCCCATTGAACATGGAGTGATGTTCGACGGAGGCTTTGTTAGCTTATTTCTTCTGCAGATATATACGGTGAGCACAGATGAGCGACAAGTTTTCTTCTCTGGAGTGGTTGCCTGATGCAGTGGATAGAGCTGAGCAACCGCTTAAACCCAGCTTTCTTGATATGAAGGTGGCCTCTCATTTAAGGCGAGGACTGAACTTTGCTCTGGATGCTCTGTTTCCTCATAGCTGTCCGATTTGTAACGATTTGGTTCAAGGTGAAGGTGGTTTGTGTCTGCCTTGTTGGCAGACACTGGAACTGATATCAGCGCCTTATTGTGAGCGGCTTGGTGTTCCGTTGCATTATGAGTTGGGTCCGAATGCCTGGAGCGCTGCTGCTCTTGTTAATCCGCCTGATTATGACCGAGCCCGGGCCGCAGCCCTCTACAACGGGCCCGCGCGCGAGCTGGTGAAGCGGTTTAAGTTTTATGGAGAGATCCGGTTATCGAAGTTTCTTGCCAGGTGCATGCTCAATGCAGCGGCAGAACTTATCGCTTCTGAGAGTTTTCTTATTCCAGTTCCTCTCCACAAGTCGCGCTTACGTGAGCGCACCTATAATCAGTCTGCTTTGCTGGCGAACGACGTCGGGCGTCATTTAGAGGGGCAAGTGCTTCTTGATGGCTTGGTTCGAACACGGCGTACTAACCAACAAGTCGGCCTTAAGCGAGGGGCACGGACAGCTAATGTGAAAGGTGCCTTTGCAGTTGCGGATCATTTCCTGTCAGAGGTATCTGGTGCTCATGTGGTGCTGGTTGATGATGTGCTGACGACAGGGGCAACCGTTGAAGAATGTGCGCGGGTTTTGAAGGCTGCAGGTGCGCAACAGGTTGATGTACTTGTTTTTGCTCTGGTCGATCCTGAAAATATGTCTGATGATAATGATTGAGTGTTGTTGAGGGACTGTCTTAGCCTATGCGATATAACGAAGTGATCAACTTGAGTTGAGGTGGACTTGCGGTTTACTTGGACGTGAGCCATATAGACTTCAGTTTTGATGGCTGAATTTCTATTGGCCTTCGCTGTGTATCCAAAGGACAAGAATATGGCTCAAGTTACTATCTACACCCGTGATATGTGCGGTTTCTGTGCTCGCGCAAAAAGACTTCTTGATGAGAAGGGTGTTGACTATAAAGAATTTAACTACAGCGAAGATCCAACGATCCGTAAGGAAATGATTGCCAAAGCAAATGGTGCAAACACATTCCCGCAGATCTTTATCGGATCTGAGCATATTGGTGGTTGTGATGACCTGTTTGCATTGGAACGCCGCGGGCACCTCGATGGTCTGTTGAGCGTTGGTCTTTAAAGAAGCTTAGGAAGCGTATTGCAAACTACGCTTTGAAAGTGAGAATTGATGACAAGTTTTGTGGCTGCATGTGTCCAGATGAGAACGGGACGAAACCCGCTCGAAAATCTTGATGTCTGTGAGGCGTTGATAAGAGAAGCTGCTGCTGAAGGCGCGGTTTATGTGCAAACGCCTGAGATGACCAATGTGCTGGAACGTAGCCGCAAAGCGCAGCTTGCTGCCTCCAGTTTCGAAAATGATGATCCGTTTTTGAAACAACTGGGTTTGCTTGCTGATGAGTTGAATATCTGGGTCCATATCGGATCTCTGGCAATTCGGCTTGAAAATGACAAGCTGGCCAACCGCGGCTTTATGATTTCTCCTCAAGGAGAGATCACCGCTCGTTATGACAAAATCCATATGTTTGATGTGGAATTGCCAAATGGAGAAAGCTGGCGCGAGTCTGAAAGCTATAGTGCAGGCAATGTGTCTCCGGTTATTGATCTTGGTGTGGCCAAGCTTGGAATGGCGATTTGCTACGATATTCGTCAACCGGCGTTGTTCCGCGAGCAATCAAAGGCTGGCGCGCAGGTTTTGACTGGTCCGGCTGCTTTCACCAAGCAAACAGGTGAAGCGCATTGGCATGTGCTGCAACGCGCGCGGGCGATTGAAAACGGTGCCTTTGTTGTAACTGCTGCGCAAGGTGGAACACATGAAGATGATCGTCAGACCTATGGTCACAGCTTAATGGTTGACCCTTGGGGGCAAGTGATCGCAGAACTTGATCATGATGCACCAGGTGTTTTGTTGGGTGAACTTGACATGGCTAAAGTGGATGAAGCACGTCGGCGTGTTCCAGCCATCAAGAATGCGCGTGAGTTTTCCGTAGCAACTGTTTCCCTCAATGGGGAGATGGTCAGTTGATTAACTATTCACTTGCCTGCGATGATGGGCATGAATTTGATGGATGGTTCCGGAATTCTGGCGATTACGAAAAGCAGAAAGAATTAGGTCTGGTCACGTGCCCGTTTTGTGACAGTGCATCGGTCCATAAACGCTTGATGGCGCCGAATGTTTCTACATCGAGAAGCCAGAAGAAGGCTCAGGTTGAACATCAGGTTTCGCAGGCTGTTGCTGCTGCTCAGGCAAAAGCTACAGAAAAGGCCGCGAGTGAACCAAAGCCCGGCGGTGGAACTGCGCCAGCAAGTTCTGAGCAATCTGTTGCCACGACAACTCCAGCTGTTGATCTGCAGAAGGTTCCTGAGAAAGCAAAGGAGCTGGTGGAAGCTCTGCGAGAGTTCCGCAAACAGGTTGTGACCAACTCAGAGTATGTTGGCGACAAGTTTGCTGAGGAAGCACGCAAGATCCACTATGGCGAAACGGAAGAGCGCGGGATTTACGGAGAAACTACTCCCGATGATGCTCAGGAGCTTTTGGAAGAGGGTATTGAGCTGATGCCGCTGCCGGTGCTGCCAGAAGACCGCAACTGATTTTTTATGCTGTCATGATGGCAAAACGAAAGGCGCCTCGTTTAGCAGGGCGCCTTTTTTGTTCTGTCACTCAATCAGGCTGACACGTCTTTTCTGCCAGGGGCTCGGGGGGTGGAGGGCTTATCTGCGCTTTTTGCCCGGCTGCGTGTACTTGTTGACTTGCGAGGCACTCTGCGGCGAGGTTTAGCCGGAACTTTTGTTGGTGCGGCCTGTGCCATTGCCTTCAAATCATCAATGCTCGTCAAAGCTTCTGATGTTGCCTTCTGTGTTTTGGAAACCGTGCCCTTCATTGTAGAGGACATCTGGTTCATCTGGCGGGCGCCTTCCTGACGGCAATCTTCAAAAGCTTCCTGCATGAAGTCGCTGGCAAGTTTTGAGAGTTCAATGCCAGTTGGACAATCCCAGATCTCCTGAACGAAATCTGTGTTGGCTTTCATGCGCTTGTTAAAGAAGGATATGTTTGCGTGCATGATTGCCTGATAGTTCTCAAGCATGGACTTGTTGTTGGAAATTGCGTGCTCCAACGCTGTGTTGGAAAGTTGGTCTCCGCCCTGCGCCCAAAACCAGCCTTGCCAAGGCAGTCCATCTGTCGCAACGGTCCAGCGATCCATTGCTTCCTTCATTTCTTTGTCGATGTTTAACATCGTGTCTCCTCCGGACTTTGATCAAGTTCTCGGGCGGCGATCTAGGTCTTGAGACAATATTCTTCGAGCGATCAGGGAGTTTGGAAGAAGCTCGTTTGCCGGTAACTTACGCCGCGTACACCCTCCTGTTTATAGGCGCTAATATTGGCAAAATGATATTCTGGATTCTAAGGGATTTCAGCGGCTTTTTTCTGAAGAACTAGTTAAATTTGCAGGCGTAGCTACGCATCCAGCCAGTCCTGAATGAGTTCGCTAGTGTGGACCGGGTGTTCCAGAGTAGAAAGATGGCCGCAATCCGGGATGATGTGAAGTTTGCTATTTGGTATTGCATCATGCATTTCGCGGCATCTGTCTAGCGGTAGTAAGCTGTCTTCTTCGCCCGCAACGATCATCGTCGGGCACTGGATTGCCGTCAGATCGGCTCTTTGGTCGCGGCGGTTGATGATTGCGTTTTGCTGCTTCAGGAAATTATCGGCGCCAATATCAGCGGCCATATTGAAGACCATTTGCCGAAGCGCTGTGTCGTCGTGGCGGGCAGGGTGGACAAGTTGAGGGTATTGCATGGAGGCGATTTTGTGGAAACCTCCCTTCCTTGCAATCTCCATCTGCGTATGGCGAAGCTGCGTCTGGGCCGCAGTGTCGTCTCTGGCGTTGGTGTTTATGAGCGCAAGGCGGCTGACACGATTAGGGGCCAATCGAATCACCTCCAGAGCGACGTAGCCACCCATGGACATGCCGAGGAGAGCGAATTTTTCCGGGGCGTGTTCCAGCAATCTCTTTGCCATGGCTTCAATGGAATCCATGTCGCAGGTTTCGGCAATGATGATTGGACGCTCTTTCAGAGAGTTGATCTGAGGGCCAAACAAAGTGCCGGTGCTGGTAAGGCCGGGAATGAAAACGACAGTTTCGGCAGGTGCTGTTTCTGGCATTTTCATTCTCCTTAGTAATTGGATGCCAGCTGCTACTCTGGCTTTCGAGCTATTACCATGTAGTTTACATCCAGATCGGTTGTTCTGGACCAGCTGTCTGTCAGCGGATTGAAGCTCACACCGCAGCGCTCGTAAATGTTCATGCCGGATTCATTGAGGGGTGCTTCCAGCTCTTCCGGGCGAACCAGCTTCTCATATTGGTGGGTGCCTTTCGGCAACCAGCGGAGAACGCGTTCAGCCGCGACAATCGCGAGGGCATAGGCTTTCAGAGTTCTGTTGATAGTTGCAACGAACATCATTCCACCGGGACGCACAAGATCTGCACAGGAGTTCATGAACAGTGGAACGTCGGCAACATGCTCCACGACTTCCATGTTGAGCACGATGTCGAACTGTTCGCCTGCCTCAACCAGAGATTCAGCGGTTTGTGTGCGATAGTCGATGTTGAGGCCGGATTGCTGTGCATGAAGTGTGGCTACTTTGATGTTGGTTTCAGATGCATCTGCTCCAACAACGGTTGCGCCCATGCGAGCCATGGGCTCAGCGAGTAGGCCACCGCCGCAGCCGATGTCCAAAATCCGTAGGCCTTCTAGTGCCTTAGGAGATGTTTCGTCTCGACCAAAGTGGTCACAGGCATACTCCTTAATATAGGAGATGCGAACTGGGCTGAATTTGTGGAGAGGGCGAAATTTTCCAGTGGGATCCCACCATTCCGATGCAATTGATGAGAAATGCGCAACTTCCGCCGGGTCGATTGTGGTTTGTGCCGGGTTTTTGGCGGCGTTGCTTGGTTTTTGCGCGGTGCTCATAGCTCAACTCTCCACTTTCATCCCGGTACTGGTGGGTCTAATCGTGGTTTTTGTCAAGCCGCTGGTTGCGATAGAAGGGCGCTAGTTGTATGGATTAGCGCCGTTTGTAGTGATGATCGGTTCATCACAAAGGCCCTCGGAGGAATTTGGGAAGCGATGGCCCGTTTGGTTATGAAGTTTGGCGGCACCTCCGTTGCCGACCTAGAGCGTATTAGAAATGTTGCGCGGCATGTAAAGCGTGAAGTGGAAGCAGGCAACCAGGTTGCTGTTGTCGTGTCCGCTATGGCTGGCGTGACGAATACCTTGGTCGGTTATACAAGAGATGCTGCAGCGCTGCATGATGCGCGTGAATATGATGCGGTTGTTGCCTCTGGTGAGCAGGTAACTTCCGGCTTGTTGGCGATTGTGCTGCAAGACATGGGTGTGGAAGCGCGATCCTGGCAAGGATGGCAGATTCCTATCCGTACGAATGAAGCCCATGGCGCAGCGCGTATTGAGAGTATTGAAGGTCAAACTCTCATTGAACGCCTGGAGCGTGGACAGGTTGCTGTGTGTGCCGGTTTCCAGGGCGTTGCCCCGGACAACAGGCTTGCGACGCTTGGACGTGGTGGATCTGATACCAGTGCAGTGGCAATTGCAGCTGCAATTCAGGCAGACCGCTGTGATATCTACACGGATGTGGACGGTGTTTATACCACTGACCCGCGTGTGGTGGCCAAGGCAACCCGTTTGGAACGTGTTGCGTTTGAAGAGATGCTGGAAATGGCTTCTCTTGGTGCAAAGGTTTTGCAGGTCCGCTCTGTTGAGATGGCGATGGTTCACGGCGTCCGTACGTTTGTACGTTCCAGCTTTGATGATCCGGATGCCCCGCAGATTAGCGCTGACGGAACACCTGTAGGTACACTTATTTGCGACGAGGACGAGATTTTGGAACAACAAGTCGTCACTGGCATCGCTTACTCAAAAGACGAAGCACAGATTTCTATCCGCAACGTTGCTGACAAGCCTGGCATTGCGTCCAGAGTGTTTGGCCCGTTGGCTGAAGGCAACATCAACGTAGACATGATCGTCCAGAACATCTCACCAGATGGGAAGACGACTGACATCACCTTTACCGTTCCAGAGAGCGATTACGAGCGTGCACGCAAGGTAATTGAGGAGAACGTCGAGGAAATTGGCTTCGAGAATATCGAAGGCGCGACTGATGTTGTAAAAGTTTCCGTAATCGGCATGGGTATGCGTTCGCATGCCGGTGTTGCAGCCCAGTGTTTTGAAGGCCTGGCTGAGAAGGGGATTAACATCCGCGCGATTACGACATCTGAGATTAAAATCTCTGTTCTGATCGATTCCGCGTATACGGAACTTGCGGTTCGTACTCTCCATTCGCTATACGGACTTGACGGCTAGGTTTCCTACTGTCGAGAATATTGTTGTGTCTTGGACAACTTCCAAGGCACAACGTGGCCTGTTAAAAAGGCCAGCAGAATTATAGGTAGGGCGGAGCATGCGCAGCAGCTTGGCCGGACCGCGCGTACTCCTCCGTAAGCTTCGTGAAGTGATGGCGGAGCCGATTAATGCGCAGGAACGGCTCGACAAGATTGTACGTCTGATCGCGGCAAACGTGGTTGCGGAAGTGTGTTCCGTGTACATTTTGCGCGCGGATGGGGTTCTTGAGCTGTATGCGACAGAGGGCCTTAATAAGGACGCGGTTCACCATACTTCTCTGAAGGTTGGTGAGGGTCTTGTTGGCTTGATTTCCTCTGATGCCAGACCGCTCAACCTACCAAATGCGCAGGCGCACCCGGCGTTTGCCTATCGTCCTGAAACGGGTGAAGAGAATTACAACTCCTTCCTTGGTGTGCCGATCCTGCGTGCGGGACGTACGCTTGGCGTGCTTGTTGTTCAGAACAAAGACCACCGGACCTACTTTGAAGACGAAGTGGAAGCCCTGCAGACCACCGCGATGGTTATCGCGGAGATGGTCGCGGCTGGTGAGTTGGAAGCAATTGCACAGCAAGGCACAACGATTGATGTGATCCGTCCGATGCATCTGAAGGGTGTCGCCCTTGCTGATGGTATTGGTCTTGGCCACGTTGTTCTGCATGAACCGCGTGTGGTTATCACCAATCTGATTGCCGAGGATGCGGACACTGAAAAGAAGCGCCTCGAAGAATCTGTCACGCGCTTGCGTCAGTCGCTTGATCATATGCTGGCAAGCGGTGAGTTTTCCCAGCACGGCGAACACCGTGAAGTTCTGGAAGCTTACCGGATGTTTGCCTATGACCGTGGCTGGATCCGGAAGATTGATGAAGCGATCCGCAATGGTTTGACGGCTGAAGCTGCTGTTGAGAAAGTTCAGAGCGATACGCGCGCTCAGATGCTCCGGCAGACAGATCCGTACTTGCGTGAGCGTCTGCATGATCTTGATGATCTGGCGCACCGTCTCATTCGTGAGCTGATGGGCAAGAACCACAGCGGTGAAGATGATCTGCCGAAAGATGCGATCATCATTGCGCGTAACATGGGTGCTGCTGAACTGCTGGATTATGATCGGGATCGTATTCGCGGTCTTGTGTTGGAAGAAAGTGGCCCGACAAGCCACGTCACCATTGTTGCACGCGCGCTTGGCATTCCGACAGTTGGGCAGGTTGAAGACATTGTTTCCTTGGTGGAAGCGACTGATGCCATCATTGTGGATGGTGAGATTGGTCAGATCTTCCTTCGTCCAGCCAATGATGTTGAACAAGCTTTTGCAGACAAGGTGCGTCTACGTTCCAAGCGTCAGGAAATTTATCGCCAACTTCGTGATGAGCCGACCGTTACCAAAGACGGTGTGGATGTTAAGCTTCAGTTGAATGCTGGTCTGCTGGTTGATTTGCCAAGCATGGAAGACGCCGGCGCTGATGGCGTTGGGCTTTTCCGTACTGAGTTGCAGTTTATGGTGGCTTCTGCTTTCCCAAGAATGCAGGAACAGCACACACTGTATTCCAAGGTGCTGGATGCAGCTGGTGACAAGCCAGTTACCTTCCGCTCTCTGGATATTGGCGGTGATAAAGTTCTGCCTTACTTGCGTTTGGCACAAGAAGAGAACCCAGCCATGGGCTGGCGTGCAATTCGCTTTGGCTTGGATCGTCCGGGTTTGCTGCGGACTCAGATCAGAGCAATGTTGCATGCAGGGGCAGGGCGCTCCTTGCGCATCATGTTCCCGATGGTAGCAGATGTTTCTGAATTTCAGCAGGCGAAGGATTATGTTGAGCGCGAACTAAAGCATCTGCGCCAGCACGGTCATGATACGCCTAAAGAGCTGAAACTTGGTGTCATGCTGGAAGTTCCGGCGCTGCTTTACCAGCTTGAAGAGATCTACAAGGAAGTGGATTTCGTCTCTGTTGGCTCCAACGATCTGTTCCAGTTCTTCTATGCGGTTGATCGAGGCAACACGTTGGTTGCGGAGCGATTTGAAGCTCTGTCTCCTAGCTTCCTACGAGCACTGCGTAAGATCGTTGTTATTGGTGATAAGATGGATACGCCGGTTACCCTTTGTGGTGAGCTTGGCGGCCAACCTCTTGCTGCGATGGCTTTGCTGGCGATCGGATATAGAAATCTCTCTATGTCTCCGGCTTCTATTGGCCCTGTTAAGGCGATGTTACGCTCTTTGGATCTATCAGCACTTTCAGAAGAGTTGCTGAAACAATTGGAAGCGGGTAAAGGGACGGACGACATTCGCGAGTTCCTGGCGAACTTTGCATCCGAAAATAATATTCCGGTATAAGCAGCGTATATTTCGATTGCCGCAGACCCGAGAGGCTGTCGCGCTTTTAGATTAGCTGCCTAACGCTTGAGGAGTTGCCGCGAAATGCTGGCACCAGAAAAACTAGACACACTGCTAGCACGCTTTGAAGGTATTGAGGCCGAGATGGCATCTGGTCCTGCGCCGGATGTATATATCAAGCTTTCAAGGGATTATGCGGAACTCGATCCAATTGTGAAGTCCATTCGTGAACTCCGCAAAGCCGAGGGTGATCTGGAAGGTGCGGAAGCACTGCTGGCAGACCCTGAAAGCGATGCGGAGATGAAAGAGCTTGCACAGCTTGAGCGTGATGAGTTGACTGGTGTAGTCGAAGAGCTGACCCAGCAAGTGCGCATTGGGCTTTTGCCAAAAGACAAAGCTGACTCTCACGATGTTATTCTTGAAGTGCGCGCCGGTACTGGTGGTGACGAAGCGGCGCTGTTTGCTGGTGATCTCTTTCGTATGTATCAGCGCTTTGCAGACAATAATGGCTGGAAAGTTGAAGTGATGTCCTCTTCTGAGGGGGACATGGGCGGTTTCAAAGAAATAGTGGCTGCTGTGACTGGTCAGGAAGTGTTTGGTAAGCTGAAGTTTGAGTCCGGTGTTCACCGTGTACAGCGTGTGCCTGAGACTGAGTCTGGTGGCCGTATTCACACGTCCGCGGCGACCGTTGCTGTTCTTCCGCAGGCTGAAGAAGTGGACGTTGAGATCAACCCTGCTGATTTGCGCATCGATACATACCGTGCATCAGGTGCAGGTGGTCAGCACGTAAACACGACTGACTCCGCTGTTCGTATTGTGCACAATCCAACCGGGATTGTGGTTGCTGTGCAGGACGAGCGCTCTCAGCATAAGAACAAAGACCGCGCGATGAAGTTGCTGCGGGCGAAGATCTACGATGTGGAGCGTGAGCGTGCTGCGAATGAGCGGACCGAGGCCCGTCGAGTTCAGGTTGGTTCCGGTGATCGTTCTGAGCGTATCCGTACCTACAACTTCCCTCAGGGTCGTGTGACTGATCACCGTATTGGTTTGACGCTGTATAAGCTTGACCAGATGATTGCAGGCGAAGCTACGGGTGAAGTGATTGATGCTCTGATTATGGACCATCAAGCGAACTTGCTCGCCGATGAAGGACTTTAATGTCCGGCCTCTTCGATAATTTCGACCTCAAAAATGTGCAGGCTTTGTACCTAGCGGTGCGGAGCCTGTTTCGTGATGCAGGTCTGATTGAAACTGATCTGGATGCACGTATCCTTGTTGCAGAAGCCCTTGGAATTGAGCCGAGAAACCTGATTCTGGAATATGATCAGGTGATCAAGCCAGAGACACTGGCGGTTGTTTCCCGATATGTGGAAGAACGTCTTGCCGGAAAGCCCGTAGGTCGCGTTCTGGGAAAGCGGGAGTTTTGGGGGCTGGAGTTTTCGTTGTCTTCGGCAACATTGGAGCCGCGGCCGGACACGGAAACGCTGGTTGAAACTGCGATTGCGTTTTGTCAGGCCCATGGCGGCTTGGAAAAAGAATGGGTTTTTGCAGATATTGGAACTGGCACAGGAGCGGTCGCGATCGCACTCCTGACTGAATTGCCCAATGCAATTTGTCTTGCTGTTGATATCAGTGAAGAGGCTTTGGAGACTGCGCAACAAAACGCAGCAAACAACAAGGTTCTTGACCGCTTTATCCCAGTTCGCGGTTCATATCTGGATGCATTGAGTGGATCTTTTGATTTTGTTGTGAGTAACCCACCGTACATTCGCAGCTCTGTTATTGAAGGACTGAGCCATGAAGTTAAGCAGCACGATCCTATGCTGGCGCTTGATGGTGGAGTGGATGGTCTTACTGCCTATAAAGAATTGATAGGCAACGCTAAACGAGTTCTTAAGAGAAATAGTGGACTTCTTATGGAGATCGGGTTTGATCAAGCCGATGAACTTTCAACTCTTGCGAGGGAACTCGTAGGATTGGAGGCTTGTTGTGAACATGATCTGGCCGGTCAACCAAGGGTGATTGTTGTAGTTTTTCCATGATTGGCGAAGAATTCAATTATCTGGAAAAAAGCCCTTGGAAAATACGTCGGAACGAGATAGTTTCATCTCGCCGACAAGCGATACCAGCTAAAAGCTGAAAACGATGGGGATGGGCACTCACTGACTGTGAGACGAGCCTGGCAGAGACGTCGGTTGATAGTTTCAAAGCAGATAGTTGAGCAACCCCTCGTATCGTTGAACTGAGAGAGCAATGCATTTGTATTGCTGCGATCAGATGTCGGATATCGCATTGAAGCAGTTATACGATCGAATGCGATTGCATTTCGATGTTGATAGCCTTTGTGCTCATCAACACGCAGGCTTATTAACGGCATTTGGAATCCGGGAGATCTTACTCCCATGAACCTCACAGTTAGGTTCGATTGCTATTCCGGAAAGTTAACGGCAGAATGAGACCAGGAAATCAGAATAACAAGCGCATGCGTGGACGGGGGCGTAAAGCTCCAAATCCATTGACACGTACTTTTGAGTCAAATGGACCGGACGTTAAGATCCGAGGTACCGCATTGCATGTTGCTGAAAAGTACCAGCAACTTGCGCGTGATGCTCAGGCCTCCGGGGACCGTGTAACCTCCGAGAACTACTATCAGCATGCAGAGCATTACCAGCGCATCGTCGCTGCGGCTCAACCCCAAAGCACACAGACTGCTGCTCCTTCTGCGCGTACAGAAGATGAAGCTGCACCTGCTGCTGTTGAAACACCAAACGCTGTGGCAGCGACCGAAGAGCAAGAGGTTGCGGTTGCAGCCCCTCAGCCTGTGATCGGTCTGGATACGCCTCAGCCGTTTATCGAAACAGCTCCAGCGGCTGACGAGAATGCAGAGGCTTCGGGAGACGCATCTGCACCAGCTGACGAAGATGATGGCAAAGCACGCCGTCGTGTTCGTGGCACTCGTGGTCGTGGTGTTCGTCGTACACCTTCCTCATCCTCCGCAAGTGCAGCAGCGCCAGCTGAGGCACCTGAAGGTGGTGAAGATGATGCAGCTTCTACGAAGCCACGTCGTACACCTCGTGCTCGCACACCTCGTGCAGCTCGTTCACAGCGTACCCGTACAGCTCGTGTTCCTGCTGAGGATGCACCTGCATCTGCACCAGCACCTGCGGCTTTGGAAACAACCGGAGACGGTGAAAGCTAAGCACGTCTGACGATGTGCTTGCTGGCTCACTGGTTTGCCGGAGATCTATGAAAAACCCCGCTCAAAAGGCGGGGTTTTCTTTTTGCTGACTGGCAAATAGTTCGTTGTGGGTGCTGGCTTACTCAATGATGAGTGTGTCACCGACGGAAAGTGTGCCGTTGTTGAGCACTTCAAGATAAATACCAACATCCATATGCCCCAGTGAACCATGAAGCGCCTTGTTGATGTTGGTGTCGCGCTCGGCTGTGACTGGATTTACATCTACGGCAGCGCAGCGGCGGGTGCGTTTCGCGAATTTGAACTCTACGCCTGAGCTGGAGCGGATTTTCTTGTCGGCCCAGTCAAACTCCTCATAGGCTGCCAAGCCTTCAACATAGATGTTTGCGCGAAAGCGTCTTGGATCAATCTCCACGCCCAAAGTCTCAGAAAGCGCTTTCACGCTGGCGAGATTCACGACATGTACGAAATTCTCAGCAGTATCCGTGAAAGCATGGTCGTCTGCGTGGCGGACTTTGAGCGGGCCAGCGGCTTTTTCAGCCATGTGTGCTGTGAAGTAGGCTGCGAGTGCATCCTGTCCTTCAGCTGTTTCCAGCGGTAACGTGATGTCTTCACTCTCTGGCTTGGACAGAGTGATGCTTTTGTTTTCCAGATCGTATGTGCATTTGACCTGCGCCACGTCTTCATAACGAACCAGCACTAGAAACTTGCTCTTTGAAATGTGCTGAGGGGCTGCTGGATCGAAACCGCATGGACCATTTTCAATCGCATAGGCACGATCCAGCGGGAAGACAGCTCCGGCTTCTACTGTGGTGGTCTGAAGTGGATGAGCCGTTAAGCCTTTAACTGGATGTGTTGCGAGTGCGGTGATATGCGCAGGCGAAAAAGTCATATTAAATTCCGTTGTTTAAGCTATTCGAAACTATGAGGAACAAAGGATTGTGGCAAGATCTTGCGAGGACCCTCTTTTGTCGGCAGTTTGAACTACTATATGAAGAGTGCAGGGGGAAGTCTCCTGCTTCGGGTGCTCTTTATGAGGCTCGGATCCTCCCAAAATGCTTCGTCATGCTTCGGGTGACACGGCACATAGGAGTTATATATGGACTTTGAGAAATACACCGACCGTGCGCGTGGGTTCATTCAGTCTGCGCAAACATACGCTCTGGGACAAGGGCATCAACAGTTTACTCCCGCACATATTTTAAAGGTCTTGCTGGATGACAGCGAGGGCATGTCTGCTGGTCTTATTGAGCGGGCCGGAGGACGTGTGCAGGATGTCCGTCTACAGATTGAGACCGATCTGGCTGCGCTTCCTAAAGTGAGCGGCGGCAATGGACAGCTGTACCTAGCGCCTGAAACCGCTCGCCTTTTTGAACAAGCCCAGAAAATTGCAGAGAAAGCAGGCGACAGTTATGTCACCGTTGAGCGGCTGCTGCTTGCGCTTGCTATGGATAAAGACAGCAAGGCAGGTAAGGCTCTCGCTCAAGGTGGCGTCACGCCAAACGCCCTGAACGAAGCCATCAACGAAGTGCGTAAGGGCCGTACTGCGGATTCCGCATCTGCTGAAAATCAATATGACGCTCTGAAAAAGTTTGCTCAGGATCTGACTGAAGCAGCCCGCGATGGTAAGCTCGATCCTGTGATTGGCCGTGATGAGGAAATTCGTCGTGCCATTCAGGTTCTCTCCCGCCGTACCAAGAATAATCCGGTTCTGATTGGTGAGCCAGGCGTTGGTAAAACCGCAATTGCTGAAGGCCTTGCGCTGCGCATCGTCAATGGTGATGTGCCGGAGAGCCTGAAAGACAAGGAACTGCTTGCACTGGATATGGGCGCACTGATCGCTGGTGCGAAATATCGTGGTGAATTTGAAGAACGCCTGAAGGGTGTTTTGAATGAGGTGCAAGCCGCTGCTGGTGGCGTGATCCTCTTTATTGATGAAATGCACACACTGGTTGGGGCTGGTAAAGCAGATGGAGCGATGGACGCTTCCAATCTTCTCAAGCCTGCGCTGGCGCGTGGTGAGTTGCACTGCGTTGGTGCGACCACGCTTGATGAATACCGCAAGCACGTTGAGAAAGATGCGGCGCTGGCCCGCCGGTTCCAGCCTGTGTTTGTAAGTGAGCCAACGGTAGAAGATACGATCTCCATTCTGCGTGGCATCAAGGAGAAGTATGAGCTTCACCATGGTGTACGCATTTCAGATAGTGCGATTGTTTCTGCAGCCACGCTGTCGAACCGTTACATCACGGACCGCTTCCTGCCGGATAAGGCGATTGACCTTGTTGATGAAGCCGCCAGCCGCTTGCGCATGCAGGTGGATTCCAAGCCGGAAGAACTGGATGAGTTGGACCGCCGTATCATTCAGCTGAAGATTGAGCGGGAAGCGCTCAAGAAAGAGGATGATGACGCCACGAAGGATCGACTTCAGCGCCTTGAGAAAGAGCTGGTTGATCTGGAAGAAGAATCCAATGCACTGACACAACGCTGGCAATCTGAAAAAGATAAGCTGAGCGGCGAGCAGAAAATTAAAGAGCAGTTGGACGAAGCACGCACCGAGTTGGAGCAGGCGCAGCGTATTGGCAATTTGGCTAAAGCGGGTGAGCTGGCCTACGGTGTTATTCCTGATCTGGAAAAGAAGCTCTTGAATGCCCAGACAGCGGAAGATGTCGATAACACCATGCTCAATGAGACCGTGAGCAGTGAGAGTATTGCTCAGATTGTGTCTCGCTGGACCGGGATCCCCGTCGACAAGATGCTGGAAGGCGAACGTGAAAAGCTGCTTCGCATGGAAGATGAGCTGGCCAAGCGTGTTGTTGGGCAGCAGGAAGCTGTCCACGCTGTTTCTACTGCCGTGCGCCGATCTCGTGCGGGGTTGCAGGACCCGAACAGGCCAATTGGCTCGTTCATGTTCCTCGGCCCAACCGGTGTTGGTAAAACAGAGCTGACCAAAGCGCTCGCCAGCTATCTCTTTGATGATGAGACCGCCATGGTGCGCGTGGACATGTCTGAGTTCATGGAAAAGCACAGTGTTGCTCGTCTGATCGGCGCGCCTCCGGGTTATGTTGGTTATGAAGAAGGCGGTGTTCTGACAGAAGCGGTTCGCCGTCGACCTTATCAGGTGGTGTTGTTTGACGAGGTTGAAAAAGCTCATGGCGATGTGTTCAACGTTCTGCTTCAGGTGCTGGACGATGGCCGTCTGACGGACGGGCAGGGCCGGACTGTGGACTTCCGCAATACGCTGATCATCATGACGTCGAACCTTGGGTCAGAATTTTTGGCTTCCCAGGGCGAAGGTGAAGATGCTGATGCTGTTCGCGGGCCGGTGATGGATGCGGTGAAAGCGCACTTCCGTCCTGAGTTTGTGAACCGTCTGGATGAGATTATTCTGTTCCATCGTTTGCAAAGAGCTCAGATGTCTCGGATCGTTGAAATTCAGTTGGCTCGTTTGCAAAAACTACTGGATGACAGGAAGATGGAGCTTGAGCTGGATGATGGCGCTATGGGTTGGCTTGCCGAGAAAGGGTATGACCCGGCTTATGGTGCACGACCGCTGAAGCGCGTTATTCAGAAACAAGTGCAGGATCCATTGGCAGAAATGCTGTTGGCTGGATCAATCTCTGACGGTCAGGCCATCCGGGTCTCTGCGGGAACGGACAGACTGCTTTTTGAAACGACCTGACAGATTGGATCGTGATTTAAAGAAGAGGGCCGGATTTTCTGGCCCTTTTTTGTGCTTTGTGGACATACTCAGAAACATAAAGCGACTGTTCGAAAGTGTGCTTTTGGTGTCTAGTCATGCAGACTAAAACTTGAGTGTTGGTTAGGGGGCAGGGCATCGGGCATGAGACACGTTGATATTGCAATATCGCTTGTGGTTGTCAGTTATCTCTGGCTTGCCGCGACTGTTGTCATTGGCGGGCAGTTTTATCCAGATTACGACCATATATCACAGTTCATGAGCGCTCTTGGAGCAACCGGCGCTCCGTTTGGGCCTGCCGTGAATTATTGGGGTTTTACGGTTGTGGAGCTGTTGCTGCTGCCATGCCTCGTGATCTGCTTTGCTTATCTGATGCGCAATCGTGCAGAGCGTGTTGGCTTGATGATTTTTGCAGGCTATCCGCTGCTTATCGCTGTTGCTGCGTTCTTTCCGTGTGATTTTGAATGCAACATGGATGATCCAACACGCAGCCAACTCATGCATACGGCTGCTGGCTTTTTGGCCTATTTCTGCGCTGTTGTGGGATTGTGTTTGTTGTCTCATGCCAAAGCTGAAAGATCGTTTTGGGTGGCGCCTGGGCTGATCTTGCTGATGATGCTCTTCAGTCTATCTCTTGAAACCGTTTTCAGTGGCCTCATGCAACGTGCGTTGGAGACTGGTATTTATCTCTGGTTTTTCGTGATCCTGATGCACATGCGCCATCATAAAGAGCAAGTAGTTTGACGCTATTTGCTCTTTAATCGTGTGATCCCTTTGATGAACTGAGGTCAGTTCCGTAGTGAAGCGACGCGCTGGCTTGGACGGCCTGTTTCCATCAGAGCATTAATGCGGTCGCGTTCGCGCTTGAAGTTCTCAAGAACCTTAGCTTCAAGGATGCGGCCTTGCGGTACCTTGATCTTCAGGGAGTTCACAAAGCGACCATTCACCTTCACTTCGTAATGGAGGTGGTTGCCCGTTGAAAGACCAGTGGTTCCCACATAGCCAATAACGGAGCCCTGTCTGATTTTCTGGCCTTTTTGAATGCCAGAACCAAAGCGGGTCATGTGGTTATATGTGGTGACATAGCCGTTGGCGTGTTTGATCTCTACGCGTTTTCCGTAACCGCCTGACCAAGCTGCTTTTTGGATCACCCCATCGCCAGCTGCAAAGATTGCGGTGCCGCGAGGAGCGGCCCAATCCGTGCCGGTGTGCAAACGGCGGGTTTTCAAAACCGGGTGGCGGCGCATGCCGAAGCCAGATGTAAAGCGGCCAGCTGCGATTGGTTTACGGAGCAGGAACTGCTTTGCGCTCTGGCCGTTCTCATCATAATAGTCGACGACACCATCGTCGGGTGTACGGAAACGGTAGAAACGGTGTGAGCGACCATTCACGGTGATGGATGTGTAAAGAATTTCAGAGGCGCCAGTGGTCTGATCTGCATCAAGCCCATAGAAGACGCTCATCTCATCACCGCTTTTTACGGAGGCGTTGAAGTCAACGCTATAAGAATAGATGCGAACGAGTTCTTTGATGAGGGATGTTGGGACGTCGTTATCAAGACCAGTCTGGTAGATCGAGTCATAATAGGTGGCGCGAGGGCCAACGGAGTTTTGCTGCTGTGATGTAAACGCGTCTGCGGCCATCTGTGTGGACGGCTCAGGTGCGACGACAAACTCGCCTTCATCGTTTGGTGCGATGGTTCCTACATGACGTTGATCTTCATAGATGCTGACACGTACAAGAATTCCGTCGTCCTCTTCGATCTTGTCCGTGTTGAGGGACAGGCGGAAGATCTGACCAGCTTTGATTGTGTCGATGCCAAAGTTTTCGGTAAATGCTTTGATGTAGCCTTCCGCTTCGTTCTCAGAAGCCTCACCATCCAGCAGAATGTCAATAAAGTCAGTCTGGGTCAGGATTGGAACTATGCGTTCTTCGATCTGATTGGCCTGGGAGATTTTACGGGACTTGGGCTGGAAGGAAACGTTTTCTTCTGTAATGCGGACTTCGATGTTTTCAAATGACTGTTCTGAAAGTGGAGCAAAGCCTGCATTAAAGTCTTCGAGGCTCGGCACAGCCGCAATGTCAGTGGAATTATCCAGCATGAACATCGCTGCTTTTTTGACCTGCTCCTGAACGGCCTCTTCTTTATGATCGGGAAGAGCGACCATACTCATAGCTTCCAGTGGGAAGTCGCGCTGAGAAATGGAGACTTCGCCTTCAATGTCGGCACCGTAGATTGCATCACTGGCGACCTGTAACGGAGCAACCTGTTCTCCCTGATACATAGTGATCGGGTCGAATGGCGGAATGTCTGCAGCTGTTTCCTGTTTCTTGATGTTCTCAAGGCTTGCGCTGACGAGCGCATATGGCTTGGCTTTTACGTGGTCGCGGCCATCGCTGCGGGTCACTGTATTTACTTCAATGATCTGCCGATTGGAGAAGCCGTCGGTTGCGGAGCTCAGGCGGTCGCCTTTTCCGCTGGAATTACGCTGTGGTGTCAGGTCTGTTGAAGTGCTCGCGGGGGCTTTCGCTGTCTTATAGGTGTACTGGCCATCAAGCGCAGCCATCAACGCACCACCCATTAATACAATGGAGGTCATGCCGGTCAGGATCGTCCCGATCAACCAACGGCCATTAAGCCGTGCAGGCTGGTCAGACGAACTTGCAAGGCTGTCCACCATCAAAGCAGGTTCATTGCCAAGATTGACGGAAGGCCTTCCATTAGTATGGAACCTACCAGAATTCATCGAGCTACTTATCTTTCCCCAAATCGGCAGAGATGCCATCTGCAGCAGAGTTCTGCATTACGTGTTTACGATTGATAGACAATGCTGAAGATAGGGACAACTGATGAAAGACAAATACGGCTGGATTTTGTCCCTGATACTATGAAAAATTATAGAAAAAATGGAATTGGCGAGAAAATAATGAATTTGGCTGGCAAACCACGATTTTAAGCACCATATAAATACAGGGTTTGCGATTATTGAAAAAGTTTCCCCAGTCCTGTGAAAATTTTGAAGTTTTCTCTCAGGGCTCGTTGACAGGGTCAGCTCA
>NZ_LMCI01000039.1:0-40443 GCF_001623145.1 Pseudovibrio sp. W64 | reverse complement strand
GGACGCCGCCCTTTCACGGCGGAAACAGGGGTTCGATTCCCCTTGGGCGTACCATAGTTGTCTTCTCAATGCCGAGTGGTTATCTGCTCGAAGGCAGAGCTTGAAAGAGTTCTCTCACTTTGTGAGCGCCCATCGTCTAGCGGTTAGGACGCCGCCCTTTCACGGCGGAAACAGGGGTTCGATTCCCCTTGGGCGTACCACTTCTTATCTCCTCAATACATCTTTGATAAATCTGCGCGCAGAGTTTTCCTCACGACGTATGCGTTGTATCTGAGCTATATGATCCGCGATTTTGCAAAGAAGAAGATGTGGTCTTGGTTCCCCTAGATGGGGGGATGCAGCACTTCGAGATTGCGAATTGGTGTTTTGCAGCAAGCAGTCTTGGGACGTGATTTAGAACCAGCGGCCGTTTAGTCCTGCACCCAGGTGATGGTCTTCTTTGTCCCCGTCAACATCAGCCCAGAGTTTTTCGTCTGTCTGAGATTCATTGCTAACGGTTTTTGCCAGACTTTCGCTGAGTTGAGCATTAATTTCTTTCAGGGCATCGATGTCATCAAGAACTTCGACGCGAGCCTCAGCAGTCTGGAGTTTGCTTTTCAGTGCAGCCGGTTTCTTGCCAGCAAACCTATTGGCACTGTGTGGCCGTTCCATTACGCGAGTCACAGTTTGTCCCTCTTCGCTTTTTTAGCTGAACTTTGATAAGACAGTGTATTGATCCGCGTGAGCTTTAACGGGCTTCTTTGGGCGGTATCATGACAAAGATGGAAAAAGTTGCAGCTTGTCCCCTTTTTGTGACGTATTAGTACTAAGAGTAGGGGAGCAGAGGCAAGAGGACTTTTGTTTTGAACTCATCTAATAGTCGTCTGGATGCTTCTGTGCTTTTGGCTATAGTACTGTGAAACATCGCAGATTATAGACTGATGGCAATGTACAAAAAAATTATCGGACTTGTTTCATGATGCTGGTTTCGCGCCACAACTCTATTCTTGATATTGCCCGAGAGACCGGGAAGGTGGAAGTTGATGAACTTGCCACACGGTTTTCTGTGTCTCCTCAGACAATACGTAAAGACCTGAAAGAGTTGAGTGACCAAGGATTGCTGACCCGTGTGCATGGTGGCGCACTTTTGGCATTTGGCGTTGAAAACCTTGGCTACTCTGCTCGTAAAGATCTGGCAGGCAAAGAAAAAGAGATTATCGGGCAGGCGGCAGCGGATCTAATCCCGGATCGAGCTTCTTTGTTTGTGAATATCGGAACGACCACAGAGGCGGTTGCGCGGGCACTTATCCAGCGCAGTGGCCTGATGATCATTACCAATAACCTTAATGTAGCGAGTACGCTGCGCCCGTTCTCAGAAAATGAGGTCATCATTTCTGGTGGACTGGTGCGTGCGACTGACGGCGGTATTGTTGGTGAGGCTGCAGCAGATTTTATTCGCCAGTTTAAGGTTGATTATGCTGTGATCGGTGTATCTGCTCTGGATCGTGACGGAGCGCTTCTGGATTATGATTATCGTGAGGTGCGTGTGGCACAGGCGATCATTGAGAACGCGCGGCACGTTATTCTGGTGGCTGATCAGACAAAGTTCGAGCGTTCGGCGCCTGTCCGCATCGGCCATATTGCTCAGGTGGATACGTTTGTGACAGACACTCTGGTTTCGCAGGACTATCGGCAGCTGTTGGCTGAAAATGAGGTGCGATTGGTAGAAGTGGCTGGTAAGGTTCAGAGTGAGCCGGGCAATGGCTCACGAAGTACAACGGAGGCTTAAGCCTCTGCTTGGAGCTGTATAGAGCACGTCGAGTTCATGCGCATTCACACATCAAGCTCCAACTCTATATTGTCCTCGTATTCTTATCCGTAAAACGGGATTGATCTGAAAGAAAACAAAAAAAGGCGCCTTTGTCTTTGGATCAAGTTGTTTGGGTTTAACCGCTTGAGCTTCCGGTTTTTCTAGCGTCTGCGATACGCTCCGCCAGGTTTTTATCGGACTGAGGCGCGGGTGCTGCATCATCGGCCTTTGCAGCTGGAGTGCTTTTTGATGCGGCTGTCTTACTTGTGGCAGCTGGCTTACGGGTGCGAGGCTTTGCTGTAGCGCGCTTGGCACGTGTCGGTTTCGGCTTTGGTGCGTCTGTCTTTTGAGCACCTGCGGCGATCGTACTGAGATCGTTCAGGACTTCGTCGTACTTTTCAGAGAGTGGTGGGTTTTCCGAGATTGCCTTCGCTGTGATCTGAGCCGCCAGATCTTTCAGTTCATTGCGCAGATCGACGGCTTCTTCGATCTTAGAGGAACTGTTTGCTCTTTCCTCAAGCTGCTTTGTCAGCTGCTCGATGGTTTTTTTTGCTTCGTCCAGATCGTTTTCTAGGCTTTTCATAGGCTCGGGCGTTTTAATGTTCGGATTCCTAGTGCTGCGCTTGGCAGTTTTTTCATTTGCCGCTTTTTCGAGTTGAAGCGCGTGCTTTAGGTTATCGCGCTCTCGTTCCAGCGAACCATAACGGCTCTTCAGTTTTGTGAAAGACCGTGAGGCCAGTTCGGCGGCTTCTGCTGGAGATGTTGGCTGATGTTTGGTTTCAGACTCAGCAGTCATTTCCGAAACTTGCTGGGAGATCTGCGTTGCCAGTTCTGCCAGCGGGTTGTCCATGTCCTGTAGGTCCGAGGTATCGATTGGACCTATCGGTTTGGTGGCAACTTCTTCTTCTTTCAGCTCTGCATCCAGCTCACGTGTTTTATCCGCAGCAGCCTGTTTGCTGAGTTGGATGATTTCAGCGGACGTGGCCTGATCTGCAGTTTGTGCGGCAGCTTCATCCTGAACTTTTGCTTCCGGTTCTGTCGTGATGCGATCATCTGCAGAAAACGGGATCGGCTCGGATGGATTTCTACGGCGGAGGAAGCGTGTTGCTTTCTGAGCCATGTTCTTCCGCTCGCGGGCCGATTTGAGCTGAACAACGCTGAGCTCTTCTTTGAGCTCTGCAAGTTGGGCTTCAGCTGCTGAACGGGCAGATGCGTTCTCAGCGAGTTTTTCCGTCATCCCTTCGAGGCGCACCTCCATCTGACGGATCGCAATGGCATGTTGAGCGCGTAACGCGTCTTTTGCCATTGTGGCACGGGCATAGCTTATGGGGTTAGACGTCTCAATCGCTTTCCGCGTGAGGCGTACAGCACGGCCCCATATAAAGGGGAGGGCGGCGAGCGCTAGAATGCTCGCGAGGAAGAAACCCAGTGCAATGTATAGTGCAATTTCAATCACAAACTATGCCTGATCTGTTGAACGGTGTGAGGGACTGCTGCAGACTTAAGCGCATTCTCTCACACACTAACTTGCCAAAATATAACTAACGCAGGGTTAGTTATATCAGAAAGGATTCCATGTTGGCTTCCTAGTAAATTTCAAATAGCCCATGTTGAGGCCAAGGCGAGCGCCAACGCCTGCACGAACAGGCACAACGAAGATATCGTTGTTGGACAGAACCTGCATGCCGAAGCCGCCGACAAGGTAGGCTGAGCCCTTAGCACCAACATAGCGGCGATAGATGGCATCGACACTTGGCAGATCGTAGACCAGCATCATAACGCGGGCGCCGTCACCGCCAACATCAAAGCCCAGGGATGGACCTTGCCAGAAGATCTGATGGTTGCCAGCGTTGCGGGTGTACAGTGTACCTTCGCCATAAGCAGCGCCTGCGAAGAACGCTGCTGAGCCTTCCTGCCCCAGGATATAACCGTTTGGTTCGCCGTACTGCTGAACTGCGCGCTCAACAACCTTTGCGAGGCCGGTGGAGATGGAACCGAAAAATTCGCCACCTGCCGTGATGATATCTTTTTGGTGGTATCGCGACTGATCAACGGATGATTGCGCAAATGAATGTGTATTGAGCGCCAGCAGTGCGAAACTGGCGCAAAGGACGATTGCAGCTTTGTTGCGCAGATTGGCGAACAGGCTCGTCATCATGCCAACGTCTCCTTCTAAGAAACCCGAGAATTTGGATTGTTCAGAGCAATTCAAATGTTAAGGGCATAGTGCAACTTTTAGGTACAACAAGTTATAGTGTCTTACATCTACCTAGTGGTTAATCACGGTATAGCTGGGTAAATGATGTACATCCCGTTGGCCTGCAGTCATGAATTTTTGTATCAGTTGTCGAACTTGCTCGTTTAGTTAATGCAGGTGATTCGGACTCTGGATGGACATTCCCATGATTTCTGAGGTTTTCTACAGAAAATTTGCGCGAACGGGCAAAATTCTATGGAGTTCTATCGTTTTTTTGTGTGCCACCTCAGTTTTTGCAGGTGCGCAAGAGCGGTTCACCTACACGCTCTCCATGTGTGATCCCGTGACCTATCAGGTCTCTGAAACTCCTGAAAAGGGGCGTGAAGACCTGACGCTGTCCTGGGGTGGACGGGTTTGGGCATTTTCCAATGAGGGCAACCGAGACGCTTTTCGGCATGCTCCGGAGGTCTATGCCCCATTATTTCAGGGATGCGATGCTCTCTCACTTGCGCAAGGCTACCGAGCTGAGGGATTGGCGAAAATCTACCTTGTTTATAACCAGCGATTATTGCTGTTTCAGAGCCGTGAACACCGGGCTTTGTTTCTGACAGCACCAGAGAGTTTGCTCGCGAAGGCACAAAGTCGTGCACGCGATGTAAAATGCGGTCCATATCAATGATGTCCAGCTTGGAATTAAACCAGCAGGATTGTACCTTTTTCGCCACATCTCGAATCAATCATAGGGCCTATTGGCCAAAGTTCTGGAGCGGTTATGTCAGTATTTAAAGATTTGTCATCTCTTGATCTTGCCGCACTCGTCGCAAGCCGTGTGTGCCACGACATCATTTCACCAGTCGGGGCGATCACGAACGGTCTGGAAGTGCTGGATGAAGAAGGCAATGAGGACATGGCAGACTTTGCGATGGATCTCATCCGCAAGTCAGCGCGTCAGGCTTCTGCAAAACTTCAGTTTGCCCGTCTTGCTTTTGGCGCTGCCGGATCTGCCGGTGCTTCAATTGATCTGGGCGATGCGCAAGAAGTAGCGACTGGATACATGAGCAATGAAAAGGCGAATCTGGAGTGGACTATGCCACGCCTGCTTCTGCCTAAGAATCAGGTTAAACTGATTTTGAACCTGCTGCTGCTCATGAATCAGTGTGTTCCACGGGGTGGTACCATTACCATCAGTATGGAAGGGGATGAGGGTGTTCCGAACTTTCTCCTTAAAGCTGAAGGAACGAATGCGCGAATCCCTCAGGTTGTAAGTGAGATTCTTTCCGGTCAGGAGCCAGAACGCATTGATGCCCACACTGTTCAACCGATCTATGCGGTTTTGTTGGCAGGTGAAGCGGGTTTAAATATCGAGCTCCTGAAAGACGGTGATGCCGTCATATGCAAGGCAAATACTCAAGTTTCAGAGTCTGTCTGATCCTCTGTCAAAAACAACCAGTTATTGTAGGTTGGATGAATCTTACAATCTTTCAACCTATGTTAACCGTTTCGCTTAACACTCAACCTTAGTGAAATTTAGGAGTCTCGGTTTTTGAGGCTCCCCTAAGCATTGAGTGGGTGCGGGCCATGGACGATCTTCTCAGAGAGTTTCTCACTGAGACCAATGAAAGCCTGGATGTTGTAGATGTTGAGTTGGTGAAGTTCGAGCAAGAGCCGAATAACGCCACCATTCTAAATAACATTTTCAGGTTAGTGCATACAATCAAAGGCACCTGTGGGTTTTTGGGCCTGCCGCGTCTGGAAGCGATTGCTCATGCTGCTGAAACCCTGATGGGCAAGTTCCGCGACGGTGTTCCTGTGACACACGAAGCGGTAACACTTGTCCTCGCTTCTATTGATCGCATTAAAGATATTCTTGCGGATCTTGAGGCTGCTAACGGTGCTGAGCCTGATGGCACGGACCGTGATTTGATTGATGAGCTGGAACGCCTTTCCTTAAGCGCTGACAATGACGACATGGCTGACGAAATGGCGGCAGCGATGGCGGAAGAAAAAGCTGCTGAGGAAGAAGTCGGTACCGACATCTATCAGGTGCTGGAGCGGCCTCTGCGTCCTGGTGAAGTTTCTCTTGATGATCTTGAACGTGCTTTCCAGGAAGCTGAAGTTGAGATTGAGCTGCCTGCAGTTGAAGAAGAAACTGAGGAAGATGGCACTGCTGCTCCTAATTTTTCGGAAGCGAAGACTTCTCAGAAAGAAGTTGCCAAGCCGAAGAACCCAAGCGCGAAGGGGAAGGCATCCAGTCAGGGTGTTTCCAACCAGTCTATTCGTGTGAATGTTGAGACTTTGGAACATCTGATGACGATGGTTTCTGAACTGGTGCTGACACGCAACCAGCTTCTGGAAATTGTTCGTCGTCATGAAGACAGCGAATTCAAAGTTCCACTTCAGCGTCTGTCCAACGTTACCGGTGAGTTGCAGGAAGGGGTCATGAAGACCCGCATGCAGCCAATTGGGAATGCATGGCAGAAGCTTCCACGTATTGTTCGCGATCTCTCTCAGGAACTCGATAAGCCTATCGGTCTTGAGATGATTGGTGCGGAAACAGAGCTTGATCGTCAGGTTCTGGAACTCATCAAAGATCCGCTGACACATATGATCCGCAACTCTGCCGACCACGGTCTGGAAGATCCTGCAGATCGTGTGGCTGCTGGTAAGCCTGAGAAGGGTAACATCACCCTTTCTGCTTATCATGAAGGCGGACATATCATCATCGAAGTGAAGGATGATGGTCGTGGTCTGAACCTTGAGAAGATCAAGGAAAAAGCGCTTAAGAATGGTGTGACCACCGAAGCTGAACTTGAAAAGATGGTAGATCATCAGATCTACAAGTTCATCTTTGCTGCAGGCTTCTCTACCGCGACTAACGTGACCAGTGTGTCTGGTCGTGGCGTTGGTATGGATGTTGTGCGCAACAACGTTGAGCTGATTGGTGGCTCTATCGATCTGCGCTCGACACCAGGTCGCGGTTCCAGCTTCATCATCAAGATCCCGCTGACACTTGCCATTGTCTCCACGTTGATCGTGGAAGCTGGTGGTGACCGTTATGCGATCCCACAGCTGTCCGTTGTTGAACTGGTTCGTGTTCAGTCCAACTCTGAACATCGCATCGAGCGGCTTAAAGACCGGCCTGTTCTGCGCTTGCGCAGTAAGCTGTTGCCACTGGTGCATATGTCGGAACTGCTTGGTCAGACTGAAGAGGCTGACCTTGATGAAGACAACGGCTTTATCGTTGTGATGCAGGTTGGTAGCCAGTCCTTCGGTGTTGTTGTTGATGGGGTGTTCCACACTGAAGAGATTGTTGTGAAGCCAATGTCTTCCATGCTCCGCAACATCAACATGTTCTCCGGTAATACCATTCTCGGTGATGGTTCTGTGATCATGATCATTGATCCGAACGGTGTTGCAAGTGCAATGGCAAGCCATGCTTCTGGCACTCTGAGCGATACAGTTGAAGATGAGTACGAAAATGCGGAAGCTCATGTGATTGACGCTGATGCTCCAATTTCACTGCTGCTGTTCCGTGCTGGTTCTGAAGAGCCGAAAGCTGTGCCGCTGTCGCTGGTGACACGCCTTGAAGAATTCGATGTTAACAAGATCGAACACTCCAATGGCCGTGATCTGGTGCAGTACCGTGGTTCGCTGATGCCGTTGGTCTACGTAAATGAGGGTGATCGTCATAAGTCTGAGGGAACTCAGCCGATGCTGGTGTTCTCTGACAATGGTCGTTCAATGGGTCTGGTTGTTGATCAGATCGTAGACATTGTTGAAGACCGGATGACAATCGAAGTGGTATCTGAGCGTCAGGGTGTACTTGGTTCTGCAATCATTCGCGAGCGTGCAACTGAAGTTATTGACCTTGGCCATTACCTGCCATTGGCCTTTGATGACTGGTTCATGCGCAAGGAAATTGATACGACCACAAAGGTGAGAAAACTTCTCTTCCTCGATGACAGTGCCTTCTTCCGCAACATGCTGACACCTGTTCTGAAAGCTGCTGGTTACGATGTTACTGTTTGCTCCAGTGCCCAAAGTGGCTACGAGTTGATGGAAAAAGGCACCGACTTTGCTGCGATTGTGACTGATATCGAAATGCCGGACATCAGTGGCTATGAGTTCTGTGAGAGCCTGCGCCGTGATACCCGCTTCCGTCATATGCCAATCATCGCGCTTTCTGCTGTTGTGACGCCGGCTTCTATCGAAAAAGGCCGTCAGGCCGGGTTCGATGACTATGTGGCCAAGTTTGACCGTCCTGGTCTGTTGGCAGCGCTCAAAGATGTTTTGACCAATGAATTCGGGGTTGCAGCATGACCGCTCATAAACTCACCACAGTCGACGGTGATGACAACCGTCAGGGCAGTGCCGATCACATCCAGTATGTGACTGTTGTGATTGGCAGCCAGTTGTTCGGTCTGCCAATTTCGCAGGTGCATGATGTTTTTGTGCCTGAAAAAGTAACGCAGGTTCCTTTGGCTCCGCCTGAAGTGGAAGGAGTGTTGAACCTGCGTGGACGCATTGTGACTGCTATCAATATGCGTCGTAAGCTTCATCTCAAGCCAAATGATGCTGACCAAGGCATGATGGCTGTTGGTATTGAGTACAAAGGGGAGTCCTATGGCCTTGTTATTGATGCCGTAGGAGAGGTACTCAACTTGCCAAGAAACGAGATGGAAGCAAACCCATCCAACCTTGATTTCCGTTGGGCCGAAATTTCTGGCGGGGTTCATCGTCTGGACGGGCGATTGATGGTGGTTCTTGACGTGGACCGTCTGCTCAGCTCCCTGATTGAACCTAAAGCTGCGTAAAGCATACCTTCGAAGCGAGAGAGCCGATTTAATGAAAAAGTGTCTGGTTGTTGACGATTCCAGCGTAATCCGCAAAGTGGCCCGCCGCATTCTGGAGGACATTGGATTTGAAATCACCGAGGCCGAGGACGGACAGAAGGCACTTGATGCTTGTAAAGCGTCAATGCCGGATGCGGTTCTGTTGGACTGGAATATGCCTGTCATGGACGGGCTGGAGTTTTTGGCCAAGCTTCGTGAGGAAGACGGTGGGGAAGACCCAATTGTTGTTTTCTGTACGACAGAAAACGATGTTGCTCATATTACCAAGGCTATCCGGGCCGGCGCGAACGAATACATCATGAAACCGTTTGATCGGGAGATTCTATCAGCGAAATTTCAGGAAGTTGGATTGGTCTAAGTAATGGATATGGGCCGGCTGGGCATGTATGCAAAAGTTGAGGAGCCGAAGTCAGAGAGATCTGGTCAGATGGCACCTATCCGGGTCATGGTCGTAGACGATTCCGTTGTTATTCGTGGGCTTTTCAGCAGATGGATTGAAGCTGATCCTGAGCTGGAAGTTGCTGCAACCCATCGTAATGGCGAATTGGCTGTAAAAGACATTGAGCGCAGCAACCCTGATGTGGTTGTGCTGGATGTTGAAATGCCCGTGATGGATGGCCTGACAGCTCTTCCTAAACTTCTTGAGAAAAAACGCGATCTTATCATTGTGATGGCGTCCACGCTGACGCGACGGAATGCTGAAGTGAGTTTGAAGGCTCTTTCTCTTGGTGCCACCGATTATGTCGCCAAGCCTGAAACGACTGGCCAAACGGCTGGTGCAGTTGAGTTTCAGAGAGAATTGCTGGAAAAATTGCGGTTGCTTGGGCGCGGTGGGAAGCGCGTTAAGCGAACCAGAACGACAGCAGAACCTGTTCGCAGAATGCGTGCTGAGATCGTCAATGATCCGCACAAAAAACGGAATGATGCCCTTACTGAGAGAACTGAAGCGCGCGCCGCGTTGCGACGTCCTCGCGGGACAGGGGTAAATGCTGCTGGAAAGCAGGAGATAACGCTCAAGCCGTATTCTTCGGTCGTGCCACGGGCTCTTGTGATCGGCAGCTCTACCGGAGGGCCACAAGCGCTCCAGCGTGTGCTGACAGATGCACGCGATGGTTTGCTGAAGGTGCCTGTTGTGATTACGCAGCATATGCCGCGTACGTTCACGACAATTCTGGCAGAGCATTTACATAAACAACTTCAGCTTCCTTCAAAAGAAGCTGAGCACATGGATGTATTGAAACCTGGGCACGTTTATATCGCTCCAGGCGGAATTCATTTGAAAATCGGCAAGCAGAACGGGCAGGCGGTTTCGTTGCTCGAAGACGGAGCTCCCGTCAATTTCTGTAAGCCATCTGTGGATCCACTTTTTGAAAGTGCAGCCGAAGTTTTCGGTACCGCGTGTTTGGCACTCGTTTTAACCGGCATGGGTAGTGATGGCGCAAGTGGCGTCAATGTCATTGCTGGTAAAGGCGGTAGCGTCATCGCGCAGGATGAGGCCTCCAGTGTTGTCTGGGGAATGCCAGGTGCTGCTGCCCGTACTGGGAACTGCAGCGGTATCGTGCCTCTCGATCAGATTGGTGCACATGTCAAGCGTATCTTAAAAGGAGCCGCGCGATGATGACTTCTGAATATGATTTCTTGAAGAAATTTCTGAAATCCCGTAGCGGCCTCGTTCTTTCTGATGAAAAGCAGTATCTGGTCGAAAGCCGACTGATGCCAGTTGCTCGACGTCACAACCTGAATGGACTGAGTGAGCTTATTCTTGCGATCAGCAAGCCCGGCTCCATGTCTATGCAGAATGATGTGGTTGAAGCTATGACAACCAATGAGTCATTCTTCTTCCGTGACAAGAGCCCTTTCGAGAACTTCCGGAATGTGATGCTTCCTCATTTGCTTGAGGCACGCAAAACACGCCGGAGTGCGCGCATCTGGTGTGCGGCGGCGTCTACGGGTCAGGAGCCTTATTCTCTCAGCATGTATCTGAAAGAAGACAAGGCCAAGATCGGTACATTCCGTTTCGAGATTCTGGGAACTGACATTTCCACTGAAGTGCTGGAAAAAGCCCGTACTGGTATCTACAGCCAGTTCGAGGTTCAGCGTGGTCTGCCTATTCAGATGCTGTTGAAGTACTTCTCGCAGCAGGGCGAACTGTGGCAGATGGCTCCGGAAATCCGGGCTATGGTGCAGTGGCGTAAGCTGAACCTTCTGGAAAACTTCAGCCACCTTGGTGAGTTTGACGTTGTCTTCTGCCGTAACGTGCTGATCTACTTCGATCAGCAAACGAAGATTGATGTGCTCAACCGCATCTATCGGCAGTTGCCAGATGATGGCTTCCTCGTGCTTGGTGCTGCGGAAACTGTGGTTGGTTTGACGGATGGCTTTGAGCCCTATCCAAATCTGCGTGGTGTATACCGCAAAAAGCAGGCTGCAAGCCGTCCGGCTGGTTCCTCCAGCTTCTCACGCTCTACGGCGAAGCCTTCGACCACACCTTCCAAAACGCGGCCTACCATTCAGGCCTTAGCAAGTGGTTCCCGGTTTTAGGGATGCAAAATGAAACAGGCCAGCAGATTTGCTGGCCTTTTCTTTAGGCTTTGTTGCGTTCATATACATTCAAGCCCCAAGCTCTCACTTTTTATTTTATGCGTATTCTCATCTGAAAACCGGAGCCGTTTTTCGGAAGTACGAGCTGACTCTCTCATTTTTTTGAACGAAGATTTACTATGTGACTGGTTGTCGTCAGTCGCAATTCAAGTTCAATGCGAGTAAATTTCTCCAAACGATACTTAGAGTTTCCCGATAGTTTGTGACTGTTGACCACCTTTGTTTGTGGTGTGTCAGGCTAATGGAGTGTGAGTGATGAGTTCTCGTGATTTCTTGAAATTGAGCCGACGAGGTGCCCTTGCTCTGGGGGCTGGTGGATTGCTTGCCACAGGGATGCGGAGTTTGGAGGCAGCTGCAGAAACTCCGATAGAAAGCTCCAATCAGCGTGCGCCAGCAACTGAATTTCAGCTTGGTGAGTTCAAGGTCTACGCTTTGCTCGATGGCACCTTTATTGCTGAGCACCCGCAGGATACGTTTGGTATGGAGCAGACGAGTGAGGTGTTTGAAAAAGCGAGCCAGGATCACTTCATCTCCTCCAACAAGTTCCGAGGTTTCTTCACACCGGTTCTGGTGAATACAGGCGATAAACTCATTTTGTTTGACACGGGACGAGGCGTCCTTTCTCAGCCGCAAAGTGGGAATTTACTGAAGGCGCTTGCGACAGCAGGCATCCGGCCAGCTGATATTGATGTGGTTGTGCTGACGCACATGCATGCGGACCATACGGGTGGGTTGATGCAAAACGGTGTCCCAACTTTTGCAAATGCGAAGTATGTCACGAGCCCGATTGAGTTCAATTACTGGGAAAAGCTTGGTCCAGCCGCCAATGGAAGCGCTCGCGTTTTTGCTGAAAATGTGCTGCCTCTCAAAGATAAATTCGACTTTATTGATCCGGGTAGAGAAGTTGTTCCCGGTATCACCGCCGTTGAGGCTTATGGCCATACACCGGGGCATATGGCGTATTTGGTTGAAGCCAATGGACGCAAGCTGATGCTCACGGCAGATACAGCCAACCACTTTGTATGGTCACTGGCCTATCCTGATTGGCGTGTCGTGTTTGACATCGATAAAGCGCGTGCGGCGGAAACGCGTCGGCGTATCTTTGGGATGATTGCGGAAGAACGCATTCCGTTTATTGGTTACCACATGCCGTTCCCTGCCATGGGCTTTGTTGAAGCCGTGGGAGAGGGCTTCCGATTTGTCCCTGCAACTTATCAGCTACAGCTTGGCCATGAGGATGAGCAGAACAGGCCTGAGTAATTGTCAGGGTGTGTTGGGTTTTCTCCGGTAGGCGGAAATCCCAACACCGCAGAGCACCAATGTGGTGGCGATGATGAAGCGGCTATCGATGGCTTCTGCAAGGAAAACAATTCCACCGGCTGTTGCGATGATTGGCACGGTGAGCTGAGCAACTGCTGCCGTGCTTGTCTGTAATTGTGGAATGATTGCATACCAGAGAGCGTAGCCAAGTCCGGAGGTTATAGCACCGGAGATGATGGCGAGGAGAACGCCTGAAGCTGTGATGGTGGTTGTGTCCGGAAACAGAAACAGTGCCAATGAGATGATTGGCACACCGTAGAGAAAGTTCATTCCTGTGTCTTTGAGCGGGTTTGCTGCGCCTCTGCCGATGATGGAATAAATTCCCCAGCCTATGGCGGCAATTGTCATCAATCCTGCTCCAAGCGGATCTATGCCTGCGTTTGAAGGGGAGAGAAGGTAAATGAGGCCAGAGAATGCGAGCGTTGCGCCGATCCACTTCTGGAGTGTCAGGTTTTCGCGCTGAATGAACGCACCGATGAACATGGTGATTTGCACAGCGCCGAAGAGCAAAAGCGCACCGAAGCCAGCATCAAGTGAGATGTAAGCATGCGAGAAGCCAAGAATGTAGGCACACAGCGCAAGGACTGCTGTGACGTTGGGCTTTGAGAATGAGAGCTTGTTGCCGCCTCGAAAGAAGATGAGTGCCAGAAGCATGAGTGCGCCAGCGACAATGCGAATACTGGCAAATGCAGATGGACCAATCTCTCCGTCTGCCAATGCCAGACGATTCAGAACTGAGTTGGCGGCAAATGCGACCATGACAATAGATGTAAGAATAAAAAGCCTCATGGCCGTACCATGGCAACAAAGACAGGTCATGGGCAATACACTTAGGCGTTATTGAAGGTGTTTTACCTGTTAGCCTCCACTAAGACCGCAGAGGCTAACAGTTGGCTTTACTATGTGAACTCAGCTGCCCAGTTGAAATCAGCTGAAGCTTCATAGGATTGCGGCCAGTGTTTGCACCAGTTTGGTCCATGACTGGTTTCTACCCTGTCTGAAGCAGGGAAGTAGGGCTTTATATCCAGCAGCGGCGTGCCGGGTTCTGCGTCAATGTAAGGGACGGTGATGAGACCATTTTGCTCATCCACGTTCAAAAGTGAAACTGATGAGAGGCCGATTGGGTTCGGACGGGCAGGGGATCTTGACGCAAACGTGCCGATCTCATGATTTGTTTTGGCATATGGAGCTGGGAACTGCAGAGTGCTCCGGTCTTGTGCTGTTGCTGCCTGATCTGCCCACCACAGGATGAGTGCGTGGCTAAAGTCTGACAGGTGCAGGAGGGCTGGCGTGTACTCCGGGTGGATATTGAGTTGGAACTGCCCGTTGGTTGCTGTGATGATCCCGATAGATCTCAGCTCTGCAAGAGATTGCATCTTCGTATCCTCATATGTGTTTCGGAAGTCATCAAGCTTGATGAACCTACCCTCCGCTTACTTTCACAAAAGTGCAAGCTTTGGCCGATTTGAGGAGGAAGTGCTTTTGAATTCAGATGGTTACAGAAGAATCAGAAGGGTGTCTTCTTTCGGGTTAATGCGGGAGTTTTGGTTTCATTCCGAGTGCTCGGCGGATCCTGTTCTTGATCTGCTTTGATCTGAGTTTTGTTACGCGGCCTCTTAGGTCTGCGACAGTATTCTCGTAAAGATCGGGGTGAATGATATCGAGGGGGAGCGGGGAAGTCGATTGTGCCGCTTTATGATTGGTTTTGGAGTACAGCAGGACGTTTTGCTTGTACCAGACGCTCACATTAGGGTTGTTCCATATCGCTGGTCTGACAATATCTATCGGGAAGAACCCTTTCTCCTCCATCAGCTTCGCCCAATAGCTTTGCCGTTGCTCGTTGATATGATGGATACCGCCTTGCTCTGGGACGGCAACGGAAAGCAAGACATTGTCTGCGCTTTCAGTCATCTTCTCCAGGACTGTATGCGCTGCAGAGCTTGACAGATGTTCGAGCACTTCAAGGCTCATGGCCAAGTCAAAATGTCTTTTTGTTTGAATGTTCTCTGGCTTTTCCAGATTAACCTGAACAAAGTTTTCCGAGGGTATGCGGAGGGAAGGTTGAGGCACCCATACGCCGTCCAAACCGAGGATTTCTTTTGCACCGAGTTGTGTAGCTGCCAGAAGCCAGCTGCCGGTACCGCATCCAAAATCTATGACGCTCTCTGGCGACAGATGTTGGAAGACGATGGGAAGGATTTCTTTAGCTGAAGCCAGCGAGCCATCCTGTTGGTTGTCGTAGAAACCTTCGTCATACGGTTGCATCTGGCTTGTTCCTTGAAACAGTGGAAGTGTTGCTGATGCATAATGCGAAGGGGAGCGCACATAAAAAACCCCCTTACAATCAGGGTTGTAAGGGGGCTTCTACTGAAACTCTTTGAAAGTCAGCTGATAAAGCTATTAAGCTGCTTTCTCTTCTGGTTCGCGCAGAACGTATCCGCGGCCCCATACTGTTTCGATGTAGTTTTTGCCAGCTGTTGCGGAAGCGAGCTTCTTGCGCAGCTTACAAATAAACACATCGATAATTTTGAGCTCTGGTTCGTCCATGCCACCGTAGAGGTGGTTGAGGAACATTTCCTTAGTGAGGGTTGTGCCCTTACGAAGGGAAAGAAGCTCTAGCATCTGATATTCTTTACCAGTCAGATGTACGCGCTGACCTGCAACTTCGACAGTTTTGGTGTCGAGGTTTACAGTGAGGTCGCCGGTAACAATAACAGACTGGGCATGACCTTTAGAACGACGCACAATTGCATGAATACGTGCAATCAGCTCGTCCTTGTGGAATGGCTTTGTCATATAATCGTCAGCGCCGAACCCAAGGCCACGGACCTTGTCTTCAATGCCAGCCAAACCGGACAGAATAAGAATAGGTGTCTTCACCTTGGATACTCGCAGTGTGCGCAGTACCTCATAACCGGACATGTCCGGCAGGTTCAGATCCAGCATGATAATATCATAATCATACAGTTTGCCGAGGTCGATGCCTTCTTCGCCGAGATCTGTCGTGTAGACATTAAAGTTCTCGGATTTGAGCATCAGTTCAATGCTTTGTGCAGTAGCACTATCGTCCTCGATCAACAATACACGCATGTTAATCCCCTCGTGTTGCCTTTCCTGGGCAGTCGCGCCGGCCCAAAAACACAAACCGTTGCGAAGGAATACTATAAACCCGACTCAATTGAATGAGTTTATGGTTAACAGAACTCGAATCGCTACCGCAAGCGTTTTACTCTCACGTAGAACAGTTCTCTGGGTACAACCTAGAATTCAAGGGTGTAACCTTTCCTGTTCACCAATTTGAGACCGGTTGGCTTTCAATCGAATCAAGTGCTACTGAAAGCCATGTTTAGACGCTTCGTTTCCTTGAAAGGGCTATACGCCATTCAAAGTCTCCCCAATAACATTAAGCAGAAGCGTAAACGATCGGTTACCAACGACGAAAATGATTAATAGGGAATCTGTTTTGGACTCGCTTTTTGCAGAAATCGAATCATGCCTCCCAACCGAAATTTACGGGAGAGTAGAAGCAGTTAAGGGACTTCTGATTGAAGTTGCAGGGCCTGTTTACGCCATGAGCGTCGGCGCGCGTCTACTAATAGAAATAGGGGAGAACGCAGCGTCAATTCAAGCTGAAGTCGTCGGGTTTCGAGACGGAAGAGCGCTTTGTATGCCATTTGGCGAGCTCGATGGTGTGCGTCATGGTAGCAAGGCAAAGCTGATTTCACGCGAGAGTATTGTCCATCCATCGAGTGCCTGGCTAGGGCGTGTTGTTAACGCTTTAGGCGAACCGATCGATGGAAAAGGACCTCTTCCATTCGGTTCGATCCCGAGAAAATTACGTGATTCACCACCTCCGGCTGCAGAACGAGCCCGTGTTGGGAGCCCGATCGACTTGGGTGTGAGATCCCTTAATAGTTTTGTAACGTGTTGTCAGGGGCAGCGCCTCGGTATTTTTGCCGGGTCTGGCGTGGGTAAATCGGTCCTTATGTCCATGCTTGCACGTAACGCGGAAACAGAAGTGTCTGTTATCGGTCTTATCGGTGAACGTGGACGTGAGGTTCAGGAATTCATCGAGGATGATCTGGGCGAAGAGGGGCTGGCGAAATCTGTTGTTGTTGTCGCAACGTCTGACGAAAGCGTTTTGATGCGCCGGGAAGCGGCTTATCTCACTCTTACTCTCTCTGAATATTTCCGTGATGAGGGCAAGAATGTTCTTTGTATGATGGACTCTGTTACGCGCTTTGCCATGGCGCAGCGTGAGATTGGTCTTTCTGTTGGTGAGCCACCGACCTCTAAAGGGTATACGCCAACCGTCTTTACTGAATTGCCGAAATTGCTGGAACGGGCTGGACCAGGTGCTGTTGGCAAAGGCGCAGTGACGGCTCTCTTTACTGTGCTGGTGGAAGGCGACAACCATAATGAGCCTGTGGCCGATGCTGTTCGCGGTATTCTGGATGGGCACATTGTTATGGAGCGCGGGATTGCAGAGCGTGGTCGCTACCCGGCTATTAACGTGCTAAAATCCGTCAGTCGAACCATGCCACGTTGTGTGCCTGAAGAAGCCTTACCGATTCTCCGGCGTGCCAAGCAGCTGATGTCTGCTTATGCGGACATGGAAGAACTGATCCGTCTGGGTGCCTATAAAGAAGGTGCAGACCCCCTTGTTGATGAGGCAATTGCCAAAAATGACGCCCTTGAAGCGTATTTGGGGCAAATGAAGGGGGAAAAAACTACAATTGAAGAGGGATATTTCCAGCTTGCTCATCTTTTGGAAATGACTCAGGCGTAAGCTCACTCTCCGGTAAAGGGAGTATTGCGTATGAAGAATCGTGAAGGCCTTTTGAAGCTTAAGAAGTTCAATGTTGATGAGAAGCGCCGTCAGGTGACTCAGATTGAAACGATGTTGAGTGATTTTGATCGAATGGCTGAAGATCTGGAGAACCAGATTGTTCAGGAGCAAAAGCGTGTTGGTATTGATGATATCAGCCATTTTGCGTATCCGACTTTCGCTCGCGCGGCTGCACAGCGCCGAGATAACCTGAAGCACTCGACTGAGGAATTGAAGTCTCAGCTTGAGAAAGCGCAGGACGAGCTGACTGACGCTGTTTCCGAGTTGAAAAAGATCGAGTTGATGGATGAGCGTGACCAAATGCGTCAACGTGCTGCCATGGATGCGATTGAACAAGACGGAATGGACGACATTGCGGGGCGGATGGCGCGTCGCTAATTCTTCCCGAGGTTGAGGGTGTCTCTCGTTCTTAGACGGAATGACCTGATACTCTGATAACCCGAACTGGTCTTAACCTCTTCATAATCCTTTATTGATCGCACTGCGCCTGTTCGCGGTGCGATACCTCGTGGTTGCTTTCATTTCACCAATGTTTATTTATAGGCTGTTGCGTCCAGGTCTCGCGCTGAGAACTGAGCAGTGTCCACTTTTCGGGAAGACGCTTCAGGAGCCTTTATGCCTGTTTTACTTGGGTTTTTAATTCCACTTGCCGCGTTTTCGTTCGGTCTGGGGCTGACATTGCCGCTCTTGAGTATGGAGCGCCTTTATTTTCTGGAGGATACGCCAAGCCTGTTGCAGGTGATTGGCGGGCTCTATGAAGGTGGTGAGGTTTCAATTGCCGGACTTGTCTTTGTGTTTTCTGTCTTTCTACCTGCCCTGAAGATTCTCGTACTCGGTATTTCCGCATTGCATCGGTCATCCAGCAAGTGGCTTCGGGCGCTCAGCTATCTTGGGAAGTGGTCCATGATGGATGTGATGCTGGTGGCCTTGGTGATTTTTGCAGCCAAGACAAGCGGGCTTGCCAGTGCTCAGGTTTTGCCGGGATTGTGGTTTTACGCTGCTGCGACCCTTTCAACGGCTACTGCTGCATTCATGGTTGGGCGGGTTGCCAGATAACACATGCATGCTTTCTTCTGTCAAAAACTCTGATTGCGCAGGGTTATTTTGTCGGTTTGTCTTCACTGGATCTTCTCGTTTATGGTGTAAAGCGATAGTGTTCGCTTGAATTTTGCTCGTTTCCATTTTGGGTGATCCATGCTTTTCCGGTTTCTTATTGCGGCATTCGCTGCGTTCTTTCTCAGTTTTGCCAGTACTGCGCAGGCTCAAACCTCCTCCACTTCTGCTGAGGGTGGGGCTGATGTGCAGCAGGCCAAGCAAGCTCTGATCAAGGTGCTTGAAGACCCGAAAGGGCGTGAGGCGCTTGTCAAAATCTTGCAGGAGCAGCAGGCCAATGGCTCGTCTGGTTCCGGGGCATCCACGGCCACAGCAAACCCGGCTGCCAAAGCAACGATTGCGGCGCAGATCGGGACTTATGTGCAGGATGGTGTTTCGAGTTTTTATGACTTTGGTACGCTCATCATCACAGGGCTATCCGGTTATGAGGACTTGCTGGATGGCCAGTCTAAAGTGGATCATTCGCGGTTGTTGGATGGCATTTTCAGCATCATCCGGGTGCTGTTGCCTGCGTATATCGTACTGATTATTTTGCATAAGATATCAACCGCTTATATGCGGCGGTATGAGAAGAGAGTAGACCGGCACCCGCTGTTCTTCCGTGTTGGACTGCTGGCGATTACCTCCGGTTTTGATGCCGTGTTTGTTGGGGTTGCGTCTGGCGCTGGCTATCTGTCGGCTTACATTTTTTCGACGGACCCAACGGTTCAGAGCGTCAACAATGTCGAGTTGTTTGCTATCAATGCCTTTTTCCTGATTGAGATGTCGCGGGTGGTGATCCGGTTTGTGTTTGCACCGCATCGATCAGCCTTCCGCCTGTTGCCATTTTCCGATCAGGAAGCTGTTTTTTGGTCGCGGCACCTAATTATGATTGTCGGGATCCTTGGCTTTGGCATTCGCTTGGCCGTGCCGATGGTTGGGGTGAATTTATCTGCGCAGCTTGCGGGCAGTGTGCGGGTCACTGTTGTGCTTGTTTGCCTTGTTTATCTTGTGACGATTATTCTTCGGTCACGGATGCGGGTCCGCCACGCTATTCGCGGATATGCCGAGAGCTTTCGAGGCTCCAACTTCTCAGTTCAACTCTTTAAGGCGCTCGGCTTTGGCTGGCATTTGCTAGCGTTGCTTTATGTGTTTGCAATCATGGTTGCATGGCTGCGTACGCCGCTTGATGCCATCAATTATATTGCCAGAACCAGCGCTATGTCCCTGCTTGTCATCTTCATCGGGCTGGGCATCATGATGTTGCTGACGAGGGTGATCCGGAAGGGGGTGAACCTTTATGATGCGCTGGATCATGTGCTGCCTACGTTTGAAAGCCGCCTGAACTCCTTCCTGCCGACTGTTTGCATGGTGCTGCGGGTTATCGTGGGTCTTTGTGTGATTGTTGGTGTTCTGGAAGTTTGGGGTGTTGGCAGTTTCTGGCAGTGGATCTGGTCGGGTGACGGTATTACCTTTGCGAACTCCATCATGTCTGCTGTCATTGTCATCCTTATTGGGTTTGCTCTCTGGCTGACGATTATGTCCTGGATTGACCTGCGCATTCTTGAGCGGGAGGGGAAAGTTGTTTCCAGCCGGACCAAGACGCTGTTCAAGCTGTTCAGCAATGCAATTTCCATTTTAATGATTGTGATGTTCACACTGCTGGCTCTATCAGAGCTTGGCATTCAGATTGCTCCGTTGATTGCTGGTGCTGGTGTGGTTGGTCTGGCGGTCTCGTTTGGTTCGCAAAAGCTGGTGCAGGATGTGATCACTGGTGCTTTTATTCAGCTTGAGAATGCGATGAACGAAGGAGACTTTGTTGAGGTTGGTGGTATTTCCGGGACCGTTGAGCGATTGAGCATTCGCAGCGTGAGCCTGCGTGATCTCAATGGTACATCGCACATCATTCCATTCTCTTCTGTGACGAGCGTTTCCAACTCCACCCGCGACTTCGCTTATGCGGTGTCGGTTATGGGTGTTGGGTATGGCACTGATATTGAAGTCGCTAAAGAAGCCATGCAGGAAGCCTTCCGCCGATTGGAGGAAACACCGCACAATGTTGCGATCCTTGGTGAGTTGGAAATGCATGGTGTGACGGCGTTTGGTGACTCTGCCATCAATATTCGGGCGCGCATTAAAACCTTGCCGGGCAGCCAGTGGGCAATCGGGCGGGCTTATAATGAGTATCTGAAGGTCGTGTTTGACGAGCGCGGCATTGATATTCCATTCCCGCAAGTGACCTACCATGTGGCAGGCGACAGCAAGCCAGAGGAGGTTCCTCAGGTTGAGCAGAAAGCTGCGCAGACAAAAGCACAGGGTACCAAAAATTCTGGTGGAGAGGGAGAGGACATTCCGCCGGACGATGGTCCCAATTAATGTGATTTGAGTTGAAACAGGCACCGAAACAATGCAGTTTCGGTTTCATATGAAAAAGGCGCGTTCGTTTTGATCACGAACGCGCCTTTTTGCTGTTGCACGATGTTAAACAAATGGACGAGAGAATTAAGCCAAACAGACGTTTTTTTTGCTTGCTTATGGGAGTTTCGTTTTAATACATATATATGATAATAGGTTTCGTTGACTTTCGAAAATATTCGAATAGGTTCGGCGTAATGAATATGCGTGCTATCACGGATTCACTGGCGAGAACCGTGACATTGAGGGGCCAGTCATGAGCAAGACCATGAGTAAGAGCTATGATCTATTTGTCATAGGGGGCGGGATCAACGGCTGCGGCATTGCTCGGGATGCCTCTGGTCGTGGACTTTCAGTTTTTTTGGCGGAAAAGACTGATTTTGCAAGCGCGACTTCTTCGGCCTCGACCAAGCTGATCCATGGCGGATTGCGGTATCTGGAATATTATGAGTTCCGTCTTGTTCGTGAAGCTTTGAAGGAACGCGAAGTTCTTTTGAACATGGCGCCGCATATCATCTGGCCGCTTCGCTTTATTCTTCCGCACCATAAAGGCTTGCGTCCGGCGTGGTTCCTGCGTCTTGGTCTGTTCATGTATGACCATCTGGGTGGTCGTAAGCTTTTGCCAGCAACGAAGACTGTGCCGCTGGACAGTGCTCCGTTTAATGATGGCTTGAAGTCTCTTTTCACGCGCGGTTTTGAGTATTCTGATTGCTGGGTGAATGATGCGCGTCTGGTTGTGCTGAACGCGCGGGATGCCGCTGCACGTGGTGCTGAAATTCGCCGTAACACTGAAGTTGTCCGCGCCTCCCGTAACGCTGGTGGTTGGGAGATTGAAATTCGCGATAGCGTGAGCGGCAAGAGCGAGCTGGTGCAGGCCAAAGCGCTGGTGAATGCGGCTGGGCCTTGGGTGTCTAACGTTTTGAAAGGCGCGATTGGCCTGAACAGTCAGGCGAATGTGCGTCTGGTGAAGGGCAGCCATATCATTGTACCGAAGATGTTTGGCCATGATCGCAGCTTCATTTTCCAGAATGCGGATGGCCGTATTGTCTTCGCGATCCCTTATGAGGATGACTTCACGCTGATCGGCACCACAGATGTTGATTATCAGGATGATCCGGCAGGGGTTTCCTGTTCTGATGATGAAGTTGCGTATCTGTGCAGCGCGGTGAGTGAGTACTTCTCTAAAGAAGTGACCCCGGACATGGTTGTGCGAACCTATTCCGGTGTGCGTCCTCTTTATGATGATGGTGCAAGCGAAGCGCGTGCGGCGACGCGCGATTATGTTCTTGAGATGGATGAGGGTGAGAGCAAGGCTCCATTACTGAGCGTGTTTGGTGGCAAGATCACCACATACCGCCGTCTGGCGGAGCATGCGTTGGAGAAGCTGGCGGATTATCTGCCGCAGGCTGCCAAGAAGAACAGTTGGACCAAAGATAGCGTTTTGCCTGGTGGTGACTTTGAGCCGGGTGATTTTGGTGCGAAGGTTGCTTCTTTGAAATCAGCTTATCCGTTCCTTGAGCATGACCATGCTTATCGTCTGGTACGCTCCTATGGTTCTGATGCCGTGAAGATCCTCGGGTATGCGAAAACCAGTGCTGAGATGGGCGCGCATATTGGCGGTGATCTTTATGCCTGCGAAGTGAACTGGCTGGTTGAGCAGGAATGGGCGGTCACGGCTGATGATATTTTGTGGCGGCGTTCCAAGCTGGGACTGCATCTGCCGAAGGAAGCTGCAGGTGTGCTTGAGCATTACCTTGCCAGCTACTTTGAAGCGAGCCGCATGGCTGGTTAAGTTTCAGGCTCTGTTTTTCCTGGTGAAAGGCAGAGCCTGTTTTATGTCATGGCGCCTTGTATGGGATGGTATACACAAAGGTTGGCCTATATCTTGGTGTTTTGACCTTTGTATTTTGGTAAGTGACATTCTAGGTTCATCATCAGATTGTTTCGGCGCCTCAGAGAATAAACTGGTGCCAAATTGGATTTTCGAAGAGGGGAACCCTCTTCCGGGAGGAATAAATGACAGGGTGGGTGCTCTCCATTGATCAGGGGACGACGTCAACGCGTGCGATCGTTTTCAATGACAGTTTTGAAAGTGTGGGTGTCGGGCAACGGGAGTTTCCGCAACACTTTCCGCATGAAGGCTGGGTAGAGCACGATCCTGAAGACCTCTGGTCGACGACTGTTGAGACATGCCGCGAGGCTTTGTCCGGCGCTGACCTTGCTGCAGGGCAGATTATCGGTGTGGGCATTACCAACCAGCGTGAGACAACGCTGATCTGGGACCGCAAGACCGGTGAGCCGGTTTACAACGCGATTGTCTGGCAGGACCGCCGAACCTCTGCCTTCTGCAGCACGTTGAAAGCGGCAGGTCATGAGGAGCTGTTCACCAGCAAGACTGGTTTGCTGCTTGATCCTTATTTCTCCGGCACCAAGGTTGCCTGGATTTTAGACAATGTTGAGGGCGTGCGTGAGCGGGCGGAAGCTGGAGAACTGGCGTTTGGTACCGTTGATACCTGGCTGATCTGGCGTTTGACAGGCGGCAAGTCCCATGTGACTGATGCGACCAACGCTTCACGTACTCTTCTCTATAACATCGGCGAGAACCGTTGGGACGAAGAACTGCTGGCTCTCCTTAACATTCCGATGAGCTTGCTGCCGGAAGTGAAAGATTGTGCGGATGATTTCGGCACAATCACTGCGGATCTGTTTGGTGCCGAGCTGCCGATTTATGGCGTGGCTGGCGACCAGCAGGCGGCAACGGTTGGGCAGGCTTGCTTTAAGCAAGGCATGGTGAAGTCCACTTACGGCACTGGCTGCTTTGCATTGCTGAACACAGGTGAAGAGCTGGTTTATTCCAAGAACCGTTTGCTCTCTACCATTGCGTATCGCCTTAACGGCAAAACGACCTATGCGCTGGAAGGCTCCATCTTTATTGCCGGTGCTGCTGTGCAGTGGCTGCGTGATGGGCTGAAGATCATCGAGACCGCTGCGCAGACGCAGTTGATGGCTGAGAATGCTGACCCGGAAAGCCATGTCTATCTGGTTCCGGCGTTTGTTGGTCTGGGTGCGCCATACTGGGATCCTGAAGCCCGCGCGGCGATTTTCGGCATGACGCGTTCCACCGGTCAGGACGAGATTGCACGGGCGGCACTGGAAAGTGTTGGCTACCAGACTGTTGATCTGATCAACTCCAAGTCTTCTGACATGGGTTCTCCGCTGAATGGTGACACCGTGCTGCGCGTTGATGGCGGCATGGTTGCCTCTGACTGGACCATGCAGTTTCTTGCGGACATTCTTGGCCGTCCGGTGGATCGCCCTGTTGTTCAGGAAACCACCGCACTTGGCGTTGCGTGGCTTGCGGGTATGAAGGCGGGTGTTTGGCCGAGCATGGAGGAATTCTCCAAGCGCTGGCATCTGGACCGTCGTTTTGAGCCGAACATGGACGCAACCGAGCGTGAGAAGCGACTCTCCGGTTGGCATGACGCTGTTTCCCGGACTCGTTCTCAGGCCTCCTGAACTTCATGATATTGTGCTGCGGGAAGTGTCGGATTGCCGGTTACACACTTTCCGCAGCGTTATTAACCTGCTGAATTTATTGCTTTTCCACTGTGGTTCTGGATTAATTTGCTTTCAGATATATCACAGTATTGACCTTTGAGGGTTTGAGGGTCATATTGCCTGTAATATATCACAGGTGAGGATAATCAAAATGTGGACTGGTGTTTACCCGGCTGTCACAACAAAGTTTACAGAGAACGATGAGCTTGATTTTGCAGAGATGGAGCGTTGCTTCCAGCTGCAGATGGACGCTGGCTGCGATGGAATCATTGTTTGCGGTTCTCTTGGTGAAGCGATGGCGCTGGAGCCAGAAGAGAAAATCGAAATTCTCAAGCTTGCCAAAAAGGTTTGTGGGTCCAAACACGTTATCATGACTGTGTGCGAAAGCTCCACACGTCGCGCGATGAAAGCAGCGGCGGATGCAGCGGCAGCTGGCGCAAATGGTCTGATGGTTCTGCCGGGCGTTCCCTACCGCTCTGCACCGCATGAGACTGTGGCACATATCAAAGCTGTTACCAAAGCTGGCGGCGTTCCGGTGATGGTTTACAACAACCCGGTTGCTTACGGTGTTGATGTGACGTTGGACATGTTCGCTGAGCTGGCAGACGAGCCGCTTATTGTTGCGATGAAAGAGTCCACCGATGACATTCGCCGCGCAACAGAAGTGATCAACCGCTTTGGCGATCGTTTCAAGGTGCTGACCGGCGTTGATAACCTTGCGCTTGAAAGCCTGATGATGGGCGTTGATGGCTGGGTTGCTGGCCTTGTTGTGGCTTTCCCACGCGAAACTGTTGCGATCTACAAACTGGCAAAAGCTGGCCGTTATCAGGAAGCGCTTGAGATTTACCGCTGGTTCCGTCCGCTGCTGGACCTGGATGTCTCCACCAATCTAGTCCAAAATATCAAGTTGGCAGAGATGGTCGCTATCGGCTCTAATGACCGTGTTCGTGCGCCACGTCTGGCTTTGTCCGGTGTGGAGCGTGCGCGTGTCATCAAGGTGGTGGAAGATGCAGTTGCATGCCGCCCGGAACTGCCGGAGCTTAAAGAGCTATGCGACACATCCATGTAATCGGAGCCGGGGTTGTTGGATTGGCAACAGCCCTGCGCCTTCAACAAGAAGGCCATAAGGTTGCTCTGATTGACCGCAATGGTCCGGGTGAAATGGCCAGCCGTGGCAACGCGGCTGGCATTGCATGGACCGATGTTGCGCCTTTGGCATCCAAGGGCATTTGGCGGAAAATACCCGGCTGGTTGCTAGACCCGCTGGGGCCGCTTTCTGTGCGTCCTGCTTATGCACTCAAGATCCTGCCATGGATGCTGCGGTTCTCGCGGGCATCGCTTCCTGACAAACTGAAACACAGCGTTCTTGGCAAAGCTGCGATTAACAAGGCTTCGCTGCCTGCATGGGAACGGCTGTGGCAATCCTCAGGCACGCGGCATCATGTGTTTATGAAGGGTTGTCTTGAGGTTTATACCGAGCGCAGTCAGATTGAGGGTGTTCGCAAAGGCTGGCAGGAGCAACGTGAGCATGGCATCGAGGTTGAAGAGCTTAATGGCGACCAGATCCGTGAGTTAGAATCCGATTTTTCTGAGAATGTTGTTGGCGGAGCACTGGTGCCGGGATGGATGAGTGTTGATGATCCGCATGCCCTGTGCCTGAGCCTTGCAGAGGCTTTTGAGCGCAACGGCGGCAAGATCCTCAAGTCCTCGGTTTCCCATGTTCAGCCGCAGGGCGATCACATTGTTCTGCATCTGGAAGGTGAAGAGCAAATCCTCAGCGATCATGCGGTGATCGCCTGTGGGGCCTGGTCCAAGACGCTGGCGGCCCAGTTGGGAGACAAGGTGCCACTGGAGACGGAGCGTGGGTACAACACCACATTTTCTGAGCCGAATGTTGCTTTGAAGCATGCTGTTATGGTGCCAGGACTTGGCTTTGCTGTGACGCAGCTTTCTCACGGATTACGGGTTGGCGGTGCTGTTGAGTTTGGCGGACTGGAGATGGAAGCCAACTGGAAGCGGGCTGACGCGATGGCTGAGAAGGCATCTCGTTTGTTACCCGGCCTGAACCGTGAAAACGGCATTCGCTGGATGGGACATCGGCCTTCTATGCCGGATACCTTGCCAGTGATCGGGCATTCGAAACAAAGCGACCGCGTGACTTATGCGTTTGGGCATGGTCATCATGGGCTCACGCAAGCAGCCATTACGGCTGAGCTGGTCAGTGACCTGATTTGCGGTGAGACACCAAAAATAGATTGCACACTTTACAGTGCTCAACGATTTTAAGCGCGGTTTTGCCGGGGGAGAGAGAGGGCTCCATCGGTTGACCGCCGGCATCCTGTATTGATGCCATGGAATAAGGGGAGGGGAGCTTGGTCTCCAAGAGTTTTTTCTGTGTTGATGGGCATACCTGCGGTAACCCCGTGCGACTGGTTGCGGGCGGCACGCCAGCCTTGCGCGGCAATGATATGCTGGAGCGCCGGGCGGATTTTCTCAAACGCTATGACTGGATCAGAACCGGATTGATGTTTGAGCCGCGTGGGCACGACATGATGTCCGGCTCCATGCTGTTTCCTCCAACACGGCCTGACTGTGATGTGGCAGTGTTGTTTATTGAGACATCCGGCTGTTTGCCCATGTGTGGGCATGGCACCATCGGTACGATCACTATGGCGCTGGAGGAAGGACTTATTGAACCTCGCGAGCCGGGCAAAGTGTATCTGGATACGCCAGCTGGTCTTGTGGTGGCCGAGTATTTTGAAAAAGACGGATATGTTGAGAGTGTTCGCCTGACCAACGTGCCAAGTTATTTGGCGGAGACTGGCTTGAGCGTTGATTTGCCAGGAGTGGGTGAGATCAGCGTTGACGTGGCGTATGGCGGCAACTTCTACGCCATTGTTGAGGAACAGGAGAACTTCCCGGGTCTTGAAAATGTGGGTGTCTCACAGTTGCTCGACTGGAGTCTGCGGTTGCGGGCTGCTTTGAATGAGAAGTACTCCGTGACACATGCCGAAGATGAGCGCATTCACGGTATCAGTCACATTCAATGGACTGGCAAGCCAACCTCTGAGGCTGCTGATCGGCGCAATGCGGTGTTTTATGGCGACAAAGCATTGGACCGTAGCCCGTGTGGGACCGGTACATCTGCCCGCCTTGCGCACCTTTACGCCAAGGGCGAGCTAAAGGTTGGTGACACCATGCGCCATGAATCCATCATTGGATCTGTGTTTGTGGGCGGTGTGAAGGAAGCGGCCAAAGTGGGCGGCCATGACGGCATTATCCCAACCATTGAAGGCTGGGCCCGCAAAACCGGCTACAACACCCTCTTCCTCGACGATCGTGACCCCTACATGACGGGCTTTCAACTGGCAGCCGACGGTGTAAAGCACTTTCCGGAGAAGGGGACATACGGAGAGTGATTGTGAATGGTAGGCAAGAGTGAGTTTCTTGCTTTGGCAAGCCACTCTTACCTTTCCAAGCATTAGAGCACGTCGCGTTCATTAGCATTCACGCATCGTGCTCTGACATCTTTGGTGGAGCGAATTCTTCTCGTTTGATTGAATCCAATCAAACGGAACGCGCTCTAGCTGTCAGATGTCGTTCCAGCGACCCAGAATTCGTTGCGGCGGGTGGTGATGCGTTGGGCTATGAAGTCAACGAAGAGGCGGACGCGGGCGGTGTTGCGGAGGTCTCGGTGGAGGAGGAGCCAGATGCTGCGGTAGGGCATTGGTTTTTGGAAGGGCGCGCGGATGAGTAAGGGATGCCTGTCGCCCAAATTGCAGGCAAGGTAAGCCATGCCTAAACCTGCGGCGGCCAGAGAAATGAGCGGCACCAGTTCTGAGACCCTGTGCTTCAGGAGCGCTTTTGGGTAGCAGCCACTTTTGATCCATGGAGCCGTTGTCTCGCCTTCCGCCTCATGCCAGCCGATGAAACTCAGGCCTTCGCCGTTGTTGTCTTTGATCTTTTCAGCGTATTCCCGTGTGCAGTACGCTGCTTGTGACATCTGCACGAGCTTCCGGCCTACAACGTCTTGTGTCACCTCGTCAGCGATGCGAAAGCCAACGTCTGCTTCTCGTCTGGTCAGGTCAGCGACATTGTTTGTGAAGTTCAGGTTCAGCTCGATTTCCGGATACTTTTCAGCGAACAAGACCAGATCATCCATGATGGACGTCATGGCCAGACCATGGGGCATGGTGACGTAGATGGTGCCGTGCGGCTCTGCATCTCGCCCGACGATGATGCGGGAGGCTGCCGTCATCTCGTCTTCAACCCGCTCTGCGTAGGGAAAAAGCGCTTCGCCCAGTTCTGTTAAAACAAGTCCTGTCTTGGAGCGGTCAAACAAGCGGCTGCCAACACGTTCTTCCAAAACTTCCAGCCGTCGGGCAAGGGTTGTGTGGTTGACGCGGATCAGGTTTGCGCCGCCTCTCAGTGTTCCGCTGCGGGCCACGGCCAGAAAGTACTTTAGATCATCCCAGTTCAGAGCGTAGTTTTCTTGCATGATCAGGCCTATACCCTGTGGTTCAAATTTGGAACATAACGTCCATTTTTACCTATCTACACTTCAAAATTCAACCAGCGTACGTTTCCGTCATTGACCATACTTCAACAGGAAACGCAGCAATGTCTCCGATCAGATCTGTTTTGATTACTGGTGCGAATGCAGGGTTAGGCCGTGAGGCGGCACGACAACTTGCAAAGACCAGCAGTATTGAGAGGATTTACCTCGCCTGTCGCAATGAAGCCAAAGCTTTGGCAGCAAAAGTTGCGCTTGAAGCTGAGGCCAAACGCGCAATTTTTGAAATTATCCTGATGGACGTGATGGACCCGGAGTCTGTACGTCAGGCCATCAGCCAGATGGCAGCACCGGTGGATGCTCTCATTCTCAATGCAGGCGGGGTGGGTGGCCGGTCGCCCAATAGCATGACTGCACATGGTGTAACCAACATTTATGCCGTGAACCTGCTGGGTCATGTGGTGTTGGTGGACGAGATGCTTGAGCGTCAACTGATCACCTCTACCGTGCTTTATGCAGGTTCTGAAGCTGCGCGTGGCATTCCTAAGATGGGTGTTGCCCGCCCAGTGCTGAAAGAAGCGTCCGTGGATGAGTTCCGCGCTATGGCGGATGGGCGCACGTTTACTAAAAAGAGTGATCCAATGGAGGCCTATGCGAGCGTGAAGCTTATTGGCGCTCTGTGGATGTCTTCCATGGCTCGTCAGCACCCGCATATTCGCTTTGTGACCATGAGCCCGGGCGGTACCACTGGCACCAACGGGTTTGATGATATGCCCTTCGTTAAGAGGCTTTTCTTCAAGCATGTGGGCGGCGTTCTGATGCCTTTGCTGGGCATGATGCATGGCGTTGAAGATGGTGCGAAGCGCTATGTGGACGGTATTCTGGACCCGAAGTTCAAGAGCGGTGTTTTCTACGCCAGTGCTGGCGAAGGTGCTATCGGCAAGCTGACTGATCAGGCCACTCTCTTTTCTGCTCTCAACAATCACAGTTTTCAGGACAATGCCAATCAGGCTGTCCATCAACTCATCTAATTCCCTAAAGCAGTCCGCATTTAAGCTGAAACACCTGAACTGCTTTAGTCTTTGTTTTTGCCTATCTTTATCCGAAAACCGGTTTCCACTTTTCGGAGACACGCTGTAGTTACTTAATCTGGAGAGAACCTATGGATCTTATCTATCTCATTATGGTTGGCGCCCCGACACTTATGCTTCTCGGTCTGGGGACCGTCTCAATGTTTGCTCCGTCGCGCATGACGAAGAACTTTGCGCTTGAACCTGTTGGTGTTGCGGGCCTGAGCACGATCCGATCTGTGATTGGTGGGCTGTTCTTATCAAGTGTTGCGCTTTTGATTATTGGGTTTGTGACGGCGCAGCCGCAAGCCTATGTCGTTGTTGCCATTTTGCTGGGTGTTGTTGCGCTGGGCCGTGTTGTCGGCTTGCTGGCAGATGGATTTGTAAAAGAAGTCGTTCCGCCGCTTATTGTTGAGCTCGTTCTTATCGCAGCGTTGCTTGGTGCTTTCTTACGGCCTTTCTAAGAGGATCAATGCTCTTTTAAGGGCTTGAAGTTTTAGGCGGTGGGGAACCAGAGTTCTCCGCCGTTTTGCTTTTTCTAATGCGTCGATAAGCTAGCGTGACCTGATCTTCAACCAGCGGAAGGCTTGGTCAAGGTAAGCAGCACCGTCAGTGGTTACAGGATCACCGTGTGCGACCACGACCGCTTTTGTCGGCCAGCCGAGAATTTTTTTGAGTGCCTTTCGGGCTGTTGTCTTATCGCGGAAGGCGAGGCGGAACTTGCGTGGCACACTTGGTGTTGGTTCTGTCATCAAATCGAGCCGTGCAACGAGGGCCCGCCATCCTCTGAACCATCCTTTAGGAAACTGCTGCAACAGGTCTGTGAACAGCGTGGTTCTGCTGGCTTTGTGAAAGAACACCACCTCTGTTGTAATGGAGTTGCCACCCACGACAGACTGGGTAATCTCTGTTTGCCAATCTGCCTGAGGCGTGTTGCTCAGGGTAGAGGCGAAGGACAGATCTGGTCTCTTTTCAGCCAAACCGGGAGCGGCGTGAAGTTGGGCCTGAGGATAAGCCGTGGCCCATTCCGCAAGGAAGCTGTCGTGCAGATGGTTTGGTGCGATGATGTGGCGAACGGGGCCGAGCGCATCTATTTGGTCTTTCAACTTGTCTGACAATGCTATGGGAGACCAGATGAAGAGCTCGCCATTTTGCAGGCGGATGACCGCCATGCGGGTTGAGTAACGAAAGCCAAGTGCGGCTGTGATGACTGGTCCACTTGCCAACCAAATTTCCGGAGCGAATGAGTAAAGCGTTGACATGACGTTCCCCATTGTGGAAGTCAGGCGCGTGGTATTTTGTGCCCTATGGTCATAATTCTAGAATATCCTGGGATGTGACGAAACCATCTGTTTTGCCAAGAGTGGAGGACAAAAGTGGGATGAATGCCAGCTTGATGAAGGGAATTCATGCTCTTTTGCGAAATTGAATAAAGTATAGGGGTAATAACCTATAATATATCCACAGTCACAAATACGCGGTTTGATAGCAAAACGTTTACATATATCTCGTGATAAACTAAGCGGTGGCCTATAAGACCTCCTGTCTTATTAAGATCTGCCGAGTATGCCTCGTATACATCGCACAGATTTTGCGACCAGAACTCTCTGATTTACTTCTCGAAGGACTCTAAGACGATGTCTTGGGAAATGCTTTTCACCTTCTTCGTATTGTTTGCAGCCGTCATCCTGTTTGTTTCCGACAAGCTGAGGTTGGACCTTGTTGCGATCATGGTGATGTTGGCGCTTGGGCTGTCTGGTATTCTGACGCCTGCTGAAATGCTTTCGGGTTTCGGGTCCACCGTTGTTATTCTGATTGCCGGACTGTTCATTGTTGGTGAGGCGCTGGCTCAAACCGGGATTTCTTATGCGGTTGGAGACAAGATCGTTCAGATTGCGGGGGATCAGGAGTGGAAGCTGATCGTGCTGTTAATGCTAACCGTTGCGGCGCTGGCGTCTGTTATGAGTGTGACGGGGGCAGGGGCGATCTTTATTCCGGTTGCTATCCGCCTTGCGAGCCGCTCCAACCTTTCTCCTTCGCGGCTGCTTATGCCACTTGCTTATGGGGCGCTGATTGGCGGGATGCTGACGCTGATCGGGACGCCGCCCAACCTGATTGCCAATGCTCAGTTGCAAAATGCTGGTATGGAGCCGTTCAACTTCTTCATCTTCACGCCGATTGGCTTGGTTATTCTCATTGTGGCTGTGATTTACATGCTGGTCTATGGCCGCCTGTTTTTGCGCGGTCAGCAGAGGCCACAAGGGGCGACGGAGCAGGGGCGCCGGACGCTGCAGGGGTTTTTGGAAGCCTACGATATTGAAGACAAGATTGTCCGTCTGCGGGTTCGTGAGGATTCGGAACTGGTTGGGCAGACTGTTGTGAGCGCGAAGCTGCGGCGGCGGATTGGGCTTACACTGTTTGGGTTGGAGTATACCTCCACCACGACCAAGCGGTTGAAGGTGACGTCGACCCAGACAAACCGTGCCTTCAAGGCTGGTGATATTGTGTTTGGGGTGATGCAGGAGCCTATCAGCGGGGATGTGTTTGCCTGCATTGGACTGGAGCTGTTGCCGATGGGCGAGGAGGGGCATCACCTTTCTGCTCGTGAGCTTGGCATGGCGGATTTGATCGTGGCGCCGGATTCCAAGCTGATCGGCAGAAAGATCAGTGGTGCCGGATTTCGGACCAACCACAACCTGAGCGTTGTCGGGCTTATCCGTAAGGGGGAAACTCTGCACGGGAACTTTGGGAACATCGAGCTGAAGTTTGGGGACCAGTTGCTTGTGGTTGGGGACTGGGAGAACATCAGCAAACTGCAGGCGGCGCGGGAGAGTTTTCTTCTGCTGGCGTTTCCGGAGGAGATCAAGAACTATCTGCCGCGGCGCAAGCTGGCGCCTGTCGCGCTTGGTATTCTGGCGGTTATGCTGGCGCTCATCATTTTCCGCGTGGTGCCCAGTGTGACGGCGGTTGTGCTGGCGGCGACGGCTATGGTGTGTGTGGGGTGTGTTTCGGTCAATCGGGCTTACACCTCCATCAACTGGCCCAGTCTGATTTTGATTGCGGGGATGATGCCCATGGCCACCGCTTTGGAAAAGACGGGTGGGCTGCTGTTGATCGTGGACCAGATTGTTGGGCTTTATGGCGATAGCCCGCCTTATGTGATGCTGATGTCGTTGTTTTTGCTCACTTCTATTTTCAGCCAGTTTACGTCGAACACGGCGACGGCGGTGCTTATTGCGCCTGTTGCGTTTGAGGTGGCTGCTATTATGGGTGTGCGGCCTGAGCCGTTTTTGATGAGCGTTGCGATTGCGGCTTCGACGGCGTTTTGTACGCCTGTGGCCTCGCCCATCAACACGCTGGTGATGGGACCGGGGAACTACCGGTTCAAGGATTACGTGGTGATTGGCGTGCCGCTGCAGATCATGGCGCTGGCGATTGCCACTCTGCTTATTCCGGTGTTTTTGCCGTTCTAGCTGAGGTTCAGGATCCAGTCTTCGTATTGTCGGCCTTGCTTGATTTCTCCCTGAGCGGCTGCGGTGATCTCAAAGGATTTTGAGCGCACCTGGCGGGGGGAGAAGCCGAAGTATTGTTTGAACATGCGGCTGAAGCTGCTTTCATTCATGAAGCCAAAATCCAAAGCCACCTGATAGGTTGCTCTGTAGGCGTTGCGCGGGTCTAGCAGTGCGCGCAAGACGGCCTTCATGCGCCTGTCGCGGATGTATTTGCTGACGCCGCCGAAGGACAGAAACAACTCGTAGAGTTTGCTGCGTGATACGTTTATGGCACCGCCGAGATAGTCCGGAGACAGGTTGGGGTTGGTCAGGTTTGCCTCGATAATGCGGCGGGCGCGGGTCATCAAGGCCAGATTGACACCTTCCTGCCCTGCCTCGCTTTCATGTGGCATTCCATTCAGGCACGCTGCAATCAATCCCATGGTTGCGGGCACGAGTTGCTGGGCTTGCTGCATGTTTAGCTTGCTGGTCTGGGCGCTGACTGACGAGAGATGTTCGCGCAAAATCACATTCAGTGGGTGAGCCGCCGGGAGTGTTTTTAAGTTGCTGTCATCCGGGCTGTGCAGCAGGGGCGCAAGCTGCTCGCGGGCAATCAGAATGGAGCGATTGCTGTAACTGCCCGAGATTGAGCCACCTTCCTGTGAGAAATCCAGAAAAATGCAGTCACCCTTGTTGAGGTTGACGCTCTTTGGTCCTGCATAGAATTCGGCGTCGCCCTCATCATGAACCATCAGCAAATAATGATCTACGCCATCTCGTGCCATGGCCGCATTGGTGCGGTTGGCGATATGGGCCTGTGCTGTCACCTGAGAGAGCATGAGGGAATCGAACAGCACAGACTGGATTTCACCAAAGAAATCGAGCTGATCCTCGCCGCGGTGAATTTCTGCCTCGCAAAGACAGGCTAAGCTCTCTCGCCAGAACGCAAATCTGTCTTTTCGCCGGATGGAATTTAATGAGAATGAGTTTCTTGGTAGGCCGACGATCGGTTCCGTTTGAATTGCCTCACTCAACGGCCCGCCTCCTGCTGCATGAATGCTTTAGACATGCATACTATGTGATGTATTTGACAAGTGCACAACTGCAGGCACCTATATAATTTAGTAGATGCCTATGGCGTTCAGGAGGTTTTTGAAGCCTCAGTTATCATGAGCAAAAAAGCGTTCCGCAGCCTGCACCCTCATGATAGTTGCGTAGGTTTGCTTCTTACCACCTGCAATCGGTTTTGCATCAGAAACAGGTTTGTTATCTGCACCCTCAATATTTTGGGAATACTGCGATGAGTTTGGGCGCTTTAGAGTTGCCAGACCGACTTCAGCGCACATGAGCAATATGGTGGTGGGATGTTCTATCTTGGGATTAAAGGCAGGTTGGGCAGAGCGAAGTTTTGGTTGTTTAACCTGTTCTGGATTGGCCTGTTTATGTGTGGTCTGGTGTTCATGATTGAAGTGTTCCCGATCGCTTCTCACCCCGTCCCAAGGACCCTGGCAGTTCTCATGTCCATTGCCCTTTACTACATCCAGTTTTCGCTAATGATCAGGCGCTTGCACGACATGGGAAAATCCGGCTGGTGGTTTGTTCTCTATTTCCTTGTTCCGTCCATCTACTTCGCCGTCCTCCCAACACTCCCGGAATATGGTGCCTCACTTGTCGTCAGTCTTGTGTTTGCATTCGTGGCAATGGGCGGACTGGCGAACGTTGGTTTTGCTGCGGGGACGAAGGGACCGAACAGGTATGATGTGGCGTCGGTCCCTGTCGCTGCGTGAGCTAAGGTTTTGTAGCTTAGGTGTAGAGGTGTGCTTATCCGAAAACTGGTTTCTGCTTTTCGGAGATACGCTGTAGGTGAAATTTTGTGCTCGTCGTAACTTGGATTTGTCATGGGTTTGTTGAGCCCAATTTACCGGATTTCAGCAGAGCGGCGAATGTCCGGTTTAGGGAAGTTCATTGTATAATAACGAAGACAAACTGCTTGTATCTCCGATGCGGGCATCAGCGATCTTTCCAAGATAGTTGGCCAAAAGGTCAAATACTGTTCTGATCCGTGGGCTTGTTTGAAGTTCTCTGTGAGTAACCAGCCAGATAGGGAACTCCATAGAGGGCAGGTCAACGAGTACTTTTTCGACAGAAGTTTCAACTTCTCCTAAGACCTCGGGAAGCATTGAAATCCCATGACCAGACTTCACCATTTCCCAAGTGACCATACTCGAACACGGCTGCATCACGAAGTTTGCGGATCGGAGGGGGATTCCCATGTTGTTCATCGGCGCAATCAGACGTTCAGGATCGGGGATGCCCACAAAATCATGGTCTGCCACATCTTCTTTTGTGCGTGGTCGACCAACTCGTGTCAGATAGTCGCTTGAAGCATATAAGTTGGCTCTCAAGTCTCCAACATGGGTTGCTATCAGATCACTTTGATCTGGTCGGGCGTGTCGGATCGCGATGTCTGCCTCGCGTAGCATGAGGTCCTGGATTCCACTGGACTCGTTAATGCGGATTGTAATGCCGGGAGCCTGGCTCCGCAGTTTAGACAATATGACGGGCAAGAAGGCTGCTGCCATAAGGTCGGTTGCGGTTAACACGACTTCCCCGGTAATATTTTGCGACTGACGGTCGGCTGCCATCGACAGGAGCGTTGCAGCCTCACCCATGGAGCGTACGTGGGCTAAGAGTTCTTGCCCCGCTGGGGTCAACGTTTGCCCTTTAACAGTGCGGTCAACCAGAGTGACACTGAGTGAAGCTTCGAGAGCGGATATCTGTCTGCTGATTGTTGGCTGTGTCGTATCTAATACGCGAGCCGCAGCACTGAACGACCCTTCTAAGGCGGTAGCGTGAAACGCTCTCACTTGGTTCCAGTCGAATGATACGGCCTGCCAGTTCATCGATTTACGTATACAGAACTAACGTATTTAGTCAATAGAGCGACCATTGATGTATGGGTATTATGTATAAGCAAGGGACGACAGGAAGCCTTGGCTTTGTTGCTGCCGATTGTGACTATCAAATCCGACCGCGCAACAAGGCATAAATAAGCAACTAGAAAGACCCAGTAGGGCATTGACGTGGAGCTCACAATTGCGACGAAGCGCTGCAAGATCACGTTCAAAATACAGGAAAGACAGAATGAGCAAATTGGAAAAGTTTTGGGATCAATCCGCTAGCAACTATGACAACACAGAAGAGAAATTTGAATTCATTCATAGTCGCAGCCGCGAGAACACAAAAAGACATCTAAAGGATACCGACATTGTGTTGGACTACGGATGTGGAACAGGCACTACCGCCTGCGAGATTTCCAGCTCGGTTCACAGCGTGTGCGCGATTGATATCTCAACCGGGATGATCGAAATCGCAAAGGCAAAGGCCACAACAGGTGGCATTGCCAACGTTGATTTCGAACAAGCTGACATCTTCGATGAAGAGTTCGAGAGTGGTTCTTTCGATGTGGTGTTGGCATTCAACATGCTGCACACAGTGCCTGATCCGGAAAGTGTTGTGCAAAGAACGATTGAACTGCTGAAGCCTGGCGGGTTGTTTATTTCTGTAACACCTTGCTTGGGTGGCAAAAAGTCAGCCTTGGTTACACTGCAAATTCTGTTGGTCAAAGCGTTGTTAAGGGTTGGGGTTATTCCCGTGCCCATTCGACAACTCAAGAGTGCAGACTTGGACGATCTGTTGGATGATGAAAGGTTGCAGGTCATTGAGACCGAGGATATTTTCAAGGGTGCATCGAGCTATTTTGTGGTTACAAAGAAGGTATCCTAGTCACGCGCCTGACACACAAACGCAGTATCCGCCTTTCTGTTGGAAGTTGCCCTTAGTATTAATATCGCTCGCGAGCTGCGTTCTCTATAGTTGTCATGTTTCGCCTCACAGCGAACTAAGCGGTCGTTCGAGCAGTTGCAGCGAAGATCTACTTCGTCCGTATCGAGTATATGGATGGTGCTTGAATGGAGTGCTATCCATACCTCACGACTGTTGGAAGAGTATACAATTAAAAAAATGCAAATACATAAAGCCGATGAGTTTTCTGCACTGAAGCGACTGTCAGTAATTGATCAGAGCAACGTGCTTCTATTGTGAGGAACTTAAGTTTCGTATGCTCCTATAACAACGGCGTGACAGAAACTGCCCCCAAACCCAGCCTTTTAATCTCCCACCTTACTGTAATGTAATGCCTTCCTGTTAGACGTGGGCGCGATTGCTCCTGTTGTTGTCTAAAAGGAACCCCTGCTGATGATCGATATGATTATCGTGGCTGGCTATTTGGTTGGCATACTTGTGGTGGGGTTGTGGGGTGGTCGGATTCAGCGGGGGCTGAAGGATTATGCGACGGCGGGGCGTGAGTTTGGGTCTCTTGTTATTTTCGCCACCATGTCCGCTTCTTTTATCGGCGGGGGCTTTTCTACCGGAAATGCGGAGAAGGTGTTTTTATATGGCGTTGCCAACATTGTGGCGCTGTGGGGCTTCAGTTGTAAAGAGATTGCTGTTGCCACGCTGATTGCGCCCAAGATGAAGGCGTTTCCTGATGCGGTGTCTGTTGGTGATGTTATGGGCAAGGCCTATGGCAAGCTGGCCAGACTGACCACGGGTGTCTGCGGTTTGTTGTTGTGCTGCGGTATTGTGGGCGCGCAGGTTGGGGCGATTGGCGTTATCTTCAATGTGTTTTTTGGGCTGGACCGGTTCTGGGGGATCGGGATCGGCTGCGGTATCGTCATTCTTTATACGACGCTGGGCGGTATGCGGGCGGTGGTTTACACCGATGTGGTGCAGTTCGTTATTCTTGCGATTGGCATGCCGCTGGTGCTGGGCTTTGGCATTTATCAGATTGGTGGTGTTGATGCGCTGTTTGCGGCGGTGCCGCCGGATCATCTGAGCTTGCCCGGGCCGGACTTTGGCTGGATGGGGCTGATTGGGCTTATTCTTGTCTTTATGTTTGGTGAGACTTTGGTGCCTCCTTATATGCAGCGCTTGCTGGCGGGGAAGACCGCGTCTGCCGCGGCGCGCGGTACACTCTATTCCGGGCTGTTCTCTTTTCTCTTCTTTGCAATCACCGGAGCCATTGGTTTGGTGGCCTTTGCGCTGGACCCGGACCTGAACCCTAATAATGCCATGGCCTTTGTGATTGTGAGCGTTATGCCGCCTGTGCTGAAGGGCCTGGTGTTTTCCGGTGTGATTGCGATTGTGATGTCCTCGGCGGATTCCTATCTCAACTCTGCCAGTATTGCGTTTGTGAATGATGTGTTGCGGCCTTTGCGGCGCAAAGAGATGCGGGAAGAGGACCTGCTGTTCATCGCCAAGCTGGTGACGCTGGTTGTGGGGCTGCTTTCTATTGTGTTTGCCGTCTCTATAGAGAGCATTCTGGATATTCTGATTTACGCCTACAATTATTGGGCGCCGATTGTGCTGGTGCCGCTGGTTGCGGCGATCTATGGCGCTCGTCGTGGAACCCCTGCGTTTGTGGCCGGGGCGGTGACGGGTGTTGTTGCGACGGTGTTGTGGCAAAGCGGGCTCGACTCGCCTTTTGATCTGCCGGGGCTGGTGATTGGTGTGCTTGCCAATCTGGTTGTGTTCCTCTCCATGCCGAAATCTTCCATCTATATGCATGAGTGAGTGAGGGCGGCTGGTTTGCTCAAGACATTTTGATGTTTTGTGGGTTGCGGGGTGAGGTTGGTGCGCTAGCCTTTCAGCTAACCTGGAGCTTGATGCGTCTCTTTACGGTCACGCATCGTGCTCTCACATATTTGGTGGAGCGGTTTTATTGGGTTTGATTGCATAGGATCAAACGGATCACGCTCTTATGGAGGCTTTTATGCGTGCTTTTGTTTCTGGACTATTCCTCAGCTTGTTGGTGACCCCGGTTTTGGCGGGAGAGGCTGATGTGGTCAACGTGAATGTGGCCCCGCAGGCGGAAGGCTCCTATCGGTTTGAGGTGAGTGTGCGCCACAGCGATGAAGGGTGGGACCATTATGCCGATGCGTGGGAGGTGCTTTCTGAAGACGGTAAGGTGCTTGCTGTGCGGGTGCTGGCTCATCCGCATGTGGAGGAGCAGCCGTTCACACGGTCTTTAAGCGGCGTGCAGATTCCAGAAGGGATGTCGCGGGTGGTTGTTCGTGCCAGAGACAGTGTTCATGGATATGGCGGTGAGACGGTAACCGTGGACCTGCCGGGGCGGTGAGACTGGTTCTGCCGGAACAGGCTGTCATGGTTTGCGGTAGGTTTTGGTGAGGCGGGCATAAGTCGGGTTTGGGCTGACTGGCTCGGGCCTGACGGTGAGGGGCATAAGTTGGGCTCGGTTGGAGCTGCGGGCGCGGGCGACTGGATCGGGCTTTTGCCGTGTTTGCCGACATAGGAACGCAAGATCGCGCGTCTCACACCGAAATAACGCAGACTAACGCATAAGAACGCAAACCCGGTGAAGGGCGGTTTGCGGCGGCTGAGCGACTCGCTGAAGTATCAGAGGGGCGTTTGCGGTGGTTTGGGTGTGTTGGGGGTGTGGGTTTCGTTTGAAAAAGTTGGATATCCCCGTCTGTGTAAATTTTGGATTTGTTAAGTTTTGGTGTTTTGGCTGGTTGTTATTGGCTTGTTTCTGCGGCTTTGGGGGTGCTGGTGGTGGTGTGTGGGTTGATATATGAAGTTATTGAATTGTTTGAATTTTAGTTTTTGCCCGATTG
>NZ_LMCI01000038.1:1073813-1245157 GCF_001623145.1 Pseudovibrio sp. W64 | reverse complement strand
CAGCTGAGAAGTTCTCACAGTGTGTTGCCGCGACCAGTTGAATCCACCGTCACACTACGACATACGGTGTTCGCGAATATTCAAGCCAATACCTCCACATTCATGCCGTCAGTTCTTACCCCCCTCCTTTCAACCCCGCCTCAATCCTCTCCCCAACCGTCTCTGACAACACCCGTATAGGATGTGCATCGTGGTTCACATAGCGGTTGGTGATGGTCACGTTGCGATGGCGTAGAAGGTGGCTGATGAGGAAAGCGTTGCTTCCCGATTGCGCGGCGAAGGTGCCAACCGTATGGCGCAGATCGTGGATGCGCACATCTGGGATGTCGGCATGATGGCGCACGCGTTGCCATGCGTTCTCCACCAGCTCCTTGGTAATATGCCGAGTGGGATCATTGATGCGGGCAAGCACATAAGGCGAGCCATCCAAGCGCGGTATATCGGAGAGGATGTCGAGCACATTCCCACTGACCGGATGAGGCTTGCGGCCATCCCCTTTCTTTGAAGGCAAGGCAATAGCCCCTTCTTCAAAGTCTACATGCTTCCATTCAAGAGAAGCGATCTCCATTAGCCGTGCCCCCGTATAGAGCAGCAATTTGAGACAAAAAAGCGCCATGGGGTTCACAGGTGTCCGGCGCTTTTCAATATCGTGGCACAAGTGCTTGCGGTTCTCTGGGCTAGCCTTGATGATCCATGGAAGCCCCTCTTTCTCTGCAAGCTCCAGCGTCTTACCCAAGCGCTGTAACTCATCACCAATCTCACCGGGTTGCTGTGCTCAGGTCTCAAACCCCACACTTCAGCCAGATTGAACGCTTTAGAGATGATCGCCAACACATGGTTGGCTTGTCGTGGTGTCCTACGCATAGAACGATGAAGCTTGGAGATATCCTGCCGTGTAACAGAGGCTAGTTTCGCTTTGCCTAAAGGCTTACGCACACACCGTTCAAGAATACGCCGTATCTCGATAAGAGACTTTGGCTTGTTGTGCACCTCCACATGTTCACTCAGATACATATCCAGTAAATCGTCAACCGTCGGTGCATTGCGGATGATCTTGCGGTTAACGGTTGGGTCTTCCCCATTCCGCACCTTGGCCAGAACATCGACTGCCAGTCCTCGTGCCTGATCTGGTGTCAGCTCTCCGTATTTCCCGAGTGTCAGACGGCGGGAGCGCCCTTCTAGTGTGCGATATTGGACAATGAAGGTTTTACGCCCGGTTGGCGCCACCTGCAGCCCAAATCCTGAGAGCTTACCGTCCCAGACGAAGTACTTCTTCGCTGTTGGCTTGGCTGCATCGACCGTCCGTTTCGTGACATTGGGCATCAGACAAAACTCTCCCGCTGACGGCCCATGACAAGAGCCGCCCCACATGCGAAAATAGAAGTTAAAAGTATTCCCCGAATGCTGCTGTTTCTGACGGCCTGACAGCTTGTGACGACCTTTTGGGCTTCTCTAATGGCCCTGTGCAAAACACGGCCTCATCCCCTTACAGATCGCTTGCGCTATGCCTACCGTTTCTTGTCAGCATATTGTAAGCAAATGTACGAGTTTCGCAGCGAAATGCAAGGCAGGCAGGAGCAAATAATTTTCTACAACTCATTGAATCATAGTACTGAATCGTAGTAGAGTGTAAGTGGACGTGAGTTGCAAATTGCAACTTGTTGTCGATGATCTCGCAGCTTTGGCGAAGAAGCTATGGGCAGCGTCTGTCACGGTAACGGATGACACAATCCTCTTCGGTCATTACCGCAAGAAGGTCCATGACCCATTTGGAAACATGATCGAACTGTTGGAACCTGTTGATGGCGGTCATACGTTGTAGTTCCAAACCCAACAAAGACGCTTAACCTGAAGAACACTCAAAAGTGCAAGGCCGTTAGGTGGTGAGCTTGATGAATGCCGAAGCTTACCCTTCAGATTCATGCTAGGCACTGCCAACTTTTTGCTTCTAACTGCCTCGGGTAGTTGATAACTATGCTCGATTTTGACACTTTTCCTCGTCTCAAAGGCTATCGTTTCCCACGCAGTATCATTCGCTAAGCAGTTTGGGTCTATCATCGGTTCGCCATAAGTCAGCGCGATGTTGAAGATCTTCTGTCGGCGCGGGGAATAGTGCTTAGCTCTGAGACTATTTGGAGCGGGCTTTAGACGGGAATGGCGATAATCTTGATATCCTTTTGCAAGCGTGTCGCGACAAAAGTTCGCTTTATAAATTTTCAGGCGTTGGAGCATGCCACACGCTCTCATGACAGACAAGAGGTCGCACCAAGTCTTGACCAACCGAACCGGGTTGCCGTGCTCTGGCCTTAGGCCCCATACTTCAGCAAGATTGAACGCCTTTGATAAGACCGCCAGAACTTGATTGGCTTGACGTGGTGTTGCTCTCAACGAGTGATTCAGCTTTGCAATATCTTGTTGTCTGACAGAGCTGAGTTTCATGTATCCCAATCGTGAGCGAACACACCGTTTAAGGAGACGCTCATTGTCTTGGGTTTGTTTTGAACCCGCACATGTTTGCTCATGTAAACATCAAGAAGCACATTCACTGTGGGAGCAGCTCGTTTGTTCTCCCGCTTTAAGAGAGGATCATCTCCGTTACGGACCGTTGCTAGCACGTCGGTCGCCAAGTCCCTGGCTTGATCCGGTGTTAGCTCACCATATCTGCCAAGACTCATACGACGAGAGCGGCCTTCATCTGTGCGATATTGCACAAGGAGTGTTTTTGCACCGCTCTGCATCACTTGAAGGTCAAAGCCTTTGAGTTTGCTGTCCTAGAAGATTTGCTTTTTGCTTGTCGGCCTTACCGCATCCACCGTTCGCTTCGTTATGTTCGGCATAGACAAACCTCTCCCGCTGACGGCTCCTGACAGGAGCCACCAAACATACAAAAATATCAGTTGAAGTACGTTCCCGATTGTCGCTGTTTCTGACGACCTTTAAGGTTTTCTTTTAGGACCTGTGTAAAACAGAATCTAAATCGTTATCGGTCAAAACCTATCTGCTTACCGTTCTGTGTCAGCACTATGTAAGCAAATGTATGAGATTGAGCGTGAAAAGCAAGGTAGGCAGGCGCAAATATTTTTCGACAACTCTTTGATTCATAGTAATGAATCGATCTTCAACGCAAAAGAGCGCATCCCTCTGAAGCGCTTCTTAATCCGTAGGTCCACGGTTTGAGCCCGTGTGGGCTCACCATTTAACCTCATGGTATATAAAGAGGTTAAACAAAGCTCCCATTTGGGAGCTTTTGCATTTAGGCATCGTGTCAGCACTATGTGAGCATTTGAAAACAAGTTCTGACCTTGCTTGTTCCAAGCCATATCTTCCAATTGATTCTGGAGAAGATCTGACTGACGTCACCAATCATGTCGACAGATACGTACTAGAGCTGCTTTCGAAAGTTCATGCGACATCAACGGCACTGCGTTTGTAAACTAAAAACTTTCTCACCGGGCACTCTTGCCGCAAACATCGTTTCTGAGTTGCACCACACATTGCTCATAGCCTTAGACCCGACCAATTTCCAGATTGGTCTATGCCTTTGGCTTTGCAAACCAGCTTCCACACTGTCAGAAAAGAATGCATCATGAATCTTATGTTGTGGCAATGAGGCCCTAAGATAGAAAACGCCTCTATTTGTAACGAGAGTTCCGGTTGGTTGTTGTCCTAGAAAGTCTGCGGCTTGCTTGAGAGGTGAGTTGATTACAGGTTTTATTAGAAATTGCGGCCAGATGCCAAGCTGCAAAACGATGACAAGAACCAAAGCAGGTTTTGCCCACTTGCCAGAAGAATACACCAACCAAATCACCAACAGAATTGCAGGTAGGAGCACGTGGCGGAGGTTTTCGGGGTTTTGGGCAAGTAGTGTCCAGAGTACGGCAGCAGCTGCTGCTATCAGCAAGGGGGTGAGCTTGGGGCGGGTTAGGAAAGCAAGGGCAGCTATGAGGAGAAGAGAGAGCAAGCTTGTAAGAGTTATGGGTTCTTTTTCAAAGGCATCCAACCAGCCTTCACGTTCGAAGGTTGGCTCAAACGACGTGTTACCCCAGACGGTGAAATGACCTTCGGTGAACCGCAGCGCTTCAATCAGGTAAGCCTCGCCTTCCAGCAGGAATACTCCTCCGAAGAACACGAGCAGCGTGCCGGCACTTGCGATAAAGAGTTTTGTGCGAGCCTCTTTTTTCAAATACCACTCAGTGATTAAGGCCAGAGCAACTGGAACAATGAAAGATGGCCGGCAGGCTAGGGCAAACCCTGCAAAGCACCCTGCCCTGATGGGTTTGCCTCTACCCATAAAAGCCAAGGCTGCAAGAAAGAATGCAATACCTGTTGCATCACTCATCATACTTAATGCGACAAGCGGAAGGAAAGGCTGCGTCAAAACTGCGAAAAAGGCCAGCAGCACACCTCTATGAGATGCTCCCCAGGCTTGGGTAGTCCATGCTGCAAGAGGAGGTAAAGACAGTGCAGAAAATAGGCTCAGGTAGAAGACTGCTTGCTTCGCACTCAAGCCCATCAAAACAAGCAGTTTGCTCAGCACTATAAATCCCGGATACCCCGGAAAATGCGGTCTGAACTCAAGCACACTGAAGCGAATTGTGCCATTAACAAAGAAATAGGCATCATCACTTGGGATGCTTGGTGTGTGGCGAAGCAACCAAGTAGATAAAGTCACGTAGCAAAAGAGAGCTGCGCCCCAGCCAAGTCGCAACATACTAGTTTGCCAACGCCTTTAAGACGTCCTCAACAGCTGCATTGTAAGCGGCAGGATCTGCCTCTCGTTTACCAACTCCAAACACGCCAGGATTCCCAATGGCTTCAAGTGCTTGGCGAAGGCTTTCATCTACAGCTTGACGTCGCTTGCCTGGTAACTCCCCGGCCATGGCATCGAAGAAGCGTTTTGATTTGACAACAAGAACTTTAGCGGTCTGATAGTCTTTCAAGTTTTCGGAACCTGCTTGCAAACGACGAGTAATCTCCGCAACAAAAACGCGATTGATAGCAGCTGCGATTGTCGCTGTATCTTGAGAGGCTAAGGCCTTTTCAAATGCTTCAGTGAGCCCGCTGTCATAATCAGTCGTCAAATAGGCAAGTTCCTCGGAGATCTCGTTGGCAGCTAACTTCGCAGCTTCAAAGTCTCCGGCGTTTACTGCTTTATAGATGGCTTCCCGCGCATCTATCAGTGGCTCCTTGCCAGCAGCAGCATAAGAGTAAGCATGCGCCTGACCAGTAATAAGCAAAGACATAAGCAATGCATAAAATATTCTCACCACGACTGGTCTCCTAAGCCACACTTTCCGTTTCAATAACGGTTCTTTCACTACGATGCTCATAGATGGTAGAGCGCTGATCCCTTTCGCTAATCAACGCATCAGCAGCCATCTGCCCCATCTCCATAGAGGTGTCTGTGAAGATGTAGCGGAAGGTACCTTGCCGCCCACACTGGATCAGATTTTCAAACTGATTGAGATGGGCAATTGCGTTAGCACGGTTCTTCTCATATCCCACTGTCATCAGCGGATAGGCCTGCCGCTGATAAGTAGAGAAGTATTCACCTGTGGCTGCTGCGCTATTGATGCCAAGCTTATTCAAGACACCACACGCTTGAGCAAACATCTGCTGGTTGTCCATCTCCCACAGTTCGCTCCCCGAGTCGCATGGGATCTCTAACATTGCAGAGGTGTGCCCCTTGGGAGCCATGAACGGTGAGCGTCGTTTTGGCTCCTGCAATCGCGTTGCTATTATGTCGGGATCTGACAGATACTGCCATGTGCACTCTGAGAGGTTGTCCATTTCAAGAGGCATATTAAAGAACCGCAATCCTCTGAATGCTAACGCACTCTCGCCACCTGTCATGTTCACCATGTAAGGCAAAGAGAGCGTAGAGAGCACAGCATCTGCCGGGTAGGAAGAGCCCCCTGCTTTCACGGCACTAATTCTATTTGCCGCGAAGTCAAAACCATCGACAGCTGCATCAAAGACAATCTCGCCCCCAAGCGCTTCAACCTTTTGGGCCATGCGCTCAAAAATGGTACCAAATCCATGCTTAGGGTAGCGATAGTTTCTGGCGTAAGTGCGCGGAGTGTCGCTCCCGATTGGCAAAAGGCGTTTGGCAACATCTTTCAAGTCCAACAGACTTATGCGCTGACCAGCCCAGTCTGCGGATAGGTTGACCGGATCAATACCCCAGAGTTTAGCTGTGTATCCTTCAAAGAAATTTTTGTAGAGCGTCTTTCCAAACCGACTGGTAATCCAAGTTGCGAAGTTATCGTCATTGGGCTTACCGAATGGCAGAAGTGCCAAATCTTTTACCGCACCAACCAATAATGAGGCTGGCGCCGTTTTCAGGATGTTGCCCATGGCTAATGGATAATCGTAGGTACGATCCTGAAAGCGAATGACGCTTTTGCGTTGGCTGGTCAACAGGTCATCGCCAACCAGCTCTTCAACCAGTTTTAGCAATTGCGCGTTGTGAGTGATAAAGCGGTGGCCGCCGTAGTCAAAGCGATAGGTCCCATGGCGACCTTCAAACGTTGTTGTACCGCTTTGGCCCCCCTCTTTTGAAGCCTTTTCAAGCACGGTGACCTGAATACCAGCTTCCAGCAAGCGGATTGCTGCTGTCAGACCAGCAGGCCCCGCCCCCAACACCAAAACATGTTCAGGCTTTTTGAGCATAGCCGCGGCTCCAGAAACTCAGGAATAGTCCAAGATAAAGTACCCAGCTCGTAAACTGCATCAGCGTTGGCGACGCGTTGTAACCAAACAGCGCCCGCATGAAAGTGCCAAAGGTGCCCTGATCATCCAAAATAAACGAGATGTTGAAGATCTGCTCCATCAAAATCGGAACAACATCAATCGCCTGCAGCATATTGATGGCAGAGGAGAACAATCCGGCTGCGATGATAATGATCAGCAAGCTGGTGTACTTAAAGAATGGAGCAATCGGAACTTCTCGGGTACCGCGCATCATGATCCACACCAGCAGGGTGGATGCAACAAGACCGATAGTTGCCCCAATCAGACCATTCTCCAATGTCACGCCCTGCCCTGAATACATGAGAGCAGAGAAAAACAGTACGGTCTCAAACCCTTCTCGCAATACCGCAATGAATGCAAGGAACACCATACCCCACAGGTTGCCCGAGGAGATGTGGAACTCCAGCTTCTTTTTGACATTGTCGACCTGCGCCTTGGCCTGCTTGTGCATCCAGATCGCCATGTAGCTCAGTACCAGCGTTGCAAAGAGCAGAATGAAGATCATAAGCAGGTGCTGATAGTGTTGGTTGGAAAATTGGTCAATCACCACCTGGAAAACAAAGGCCAATGCCAGTGATACGATCAACCCAAGTACAACACCAAGATAGACGTATTTGTTGAAATGCCGCACGCCAAGTTTGTGCATGTAAGACAGGATGATGCCAACCAACAGAAAGGCTTCCAGCCCTTCGCGAAATGTGATCAGAAAACTGGCAAACATTATGGCCGCTCCAGTGTTTGAGTAAGTTCAGCCATAACAACAGCTTCTGGATTTGGTAGATCTGGGTAGGATTGGAGTACTGCATCGGTCACCCACTGCGGATAGATGCGGAACATCATCTTCACATCAACGCTGAGCGGATAAGTAACTTCCTTTGGCAATGCAAAGGCTTCATCCCGATAACCATTCGCTGGGATCTTGGTATCTTTCAGCATTTTTTCATAACGCCAGAAGAGCAGGCCGACAGGCTTACCATCCTTGTCGCCAAAGACCTTTTGGAACATACGAGCATCGGTTGGTACGACGCCCTTATCATCCATCTTGCCATCTTCCAGGATAACCTTGCCACTTGCGTCTTTTACGGTCACATCCAGCCAAAGCTGACGGAAGTCAGCAACGCCGGTTGGCAAGGCATGCCCTGCTCCAACATTTTTGACACGAACGATCAGTTTTCCGTTTTCGTCGATGTAGCTTTCCAACTCAGCAGCAGTTCGCAAAAGCTCAATGCTCATGTCTGAGAGCTTCTTATTGCGCAGGCCGACAAGATGGTGATTGGCACCCGTGAACTGGTGTGTCACCACATTCTCTTTCACCTTGCCTCCATCTGTAGAAATGCCCGGGACATTCTCACCGATCTTTCGCACGTCAGCCATCATGTGACAGCTGATACAAGTGCGGTTCTTGGAGGGATCTGCTGGATTGTTGTAGGAGGATTTTTTCCACTCACCGTAGGTGTTCACGATGACACTACCTGTACCTGGAGCCACCTCATTATGGCAGGTGCTACACAAAGCAGAATCCTTGTAAAATGGCTGAGAGTACGACTTTGCATGCACTTCGGGCTTGGCGTTGATCTGACGGTTACCCACCCAGTGCAGCAGTGCATTGTCGTTGTCTTCAAAGATATACTTTTCTCTATCTTTCACATTGACGGTAAAGCTGGCGTTGGTACCTGCTGTCTGCCCCATGGCTGCTTCAATACGAGTGATACGATGGCAGAATAAGCAGCCCGTGCCTTCATCTGAATCCGGTACGCCCGTCTCAAGGGCTTCAAAGAGACTGGCGCCGCCTTTCTCAAACATATGTCCTTCTTGCGGAACCGCCTTTGGCTCGGTGAACTGTTCTTGCGGCTCATGACAGCCAAGGCACCATTTGCCGAAGTCCTTACCTTCCGTCTGTTCTGCAACGGACTTCACGACCATGAAGTATGGGTTAGATTCTCCCATCAGACGATGGTTTGAATCTGCCCATTGCTCAAACATGTCAGAATGGCAGGACGCACAGGCGGCTGAGTTCACCCAATCCTTCTCATGTAGAACCTTACGATCATCATCAAGGCGTATCCAACTTGCATTCAGCGGTAGGTTTCCACGTGATGTGATGAAAGCTTGCAGAGCCTCCATATCGCGTTTGACCGGTTCTGACGGTTCATCCGGATTAATCTGCAAGGCTCCATCACGGTCATCATGGCCCATACCACCTTGCGTCTTCTGCATGATGCGCAAGTAGTCACCAATGAAGTTACCGGAGATCATATTGTTTAAATTGTCGTGGCCAATTGTGGCACGGTCAAACTTCTTGGTTGGTGTGGATCGGTAAAGATAGCCATTGGTGAAGTTGAAGCCATCCACGTGGCAACTCTGACAGCTCATCCAAAAGTCACCAGTGGTCGGCGTTAGTTTGGAATCATCCTTGTTGCCGCTGTTGAAAAGGGTTTTACCTCGGCGTAGCTTGGCCTCAACCGGATCGCTCTGCACTAGTGGAGCTGGAGCTTGCCCACTCAGAGTCACGCGCGCAAACGGGCCGTCCCCACCTCTCTTCAGCGCTACGAAATCAAGTGTCATTGCGTTTTGCACGAAGATGTCCTGCCCGGAAACGACCAACCCACGCGGATTGTTGCCCGGAATGTGGCGAAAGATCTGCATGACCTTTGCCCCACCTTGGTTCAGTTTGCCCTTGCGGCGCGCTCGGCGCTTCTTCTTGCTGGTCAGGGCTGTTCTGCGAGTCAGATCAAAGACCATCAAGTCTTCGCTTCCAGCCAATGTAACGTAAACTTTTTTACCGTCCTCGGAGAATTCTGCATCATGAGGGTTTGAAACAATGCGAGTGCGATTGTTGGTATCGATAATATTGATTTGCTTGAAGAGGTGCTTGCGGCGCTCAGCAACTTCTTTCTCTTGCCCTTGTTCAAGCCTCAACAATGAGACACTCGGAAACACGGTGGATTGAAACTGGAAAGGATGATCAAAGTTCCAAAGAACGTGTGGCAACCAGGCCTCGCTCTCATCTGGGCTTACTGCAATATCATCCAGAATGCGCGGGACACCCTGCGAAACAGTTTCGTCGTTGTCCTGAGTTTCAGCCAAACTGATCATCTTCAGAAATGTAAGCTTAGCCCCTGAGGTATCCCAAATGGAGACCTTGCCAACCATGGCATGCGTTACGATCAGACGACCATCACTGAGCAAAGCAAGACCACGCGGGGTTTCTTCGCTGTCGATTTCCTGAGTGATGCCTTGTCTCGGATTAACTGCAATGATCTTGTGCGCTTCAAACAATGAAACCCAGAACAGGTTGTTGATCTTGTCATAGATAATGCCAAATGGACGATAGTTAGTCTTGAACTCAGAGAGAACTTTGTTTGTGTTCAGATCAATGAAAACCACGCGGTCACCCGTGTAGTCCGTTACACCTAGGATATTCTGGTTTTCATCCAATGCGATGCGGCGTGCCTCTCCACCAATCTTGATCTCTTGCAGCACTTTGTTCGAGCCGCGGTCAACAATCGTGACACTACCTGCATCAAAATTTGCTGAGATAAGTTTTGTGCCCTCATCATTGAGAACAAGGGAGCCACTTTCAACGGCAGCATAGGCTGGCACCATGAGTGCCACTAGTGCCAGAAGAAATGGGAAGATCCAGGCTGCAACTTTAACCATCGAATAGCGTTTGGCATGGTGGAATACCAATACCGAAACCGGTAATGCTGGAACCAAATGAAGCCAATATGCCACCAGCCCCATCATGTTGCCGCGATTGCCAAAAAACGCGAGATAAATGCCACTGAGAACCAGCAGTACCAGCGCAATCTCAATCATCTGACCCGTTCTGCGCAGGAACGGACGACCGTTCTTCTTGATCAGATCACGATGAGAAAGCCAGAATGGAAGAACGAACAAGGGAAAAAGAATTAGTGAGACGACGAAGTGTATGGCAAGCGAAGGTTGGATGAGTTGCCAGGGAAGCCCGACAACATCCCACAGCATCAATCCGCTGATCGTGAGGAAGTAGAGCACAAACTCAGCATGCTTGCTCTTGTAACCAAGACGCTTCCAGAACATTTCTATTGCGCTGGGTTGTGCTGGCTTAGGTCCATTGACTGGTACGCTATTCTTGCTTGCATCATCCATGAGTGCGGATCGATTCTTGGTCAGATTATTATGATTGTTGTCTCTATAGCTAAATGCGAATGCCTCGCATTTGACTTAGGTTAACAAGCAGAAGAAGCCGGGATGTTTTACACCCCGGCTGTTTCAAGTGCGGCAAACTACTTATTTTGCGGCAAACACTTTGACCTTACCGGCCATCACCATAGCTATGCCTGCATGTGTGATCTGTGGCACGCCATCTGCATCTGTGTCGAAATCTTCGCTGCCAACAACAACATTCTCACCACTGTCGCCCAGCCATTCAGCAAGCTGCATGCCTTCATTCACATTGCGGCCATTAATGACAGTACGGAACCAGCTTTCATATCGCTGTGTCAGGCTTACCATATCCAACAAAGGTTCATTCTCGCCTTCACTGTTGCGCAGAATAAGCATCGCACTGCGCAGTCCAGCACTGATTGCAGCGGCGGTATATGGTGTGTGCTCAGTTGGTTGACCTGGCACAGCGGCGTAGGTGCCAATCGCCTTGTCATACATCTTCGCTTCAATAGTCAGAAACAGCATGCGCGCGGCTTCTTTGTAGCTCTCATCCTTTGTTGCAAGGAATGCCGAGGTCAATCCATGGACAACAGCGAACTGCGTACCAAGGCTTTGCTCCGCGTTTGCCCCCTTAGCAATATCAAACCCATCGACCGCAAGACCGTTCTCAGCAATCAAGTTCTTCAGAATAAAGTCTGCTTGCGCTTTAATCAGCTCAAGCGCCCGCTTGCCGCGTGCAGTTTCCAGACTTTCACCCGCATCAGCAGAGGCATAACCAACTGCCAGCGCATCCTGAGAGCGTTGGAAAATGTTTAGTGCCTGAAGAGCATAGGCTGCATCATAAGTGGTAACTTTGGAGCCCTGCTTGCCATCATAACGATCAACCAGAGTGCCCGCTTCTTTGTTGAAGTGCAGCGCATCAAGGTTTTTGAAAGTAGCGTTTGTGAGAACACTTGCAGCGGAGAAGACATCATCAGAAGCAATGTCATTCACCAGATCATTGTCTTTGTTCAGGTCAGCAGCTGCAGCAAATGGTGCACCGTCAAACACGGCGATAAAAGCCGGGTTCTGGTTTGTGTTTGCAGTACGTTGGTCGCTATATGCATAAATCTCTGAAAGTGGCCATAGCAACAACCATGTGTCACGCAGAGTGGATGCTCCGTCAATGACTTCTAAAGACCGGATGGCTTTCACGGTGTTCTCGGTCTTTTCAGTCACAGCGACCTTGCGCGGGAACCAGATCGGGCCCTGTGCAGGATCATAAGACGCGGTCAGCTTTGCGCCAAGCATCTTACCGTCATAACCAAACTGATCACGTAGTGTTATCAGACGGTCATTGAGCATTTCAGTTAGAATAACGCCGTTGAAACCATCTGCCGTGGATACCCCGAGCGCGTGTACGCCATCCTGATCCATGACAGAATTTTCAGCCTCAACTTCCAGATCCTCTGCTATTGTGTGCATACCGCCGAGGAAATCCTGTGCCCACATGACATCCTTCAGCATGATGCCTGCCGCAGCTCCCGGATTGAAAGACTTGTCCATGCCTTCCTCTTTCCAGGAGAGCGAAGCATAATCGCGGAAATACGCCGGAATATCGACCTTAACGGTTTTAGATTTTCCGTGAGCGGTCAGAATATCCGCCTCATTGCTGGAGACGACAGAACTGTCAATTGCCTGACCAAATTCAGGAAGCGCTGAGATGTATGGGAAGGTGATCGGGTACATATTGAGCGGAATTTCTTCCACTGGGAAGGCAACAGATCCGGCCAGTTCAATCACGCGCTTACCAAGGCTTTCAAGTGAACCGCCACGTGCTTTGTTTAGTGGACCGTTTACGATATGCGGGCCCATCTTGGACTGATAATTGACCGCATACATAGCCTCCTCAGAGTACTCATAACTCTCAATGCCGGCTGCGTAATCAAAAGCGGTTGGCTGATTGACGAGGTTTGGGTCCAGAACATCCAGATCCAGCCCCAGACCTTCCGCTAAAGGTTCGCCAGAAAGCTCAAACTCTGTGTAAGCTAGGAAACCACCCGCTGGATCAAAAGTTTTGTCTAAAACCTCGACTTTAACTTCAGTAGAACCTGCAAGAGCTGTAGAGCTGATTGCCACTGCTGATACGAATGATAGAAGTGCCGTTTTATTCAACATGCTTAAACTCGGAATCTCTTTTGAGGGGATAGCCCAACATGAGCAAACTTCCCCTATCCCCCTCCAATGCAATAGGATCACCAGGGCAAAACTGGCGCCTTCTCGCAATTGAGAATGATTTGCAATCCGAGAAATAGAAAACAGAACATCTTTCGCAAATGACAAAAGTCAAATATGATTTAAATATTCATGTTTTATAATTATTCAAAAAATCAATATGTTATATGGATTTATGACTACATTACATATCCCAGCCAACTGTGTATTTCACCATTCTCAAAGCCGAAACAATTCGTTAAGTCCTAAAGAGTACTGCCTACAAATGATGTAAGGCCACGAGTTGTCCCTGGTGTTGGGTTACTTTGATTTCCATTGAGTAGAGGGACTGCAGGGCTTTTGTTTCTAGGACATCCTGCGGTGTTCCGTGGATGGCGAGGGTGCCGTCTTTTAGGGCGATGATTTCGTTGGCGTAGGCGCCGGCGTAGTTGATGTCGTGGAGGACGATGACAAAGGAGCGTTTGCCTGTGTCTGCTATCTCGCGCAGGCGCTTCATGAGGCTGCGAGCGTAGTACATATCAAGATTGTTAAGAGGTTCATCCAGTAGGAGGTACTTTGTCTCCTGACAAAATGCCATTGCGACCAGTGCTCGTTGTTTTTGGCCGCCAGAGACTTCATCAATGAACCGGTCAGACATAGTTTGCAGATCAAAATAATCTAAAGCTTCATCTACCGCTCTATGATCTTTGGCTGTTGGGCGACCTTTGTGGTGCGGGTAGCGGCCAAATCCAACAAGATCCCGCAGAGACATACGACTGCTGAGTGCATTATCTTGTCTTAAGATAGCAAGGGTCTTTGCGAGTTCTCTGGTGGGTGTTTGAGACACTGACTTGCCATCAAACGAGATGGAACCTGTCTGGAGTGGCTGCAAGCGGGCCATGAGGGACAAGAGCGTGGACTTCCCTGCCCCGTTTGGCCCGATCAAGGCTGTGATTCCGCTTTCTTTTATGGAAAGCGAGATGTTTTGAAGGATTTTGCTCTTCCCGTAACTATGAGAAACACCATTAATTTCAATCATCTCATTTTTCCTCGAAAGAGAAGCAGCAGGAAGAGAAGTCCGCCGAAGAATTCTACGGTAACACTCAGGGTAGACTGGCTTTTTAAAATGCGCTCAAAGACCGTCTGGCCGCTGACGAGAATGAGTGCTGCGATCAGAATAGAGGCCGGCAGCAAAATGCTGTGACGGTGGGTGTTCATGATAAAATGGGCAAGACTAGTCACCAATAAGCCAAAGAAAGCGACAGGACCGACCAGCGCTGTTGAGACAGAAACCAGAGTGGCGACGAGGACCAGAACAGCGAAGCTTGCCCTCTCATAGTTTACGCCCAAATTGATCGCATTGCTGCGTCCCAGTGCGATAACATCGAGGCTGTATCTAAGCCGCCAAATGATAAGGCAACACGCTGAAACGAGCAGGATGCTGAGGCCGAGCAGGTCTTTGTCTACGCTGGAAAATTGAGCGAAACTTGCACCTTGCAAAATGGCGAAGTCGTTTGGATCTATAATCCTTTGCAAGAAGCCTGTCAGACTTCGAAACAATACCCCGAAAATGATACCCACCAGAACCATACGATGAAGGTCCTGCCTGCCTTTTCCCATCACTGTTGAGAAGAGCAATACGGCTGCAAGCAACATAACACCTACTTCTGCGAGAAACTTGATTTGTCCATCAAGAGCGACGTAGGTGAACCCTCCGAGCATAAACACCAGCAGCGTTTGAACCAGCAGGTACAAGGCATCAAAGCCCATGATGGAGGGCGTTAAGATGCGGTTCCCGCTGATGGTTTGGAACAGAAGTGTTGCAACAGAAATTGAGACTGACACCAGCAAAAGTGCGAGTAGTTTTGTCCCCCGGAAAACAAGCAGGAAACTCCAGCTGCCTTTAGCGCCAAGAGTCATGAAAGCAATGCAAGCAAGTGCCAGCAAAACGCTCAGGATAATGAGCTTTTTAGCGTGCATGAGCTGGTCTCGCATACAACAGATAGAGGAAAACGAAAGATCCGATGACGCCGAGTACCGTACCAACGGGTATCTCATAGGGGAAATGAACCAGACGCCCGATAAGATCGCATACAAGCACCAGAAGCGCGCCGAGCACTGCGACCCACGGCAAGCTGGCCCGCAGGTTATCCCCCATCAATCTGCGGGCTATATTTGGCACGACCAGACCTACAAACGGGATCATGCCCACTGTGACAACAACCAAAGACGTTGAAAGTGCCAATATAAACAGGCCGACAATCACGACTTGCTTGTAATTGAGGCCCAGATTGATGCTGGCATCTTTGCCCATGCCAATGATGGTGAACTGATCAGCCACAACATAGGTGAGGATTGCCAGTACGCCACAAAGCCACAAGAGCTCATAGCGGCCACGTAAGATGCCGGAGAACTCTCCGCTCATCCATGTTCCCTGAAACTGCAGCATTTCTGTTTGAAAAGCGATGAAGATGGTCAAGGCTTCCACGATGCCGCTGAAGATCAAACCAACGAGTGGCACGAGCAATGGAGATGTTACGGGCAATTTGGAGATCATAGCCAGGAAGACAGCCATACCGATCATCGCTGTTATGGACGCGACAATCATCTTCACAATCAATGGGCTACCCGGATAAAGCAGTGTCACAAGCAAAATACCCAGTGCTGCACTTTGGGCTGTGCCAACGCTGGAAGGCTCCACAAAGCTGTTTCGGGCGAGCATTTGCATGACAGCACCTGAAACAGCAAGGGATGCACCTGTCAAAACAACTGCCAATGTGCGCGGGATTCTACTGATAAAAAAGAGGTCAATGTTCTGAGGGGTTTGCCACCAGTCAGAGATGGAGATCTCTTTGACACCAACGAATAAGCTGAAGCAGGAAAGCGCGAACAGAGCGACGATAGCAACGCCGATGTTTTTCATGGGACACCAAGGAAATGGCTAGAGCTGAGCAGCACGTGCCCAGCTCTTGGCGAGAACTATTGTTTATTGAAGGCTTCAATCAGCTGTTTGAAGATGCGTGTGGTTGCCTGATAGCCACCTTGGGCAATGTAAGTTGCAGCCGGATCAAGATAGATCACCTGCCCCTTCTTCCACGCAGTCGTGCTGGCTACCAGTTCATTGTCCAGAACCTGACGGGCATTTTCAGCATCACTGCCGATTGCTGTTGCGCGATCCATCACAAGAAGCCAGTCAGGATTGGCCTTCTGAATGTATTCGAAGGACACCGCTTCTCCATGAGATGCAACGGCAACCTCAGCCATTGCCGGTTCAATTTTCAGTTCATCATGGAACCAGCCGAACCGTGAGCCCGGGCCGAATACGGAGACTTTGGGGCCGTTGGTGAGAACGAAAAGCGCCTTGCCCTTGCCCTTAACTGAAGCTTTCACTTGCTCTAGCAACCTGTTGTAATTGCTAGTAAGTTGCGCTGCTTCATTTTGCTTATTAAAGACCTTTCCGTAGGCTTCCAGATGCGCGAGCAACGTTGCTGAAATCTCTGAAGAACTTGGCGTCATATCGATGGTTGGCGCGAGTTCAGACAATGGCTTTGCCTGTTTACTGGAACGACCTCCAACGATGATCAGTTCTGGCTCAAGCGCATTGATTGCCTCGAAATCGGGCTCAAACAGAGTTCCGATGACGTCTGCCTCAGACTGAACGCCATCAAGGTAATCGACATACATTTTGTTGACGACGCCTGCTGGTTGAACACCAAGTGCATTCAGGTTGTCGACCGCTCCGATGTCAAACACAATCAGATTTTTGGGCTCAACAACGACGCTGGCTTTGCCATTGGCGGTGTTGATTTCGACCTGATCTGAAAGGGCTGGAGAAGCTGCGAGGGCGAGGCAGGCGAAAGCGGCAACCGATCTCGTTACACGATGAAACATTTCTAACTCCGTTGGATAGATGTCTCATGGCTTGGCATCAGAGCCTGGCTGTTGAGCTTTGTTTCTATCTAAAATCAAAAAATAAGGATGTCCAATAATACCTGAAGTTTACACTCAGATTTTTATGCAATTGCATCTAAACGGGATTTCAACCCGTCATGTAGCACCCTTCCCGATCAAAAAAACAAGGCCATCACTAAGAATGGTTTGCCATGAGAATAAGTCGTGACCTGCGGCATAGGCTTCCAGCTTTACCTCATAATTCCTGGCAATCAGAACATCTCTAAGGTGCTGATTGGACTGTAGTATCCCGCGATCTCCGCCACCTACACTCTTTTCAAAGAGCCCCGCGCTGAGGAAAAAACGGATATCTTGACGGGGAGTATTTGCAATGAGGTTCGCGACGTAATTCTCGTCATTCTCCTCTGAGTACCAGTAGGATCCGGAGATGGAGAGCACATTTCCGAAGTGTTGCGGATAGCGCAGAGCGATGGTGCTGGACGCAAGGCCACCAAAGCTGGAGCCTGCCAAAATGGTTCTTTCTGGTGTCGCGGATATGCCAAACTCTGCCTCTGCAAATGGCAATAGTTCTTCCGCCACAAACGCAGCGAACCGAGCGTTGTTAGGCAGCTCCTGAGTTCGTGTTTTTGAATCTATATGAGATATAAATACGGCTGCTAATGGCGGAATTGCGCCGTCTGCGACCATGTTATCCAGAATGTCCGGAACCGAGATACGGCCTTTATAGTGTTCTGCATCAAACATGATGAGCAGCGGAGCGGTTGCTTTTGATGCTTCATAGCCGGCGGAACGGTATAGCCAGATATCGCGTTTGTTCCCAAGGCCTTTGCTCTCAATCTCAGAATGTGTGACCTGACCTTTTGCGACTGTCTGATTGCTGAGAAAATGGCCTGCTTCAGCCGCTGGCAAAAGCACCGTAGAGTGTTGATTGTAAGGATCAATTGCGTTTGCTGGCCAAGGGTGCTTGTTGAGCGGATCTGCTGCCAGAGTTGCCAGAATCGCTCTCCGGCGTTCCATCCAAGTGCCAGAAATCACCGGCACATCAACAGCAAGTTGATAAGAAAGCCGCGTGGTGTTGGGAACGATAAATGATTTAAACCAGACGTCACTGCCTGCAAGCTGCTCAAGCTCTTCATGATTGCTTGTTGGGGCACCAAGGAGGCGGACACCAGTTCTGGCGCCTCTGGCAAGAAATGTCAGGACGCTCTTGTTGTTCCCGTTGTCTTCAATGAGCGGCGTGCCTTTTTGTTCAATCTCAGTCCAGAAGACATCTGTTGAGTTGCCTAATTTCAGGTGATTTGCAAGGTTGGCAATACGCGGGCTAAGGTATTCGGTTTGTTTGATATTCTGATGCTCAGCGCCAACTTGCTTGATGGTAGACAGCGTGTAGTGCCCGGTTTCAATTGCAGAGACTTTAAGATTGATTGGTGCATCCTCTACGACGAGTAAGAATGGTGAACGGCCAGCGTTTGAAGAAACAAACCTGCGGATGTGAGCACCAGTCAATCGGTTGATGCTGTCCAGGTTAAAACGGCCAGAATTCACTTGCCAGCCAAGTTCTATGTAGTCTCCGGTTTCCGCCCGCAGCTCAAAGACTTCCTCCCGGCCTTGCTGAAGAAACCGTGTTTCAGTCGTACTTTCCGTTTTTGAAAGGTCGAGTGCTGACCCTGAAGACACAGTTTGAGACATCATAAAAACCACTAAGCTGATTATCGTTTTCTTAAATGAAAACATAGTGATACACCTCTACGCATTGAAGGTGAGCGTGGGCCCACCTCCTTGCTCCTTCATTATTAGAGATCAGAAACGAGTGGTGCCTGAGATGAAGTAGCGGCGACCGTCAACATTGAACTCATCCCAATCCGTTTTCAGGATCTGATTGTCCGCAATGTTTAGAACGCCAGCGCGCAACGTGAAGTTCTCATTGACGTCATAGCGACCTGTGAAATCTGCTGTGATGTAACCGTCTACTTTGCGGGCAAAGGCCATGTCTCCGTTGGCGGGAACAGAGGTGTATTGTTCGCCTACGTAGTTGGCAGATAACGCGAAACTGAGTTTTTCACTGAAATTGTAATCCAGTTTAACGTTTGCAGTATGCTCTGGCTGGAAGGCAAGCGGTGCATCGTTGGCGCTTGTGTTTTTTGCATCCAGATAGGTGTAGTTGGCAGAGACAGTCAGCTCATCTGTTGGACGCAAGGTCAGGTTGGCTTCTATCCCCATTGTGCGAGCTTCTTCAATGTTTTCAAACTTGAAGATCGGTTTGCCATCTGCAGTGAGACCAACATAGTTGGAATAGGTCTGAGCAACCGCAACATCAGCTGTTCTGGCGGGTGGAAACTGGATCATGTCTTTGATCGTATTATGGAAACTGGTTAGCCCAACACTCCATTTTGCTTCGTCATATTTGAAGCCAACCTCAAAGCTACTGCCCAGTTCCGGGTTCAAATCTTCAGCGCCTTCTAAGAAACAATCCCCTCCGCATGAGACCTGTTTCCAATTGGGGGACAGCTGCAGAAGTGTTGGGGCTTTGAAGGATGAGGACCAGCCGCCTTTGAATGTCAGGGCTTGCGTGAGGTGATAAACGCCGTAAACGCGGGGGCTGGCGTTCCAGCCGAATTTTTCGTGTTTGTCCAGACGGCCTCCGAGTGTGACCTCGAAATCCTCTGTGATTTCAAGGCGGTCCTCAATGAAGGCTGCGGCTTGCCAGAGGGAACTATCTGATCCGCCCTCGCCGACAAGCACATACTTGTCTTCGAGGGATTGATGTTGGTAAGTCGCGCCGACGGTGATGAAGTTCGGGACCAGAAGATCTGCGTCAAAGCTGACTTTGCCATCGCCATTGAAGTTATAGGCTGTGTTCGGCATGTCATCGCCAGCGGCGTTTCCGTGGCCGTAGGAGTTGTCGATACTGTCACCAAAGACACGCAGCTCAGTCTCACCAAACTCGTAGGAGCCGTGATGAGTTATGCCCGCTGAGTATCTGTCCAATGTTGTCTTATCGTGCGTGCGCTTACTGTAACCTGCGTTGAAATCGACAGAATTTTCTTGGTTCACATCCCAGGTCACAGTCGTATCAACGTGCTTGTTATCACTCTTGGCAAAGCCTGCATTGGCGCGCCCGCTTGCGCTGTCGGGGTTCAGAGTGCTTGAATCTTTGCGGCGAAAATCCCAACTGCCGTAGGTTCGCATGAAGAGTTTGTCTTTGAGGATTGGACCTGAAAGATTGAAACCCGTACGGCCATAATCACCGGATTTGCGGTTTTCCTGAAGGGTATATTCGTTGGTAAGTGAGCCGTGCCACTCTTCGGTTTCCTTCTTGGTGATGATGTTGACAACACCGCCAATTGCATCTGAACCGTAGAGTGAGGACATGGGACCGCGAACGATTTCAATACGTTCGACGGCTTCAAGAGGAACCCAACCGGAATCGTAGTCGTTTCCGCGGAAGGCGTTTGGAGCGGAGGTGACGCGTTTTCCGTCTATCAGGAACAACGTGTAATTCTCGTTCAGGCCGCGGATTTGCACTTTGCTTTGATTACCAGCTCTGTTGAACGTGAGGCCTTCTACACTTTCCAGAAGGGAACGAACGTCGCGAGCCCCCTGATTTTCCAAGTCTTCTGCGATGATAACGGAGATACTTGCAGGCGCGTTCTTGTAGGTCACTTCAGAAGCTGAGGCTGTGACGACCACTTCATCCAGCAGTTTATTCTCCTGAGCGGACGCCGCTGATGCGCAAGTCAGCGCGGTTGAAACCAATAAGAGGTTTAGTGCGTTCATTTGCGTTTTTTGCGTGAAACGGGCGTTCTTAAGTGCTCTATCAACGTCGCGGCTAGACATCGAAACATTCTCCAATCGTATCCGCACGACAGCACAGCACCATGAGCGCTCGCAGTGTGTGGCGAGCACTTTGGGCACCTCTTTACCGAGATGTTCGTGAGCTGGAAGGTCGCGCTGGACTTACTTCATTTATACGAAGTTTTAAACTTGACTTCAAAACTCATAATATATTTATGAGGGGGCGTTCGTCGATTGGAAATGCATTGGCGTGTGCGCCAAAAACATATCCATTCGCGCCAGTGAAAAGTCAGGGAGCACTTTTTGTGCAGATTGAGCAGCAGATCCGAGTCAAAGTCCTGGATGAGACGATGGGCCATCATGAAAATGAAAGTTTGGTGGAGCTCTCCCCTATTTTCCAAATTTTCATTTATCTGGAAGGTCAGCAGCAGTTTTACATTGATGATGTTTATTTTGATCTGGATGCCGGGGATCGCGAAGCACCTAAGCCTCAGGCTCTGCTGTTCAACCTGCGAAAACCTGCCAATTTGCGCCTGAAGCCGAGTGAGGCCGGGCACTCGCTGCGCAAGGTTGGCATTGCAGCTCAACCGGACTGGTACGGTGCAATTGGGTTTCAGGCCTCTGCTCTTTCTGCGGAAGTGCGGAGTTTTATGAATGGCCACCTGAATTACTTCATCTGGCAGCCGGATGAACGCATGGTAGATTGCGCTGCGCGGATTTTGGCTATGACCAATGATGGGGCTGATGAAATCGGTGGCCTTCAACGTCAAGCTGAGGCGTTAAGCCTGATGTCTCAGAGCTGTGCTCACTTGCAAGGGGCCGTCCAGGCCGAGAAGCGGGAAGCGGACAGTCAGTTACGGATCAAAGGATTGAAGGTGCGGGAATTTCTGCTGGAGCATCTGGAGGAAGACCTTTCCATCGAGCGGATCTCTAAAGAAACAGGCCTTAGCAAACGAAGCATTCAGCGCCACTTCAAGGAAAAGTACAATCTGACTGTCTCTGATTTCATTCGTAAACAGCGTTTGGAGAAGGCACGACAAGCCATCAACAAAGGTGGCATTACTGTTTCTGAAGCTGCCTATATGGCGGGATATAACAGCCCGTCCAGCTTTAGCAATGCCTTTAAGCGGATCTACGGATCGGCACCAAAGACCTGGCGAACATAGCATCTTAGCTCGCAAAATGGTCATTTGTGAAACTGCTAATCACTTGCAATTGCTAAGATAATTATTCTCAAATTGACTTTGGTCAAAGCGAATAGTTTGTAGCTCTTCAAATCTGTCTCCACAAAATTACTGATTGGAGAATCCGATGAAGCTCAACACCAAAGTCGCAGAAGCTCTTAACCAGCAAATCAATGCTGAGCTGAGTGCCTCTTACGTTTATCTCGCTGTGGCTGCCTACTTTGATTCCATTGAGCTGCCAGGTTTTGCAAAGTGGTTCCGTCTTCATTCAAAAGAAGAGACTGACCATGCAATGCGTATTTATGACTTCATCGTGAAGCGGGACTCCCGCGTTACTCTGGAAGGCATATCTGCTCCTACTGTTGAATTTGATTCAGCACAGGAAGCTATTGAACTGGCCATGAAGATGGAAGTGAAGGTCACGTCACAAATCCATGCTTTGTTTGATCTCGCCCATGATGAAAAGGAATATGGGACGCAGAACATGCTGCACTGGTTCCTGGAAGAGCAGATTGAAGAAGAAGACCTGTTCCGCCGTGTTCTGGACCAAGTGAAAGCTGCTGGTGATGACCGTTGGCACCTGCTGACACTTGATGATCAGATGGGCCAGCGCCAAGCTTAAATCTCTTGTTATTGTAAAGCCCCCGCTATGCTTTTAGCGGGGGCTTTTTTTGTTTTGCGCCCGGTGATCTTTGAACACTTCCTGTCAAATTCAGCAGATACACACAGATCAGATTTTGATAAAAATCACATAACGCATTGCATTTTATGGTGATTTCAATTCATTGATCGTGTCGCACACGTTTATGTATATAGATGCACTTGCATCTATAATTACACTCTCATATACCCTCGCACATAAACATGAGTAATTATCTCATATTTGATTCGCCGTAGGTAATACGGCCAATATGTGGGTGGGGATCCTAATGAAGAAACTTCGGTGGCGCTTGCTTGTTTCCGTTTGTGTTTTAAACGGAGCTTATTTTTCTACCGGGGCTGCAGCGCAGGATAGTATGGATGCCAGCGAGGAGCTGGACCCTGTTGTTGTTTATAGTTTCAACAATGACCGCTTTGCAGTGGCTGCTGACAGAAACACCTCAATCTACGTTTCAACTCAAGCGATTGAAGCCGCTGAGATGGGTGATCTTCGTGATGTGTTTGCTGAAGATGCCTCAGTAACGGTTGGTGGCGGCATCCCAATTGCCCAGAAAATCTTCGTCAATGGTGTGGATGCTCTCAACCTGAACATGACTATTGAAGGCGCGATGCAGAACAACCGTGCGTTCCACCATGTAACAGCCAATGCCATTGATCCAGCATTGTTGCGTGCGGTGCGTGTGGATGCGGGTGTTGCAGCAGCTGATTCCGGCCCGAACGCTCTGGGCGGTTCGATCGCCTTTCAGCTGATTGATGCTCTGGACCTGCTGGAAGATGGCGAGACCATGGGCGGCAAAGCAACACTGAGCTTTGATACAAACGGCAATACATTCTCCCAAGCTCTGACTGGTTTTGCCGAGCATAATGGCTTTGATATTCTGGCCTTCACCAAAAACGCCAAGGGGCAGGACTACACCTCTGGCGGCGATTGGGAAATCCCGGGAACCGGAGCAAACTTGCAGACCGGCCTACTCAAAGCGGGTTACACATCTGAGACCGGACATCGCTTTGAGGTTTCGGGCATGATGCTGAAGGATAAAGAAGAGCGGCCTTATCGTGCTAACATTGGTTCATTGACCTCAAAACCAAATGATACAACGCGGCTGTATGATACCCTGCGAAAGAGCTTCTCATTCCGCTATGAGCACCTCGAGCCAACAGATCTTTTTGATCCTGAAGTGGTGCTCGGCTTCAGCGAAAACAATATTGACGTGCCTGTGCCATATGGAAGTAACGGGACTTCCAATACCTTGAACGGCAAAGTTGCAAACACTTTCCGGTTAACTGAGAATATTGGCTTCACTACCGGATTTGATTTTTACAGGAAGACCGCAAACTACGATGACCCATCCTCTGATTTGGAAGAGGTTGCTCATAACTTCGGCGGTTTTGGACAGGTACGTTGGACACCATCGTCAACGTTGAAACTGTCCGCGGGCTTACGCCTTGATCATCAGCGCTTTGAAGGTCTTGGAGATTTCGATACTTCTGTCACTGGTCTGAGTGGCAACAGCTCGGCATCCTATGAGGTCTTGGAAGGCCTCAAACTTAAAGCCGGTTATGCTACTGTTTTTGGTGGGATTGCGCTTGAGGACAATTATACCTTCAGCTCCTCATGGGATTACTCCGATATCAAGTCATCTCGTTCTCACAACGTGACTGCTGGGCTCGAGTTTGAACGTTCCGGCTTTTTGCTCTCCGGTGAAATCTTCAGAACTGACATTAGCGATGCTCGCTCGCGTGACGCAAATGTGGATGTTCTTACCGAAGGCTTCAACTTGGCTGCGGGCTACAAGTGGACCTCAGGTTCGGCAAAAATCACCTATTCCAACACGCGTGTGGAAGTTGATGGTGATGCCGCCGATTCCTATGTTGCTCAGGACTTTGCTGCCCCACTGGGACAAGTCATTGCTTTCAACGTTTCTCATGAATTGGAAGACTACGGTCTGATAATCGGCGGAGATGTGCAAGGAGCATTTGACTATAGCACCGGATCTGGAGATTCAGATCGAACACTGGAAGGCTATGCAGTTGTCGGGCTGTTTGCGGAATATGAACCAGAGCAGATTAATGGTTTGAAACTTCGTGTTGAAGCGAACAACATTTTTGATGAGGACTACTCAGACCGGGGAACCTATGGGGGCGATTACAACGTTATTGGCACCCTGAAGGAACCGGGCCGTTCCTTTAGCCTTACGGCAAACTACCGGTTCTAGGAAACGTGAGGGTCGCTGTTTAGCGGCCCTTTTTTATTCGTAGAGCTTGGTCAGCAGTTTGAAAAGCTCAAACGCCTCTTTCTTGGTGAGACGTTCTCCGACTTCCTGCTGGATGATCTTGAAATAATGCGGCCAAATTTCCTCGTGGGCATGGGCCGCTTGAGGTGTCAGGAAGATCAGCTGGGCGCGTCCGTCCTCTTTATCTGGACGACGCTCAATCAGCCCCTTCTTTTCCATACGGGCGATGTGGCGTGACATGCTGAACTGCGCCATATGCAGATGGTCTTGCAAGTCAGAGGCCTTTGCCCCCTGCTCTCCGGCACGTTCAACCTCCAGCAGAATTTCATACCAGACCGGGTTATCAATGCCATGCGTTCGCAAACTGCGCTCAAAGCGTGGGTAAAGATAGCGGTGGGCCCGCATCAGGTGAAACCAGACACGGCTTGCAAGCTTATCTTCAGTCTCCGTTTCAATCTCGTCGTATGTTTTCATCAACGCAAAGTCCCAGTCAGCAATCCGACAGACCTAGCATACTGATCCTCCCTGCGGCGCTCACTCTGACAGATACTGACAGAAAGATTTGCGTAAGGCTCTCCTTGCCTACAAAACGCGGGAGTGGATTTGCTCGGCGACGGTGTCGATGCGGCTTTGGTTTTGGCCTCCAATAACGAGGTAACGATAGCCGTTGCCGGTCCAGTCTGCGGAGGCCATGCCTTTGAGGCTGGTGGATTGCATGATAGTTCCGGCGGCATCTGTGTCTTTGAGGATGCAGAATGCAACCGGGGCACCGTTGGGGTCTGCAAAGACTATCTGGATGAGTGGTGCGCCTTCATGGCCCAGAACCTGGGTTCGCAGTAGTTTCAAGCCTTCCAGATCATTGAGGTCTGAAAGGTTCAGCTGCTGGCCTACGGCGGTTGAGGCTTCAGCCAGCTCTTGTTTCAGCTCATCCTCGGACCTGTTCAGGGATGCGATTGTCTCTTTGACGTATAGCGCCTGATAGCTTGCAACTTCCTGCCGCCAGTCAGTTGCGTCATCTGTCCAGTACATGAGGCTTGTTCCGATGGCCAAGCCAATCACAAGCGTTGCTGCGCGGGTGCTCCATGTGCGGACAAGGGTTGGGGCGGTTGCATGATCGTTTGCAGGGGTTGGTTGTGCGAAGATCTTGTCTTCCAGCTGTTTGAGGTGATCTGCGTCAGGGAACTCTGCAAAGCCTTGCTGAACGACGGGGAGCAGGCCTTCAAGTGCCAGCAGGCGTTGTTCCAGGATCGGATCGCTCTCCAGATCCGCTTCTATTTGCTGCGCCGTTTCAGGGTCCAGAGAGCCAGCCAGATAAGACCGTAGGTGTTCGTCGGTGTACGTCATGCCAGCTCTCCCTTCTTCATCTGGTTGGCTTGTTCCTGTTGTAAAGGCGCAAGCGTTTTACGGGCTGCAGATAAACGGCTCATGACCGTTCCAATAGGAATACCTAAAATTGCGGCTGCTTCGCGATAGGTGAATTGCTCAACAAAGACAAGTTCCACCACAGAGCGCTGACCTTCTGGCAGTCGCATCACTTGTTTAAACACTTCAGCGGCGAAAATATTCGTTTCAGGAGATGGAGACGGGTCGATGAGGCTGGATTCGATGGCGGTGTCGAGCTGGCCGGTTTTCCTCAGGTGCTGGCTGCGCATCTCGTTTAACCAGATGGACCGACAAATGGTCATGGTCCAGGCGGCAAAGTTTGAACCTGCCTGAAACTGGCTTTCCCGTTCCAATGCCCGCAGACATGTGGCCTGCACCAAATCGTCCGCCAGATCCTTTTGCCCTGCAAGCGAAAGTGCAAAGCGCCAGAGCCGGGGCATGATGGTGATTAGGTCACTTTGAAAACGTTTCTGATATTTTTTTCCAAAATACATCGAATAAAAGCCAGCTGTCGTGTGTTCCTCAATTGATAGCAACCAAAAATCGTCAATCACATCAAATCACGAAGGCGACATACCTATGGTAAAAACCCTTTTCCGCACCTCTGCGATGCTTTTACTGTTGTCTGGCAGTGCCCTTGCACAAACCTGGAGCGTGGACAGCGACAGCTCACGCCTTTCATATGGCACCATCAAGAAAAACTCCGTGGGGGAAGTGAACAGCTTTGAGAAACTCTCCGGCTCTGTCTCGGAAGATGGCAAGCTGCAGCTGACAATTGATCTGGGTTCTGTTGAGACCAACATCGATATTCGCAATGAGCGTATGCGCCAGATCGTGTTCCAAAGCATCGGGTCTGCTGATCTGACTGCACAGCTGGACGCTGCTGAGCTGAGCCAGCTTGCGGTTGGCGCAACCACTGTTGTTGATCTGGAAGCCACGCTCAATTTGCTGGGCACTGAGATCCCGGTGGAAACGGAAGTTTTTGTGGCGCGCATTTCCGACAGCAAAGTTTTGGCGACGACCAATGACATGGTGTTTTTAGGAACTGAGGAAGCGGGCGTGAACGCGGGCGTGGATCAGCTGAAAACACTTGCCAAGCTGAACGGGATTACACGGACGGTACCGGTTACTCTTCGCCTTGTGCTGACAACAGATGGGAAGCAGGCAGCGGCTCAACCGGCTCCGGCACCGGTTCAGGTGGCGTTTGCGGGTGATGTGAAGGCGGGCAAGAAGGTTTTTAAGAAGTGCAAGGCATGCCACAGCGTGAAGGAAGGGCAGAACAAAGTTGGCCCAAGCTTGCACGGTGTGATTGGCCGTCAGGCCGCTGCTGTTGAGGGCTTCAAATATTCCAAGGTCATGGCAAACGCTGATGTGGCCTGGGATACAGAATCTCTGACAGAGTTTCTCACTAAGCCGAAGAAATTCTTGCCAAAAAACCGTATGGCATTTGCCGGTTTGAAGAAGCCAGCAGATATCGAGAACCTGCTGGCTTATCTGGACAGCGCATCAAAATAACTGCGGTTTGATGCGCACGCGCCCGCTCGTCTTTCCACCACGAGTGGGCGCTTTTGCTACATGCCGATCAACAAGGACCCGCTGACGAAGCCCGCGCCTATGGCAGACAATAGAATTTTGTCACCCGCCTTATAGCTTCGGTTTTCCCGACACTTGGAGAGGCTGAATGGGATGGTGGTTGCTGAACTGTTGCCGTATTCCCCCAGTGTCATCAGTGTCTTATCGGCGTTTATTCCAAGATTGGTTCCGACAGCCTGAATGATCCTGGAGTTGGCCTGATGGGGTGCCCAGTGGTCCACCTCTGACGGTTTGATGTCGGCTTGCCCCAGAATTTTCATTGCTGAGTCCGTGAGCGTGTTGACCGCTTTGGCGAAGACCGTCTGCCCACCTTGCAGGCTCATCAGGTACTCATTGGGGTCCATATCCGGTCTGTACGGATTGCGACTGCCACCTCCAGGGATTTTGATGAGGTCGTAATAAGCACCATCAGATGCCAGATCAGCAGCAAGGATGCCCTGCTCTTTATGTGCTGGTGGCAGAACCACAACGGCACCTGCAGCATCGGCAAATAGCACGCGGCTGGCGCGTTCTGCCGGGTTGATACGGCGGCTCAGGATATTGGCTGCGACGACGAGAACTGCAATGCCTTGCGCTTTGGCATAGGCATCGGCCATGGCCAGTGCGTAAAGGAACCCTGCGCACGCTCCTGCCATATCGATGCCGCCGGAGTTTGGCAGGCCAAGTTTGTGCACCAGCAGAGGTGCTGAGGGCGGTAACAGGTGGTCAGGTGTGCTGGTTGCCAGCAGTGTCAGGCCGATTTTAGCCGGATCGATACCAGCGTCCTCAATCGCCATTTGAGCTGCTGGCAGTGCGATGTCTGTGAGAGCCTGATCAGAGGAGACATAGCGGCGCTCCCGAATGCCGGTGCGGCGTTCGATCCAGCCCTCTTCCAGTCCCAGATCCTGTTCAATCTCCGCATTGAGCACGCGGCGTTCTGGTGCGTAATGTCCGAAGCCGATCAGCCCGCCACGGTCCTTAGAGGAGTTCATCAGCAGCCTCAGCTATCGCATCGTAGATCTGGTCAATATCGCCCTGAGTGACGCAGTATGGCGGCATAGAATAGAGCGTGTTGCCCAGTGGGCGCAGCAGCAGGTTCTTTGACTTGAAGAACTCATAGAGGCGCGGGCCAACGTCAGACAGATATCCGTGATCCTTCACGTTGATATCCATGGCCGCGATTGTGCCCGTCTGACGGATGTTGGTGAAACGATCATCGTCTTTGAAACGCGCAAGGCCAGCGGATTGCATTTGCATGAGCTTTGCTATGCGGTCATAGACCGGCTCATTCTCCCAAATTTCCAGATTGGCGACTGCAGTGGCGCAGGCGATTGGGTTTGCTGTGTAAGAGCTGGAATGGAAGAAGGTTTTGCTTCTGTCCATGGAATAATGCTCATCATAAATTGCCGAAGAGCACATGGTGACGGCAAGCGGCAAAGAACCACCAGTCAGGCCTTTGGAATAGCATGCGATATCCGGCGTAATCTGTGCATGTTCACAGGCGAACATCTTGCCTGTACGGCCCCAGCCCGTCATCACCTCATCAGCGATGAACAGTACATTGTGCTTCTGGCAGATCTCATGGAGCGCCCGCAGTGTTTCAGCGGAATACATGAGCATGCCACCAGCACCCAGAACGAGCGGTTCTACGATAAACGCTGCTACATCGCCTTGGGCGCAGAGCTTATCCAGTTCATCTAACGTGTTCTGCTCATTGGCAGCGGTTGGGAACGGCACTTTGGCCACATCAAACAACAGCGGATTGTAAGGCTGGTTGAAGACGCAACGCTCGCCAACGGACATGGTGCCGATTGTGTCGCCGTGATAGCTGTTTTCCATAACGACAATGCGCTGGCGTTTCTCGCCCAGATGATGCCAATAGCCGAGCGCCATCTTGAGCGCCACTTCCACACTGGTGGAACCACTGTCTGAAAAGAAGACATAATCCAGTCCATCAGGCGTGCATTTGAGCAGCTGCTGCGCAAGTCGCTCTGCAGGCTCATGGGTGTGACCTGCAAAGATCACCTGATCCAGCTTTTCCGCCTGCTCCTTGATTGCGCCGATGACGTGCGGATGGCAGTGGCCGTGGGTTACGACCCACCAGGAAGCAATGGCATCAAGCAGTTTGTCGCCGTCATCCTTTGTCAGGTATGCGCCAGAACCGCCCGTAATCTTGGTCATTTCCGTCAGCACAGCGTGCTGGGTGAATGGATGCCAGATTGGTGAGTGCTTAGACATTATGCGTTCTCCCCGGTTTGCAGGCAGAAGTCTTCCAGACGGAAATTCTCTGCAAACGCTGTTCTTATTGTTTCTGGGGTGATTTGTTGCAGCAGTGGCAAGCGACCAAGCTTCTTGACACCTGCGTACTCTGCGATCGTGCGTTCTGAATCTGCCACTTCCTCACCGACAAATACAATGCCGAGCAGATTGCAGCCACGGGTACGCAGTGCTTCAATGGAAAGCAGGCTGTGATTGATGGTGCCAAGGCCGGTGCGGGCGCACAGCACAATCGGTGCCTGCCACTTTTTGAAGAGGTCGATGTAAAGCGTCTCACGCGTGAGCGGAACCATGACGCCACCTGCCCCTTCAACGACCAGCGGTCCATCGACCTGAGGTAATGCCAGGCTCTCCGTATCGATCAGGACATCTTCTGCTTCCGCTGAGAAATGCGGAGATGCGGGAACCTGCAAACGGTAAGTCTCTGGCAGTGTTTTACAACCTGTCAGACGTATTACTGCTTGTGTGTCGGTTTCTTCTTCCAGTCCAGATTGAACAGGCTTCCAGTAGGTGGCAGCTAAAGCTTGCGTCAGCGCTGCAGAGAAAATTGTTTTGCCAATACCGGTGTCGGTGCCTGTAACTACGATTGGTTTTGTCATGAGCGAACCAGCCCCACTTCTTCTGCAAGCACTTCAAACATGTTGGATACATCGGACTTGCTGGCATGCAAGGTCAACGCAATGCGCAGGCGGGATGTGCCCCGTGGAACGGTTGGTGGGCGAATGCCGCGGATGTCATAGCCGCGTTCCTGCAGTGCTTTTGCAATCAACATGGTGCGCTTGTCATCGCCAATGAGGAACGGAAGAATATGCGTTCCGCTGCCCTTTTGTCCGCACAGACGGTTCATCTCAGCATTTGCATGTTTTACAAGGTCAGCAAGCTGGTCCCGTCGTTCCGGTTGATCCTGTACCAGTTTTAGCGAAGCGCGCACGATGGCTGCGACCAGAGGTGATGGCGCGGTCGCGTAGATGAACCCGCGCGCGCGGTTGATGAGGTAGTCGATCAGAACAGCTGGCCCGCAGACAAGTGCGCCGGAGGCTCCAAGAGCTTTGCCACAAGTATGGAGCGAAATAACGTTCTCCCGGCCTTCAAACTCCGCTGCCAGGCCTTTGCCGCCCTCACCCAGCACGCCTGTTGCGTGGGCTTCATCGACCAGTAAAAACGCATCGTGCGTATCAGCGAGTTCTATCAGGTCCCTGATCGGTGCCTGATCTCCGTCCATGCTGTAAAGGCTTTCGCAAGCGATCCAGATCCGCCCGGTTTCGCCTTGTTGGCGCCACTGGGCAATGCGTACTTGCGCATCCTCAACCTGATTGTGCTTAAAGGCCATGGACTGGGCTGCACCCAACTTCATGCCGTCATGTGCACTGGCGTGGATGAGGCTGTCATGCAGGACAAGGTCGCCCTGCTGCGGCAGGGTTGAGAACAGCGCCATGTTGGCGTTGTATCCCCCACCAAAGAAAAGGGATCGCTCTGTGTTGAACAGGTTTGCTGCTTCAAGCTCAAGCGCTTCATGCTCAGGATCATTGCCGCGCAAGAGGCGCGAGCCGCCTGCGCCGAGACTGACACCACGGGCAAGAGCGTTTTCTGCCGCTAAACGCAATTCTGGCGCTGTTGTCAGCGCCAGATAGTCATTGGACGAAAAATCGCAGCCATGCGCTTTGAGCAATGAACGGGATCTGCCCCGCTCTGCCAGACGCTCGAGCGCTCCTTGGTGCTTATTCAGCAGGCTCATGCTCAGCCGCACAGCTTTTCAGCCCCATAGGGCGGATACCAAGGCGTTTGAACAAAGCTGCGTCCTTGGAGTCTTCCGGGTTGTCTGTGGTGAGCAGTGTTTCGCCTTTGAAGATGGAGTTTGCTCCAGCAAAGAAACACATTGCCTGCGTCTCATCAGACATTTCTGTCCGGCCTGCTGACAGGCGAACATGAGATTTCGGCATCATGATGCGTGCAACGGCAATCAGACGAACGAAGTCAATCGGATCAACCGGTTCAGCATCCTGAAGCGGCGTGCCTTCAATTGGGATAAGCATGTTGATCGGCACGCTGTCCGGATGCTCTTCCAGTGTCGCCAGAGAAACCAGCATGTCGAGGCGGTCCATATCTTTTTCGCCCATGCCGACGATGCCGCCAGAACAGACTTTGATACCGGATTCCTTGACCAGATTCAGGGTGTCGATACGATCAGAGAACTTGCGGGTTGTAATAACCTCGCTGTAGTAGCGCTCTGAAGTGTCGATGTTGTGATTGTAATAATCCAACCCAGCATCTTTGAGGCGCAAAATTTGCTCAGGTGTCAGCATGCCAAGCGTCATGCAGCTTTCCATGCCGAGCTCTTTGACGCCTTCCACCATCATTTCAATGGCGCGCATGTCGCGATCTTTAGGAGAGCGCCAGGCTGCGCCCATGCAATACCGGGTTGCGCCGCCTTCCTTCGCCTTTTTGGCTTCTTCCAGCACCATTTGGACTTCAAGAAGCTTTGAGGCGGACAGCTCGGTGTTGTTGCGAGCGGACTGGCTGCAGTAAGCACAATCTTCCGGGCAACCGCCTGTCTTGATGCTTAAGAGCTGGCTTTGCTGGACCTCATTGGGGTCAAAATGCTCGCGATGAACGCAGTGAGCTTTAAACAGCAGGTCATTAAACGGCAGGTTGTAAAGAGACTCAGCCTCTTCACGCGTCCAGTCCGTACGGATGTCAGATGATTTTTGCACGCAGTTCAACTCGTTGATTTCCCCTAGGGCGTGTTTTGCCGTCAATTACAGTAAAAATGTGGCGTGCACAATGATCTATTAGAGGAATTTATTAAAACTGCCGCTGATTGAACACCTTATAACCCTTCAGTTTTGCCGGGATTTTGAGCATTTTAAAACTGCAGAATTTATTTGGTTATGTCACATTGGAATAAAAAGCTGCACCACTCAAATGATGAGATAAATTTGCTCAAAAGGGGCGAGAATGCAGGAAAACCGTTCGCTTTTGAGAGCGTTGATTTCTGTTTTGCGATTTTCGGGGAGAAAAAGTGGCGATCCCTGCAGGATTCGAACCTGCGACCGTCGGCTTAGAAGGCCGGTGCTCTATCCAGCTGAGCTAAGGGACCGCTTTTGCAAGGGCGAGTGGATCGCCCGTTGCGTGGGATGTTTCATAAGGCCGTTAGAGAATAATCTCAATGCTGAAACTTAATGTGTCCACGGAGATAATCTGTCAAAACGGAAATTATCTGAATAGGATGCGCGGCGGTGCTTGCGTTTGCTCTCTTCATCAACACGGTAAGCAACATTGTTGCGTGTTGCGTAGGCGACCGCTTCTTCCTTGGTCGGGAACTTCAGCTTTACCTGCTGCTTCATATCACCTGATGACGTATAGCCCATCAGCGGATCAATGGATTTTGGGGACTGTGGATCGAACTCCAGCACCCAGTTGTTGGTTTTGGCTGTTCCGGACTGCATTGCAGTTTTGGCTGGATTGTAAATGCGAGCTACCATGTAACCTCTCTTTTTCGCATTGGATTCGGAAACACTCTCTCCAACGCGATATACCAGTTTTCCTGTTTCTTCTCCAATTATGCCATTGGTGTCAATGCACTTGGTCAAGCTATACCGATTTCTCTTAGTAAATAGCTATAGATGCACTCATTGCGGCCTTAAGTGCAATAATTGCGCTAACCGGTGCAATAATTGCGGTTTTATTTCCAGTATTACCGGACTTGACGTTGGGCGATTTTTAATTAAGAAATTGCGAAGCTTTCGTGATATTTCTGTGACTAGTTACTTCTCCAAAGTTTATAGGTAATTTTAACTTGAAATATACCGGAGACAAAACTAGTTTGCGCGCGAACTGAGCGTTCACTGGAAATAAAAGCGCTTGAAGGTAGCTTTAATACACAAAGTTCCTCGAGTGCTTTTCTGGTGCCCGCTCATTTGAGGGCAACACTGCCACATTCAATGATGTGCGCTCGCCTGCCTTTGTCCTGTGATGAAGGGTGGGTGCAAAATTGTAGTCAGGTGTTATGCCTGCTGCCAGGTGCATGAGAAACTACGCGAAGAAGACGCGGCGAAAAAAGTATACAGCATGTCTAACCTTAGAAAAAAGCCTACTCTAGACAAAGACTTAGATAAGTTTTCCAGGCTAGAGCTGGCCGGCAACGCAATGGCACGTCCATTGGTTGCTCCTGCGGTCGCATTTGTTTTTCTAATGTTCGCTATGGCGATGGCTGGTTTTTATGTCTCTGACCATCCAAACGCTATTATTATTGTTGCTGCTGCAGGTATTGGTGCCTATCTGGCGATCAATATCGGTGCAAATGATGTAGCCAACAATGTGGGCCCATCTGTTGGCTCTAAAGCTCTTACCATTGGCGGCGCCTTGCTGCTTGCTGCCATTTTTGAGAGCGCTGGCGCTTTGATTGCCGGTGGTGACGTCGTAAAGACGGTCTCCAAGGGCATTATCGACGCAACGCAAGTGACAGATTACACAGACTTTGTGAAGCTGATGCTCGCGGCGCTGATCTCTGCGGCTGTCTGGCTGAACCTTGCAACATGGATCGGCGCTCCCGTCTCCACCACCCACTCTATCGTTGGTGGCGTGATGGGCGGCGGTATTGCTGCTGCTGGCTTTGGCTCTGTCAGCTGGGGGACCATGTCGGGCATTGCAGCAAGCTGGGTCATCTCCCCGGTTCTTGGCGGTATTATTGCGTCCCTGTTCCTGGCCTTCATCAAATCCTTTATTATCTACCAACAAGACAAGATTGCTGCTGCCCGTCGCTGGGTGCCGCTGTTGATCGCGATTATGGCCGCTGCGTTTGCTACTTATCTGGCAATGAAGGGCCTGAAGAAGATCGTAAAGATCGACATTGAGGTCGCTCTGCTGCTTGGCGCAATTGCCTTTGTTGCTGCACTGGCTATTTGTCGTCCGTTAATCCGCAAGCAGTCTGAAGGTATGGAAAACCGGAACCAGTCCCTGCGTATCCTGTTCCGCTGGCCTTTGATTTTCTCCGCAGCGCTTCTTTCCTTCGCCCACGGTGCGAACGATGTTGCGAATGCGATTGGTCCTCTTGCTGCGATCGTGCACACCGTTCAGGAAGGTGGCATTGCGAAAGCTGTGACAATTCCTCTCTGGGTTATGCTGATCGGTGCGTTTGGTATTTCTTTCGGTCTGATGCTGTTTGGTCCTAAGCTGATCCGTATGGTCGGAGAGAAGATTACTAAGCTGAACCCGATGCGCGCTTACTGCGTCTCCCTTTCTGCTGCGATCACAGTGATCTTCGCGAGCTGGCTGGGACTACCGGTGAGCTCTACTCACATTGCCGTTGGCGCAATCTTCGGCGTTGGCTTCTTCCGTGAGTGGTACACAATGAAGTCCAAGCGTCGTATTGCTTTCGTGAAAGAAAGCACCGGCATGGAAAGCTATAAGCAAAACACTGTGAAAGAAGACGAAAAGCGCCGCATGCTGGTGCGTCGCTCGCACTTCATGACCATCATTGCGGCTTGGGTAATTACGGTTCCCTTGGCCGCAATCCTGTCAGCCGCTCTGTTCTACGTGCTGGATCTCTTCGTGTTCTAAGCAGGTTTCACAGTTGTACGATTTAAGAAGCCCGGAGGCCCTCGCCTTCGGGCTTTTTCTATGTGCGCATTGGCTGTAGTTTTATGGTGAGGATTGCAGCGTCTCAGTAGAGCATTTTAAAGGGGTCGTAGAGCGCTAGCTTGCACTTAGGGTGGCCTATGTCGAGATTGAATGAGGAGCGCTGTCAGCAACCTTCCTTGCTCGTTTTAATCAAAGAGCGGTGCTGCTGAATGAGACGTGCGACAGTAGATGCAAATGGAGCGCTACTTTGTGCAGATTTGAGGGCACAAAAGCATAAAAGGCTGCGATGCTGACTACTTAAATTATGAAATTTAGGGGAAGAAGAAGGGAAGATGGTCGGAGCAGCAGGATTCGAACCTGCGACCCTCTGGTCCCAAACCAGATGCGCTACCAGGCTGCGCTATGCTCCGATCTATCTTCGTGTTGATGAATGGTCGGAGCAGCAGGATTCGAACCTGCGACCCTCTGGTCCCAAACCAGATGCGCTACCAGGCTGCGCTATGCTCCGATCTCATCAACGTGACGCCCCGCGGCGTCTTGTTGAGGCAGGTATATAGGCAGAGTTTTAAAGCTTGGCAAGCGTGTTTTATAGTTTTTCCCAAATCATGCGAGAAAATTTCAAAAACTGCATCCTGCTGTTGAAAAGACTGAAATTTCAGAGGCTTAAACAATGTGCGTGAAGACTGTGAAAATTTTAGCTTTTCTGCGACATGCAGGCAAAAAAAGAGGGTGAGCGCAAAAGGCTCACCCCAAGTACATTCCAGAGACCCGCAATCGGGGTCTACAATCGCCAAACAGAGGTCAATAACAAAACTTGAATATTGAACTCATGTTTTAAATCGCAGAAATAACCTGAGCGGTCAAGTCATATTTTAAAAGAAAATCAGAAGAGAGTGGATTAGTTGCTTGAAGCAATCACGTGGCCGCGCTTAACCAGCCATGCATCTGCCCATTCAGCAGAATTGCGACGCTCTTTTTCTGAGGCGAGAGAAAATGCCTTCTCGTGGAGAGAGACGATCCATGCATCATTATCACCGCCAACCACTTGCCGGCGTGCCAGGGTCATCCATTTGAGGCCTGTCATGCGTGCGGTTGTCAGTTCTTCTGTAAAGTACAGCAGTTCACCAAATTTGGCCTGCGCTCCGACATGGCCTTTTACGGCTGCGAGCTTCAACCAACGGGCAGCCAATCGGCGGTCATAATCTGGCAGCTTATCGTTGAGATACATGATGCCGAGATTGTACTGCGCATCCGCATCGCCAAAGTAGGAGGCAGCGTAGGTGAACACCTCACGTGCTTTGTGCGTGTTCTGTTTAACCGGGCTGTCGCCAATACCTGTCAGGAAGTAGCGGCCCAGTTCAACAAGAGCGCTTGCGACAAATGGGGCTGAGCGTGCTTTGGGGCCATCGGAAGAATATTCGCGCACGACCTGGGAAAAATACTGGAACGCCTGAAGATCATCTTCTGGCACACCGTCTCCTTGCGCGTACATCCTGCCGAGCTTCCAGGCTGCCATAGCCTGTCCGTTTTCAGCAGCGTAGCGAAGTGGAGAGAGTGCCTTGTCTTTTTCACCGGAATAGTAAGCGCGGGCCCCTTCCCTCAAGGCTTGCTGAGGTGTGACATTTGCCATCTGATTGACGGCAGCCATTGCACTTGCACTTTTGTTGGTATCCAGAGCATGTGCACTGTTGAGTGCGAGAAGAGTAAGAACCGAGGCGAAGCTCAAGCTTGTTACAAGACGCGTCAACGCATTGTGGTGCGTTCCCATTTCATCTTTAAACAGAGCTTTTATCAAAGTGCCTCACTTGACCACTGCCTACTTGTCAGTGGTTCTGACTTCTTATCTTTTCATACCGTCGCTGTGTGATCAGGCTATGAAAGGAAAAAATGTCAATTTTGTTTCCAAAGGTGACATACCTTCAAATTGTCACAAATGATCTTACAAATGCCTAGCTTTCTATCTGATTGACAAAAATCCTACACAGTTCGACCATCTCTCAAACATGGACAAGGCAAACTATCCAATTTGCCATTGATGAACCAGTGTCAGTTTCCACCATTCGGGTCAGCGCAAAATGCTGTTGCATGCTCGCAACAATCTGCAGCAGATGACGTAACTGCCGTGTGTATGTCCGGTGTAAAGTTTTGATCACAGGCCTTGGGGCAATCACAAATGCTATTTGTATTTTCGCCGCGAATGGCGCATATGGCATCAGATGCCCGCTTTTGGTGGGGTTCGGCACATTCAGGTAAGCGAAAAGGCGTATGTCTGGCGCTTACCCACAAGGAACAAGAGTAGAACTCCGGCAGATCTTTGCCCTTTTCTCTCAGTCCTGCAAGACTGCCGTTTGATTCGAGACTATTTAAGCGCAAGACCAAAGAGGTACGATGAGCACGCCTGATGATCTGTTTGCAGATGTTACCAAAAGCATGGATGAGCTGACATCCTCTTCTGGCAGCACTGAGAAGAAACAAGCACCAGCCGCAAGCGCACCGTCCTCACCTGCAAAGCCATCATCCGCAGGCAAGGCCGCTCCTATCGGCGCTGAGGGTGATTACACAGCAGCTGACATTGAAGTGCTTGAAGGTCTGGAGCCTGTGCGTCGCCGCCCGGGAATGTATATTGGCGGCACGGATGAAAAGGCGCTGCACCACCTGTTCGCTGAAGTGATTGACAACTCCATGGATGAGGCCGTTGCAGGCCACGCCAGCTGGATTGATGTCTCTCTGGGCGATGATGGCTACCTGACCATTACTGATAATGGCCGCGGTATCCCGATTGATCCGCATCCTAAATATAAAGACAAGTCCGCGCTGGAAGTCATTATGACGACCCTGCATGCCGGCGGTAAGTTTGACAGTAAAGTCTATGAGACCTCTGGTGGTCTGCATGGTGTGGGGATTTCCGTTGTCAACGCGCTTTCTGAGGAGCTGGTTGTTGAGGTTGCGCGTAACCGCAAGCTGTATCGCCAGACGTTCCGTCGTGGCCTTGCTGATGGCGGCCTTGAGCTGGTTGGTGATGTTCACAACCGCCGTGGCACCATGGTGCGGTTTAAGCCGGATGCGGAAATATTCGGCAAGACGCTCAAGTTTAAACCTGCCCGTTTGATGAAGATGGCGCGTTCTAAGGCCTACCTGTTTGGCGGTGTGGAGATTCGTTGGCGCTGTGCCAAGGCTCTTGCTGATGAAGCCAATGGAGTGCCTGAGACTGCGACTTTCCATTTCCCTGGCGGCCTGAAGGATTACCTGGAAGAGGCTCTTGGTAAAGAGCGCCGTGTTACTGACGAAGTTTTTGCAGGCCGGACACAGGCGACAGGTAAGCATGGCTCAGTTGAATGGGCTGTTGCCTGGTTTGCTGGCGACGGGTTTGTCAACTCTTACTGTAACACTGTTCCGACACCTGAAGGTGGCACGCATGAAACGGGCCTGCGCTACGCCCTGCTCCGCGGCCTGAAGGCCTATGGCGAGCTGATTGGCAACAAGAAGGCTTCCATTATTACCGGTGACGACGTTTTAACGTCAGCAGCTGGTATGCTTTCTGTGTTCGTGCGCGAGCCTGAGTTTGTTGGTCAGACAAAAGACAAGCTGGCCACGAATGAAGCAACCCGTATTGCTGAAAACGCCGTCCGCGATGCGTTTGACCACTGGCTGACCGCTTCTCCTAATCAGGCAAACAAACTGCTTGAGTGGGTGGTTGATCGTGCTGAAGAGCGCTTGAAGCGTCGCCAGGAGAAGGACGTCGCGCGTAAAACTGCAGTTCGTCGCCTTCGTCTGCCGGGCAAGCTCGCAGATTGCTCAACAAGCAAATCTGATGGCACTGAACTGTTTATCGTGGAGGGTGATTCTGCGGGTGGCTCAGCAAAACAAGCTCGTAATCGTGCAACACAGGCCGTTTTGCCATTGCGTGGTAAGATCTTGAACGTTGCGAACGCTGGCCGGGATAAGCTGGTCGCAAACCAGCTGCTGTCTGATCTCATTCAAGCCCTTGGGTGTGGGACGCGATCTAACTACGATGACAAAGATCTGCGCTATGAGCGCATTGTCATTATGACTGATGCGGACGTTGATGGGGCGCATATCGCAGCCCTTCTCATCACATTCTTTTATAAAGAGATGCCGGATCTGGTCAATAACGGTCACCTCTACCTTGCTGTTCCTCCGCTGTACCGGATCAGTCAGGGTGGTAAGACGCTTTATGCCCGGGATGACGAGCATCGTGAGCAGCTTTTGAAAACCAGCTTCAAGAAGAATGGCAAGATCGAAATTGGCCGCTTTAAGGGCCTTGGTGAGATGTTGCCAGCTCAGCTGAAGGAAACCACCATGGATCCGAAACGCCGGACGCTGCTTAAAGTGGTTGTTGGCGAGGATGAAGTGAGTGAAACCCGCAATGCGGTTGAGCAGCTGATGGGCAATAAACCTGAGGCACGCTTCAACTTTATTCAGGAGCGAGCAGAGTTCGCGACTGATCTGGATATTTAAAAGACCCTTAATTCTGAATAGTTGCTGAGTTTTGCGTAGGTTATAACTCGGCAACCTTGGCATAACTTGAAGGAATATATCGGTTATACCGCAGAATTTATTGACAACGCTGCTTAGAAATGTAGTGTTCCGCCAAACTGGTTGGAGAAACCTGTAACTCATACGGCTTCCAGCTTCTCTCCTCAATTATCGTAAAGAACATGAAATATGTCGTTTTCCACTCTCGGACTTAGTGAGAAAGTTCTCGCCGCTGTAGAAGCCTCTGGCTATACAGAACCGACTGCCATTCAGGCAGGCGCCATCCCTTACGTTCTCGAACGTAGAGATGTCCTCGGGATTGCTCAAACTGGAACCGGGAAAACGGCAAGCTTTACGCTGCCGATGATTACTCTTCTGGAAAAAGGCCGTGCGCGCGCCCGGATGCCAAGAACTCTTATTCTTGAGCCGACCCGTGAGCTTGCAGCGCAGGTGGAAGACAACTTCAATCGATATGGCGTCAATCACAAGCTGAACGTCGCACTGCTGATCGGCGGCGTTTCCTTTGCTGAGCAAGACCGCAAGCTTGAGCGTGGCGCTGATGTTCTGATTGCAACACCTGGCCGCCTGCTTGATCATTTCGAGCGCGGTAAGCTGCTGTTGCAGGGCGTTGATATCCTCGTGATCGATGAAGCTGACCGCATGCTAGACATGGGCTTCATTCCAGACATCGAGCGCATCTGCAAGCTTATCCCGTTTACGCGTCAGACCCTGTTCTTCTCTGCAACTATGCCGACTGAGATTCAGCGTTTGACTGACACATTCTTGCAGAACCCAGCAAAGGTGGAAGTGGCGAAAGCTTCGACAACAGCGGATACTGTGACGCAGCGCATTGCGGCGGCTGATGCGGAAGACTACGAGAAGCGCGCGAAATTGCGCGAGCTGATCGAAGGTGCTGAAGATCTGCAGAATGCGATCGTGTTCTGTAACCGCAAACGCGATGTAGCTACCCTCTTCCGTTCGCTTGTGCGTCATGAGTTTTCTGTCGGTGCACTTCACGGTGACATGGACCAGCGCTCTCGCATGACCATGCTGGACAACTTCAAAAAGGGTCACATCAAGGTTCTGGTGGCCAGTGATGTTGCTGCACGTGGTCTTGACATTCCAACTGTGAGCCACGTCTTTAACTTTGATCTTCCTATTCATGCAGAAGATTACGTCCACCGTATTGGACGTACCGGGCGTGCGGGCCGTGAAGGCACTGCGATTTCTATTGTGACGGGCAAGGACCAGAAAGCATTGCAAGCGATTAACGACGTGATTGGTAAAGAGCTCGAGTGGGTCGGAGAGCCGGTTGATTTCTCCAAGCCTGCCGATGACAAAAAGTCTCGCCGCCGTTCTACCCGCACTCCAAAAGAAAAAGGCCGCTCACGTAAGCCTAAGGCTGAAGTTCAAGAAGCAGCCGTACAGGAAACCGAATCTGTACCAGCTGGCCTTGAAGAGCAACCTGTGGTTCCAATGCACGCTGAGCGTCGTGCTGCTCCACCTCGTCCAAGAGGCGGTCGTCGCGCTAATCAACCTAAAGATGATGCGATTTTCCGTAATGCAAGCCACGTTCCGGCCTTCCTGCTGCGGGAAACTCGTTCCAAAGTTCAAAGCCGATAGCCCATTTTCCTGAGGTTAACCACTGGTTAGGTATATCCCATTAAATAAGCTAATGTTAAATTAGCTTATTAATTATGGGGTAGCCCTTTCCGTGACGCGGTGATGCAATCATGAGTCAAGAAGACGAGTTCAAGCGTACGATTGTTTATGCAGACAGTGCGCTCGATTACATCAAGACGAATAAGCTTCCAGCGTTTCCACGCAACTATGAGCTGTGGTATTCTTACGCTTCCGGGTTTAACCGTGCCCTGAACCGGACCATCAATAAGATTCTTGCCCGTGATGGCAAAATTTCTCCTGAAGAGACTCAGAAGATCTATAACCGCTTTTTGTCGCCGAACCGTTTGGGTGAGCGCATTGACGAAGTTGGCGACAAGATCTCCGAGGAAGTTCGGGAATTGATTTCTGCGCTTGATAAAGGAACACTCAAAACCACCGAATACGGTGAAGAGCTGGCCCGTACGTTGAGCGCTCTTGAGAACGTCAGTGATCGTTCTCAGCTTTCCCAACTTGTCATTCATCTTGCAAAACTGACCACTGAAACCGCTGAAAGCAATCAAGAGCTTCGCGAGCAGCTGGTTGATTCTCGCCGTCAGATCGGCGTCTTGCAGGAAGGATTGGAGGCGATCCGTTATGAATCGCTCACCGATGAACTGACCACACTGAACAATCGCAAGCATTTCGATCAGAGTCTTGTGCGTGCGGTTAAGGAGACAGAAGAGAGCCATGCTCCCCTCTCCTTGTTGATTTCAGATATCGACCACTTCAAGCAGTTCAATGACAACTACGGACACCAGACCGGCGACCAGGTTCTTCGTCTTGTGGCGCTGGCGGTGAAGCAGAATGTCAAGAACAACGATATTGCGTGTCGTTATGGTGGTGAAGAGTTTGGCATCATTCTACCAAGAACCACCATTGAAGATGCAAAGGTGATTGCGGAGAAGATCCGTAAGAACGTTGTGGCGAAAGAACTCGTGAAGCGTTCTACCGGTGAAAACCTTGGTCGCATCACAATCTCTATTGGCATTTCAACTTTCCGGCCTGGCGACAGTGCAGAAAGCATGGTGTCTCGTGCGGACCTTGCGCTTTATGCTGCCAAGAAAGCTGGCCGCAACCTCGTGAAAGCTGAGGAAGAGAAGAAGATTCCCAGCGTGACACAGGTTGCTTAAGCAGCGCTAATTTTTAAAATAGAAACGTATTCGAGACGGCAGATCGTATGATTGCCGTCTTTTTTTGTCGGCTATCCAAGGCCGAAGAGGCTTTCGCACTCTCCTTGGCTTGAGCAAGTTGGCGTATTGCCTTTGCAATCCATCGTGTCAGCTGGACTTCATCCTCGACAATATTCAGCGGAACCGAATAGAAGTTCGTCGGGAAATACTCTCCGAAACACTGATGAATGTAAGGCAGCTGCCCAGTCAGCAAAAAGTCGGCCACGTTATTGGATCCCGCTTTGAGATAGAGTGACTTTTCACGAACGAGGGCAAACATTTTGCCATTCATATAATATCCGTGACCACCAAACATGGGGCGGCAACGGATATTCTTCAGGAATACCGGGCGTTTATCAGATAGAAAGAATGAGGATAAAGACATAAGCAATCACCAAAAGATATAAATATATTGAAAGCTTGCAATATTCAGTCGAAGATCGACAAGATTATTGCCTGTTTCATCCACTCACAGAAATGTGATGTGTTCTTTTGAATGATTATAGCTCGAGACCCATCTGCCAGAAATTGGCCTCAAGTCTAGTGGCCTCTCTAAATATTCTAGACAATTTGGCGTAGCGTGCGTCAGTCGCATAGAGCGCGCCGAGATCATCGATTTCCTTCACCGCATCAGCGGCGAGTTCCTGATACTCATCACTGGAGTATTCTTTGATCCATTCTGCATATGGATTGCTTGGATCGAGTGCCCCATCTTGCTTTGCCAGCTCGGCACCAATTTCACCATAACCAATAGCGCAAGGTGCGAGTGCAACTTTCAGGTCGAGCATATCGCCCTTCATTGCGGTGTCGAGAACATACCGAGTGTATGCAAGATTTGCTGGCTCTTCCGGAGTTGCGACAATCTCGTTTTCAGACAGGCCCCAACTTTCGCAAAGGCGGATATGAAGGCTCATCTCTACTTCAAGGATGCCCTTTGCGGAGGAAAGACATTTTCGCATCTGAGCAAGGTCAGTGGACTTGTACATGCCAAGCGCATAGGCGCGGGCGAACTCAATCAGGAAGAGATAGTCTTGGACGAGGTACTTCTTAAACGCTGCAATTGGCAGAGTTCCATCGCCAAGGCCCTGGACAAATTCATGTTTGGTGTAGGAATGCCACGTCTCGAGATTATCGTTTTTCAATGAATTAAAAAGAGACACGGCATCCCACCTATTGCCGTAGCTGCTCAGACTTGAGCGCTACTAGTTTTTCTGAGCGAACTTTGAAAGATCAGCTGGCAGCAGCTCTACGGATTCACCGCAACCGCATGCAGAGACTTCATTTGGATTTTTGAACGTAAAACCAGAGCGGAATTTCGTCGTTTCAAAACCCATTTCCGTTCCAAGCAGATAAAGCGTAGCTGCTGGATCAACAAAGACTTTTACGCCTTTATCTTCAACAACATCATCGCCGGACTTTGCTTCTGTTACCAAATCCAGTTCGTACTCCATGCCCGCACAGCCACCTGTTTTTATGGCGACACGCAAACCGAGTGGATCGGCATCACTTGCTTCAAGCAAAGTACGAATGTAATCAGCTGCTTCGTCCGTCAGCGATAGTACCTGAAATCCTGAGGCCATTTTGCACCCTCCATGGGCACCTCAACACTGTCGAGGTGCCATACATTGTAAGCGCTATTCGAACCTTAGAAGAAGTTCAACGCAACGCGAGCTTCGTCAGACATGCGGCTAGGATCCCATGGAGGATCAAAGGTCATATCCACTTGCACGGTGCCAACGCCTGGTACAGAGCTTACTGCGTTTTCTACCCAAATTGGCATTTCGCCAGCAACCGGGCAGCCTGGAGCGGTCAAAGTCATGTCGATTTTGACCGCGCGGTCGTCTTCGATATCAACCTTGTAGATCAAGCCAAGCTCGTAGATATCGACCGGAATTTCTGGGTCGAATACGGTTTTCATCGCAGCAATGATATCGCCGGTCAAACGCTCCAGCTCTTCCGCAGGGATTGCGGAGCTCTGGTTGATTTCCGGAGTTGTCAAAGGTCCGTCAGAGAACTCGCTTGTTTGTGTGTTGTCTGTCATAGGTCCTAACCAAACATCATCTGCGCTTTACGCAAGGCTTCTACCAGGCGGTCGACTTCATCATGGGTGTTGTACAGGCCAAAACTTGCACGGCATGTACTGGTCACGCCGTAGCGCGCCAGCAAAGGTTGCGCGCAATGCGTACCGGCCCGAACTGCAACGCCCGCTCTGTCAATCACCATCGAGATATCGTGGGCGTGAACCCCCTCAATCTCAAAGGAGAAGATCGATCCCTTATCCTTGGCGTTGCCAAAGATCTTCAGGGAATTGACTTCCTTTAAGCGCTGCTCTGCATAATCACGTAGGGACGCTTCATGCAATGCGATGTTTTCGCGCCCCAGACTCTCCATATAGTCAAGGGCGGCCCCTAATCCAATAGCCTGAACGATTGGCGGGGTGCCGGCCTCGAAACGATGCGGAGCTTCAGCATAGGTGACGAGACACTCGGTCACGTCCTTGATCATCTCACCACCACCCTGAAATGGGCGCATCTTGTTGAGAATCTCTTTCTTGCCGTAGAGCACGCCGATGCCACTTGGACCGTAGAGCTTATGCCCGGTGATCGCATAGAAGTCACAGCCAATATCCTGAACGTCGACAGGCATGTGCACTGCACTTTGCGAGCCGTCGATCAGCACTTTTGCACCACGTTCGTGTGCAAGGCGCGTGACTTCTTTCACTGGAACCACAGTTCCGGTGACGTTGGACATATGGGTCATTGCGACGATTTTGGTGCGATCTGTCAGGAGTTTTTCAAACTCATCCAGCAGAAACGTACCATCTTCTGCAATGGGTGCCCATTTGATGACAGCGCCTTTGCGCTCCCGAAGGAAGTTCCAAGGCACGATGTTGGAATGGTGCTCCATGATGGAGATGATGATTTCATCGCCTTCCTGGATGTCATCTTCCAAGCCGTAGGACACAAGGTTGATTGCTTCAGTCGTTGATTTTGTGAAAACAATTTCGTCAACGCTTGGAGCATTCAGGAAGCGGCGCACGGTTTCGCGTGCCGCTTCAAAGTTTTCGGTGGCTGTGTTCGACAGATAGTGTAAGCCACGGTGCACATTGGCATATTCCTGGGTGTAGGCTTTGGTGATAGCATCAATCACCGCTGTCGGCTTTTGGGCTGACGCACCATTATCCAGGTAGACCAACGGCTTGCCATAGACCTGAGTTGAAAGGATCGGAAAATCTTTCCGAACCTTCTCAACATCGTATGGAGCTGTGAAAGCCGTGTTGTCGACCTTGGTCATTCGCTCACCATATCATCGGCATGAAGCCAACTGCGTGTCATTGCTTCCAGCAATTCTATACACTGTTCCTCTTCAAATTCCTCAATAGCTTCAGAAAGGAATGCGAGAACGAGGATTTTGCGTGCCTGAGCTTCTGGAATACCGCGTGCCATGAGGTAGAATAGCAGGTCTTCATCAATGTCGCCGGTAGTGGAACCATGGGCGCACTGAACGTCGTCCGCAAAGATTTCCAACTCAGGTTTGGCATTGATTTCAGCGGTATCGCTCAGCAGAAGCGTTTTGATCATCATCTGACCATCAGTCTTCTGAGCAGCTTGTTCCACAATGATCTTGCCCTGGAACACTGCGCGGGCTTTGTCGTCGACGACAGAGCGGTAGTATTCGCGGCTTTCACATCCTGGAACGGCATGCTTCACAAACAGTGTGATATCAGCATGTTGGTTGTCTTTGAGCAGAGATGTTCCGCGCAGGCCAGCATGGGTGCCCTCGCCCTTGAACTCAAGGAAGAGTTGGGCACGAGACAGCGATGCGCCTTCATTGTAGATGAAGTGCTGGAAATTAGTTTCCGCACCCAGCTCAATGCTAAGCGTTTCGATATGCTGCGCTTTTGCGCTTTCCACCTGAAGCTTCAGCCAGTGCACATCTGCTTTATCGCCAACCTTGACCTCTGTGAGGGCGTTGGACTGGTAAGCAGCGTCGGCATCGCCTTCATAGCTCTCGATAATGAGCGCTTTTGCGCCCGAACCGATCTCAACCGTGGTGCCTGCATAGGAGCTGACCTGGGAACCGTCGGTGTAACGAACGATTTCAATCGGCAGCTCAATCTTTGCAGTTGCATCGATCTTAATGCTGATGCCGCCCTGAACAAGAGCCTGATTGAGGTGCGCCATAGCATCATCGGTGCCGAGCTGTGCTGCCAGGAAGCCGTTGGTCTGAGCGATGCTCAAGCCTGCAACATCCTGATCTGACGACAGTTCTGGCGCGTAGCGGCCGTTGACGATAGCAATGCGATGGGTCTTCAGGTCACCAGCACCCTTCAAAGCCTCAGCTTTGGGAGCGGTTTTTGAAGCCAATGCAAATGCATCGTTCATCTTGGTGCGCAGGTCTGTGTAGTGCCACTCTTCAACGCGGCGATGTGGAATACCTTTCGCTTTGAAAGCATCCCACGCCTGTTTGCGTTGATTTGCGTTTTCCTGCGTTGTTTGCGCGAAAATTGCGTCGAACTGAGCGTTCAGGCTCTGCTCTGCTTTAGTCTCTTGAATCTTTGCCGGAGCATTCATCGGTTACCCTCCAGCTCAAGCAGCTTCTTCGCCGACGTAATCAGCGTAACCGTTTTTCTCCAGTTCAAGAGCAAGCTCTTTGCCACCGGTTTTCACGATCTTACCTTTGGACAGAACGTGCACGACGTCCGGTACAATGTGGTCCAGCAGACGCTGGTAGTGCGTGATCACGATCATGGAGCGCTCAGGGGAGCGAAGCTGGTTGACGCCTTCAGAAACAACGCGCAGTGCATCGATGTCCAGACCTGAATCTGTTTCATCCAAAACGCACAGAGTTGGTTCCAACAGAGACATCTGCAGGATCTCAGCGCGCTTCTTTTCACCGCCGGAGAAACCAACGTTGAGTGGACGCTTGAGCATGTCTGGCGTCACTTTCAACTCTTTGGACTTCTCACGTACGAGCTTCATGAAGTCAGGGGTGGAGATTTCATCTTCACCGCGTGCTTTGCGCTGTGCATTCAACGCTGTCTTCAGGAAGGTCATGGTTGCAACACCCGGGATTTCGATCGGGTACTGGAACGCAAGGAACATGCCGGCAGTTGCGCGCTCATCGGCGCCAAGCTCAGCCCAGTCAACGCCATTGTAGGAGATGGAGCCCTCGGTGATCTCGTAATCGTCTTTGCCTGCCAATACGTATGACAGGGTGGACTTACCAGACCCGTTTGGTCCCATGATCGCGTGGACTTCGCCCGGGCGAACGGTCAGGTCGATGCCGCGAAGGATTTTGTTGCCATCAACTTCGGCGTGCAGGTTTTTGATCTCAAGCATCTATCGTTCTCGTCTTTTCAATTCTTCAACAGGTACGAGGCAAACGCGGTGATCCGCGTTTTAGCCCACACTTCCTTCAAGGCTGATCGAAATCAGTTTTTGTGCCTCAACTGCGAATTCCATCGGCAGTTGCTGGATTACGTCCCGGACAAAACCATTCACGATCAATGCGACAGCTTCTTCCTCATCAAGGCCACGGGCCTGACAGTAGAACATCTGGTCGTCGGAGATCTTGGAGGTTGTCGCCTCGTGCTCGAACACCGCTGAGGAGTTCTTGCTTTCGATGTAAGGGACGGTGTGGGCACCGCACTTATCGCCAATGAGAAGCGAGTCACACTGGGTGAAGTTACGTGCGTTAGATGCCTTGCGATGCGCGGAAACCTGCCCGCGATAGGTGTTTTGAGAGACACCTGCGGAGATACCCTTGGAGATAATCCGGCTGGCAGTATTTTTGCCCAGATGGATCATCTTGGTGCCGCTGTCGATCTGCTGGTGACCATTAGAGATCGCAATGGAGTAAAACTCACCTTGTGAGTTATCTCCGCGCAGAATGCAGCTTGGGTATTTCCAAGTGATGGCAGAACCGGTTTCAACCTGTGTCCAAGAGATTTTGGAGTTCTTTTCGCGGCAGTCGCCACGCTTGGTCACGAAGTTGTAGATACCGCCTTTGCCTTCAGAGTCGCCTGGGTACCAGTTCTGAACGGTAGAATACTTGATCTGTGCATCTTCCAGAGCAACAAGCTCAACCACAGCAGCGTGCAGCTGGTTTTCATCGCGCTGAGGGGCAGTACACCCTTCCAGATAAGACACATAAGAGCCTTTATCTGCGATGATCAGCGTACGCTCAAACTGGCCTGTGTTCGGCTCGTTGATGCGGAAGTAGGTGGACAGTTCCATTGGGCAACGTACGCCTGGTGGAATGTACACAAACGACCCATCAGAGAACACAGCTGAGTTCAATGTTGCGTAGAAGTTGTCGGAGACCGGAACAACAGACCCAAGGTACTTTTGAACCAGCTCTGGATGCTCACGAATTGCTTCGGAGATCGGGCAGAAAATAACGCCTGCCTTGGCCAGTTCTTCCTTAAAGGTTGTTGCTACTGAAACACTATCGAAAACAGCATCAACTGCGACGCGGTTTTCTGGTGCAACACCTGCCAAGATTTCCTGCTCGGACAATGGAATGCCCAGCTTCTTGTAGGTTTCCAGAATCTCTGGATCCACCTCGTCAAGAGACTTGGGTCCCTCACGTTTTTTAGGTGCTGCATAATAATGAAGGTCTTCGAAGTCGATCTTCGGGTAATCAACTCGCGCCCATGTTGGCTCTTCCATCGTCTTCCAACGACGGAACGCTTCCAAGCGCCAATTGAGCATCCATTCCGGTTCGTCTTTTTTAGCCGAAATGTATGCAACGATATCTTCATTGAGCCCTTTGGGAGCAAGCTCACTTTCGATATCGGTTACGAAGCCATATTTATACTGATCAACATCAATTGCTTTGACCTGATCAATTGTTTCCTGGACTGCCGCCATGCTTTGTCTCCATACGCGGTTCAAAGCCGCATTGGGTACGATTATTGGACCCGTTTGCCCTTACTTAACAGATGCTCTGTCGCAACACAGTGCATCCTTATTTATACGAGGGTTTGTCCTCGTTTATTTTTATATACGGCGTTCACCCCTTCTATGTGGGCTTCATTCGTTTATAAATTTTCGTCCAAGCGCCTAAAAAACGCTCAACATCTTCATGGGTTGTCGCCCAACCGAGACTGACCCGGATTGCGCCACGCGCCAATGATTCCGATACTCCCATTGCAAGAAGCACATGGGATGCACCTACTTTGCCGGATGAACAAGCAGACCCAGATGAAACAGCGACACCAAACAAGTCAAAGTTGATCAGTGCGGTTTCAGCTGAAATCCCTTCAACTGCGAAACACGTCGTGTTGCCAAGACGCGCGACATCTTTACCGAAGATAATCGCATCTGAAGAGAGTTCATTCAGTCTCTCTTCCATATGGTCTCGCAGGCGCGAAATCCTAGCATGTTCATCAGGATTAGTTGATTGCGCTGCCGCAACCGCAAATCCTGCAATGCCTGCCGTATTCTCTGTTCCCGCTCTTCTCCACGATTCTTGTCCGCCACCTGTCAGCAGCGGAATGGGGCGAAAATCGCCTTTCCCGAGGATAAGAGCACCAACCCCTTGCGGACCTCCGATTTTATGGGAGGAGATCGACATGGAGTTGCAGCCAATCATGGCCATTGAAAGTGGCTCTTTCCCTGCCATCTGGACTGCATCCACATGGTAGAGATGACCTAAATCTTCTGTGAGAACACCGATTTCCTGCAGGGGCTGCAAAACACCGGTCTCACTATTGGCAGCCATAACAGATACCAACGCGGTTTCATCTTCTCCCAGCTTCTCAAGCAATCTGCGCAGTTCACTCACTACCACGCGCCCGTCTTCATCAACGGGAATGCTTTGAACATTTTGGGCTGCAAACCGACCACCAGCTATAATGGATGGGTGTTCGATTGCGCTCACAAAAACCTGGGTCAGAATATAGGGCTCGCCATTTTTTAGCCAAGTGGGCGATAATGCTGTGACGTTTGCCTCTGACGCTCCACTCGTAAAAATGATATTCGCCGGGTTGCCATCTACCAGATCTGCAATTTTGTGCCTTGCATCTTCGATGATGGATCGAGCGCGCCGACCGCTGCTGTGAATAGAGGACGCATTGCCAGCTGCTTTATAGGCTTCCTGAAGAGCTAAAAGAGATTCTTCCCTCAGTGGAGCGCTGGCGTTATAGTCTAAATATGTCAGTTCGCGGTTTATTGTCATAGTTTAACACAGAAAATGGGGTTCTTTAGTGCCCTAATTGGGTCTCTATGGAAATGGAAACCTTGATATTTTCCACGGTGCTTACGATAAGGGGTAAAGAGTTCCCTTTGAGTTCGTTGAGGTCTATAACGTGCATGCGCCGAGTTGGATATACCTTTCTCCAATAGAGGCCGATTTTCAGTGTAGCCCTTGAGGTTCATCGTAGAATAATTCTAAACTGGTTCTAATAAACTTGCGTCTCGCAGTCAAGTTTAATCGACAATGATCCGGTATACCAAAAAGCCGGCAGACAGTTGCTGCCGACTAAAACAAGAGGATTTTGCAGTATATGCCTGAGGTGATCTTCAATGGCCCTGCAGGGCGGCTAGAAGGCCGTTTCCATCCAGCAAAAAAACGTAATGCTCCGATAGCACTGGTTCTTCATTTGCACCCGCAGTTTGGCGGCACGATGAACAACCAGATTATCTATCAGACCTATTACATGTTTGCGAAACGCGGCTTCGCAGTTTTGCGTTTCAACTTCCGCGGCGTGGGTCGTTCCCAGGGTCAGTTCGACCATGGTCAAGGTGAGCTTTCAGATGCTGCTGCGGCGTTGGACTGGGTACAAACCATCCATCCGGATGCACGTGCTTGCTGGATTGCGGGCTTCTCATTTGGTGCATGGATTGGCATGCAGCTCTTGATGCGTCGTCCTGAAGTTGAGGGCTTTATCTCTATCGCCCCACCAGCCAACTTGCATGACTTCTCCTTCCTGGCACCCTGCCCGTCTTCTGGCCTGATCATTCATGGTGAGCAGGACAAAGTAGTTCCACAGAAGGATGTTCAGGCTCTGGTTGATAAGCTGAAAACCCAAAAGGGTATCATTATCGACCATCAGGAAATGCCAGGTGCAAACCACTTCTTTGAAAACCATGTAGATGGTCTGATTGGTAATTGTGCTAACTATCTCGATCGCCGTCTTGGCCTGATCGGAGAAGATGCTGGTTAATCAGCGATGATTTTTGCATTAAAAAAGCCCGGTCGATTGACCGGGCTTTTTTCGTAACTCGTGTCTGGCTTATTCGCCAGGTGTCCAGGCGTGGTAGTCTCCAGTCACTTCCGGACGTTTTTCCGGTGTCAGGATGGACCCTTTTGGACGATATGCATTTGGTGTGCCTGTCAGGTTTGGAGAGTGAGCGATTTCCCACTCACGGGCGACATAACCACTCTCTGTTGGCGGAGTGTCTGTGCGGTAATGCATCCAACCGTGCCAACCGGCAGGGATCTGGGAGGCTTCAGCAAGGTTTTTATAAATCACCCAACGACGCTTGCCGTCGCGCTCTTTATAATACTTGTTACCAAAGTCATCGGTCCCGACGAACTCACCCTTTCTCCATGTGAAGAAGCGAGTGCCCCACGTGTCACTGTTCCACCATGTGAAGAACGTAAGCAGAAGGTGTTTCATGTGTCTGGCCTTTCCAGATCGGTGGCTTTGTAAATTTTCCCAGAATATGACGAGTGTTTGGGTGCCTGTCCAGTCTTAGAGTACCGTAGTTTCAACTATTCACCGGAAGTCGCTTTAAATATCCTAGGGTCAGTTATTATTTTCACAATTCTGACGCCTATTTTATGCGTTATTTCTTGGCACGGCGCGACAAGTACGGGTTTTGACTGAACTTGTCTGCTGGTGAAACATTGCCAACCTCCAGATCTTTGAGTGAGAGAGGTTCGTTCTCATCTCTTTTCGACGATCTGCGCGGCCTTGGCACCATTTCAGATTCGGGTGATGGTGCGTTCTCGTCCTTCTGGTATTCGCGCGCTTTGTTGAGCGCCGCGAACTTGGCCTGATTCTGTTCCAGCCGCTTTGCCGTTCCATCAATAATGAAACCACCGTCGTTGTTGCGAACGAACTGACGGCGATCCTTGCTGATTGATTCTAGCGATTTCTTCAAAACAGAGGATGAAATCGGCGTCACCAGCAAATGATGGGCCCCTGCTTCCAAGGCGCGCGTCACCAAAGCACGGGTGCCATAGGCCGTAATAAAGACGAGTGGAACATTGATAAGCTCGGGGATTCGGCCTGAACGCATAAGCTTTAAGAGCTGGAAACCGCTGACGGGTTTCATCTCCCAACCGGATAACACCAGATCTGGTGGGTCCGAGATGAGCATTGGTAATGCATCTTTGGGACTATCATAGACACGCACGCGCCCAAGCTTCAGGGTGCCTAAGATACCCCTTAGGATTGCTTGGGTGGGTTTTGACTGTTCCACAAGAACCACATCTAACTGAGAAATGTCCTTGCCGAAGGAGGTGTGATGCATATCTGCTCGCTAATTTAACCTAACCAGATACCGAAGGTAATTGAGAAACTATATATGATCTCTCCCTACAACTACTGCGTAAAATTGCGTGGGGTACACAGACTTTTTTACCCGTGAAATTTTCTGATCCACTGAATAATTTTTCCTAAAAATATCCCCCAGAAAAAATGAGCTTGAATTTGCATTTTCGCTTGGCTTTGCGGAAATGGCGGGGTTCTGCTGCCTGTGCCCGGTTTGGAACAGGTCTGGGTCTCCCCACAATCCACACAGATTACAATATTTGGTGTTCCGATCCCTCTTATGCACACAACCAGTGGACAGATCGCGCTTGACGATGCTTTCCGATTCAATCTAATTTGAGGTCGAAATCAAGACGTGTTCAGGATAGTGCGGCCTCGGCCGGGAGTTCACCACATTTAAGTAGCTTCGAGTGCTAGGAGTTGGATTAACATTCACTTCCAGCGGTCGCTTTTTTTTGCCAATTGCAGCCTAAATATTGTGTTAATATATTATCAGCACACTAGATATTGTGATAGCATCGAATTGCGTGCCACTTTACCTGCGTTTACTAGGATAAATGCCAGTTAGCGGATTAATCAAAACCGGCGGCGGACTTTTGGTTAAAACCTTAGCTATCGGCACTCTTAAAACCGAGATGCACCGCGGTGACCGTCACCGGGTGCGATAAGGGGCTAAACATGAGAATTGAGCGGCGATATACTGCGGAAGGACAATCCCCCTACGCAGATATTGAGTTTTGCAACGCAACGAGCGAGATCCGTAACCCAGACGGTTCCGTTGTGTTTCGCTTGGAGAACATTCAGGTTCCTAAGCAATTCTCTCAGGTTGCCTCTGATATTCTGGCACAGAAATACTTCCGCAAAGCGGGCGTTCCGGCCAAGCTGAAAGCGGTAGAAGAAAACACCGTTCCATCCTGGCTGTGGCGCAAAGCTCCAGACGACAAAGCTCTTTCCAAGATGGCGAAAGACAAGCGCTTTGGCTCCGAGATCGACAGCCGACAGGTGTTTGATCGTCTGGCAGGTACATGGACGTACTGGGGCTGGAAAGGCGGATACTTCGACAGCGAAGCTGATGCGCAAGCGTTTTATGACGAACTGCGGTACATGCTCGCGACCCAGAAGGTTGCTCCGAACTCCCCACAGTGGTTCAACACCGGCCTGCATTGGGCGTATGGCATTGATGGCCCAAGCCAGGGTCATCATTACGTAGACTTTGAAACTGGCGAGCTGACCCGCTCTGCGACTGCTTATGAGCATCCGCAGCCGCATGCTTGCTTCATTCAGTCTGTTGACGATGATCTGGTGAATGAAAACGGCATCATGGACCTGTGGGTTCGTGAAGCGCGTCTGTTCAAATACGGCTCCGGCACCGGCACCAACTTCTCCTCGCTGCGTGCAAGCGGTGAGCGTCTGGCAGGCGGTGGTAAGTCCTCTGGCCTCATGAGCTTCCTGAAGATTGGTGACCGTGCAGCTGGTGCAATCAAGTCCGGCGGCACAACACGCCGTGCAGCTAAGATGGTTGTGGTTGATATCGACCATCCGGATATCGAAGAATTCGTGACCTGGAAGGTGCATGAAGAACAGAAGGTTGCGGCCATCGTAACCGGTTCCAAAGTGTGTCAGAAGCATCTTCAGGCTGTGATGAAAGCTTGCGTCAACTGCGAAGGCAGCGGCGACGATTGCTTTGATCCTAAAAAGAACCCTGCCCTCAAGCGCGAAATGCGCGCTGCCAAGAAGGCTATGGTTCCTGATAACTACATTCAGCGTGTGGTTCAGTTCGCACGTCAGGGCTACAAGACCATTGAGTTCCCAATCTACAACACAGACTGGGATTCTGAGGCTTACCTGACTGTTTCCGGCCAGAACTCCAATAACTCCGTTCGTGTGACTGATGGCTTCCTGAAAGCTGTTGCTGCAGATGGAGACTGGGATCTGATTGGCCGTATCGATGGTGGTACCAAGAAGACCATCAAAGCAGCTGAGCTTTGGGAACAGATTGGTTATGCGGCCTGGGCGTCTGCTGATCCGGGCCTGCAATACCACACCACCATCAATGAATGGCACACCTGCCCGCAGGGCGGCGAGATCCGCGCATCCAACCCATGTTCAGAATACATGTTCCTGGATGACACCGCGTGTAACCTGGCCTCTTTAAACCTGCTGCAATTCCGCAAGGAAGACCAGCAGTTCGACTTTGACAAGTTTGAGCATGCGACGCGCCTCTGGCAGATCGTGCTTGAGATCTCCGTCATGATGGCGCAGTTCCCATCCAAGCAGATTGCAAAACTATCCTACGAATACCGCACCACTGGTCTGGGCTATGCCAACATTGGCGGCCTGCTGATGATCTCCGGTATTGCTTATGACAGTGACGAAGGCCGTGCGCTTTGTGGTGCGATCACCGCGATCATGACCGGTGTTTGTTACGCTACATCTGCTGAGATGGCTGGTGAGCTTGGCACTTTCCCTCGCTATGAGGAAAACGCCAAGGACATGCTGCGCGTGATCCGCAACCATCGCCGTGCTGCCCACAGCGAGAGCAAGGGTTATGAGAACCTCAGCACCCTGCCCGTTCCTCTGGATGCTTCCAACTGCCCACAGGCTGAGCTTGTTGAGCGTGCCCGTCTTGCATGGGATAAAGCTCTGGAGCTTGGAGAGGCACACGGTTACCGCAACGCCCAGACCACTGTAATTGCACCAACCGGCACCATTGGTCTGGTTATGGATTGTGACACAACCGGTATTGAGCCTGACTTTGCGCTGGTGAAGTTCAAGAAGCTCGCAGGTGGCGGTTACTTCAAGATCATCAACCGTGCTGTTCCTGAAGCGCTGCGTACGCTTGGATACTCAGAAGCTGAAATTGCCGAAATCGAAGCTTATGCGGTTGGTCATGGTTCTATCTCTCAGTCCCCTGCGATCAACAGTGCCAGCCTGACAGCCAAAGGCTTTGATGATGCTGCGCTTGAGAAACTAGCCGGAGCACTTGGGTCTGCGTTCGACATCAAGTTTGTCTTCAACCGCTGGACCCTTGGTGATGAGCTGCTGACCAGTAAGCTTGGCGTTTCTGCAGAGCAGCTGGAAGACATGGACTTTGACCTTCTGAGCCACATGGGCTTCAGCAAGGCAGAGATTGAAGCTGCGAACACCCATGTGTGTGGTGCTATGACTTTGGAAGGTGCACCGCACCTGAAAGAAGAGCATTACCCGGTATTTGACTGTGCGAACCCTTGTGGCCGCATTGGTGAGCGCTTCCTGTCCGTTGACAGTCACATCAAGATGATGGCCGCTGCGCAGCCTTTTATCTCCGGTGCGATTTCCAAGACCATCAACATGGCAAACACTGCCAGTGTTGAGGACTGTAAAGAAGCTTACATGCTCTCCTGGAAGCTGGGTCTGAAAGCAAACGCTCTTTATCGTGATGGCTCCAAGCTGTCTCAGCCGCTGAACGCTCAGCTGCTGGAAGATGAAGACGATGATGCAGAAGACACAGTTGATGACATCCTTGCACAGCCACAGGCAGCTCGCGCTGAAGCTGTTGCAGAGCGTGTTGTTGAACGAATCATCGAGCGTACTGTTCGCAACCGTGAAAAGCTGCCTAACCGCCGCAAAGGTTACACTCAGAAAGCTTCCGTTGGCGGCCACAAAGTGTACCTGACAACCGGTGAATATCAGGATGGCCGTATCGGCGAAATCTTCATCGACATGCACAAAGAAGGCGCTGCCTTCCGCTCATTGATGAACAACTTCGCGATTGCGATCTCTCTTGGTCTGCAATACGGCGTTCCGCTTGAGGAATATGTTGACGCGTTCACGTTCACCCGATTTGAGCCTGCTGGCATGGTGATGGGCAATGACGCAATCAAGAATGCGACATCCATTCTTGACTACATCTTCCGTGAGCTGGCTGTGTCCTATCTCGGTCGTAACGATCTGGCACACGTGCCACCGGAAGCATTGGACAGCACGACGTCTACCTCCCGTTCTTCCGCTGAAGGACAGGAAGAAGAGAGCAGCCCTGCGATTGTTTCTCACGGCCTTGTTCGCGGTCAGACCGAAAAGTTCCGTCTGGTCCCAGGTGGTGATCCAGCTGTTCAGCTGGCCGGTGCGATTACAGCTCAGTCTGATGCGATTGCAACAGCCTTCCAGCGCGGTGGTGAAGCGACGGCAACAGCGAGTGTTGGCACTGCAACACCTGCAGCTGCACAGCCATCTGTCGCCAGTCAGGTCGCTCAGGCCCGCATGAAGGGGTATGAAGGTGAAAGCTGCGCAGAATGCGGCAACTTCACCATGGTCCGCAACGGCACCTGCCTAAAATGCGACACCTGCGGCTCCACCAGCGGCTGCAGCTGATTACTCATTAAAAGCTTATAAAAACAGGCCCCAAAGCAAAGCTTTGGGGCCTGTTTTCGTTTTAGAAAAGAATGAATGGCACATTGCTAGAGCAAGCTGATTGAGACACCAGCCTACACTAAATCAGTATCAACCTAATACAGCTTTCACCGCTCTTACTGTTGCGGCAACGACTGTGTCTGCTTCTTCGTGTGTTAAGCAGAATGGGGGGGCGAAGCCGAGGATGTCGCCTTGGGGCATTGCGCGTGCGATGACTGCGTCCTGAGATAGCAAGGCTGCGGAGATTTGAGCCCCGATTTTGTCGGATGCCTCGAAGAAACTACGGTCGTCGCGGTCTTTGACAAACTCTACGGCGCAGAGTAATCCTTCGCCGCGCACATCTCCCACATTCGCATGATCCCCCAAAGCTTCCTTCATGGATTTGTTGAGATATGCACCAGTGGTACCGGCCTTCTCAACAAGGTTCAGATCGTCAAGCAATTTGAGGTTTGCGACACCGGCTGCGGCGCCAATGGGATGAGCTGAATACGTCCAGCCATGGCCTATTGGCCCATTTTCATCAGTACCCTGTTCAAGAACCTTCCAGACCTTGTCTGAGACAATAGAACCGGAGAGCGGTGCGTAGGCGGATGTCAGGCCTTTGGCAATGGTGATGATGTCGGCTTCCAATCCATAATGATCAGAACCAAACATGGATCCGAGGCGCCCAAAACCCGTCACCACTTCATCAGCAATCAGCAGAATATCGTGTTTTTTCAAAACGGCTTGAATGGCCGCCCAATAACCAGCTGGTGGTGGGACGATCCCGCCGGTTCCCAGTACCGGCTCGCCAATAAACGCTGCAATCGTGTCGGCCCCTTCTCGCTCAATCAGAGCCTCCAACTCAGCAACACAATGGGCGACAAATTGCTCTTCACTTTGCTCCAAATTGTCACGGCGGAAATAATAGGGAGCCTCTGTATGAATGACCTGTTCGACGGGCAGATCAAACTTCTTATGAAACAGCTCAAGGCCTGTCAGCGAACCAGTAACCAGACCCGAACCGTGGTAGCCACGCCAGCGGGAGATAATTCGCTTTTTCTCCGGCCGACCTAAAATATTGTTGTAATACCAGATCAGTTTGATGTTGGTTTCATTGGCATCTGAGCCGCTCAACCCGAAGTAAACCTTAGACATATTACTCGGCGCACGATCCAAAATCATCTTGGAAAGTGTGATCGAGGCTTCTGTGCCATGTCCGACATAGGAGTGATAATAGGCCAACTCTTTGGCCTGTTCGGCGATTGCCTCAGCAATTTCCTGACGGCCATATCCTACATTAACACAGTACAATCCGGCGAACGCATCCAGCATTCGGCGCCCTTCACGGTCCTCTATGTAAGAACCTGAGGCGGTCTTGATCACTCGAGTAGACGTTTCACCTCGGGCGTGCTGAGCCAGATGAGTTGAAGGGTGGAAGAAATTCTCCCGATCCCATTGTGCCAGCTGATCGTTTCGTAACATAACTTTCCTCCCTTATGCCCAGTCGCGGCAAACGTATTTAACTTCAGTAAACTCTTCCATGCCCAGTCGTGCGCCTTCCCGGCCCAGACCAGATTGTTTGGTGCCTCCAAATGGAATGGGTGCGCCAGTTACCTTTGTGCGATTGACTGCAACCATTCCGAATTGAAGAGCACGGCTAACCCTATAAATCCTGCGCGGATCATCGCTGTGCAGATAAGCAACCAGCCCATATTCACTGTCATTGGCGCGGGCGATGACTTCCTCTTCACTGTCAAAAGGAGCTATCGCAGCAACTGGCCCAAAGGTCTCTTCACGCATAATGAGAGCCTCTGCGGGCACATCAATGAGCACCGTCGGTTTAAAAAACAGTGGTCCCAATGAATGTCGGGTGCCTCCACAGGCAATCTTTGCGCCTTTGGCAACCGCATCGGCGACATGTTCTTCTTGTTTCAGAACAGCTTTTTCGTTCATCAACGGACCAATGTCCGGATCATCCAATCCAGGGCCTATGGAAAGAGATTGAGCGGCTTTGGTAAAATTCCTGCAGAACTCTTCGTAGATCGGACGCTCAACAAATATTCGGTTCGCCCCCAGACAATCCTGACCGGATGTTGCGAACTTGGATTTTATGGCCTCAGCAACCGCGTTCTTCAGATCTGCCCCTTTAAAAACAATAACCGGAGCATGTCCGCCAAGTTCCAGGATAAGGCGTTTTATGGTGGAGGCGGATTGGCTATAAAGCAGTTTGCCGACAGGGGTAGACCCCGTAAAGGACAGCGCCCGCACGCGGCTATCGCTGGTCCAGGGCTCGACAATTTCTGGAGCTGAGCCAGTCACCACATTAAACACACCTTCGGGCACTCCAGCTCGCTCAGCCAATTCCGCTAGGGCAAGTGCGCTGTAGGGCGTTTCTGCTGATGGGTGGGCAACGATCGTACAACCTGCAGCCAAGGCAGCGGCAGCTTTCCGTGTTAACATCGCACTTGGAAAGTTCCAGGGTGTGATCAGGGCAGCAACCCCAACGGGTTCTCGCCAAAGCTCCACTTCTGCATCTGCTAGATGACTGGTGACACCTTCAATGTTGGGACGCTTGGCTTCCTCGGCATAGAACTCAACAAACGCTGCACCATACTCTATTTCACCACGGGCTTCTGACAAGGGTTTGCCCTGTTCCAGAACCATGATCCGTGCGAGATCTTCTTTGTGCGTAAGCTGAAGCTCAAACCAGCGTCGCAAAATAGACGCTCGTTCTTGCGGTAGTAATCCCGACCATTTGGGAAAGGCATCTGAAGCTGCAGTTACCGCAGCAGACGATTCATCTGATGAAAGGCCTGCAACATCCCCTAGGTAATCCCCGTTTGCTGGATCAATAACCGCAAATGTCTCATCTGTTCTTGCAGCACACCACTTTCCATTTATGTAGGAAAAGGAACGCACTAGCGCTTTGTCTTGAATGTCCGTCCGTGCAGACAAGGCTGTTTCTGACATGGCGCATCCTCCTTGCTCTACAACAGAATTTGCCTGTTTTTGGCGGAGGATGTAACCGAATGAAGTGTTCGTTACAGAATAATCGTCTGCTAATCGGCCGCGAAAAGAAGATTCAACGGAGGTGCCGCATTTCCCTTTACAGGCTTTGTCACAATGTACGTGAAGTAGCGGGATAACCCGATGCGTGCATCCAGCATGGTGTCGATCAGCCTCTGATAAGCGTCTACGTCTCTGGTCACGATCTGTATCAGATAGTCAAATCCGCCCCCTAATGCCCAGCAAGCCACGACTTCCTCGTAGTTCTGCATGGCTGTTTCAAAGGCGTAAAAGCTCGCAGCCGTGTGGTCCACCAGTTCAGCAGCGACGAAAACAGTGACGTGAGGCCCCAGTTTTTTGAGATTAATCCTTGCACCATAACTTTCGATCAGACCAGATTTCTCCAGCTTCTTCAGCCGGTCCCAGCAAGGTGTTGGAGACAATCCGATGCGGTCCGCCAAAGCGGCTTTGGTGATGCGGCCCTCATTTGAGAGTATTCGCAGGATATCCAGATCACGCTGATCAAGTTGCATGCTCATCTTTTGATATCTCTCACACTTCAGGAACGCCAATCACCGCCGCACAATCACCGGATTTGATCAGCCCGGGGAAATGACGACTGATGAGGATGCCGCTGCGCTTTGCGTGGTATCTGGTTGGTTCAACACCGGTTCTGTCCATTGGCCAAACACGGGCAACAATGTCACCTTCTCCAACGGGATCTCCCAGATCGACCATAGGTTCGTATAGCCCGCCCTGCTCGCAAAATGTAAAGCAATCTGCGCCTGGCATCCCCAAATTTACGGAGGACTCCAGTTGTTTTTCTCCTTGCAGGATACCGAACTGGATCAAGACGTTACGCAATCCTTTGCGTGCGATTCCGATGGTTTTTGCCGTCGCAGTTCCACCACCGCCCAGTTCTGTTGTCACAAGAACCTTGCCCATGCTTTCGACTGCTGTGTCGTACATGCCTATATTATCGATTTCGAGGAGCTGAACAGAATAAGGTGCGTTAAACGCAGCCATTGCTTCAAAGCAGGCCTTCTCATTGCTCTTATCTTCCAGAATATGAGCTGCTGCGAACGGCACGAAATCAAGGGTCTTACCTCCGCTATGGAAGTCGACAGCGACATCTGTCAGAGGAAGCAGGTAACGTTGAAAATAGTCGGCAATTTTCTCGGTTGGTGTTCCGTCAGGACGACCGGGAAATGAACGGTTCAGGTTTCCCCTATCAATGGGTGACGTCCGCGTTCCCGCCATAAATGCCGGAAAGTTGAAGGCCGGAACTATGATAATTCGACCAGTTACGTCCTCTGGTTTCAACGCAACTGTCAGTTCCTGGAGGACAACTGGCCCTTCGTATTCATCGCCGTGATTTGCGCCTGTTAAGAGCGCTGTCGGCCCTTCCCCGTTTTTGATGACCGTAATGGGGATCATAACAGAGCCCCACGCACTGTCATCACGGCTATAGGGTAACCGTAAAAACCCATGATGAATGCCGTCCTGATCCAATGGGATTGTGGGCGTGATGGGATTTGCCTGCATAATTTTCGTCCTAATACACACGGATCAACTATTGATCGCTGTGCCTGCTTTTACGGCTTCAGCTCGGGCTCCGGCCAAGGTGGCAATGGCGGTGTCTTGCACCCCAGTTCCTGTCAGATCGCAAACCGTAATGTCTTTGTCCGACTGCCGCCCGGGCTTTTGGCCAGAAATTACTTGTCCAAGTTCCGCGTACATCTCAGTACTGTTGATCGTGCCAGCTGCTATCGCTGCATGGAGTTCGCCTTGTTTGATGGATTGAGATAAGCGGTCACAAACGAAAACAGAGGCGCCTGGAATAACGCAGGGCGCGAGTTCCGATTTATAGTCGGCATCTGATCCCATGGCGGTGATATGCTGCCCAGGTCGCATCATATCCGCCTTGATCAAGGGCTCTTTGGAGGGGGTTGTTGTTACGACGATATCGGATTGAGCCATAACCTCAGCGATGCTGCCAGCAACGACTTCAATTCCCAATTGAGTTGAACACTCCCGAGCACAAGCAGCAGCTTTTTCTCTGTTGCGCCCCCAGATAACAGCTCGTTCAATATTACGAACAAGCGTCAATGCTTGCAGTTGGAGGCGGGCCTGAATGCCACTTCCAAGAATACCGGCAATCTTGCTGCTCTCTCGTGACAGATGCTTGGCTGCGACGGCTCCAGCGGCAGCTGTGCGCACATCGGTCAGATACCCGTTATCGAGCAGTAACGCCTTGACGATGCCGGTCTTTGCATCAAACAACACCATCAATCCGTTCAGGCTTGGCAGACCCAGTTTGGGATTGTCGAAGAAACCCGGGCTCATCTTGATCGCAAAACTGTCTATGCCGGGAACATAGGCAGTCTTCACATCCACTTCCCCATTGTGCTCAGGTACATGGAAGCTCAGTATAGGCGGCATTTCAACGTCTTTTGTTGCAAGCAATCGAAATGCATTTTCTACACATGCAACAGCATCCAGATCCAAAGAAACAGCAGAGCGCAGATCTGCCTCCGTCAGGATATTAATCTCAGGCATAAAGGCTTCCATTCACAGAGGTCGGCGCAGCAACATCGACGTTCTCGCCGTCGATCAATCGTTTATGCAGCGCCATATCAATATTTTGTCCGCTGATGAGGCTCGCACACTTTCCGGGTGTTTTGATCTTTCCAGCGAGTAAGGCAGCAATACCGACACTGCCTGAGCCTTCAATCACCAGACGTTCCTGCCAGTAAGCGTGTCGAATGGCTTCTGCGATTTCTTCTTCGCTGACCAAGATCAAGTCATCTACCAGATCCCGTGTCATCTCGAAGGTATAGGCATTGTTCAGCCCAATCCCACCACCCAATGAATCTGCGAGTGTTGGCACTTCTTCAACAAGGATCGGTTTGCCTGCACGCTGGCAGCTATACATGGCAGCACCGCGCTCCATTGAAACGCCAACAACACGAATTGAGGGACTGATGGTTTTCATCACCAAAGCCACTCCAGAAATTAAGCCACCGCCCGAGACTGGTACGAGTACCGTATCCAGATCAGGCGTTTGCTCCAGAATTTCCAGTGCAACAGTGCTTTGCCCTGCAATGATATCCCGGTGGTCGAATGGCGGGATCATCGTCATTCCGTCTTCTACCAACCGATCTACTTCAGCTTGAGCATCGTCCTGAGAACTTCCGGTTATTCGAACTTCAGCACCCAGCGATTGAATTGCCTCTACCTTGTTCTGCGGAACAAGTTTTGACATACAGATGATGCAACGCACCCCTGCTTTTGAGGCAGCATAAGCCAGACCGCGACCATGGTTTCCAGTTGAGACACCGACGACACCAGCTTCTTTTTGAGCTGCGTTGAGTGACAAAATTGCATTTGTCGCACCGCGCAGTTTAAAGCTTCCCGTGATCTGCGTTTGCTCAAGCTTCAACAACACTTCTGCAGAGCAGATCTGGCTCAAGCCGGGTGAGCTGACCAAGGGAGTCGTTCTAACGTGCCCCATTATCTTTTGGCGTGCAGAAAAACTGTCATGAACGGTTATTTTTTGCATCATTATGCGCTCATCCGATCTTTGATTGGGTGTTGGAACAGATGGCCAAAACCATGTATGACTTGCTCGGAGCCCAGATGCTGGAGGCAACGCCAGATCATTGCCTGATTTGAAGTCACCACTGGCTTGCCAATCCGATCTTCAATCCTCTGAATGCACACTGCGGCCCTCAACCCGGTACACGAGATGAACAATGCATCTGCACTCGGCTCCATAGCTGCACAGGCAGCCTCAATAATCGTAGACTCGGAAAGCCGCGCAATCTCACGGTCATCATCGACACCGAGATAGTTTGCACTGGCGATTTGAAGGCCATTATCGGCGAAGTACTGAAACACTTCCTGCGAAATACTGGCAGAGTATGGAGTTAACACGCTGATCCGCTTTGCATCTAAAGCTTCGAGCGCATCAAATGCTGCAGAGCTGGGCGTCACAAATGGGGTATCAGGTTTGCCAGCTTTCAAGTAATCCCCAACAACTGCGTTTCCCAAAACAACTGAAGCAGCCGTACAGCTGTAAGCGATTACGTCCAACGCATCTCCAGGTAATATCTGCGAAGCAGCTTCTGTCAGGCGTGGACCTGTTGCCAGCAAATTCGCTCGTGTACCTGGGTTTTGATAGGTGATCCGGTTTGCGTAAATGCCGATCTGATCAGGATCGCACATGCGTGCGAAATCCCCTTCGCTGGTGTGATCTGTTGCCAAAACAATCAGACCTATCCGTTTATTGACTGAACGGGCGTCAAAGTTGGCTTCAACCAGAGAGGCCTTAGGACGACAATCAAAAACCATGTGCCCTCCTAAACAACAAGGACCGGGCATTCCGCCAGGCCTGTTACCTTGTGAGAGACACTGCCAAGCAAATATCCTTCGATTGAACCCAACCCTCTGCTCCCCAAAACAATCACATCGTTTTGGTGTTCTCTTGCAAAGCCCACAATCGTGCGGGCTGTTGGGCCGGATTTGGCAAAAGCGCGGATGTTTGCACACCCGGCATTCAGGGCAAGTTGCTTCCCCTGCTCTGCCACTTCACAAGCGTGATTGCGCATCACATCATCCACGCTCTCATTTTCATCCGGGCGCACGATTGCGAAGGATGCTTCCAACATTGAATGATGTTTGTAAACGGTCAGAAGAGAGAGCGGGATGTTGCCGCAAACAGTCGCCAATTCAACGGCCTTGAGCAGTGCTCGCTCCGCCCCTTTAGACCCATCAAATGGAACAAGGATAGATTTGAACATCGGGTACTCCTTGTTACTTGGCAAAAGCTAAGTCGCGCAGAAAGAGCGCAATTTGTGGGAAAAAGATCAGAGCAATGGCGACTCCAACCAACATCAGGATAAACGGTGGCGTCCCGCGGATAACCTCAGCATACGGTCGCTTGAACACTGCGATGGCCGTGAAAATGTCACATCCAAATGGCGGCGTTGCTGAGCCTATGGCGACCTGCAATGTGATGATCGTGCCAACCAACACCGGATCCAAACCAACAGCCTTAACAACTGGCGCAAAAATGGGTACCAGCACCAGAATAACGACGATTGGGTCGACAAACATACAGCCAACAAAAAATGCCGCTGAGATGACAAACAGGATACCCATTGCGCCCATGTCAGAAATGCCAATCGCAGTCAGGATTTCCTGCGGGACCTGAGCGAAAGAAATGATCCAGGAAAATGCTGCGCCTGCGCCGACCAGAATGAACACCACTGCGGTGATTAAACCGGTTGATTGAGCTGTCTTGTAAACATCAGTCAAAGTCATGGAGCGGAACACAAAGACTTCCAGAACCAAAGCGTAAAGCACACACACTGCGGCGGCTTCTGTAGGGCTGAAGATGCCGCCATAAATGCCACCAATAATGATTACCGGAAAACCTAGCGGCCACAGCGCCTGCCGGACTGCGGTCAACCGTTCGCGCCAGCTGGCTTTTGGTTCAGTTGGGACTTGGTTTCGGACGGCGTAAATGTAGCTGTAGATTGAAAACAGAACGAGGATGAGCAGTCCCGGCCCGATGCCTGCGATAAACAATTCTGCAATAGATGTATTTGAAACAACGCCGTAAATGATCATTCCAATTGATGGTGGGATCAGAAAAGCAATGTCACTGGCATTGACGATGAGCGCCAGAATGAAGCTGTCTTTGTAACCGGCCTTAAGCATACGTGGACGCAAGGGCGATCCAATAGCCACAACGGTTGCCTGTGTGGACCCTGAGACTGCGCCAAACATTGTGCAGGCCATTGCTGTCGAGATGGCAAGACCGCCGCGCACGTGGCCCGTGAAGGCCATGACCAAATCAATCAGGCGGCCAGCGGACTGTCCCCGTGTCATGATATCTGCTGCAAAAATGAACATAGGCACAGCAATGAGAGATGCAGGCCGAATACCTGCAACCATTTGCTGGATCATGGTTTCCATTTGCCCGAAATCACCGAACATCATCAAAAAACCAATGAAGCTCCCGACGATCAAAGGGATCATCATAGGAAACCCAAGAAGAAGAAGAGTAATCATCGAAAGGAATATTGTTGCTGCCATAATACTATCTTTCAGACCTCGATTTCATCTTCTTCATAACCCTCAAGCATGTGGGTCGAGAGATAGATATCGGGAGCAGTCAAGTTCTTGATGGCAGTGAGCAGGTACTGTGTTCCCGTCATGAAAAAACCGACGGGCACCCAAACCAATATCACCCAAACAGGAATTTGCAGTGCAGGTAACACCCGGCCACGAGAGGCCTGTGTCTCAATGTAGTTGATTGAGTAATAACAAAGCAGGAACAGAAAAATTGCGGTCACCAGCGAGATCAGGACCATCAGAATTTTACGGTAGCCAGGAGACAAGCCGTCATAAATAGCGCTCATGCGGATGTGGCGCCCATGCCGTGCTGCATAACTGATACCAGCGAACGTGATCAGAATAATCAAGATACGATTCAGTTCCTCGGAAAAGAAGATGGAATTTCCAAGCACAAAACGCCCGATTACATTGGCGATCGTGTTTGCTGCCATCAAAAGAACGCCGACTGCAAGCAAGGCGGATTCAATCCGACTGATCGCTTGGTCGATAACACCCAAAAAGCCTGGCAAGTTTGATTGTGTCTGATCACTCATTCCACCGTCCTGCATTACATGAGGCATGTAAGGCGAGGAGTGCTCGCCCTACATATCTTGCGCGATAACAACTGACTGTTAGTCTGCAGTCGCGGCCAGATCGGCTTTCATTTGTGCAATGATTGCAGCACCGCTATCACCTGTCATCTCAATGAAGGTCTTTTCAACCTCAGCCGCGGCTGCCTTGAAACATCCACGCTCATCTTCGGTCAGAACAGTGACTTTCATCTCAGGCTTGGCTTCCATGATCTTAGCAAGCTCAGTTTCAGCGGCTTGTTGCTGATAGACGACAGTATGGTCGTACGCAGCAGCTGCTGCCTTTTCCACCAAGTCCTTATCTTCTGCGCTTAAGCCATCAAAGAAATCTTTGTTTGCCATCACCGCGGTGGTGAAATTGTTGTGCCCCGCATACGTGATGTAATCGGTGACCTCATAGATCTTGGTCGAATAGAGGAAGAAAGTCGGGTTCTCCTGCCCCTGAATAAGGTTGGTTTGCAACCCACCATAAACCTCGCCCCATGGCAGTGGTGTCGGGCTCGCACCAAACGCACGATAGCTCTCAACCAGCAGTGGGTTGGTCATTACGCGAAACTTGACTTCATTCAGATCAGCACATGTTTTCACTGGCTTCTTGGTGGTCATCGCCACCTCGCCCTCAGGGAACATGTTCAGCAGTTCAAGGCCTTTTTCAGCATAGAGCGGCTTGAACATGTCATTGATCGCCTTGCTTTCCCGGTAGAAGCGAGCGAGATGCTTTTGATCTGTAGGAAGGAGATAAGGCACAAAGAACACTTGTGCTTCCGGTATCAAAGCGCCGGTGAAGCCTGGAGACTGATCAACAAACTGCAAGATGCCATCTTGCGTCTGTTCCATGATATCAGCAGACTCGCCAAGCGTTCCATAAGGGAACAGCTGCATTTCATGATCAGAGTTTGCTTCAATTTCTGCTTTGAACTTTTGAGCATACACGCCCTGAACATCGGTCATGGCTTCTTCAAAAGCATATCGCCATGTATCAGCCTGCACCGCTCCGGTTGCAGCGAGAACCAATCCCACCGCTGCGCAAGATTGTAACGCCCGTTTAAAGATACCTGTCATTAATTCCTCCCCCAAAATCATCATGATGAATATCTGTTTTACTCGGCATCTTGCGCGCCGTTTCCAGTGAATGCCTGTGACTGCTCATAGGAACTGCCACGTCGGCAGGTTTGCTATGCAACCGCAAACCTACGTGCAAATACTTGATGTACACAACATGATCGATATTTCGGCATAGTCAATAATTAAATTACCCAAATAGCTATATTTTGCTAATTTTAATGCTGGTAAATTTGTTTTTTTTGATTGATCTTATTGGCGTTAGTTGCTGTTGTGTACAATTATATTTTTGACAAGGGAGGGCGACATGGGCCTAGAAAATGCTCCATTCAGCAAAACAGAATACGATCGGCGCATTGCTCAGACCCGCAGTGCCATGATGCAGGCCGGGATTGAGGTCTTGTTTGTGACTGATCCATCGAACCAGGCTTGGTTGACGGGCTATGACGGCTGGTCATTTTACGTGCATCAAGGCGTAATCCTGCCACTGGAGGGAGATCCGTTGTGGTGGGGCCGGATTCAGGATGCAAATGGGGCGCTGCGAACTGTTTGGATGGATGACGACCATGTGCTTGGCTATGCAGATCGCTACATCCAGTCAACAACCTGCCATCCTATGGAGGATCTGGCATCACACCTTGAAGCAAGAGGCTACTCCACATCCCGTATCGGCGTGGAAATGGAAAACTATTATTACTCCGCCAAAGCACATGCGGTTTTGTTTTCAGAGCTCCCCAATGCAGTGCCTGTTGATGCAACGGCGCTGGTTAACTGGCAGCGCGGTGTTAAATCAGAAGAAGAACTTGTTTTCATTCGAAAAGCAGCAGTCATCTCGGACAAAATTATCAGGATTGCACTTGATAAAGCTGAACCTGGGATGAGGAAGAATGAGCTGGTTGCGGATATAAGCCACGCCGGGATTACTGGTGTTGGAGATGACTGGGGAGACTATCCTGCCATTGTGCCTCTGACACCATCAGGAAGGGACGCGACAGCACCTCATCTGACCTGGAACGGCAACCAAATGCGAACTGGAGAGATTACTTTCTTTGAACTCTCCGGTTGCTACCGGCGTTATCACGCCCCATTGTGCCGCTCAGTCTTTCTTGGCAAACCTCCACAATCGATGGTCGACGCCTCGATGGCCCTGACAGAAGGATTGGAAGCTGGCCTGGAGGCGGCCAGAGCAGGAAACCGTGCCTGTGATATAGCCAATGCACTCAACAATGCACTCGCCAAAGTCGGCATTGATCGTGGAGGACGTTGCGGTTACCCGATTGGTCTGAGCTATCCACCTGATTGGGGCGAGCGCACTCTCTCGCTTCGACCTACGGATGAAACAGTATTATTACCCGGAACTACCTTTCATTTCATGCCAGGCCTTTGGCTGGATGACTGGGGGCTGGAGACCACAGAGACAATCCTCATCACTGAGGCAGGCCCGGCCCAAGCTCTTTGCAATGTTGAGCGCAAACTCTTCATAAAAGACTGATTTATAAACACGTCAGGCCAAACAACTAGTGTGCCAAGGGATCAATAGCTTTGCCCTTGGCACTATGAGTATATACAACGAGAACACGAGAAAAGAGTGATCGGTGAACATCTTGGATCTGGCGAATATCGACTATAGCGCACGCGACCGGTTTGACCGGATGTATGATGAAATTAGGGATCGTATCTGCCTGTTGGATTACGCGCCCGGAAAACGACTTTCTGAAACAGAACTGGCGGAAGAATTTGGTGTGAGCCGGACACCATTGCGCCGGGTGCTGGTTCGTCTGGAAAGCGAAGGCCTGCTGCGCTCAGTTCATGGTGTCGGTACCTTTGTAACGGACGTGGATATCAAGGAGCTGGAACAAACCTATCTGCTGCGCATGGAACTGGCGGAACTCAGCGGAAAATTGTCGCCAGCACCTCCCACAGAGGAGATACTGTCTGAGTTTGAGGCTTTGACTGCCCGCGCCAAAGAACTGCAGACAAACCCAAGTGCCCGCGAGTTCTCGATCCTGATCATGGACTTCTTCCTCACCATCCTCAAGCTCACAGATAACGGCCCTTTGCGCGAGATTTCGGAGAGGCTCTACATGCAGACAACCCGCATCTGGCTCAAGTCTCTATTTGCATCCGTCATCGATTTGACAGACGAAGTTATCATCTTCAACCGGGAAATGGACGACATCCTGACTGCGTTAAAGCTGGGAGACCTGAAAGCCGTCTCCCTCATCCAAAAAGCCCACATCTCCATGAGCTTCACCCGCATGAGGATCTCTTACCAAAACGTTGAGAACAAGTAGGGCAACAGACGTACTTGCCTCTCTTATCCTACCACGATCGTCAGAATGAAACAGCTGTTAACTATTGACACCAAAGACATGCTTTAGGAAAACAAGCTACATTAAATAGGCTACGCAGTAAGATGGTCGCAACCTACGAACGAATAACCGTAAAGTCCGTTGATAACCTTAATCCAATATTGCGAATGATCTTCGCAGTGTATCCAATCTTGAAGCTGACAGAAGCAGAACTTAAATAACACTCAATAATCTAAAAATAAATAGTTACTCATCGGTATACCAATCAAATGATTTTAGCTACGGATTGATGTGACTGCTGACGCATTCTCTCAAGAATGCTCAACTTGAAGGTTCACTTATTATAAAACATTGGAGCAAACATAAGTGTATGCACCGAACCTGAACCAAAATCCTGCTACTTAGTAGTCCTTTTGTTTGACGGAGAACCAACCGCCAAAAGATATCCCCACGGAAACTTCAAACATCAGCATACTGCCTTTACTAATTTCTGATCTCATAGAGAGAACATAAGCCTGAAGTTCTAAAGCAAAGCGTTGACTGAACAGGAGATCCCATGCCTGACTCTCATGCCCCGATGAAAGCTTCTGATCGTCTTGTAGCTGCACTGGAAGCGGAAGGTGTTGAATACGTCTTTGCTGTTCCTGGTGAGGAAAACCTTGACGTTCTTGAATCCCTTCGTACCTCCACAATTGAACTGGTGTTGAACCGACATGAGCAAGGTGCGGCCTTTATGGCTGCCACTTATGGGCGTTTGACTGGCAAAGCGGGCGTCTGCATGGCGACATTAGGCCCTGGCGCGACCAACTTTGCCACCCCGGCGGCCTACGCTTTTCTGGGCGGTATGCCTTTGATCATGATCACCGGGCAAAAGCCGATCAAGAAATCCAAGCAAGGGCAATTTCAGATCATTGATATTGTCAGTTTGTTTGAGCCGATCTGTAAGATGTCCAAGGCGATTGTACATGGTAACACCATCCCTGCCCTGATCCGTGAGGCTTTCCGCGTGGCGGAAGAGGAGCGCCCCGGCGCGGTCTTGCTGGAGCTGCCTGAAGATATTGCTGTTGAAGAAACTGATGAAGCTGTCTTGCACCCTCATCCCCGTTACTATGCGGTGGCAGATGATACGGTGCTGAATGAAGCAGCTGAGATGATCCGCAACGCAAAAATGCCATTGCTGTTGCTCGGAGCTGGAGCAAACCGTAAGGACGCTCATTCCATACTCAAGGCTTTCGCCGAAAAGACCCAGATTCCGTTTTTCAACACTCAGATGGGCAAAGGCGTCATTGATGAGCGCTCGGACCTGTTCCTTGGTACTGCCGCGCTCTCTGATGGCGACTATTTGCACTGCGCAATTGCACGGGCTGATCTGATCATCAATGTGGGGCATGACGTTGTCGAAAAACCGCCGTTTTTCATGGAACATGGCGGCACCAAAGTGATCCATATGAACTACAAGGCTGCGCAGGTTGATCAGGTGTACTTCCCTCAGGTTGAGGTGGTGGGAGATCTTGCCCGCTCCGTTGCGCGGCTTGGCGATATCCTGGACGGTCCGCTGGACTTTGATCGCAGTTATTTCCAGCGCATCAAAAAAGAGACAGACCTGCACACCTCTGAAGGTGGTGATGTTTCGCGTTTTCCGGTAATCCCACAACGGGTGGTCGCTGATACACGCAGGGTGATGGGTGATTTCGATATTATTGCGCTCGACAACGGGATCTACAAGATCTGGTACGCCCGCAACTACAAGGCTCATCAACCCAATACGGTGCTTTTAGACAACGCATTGGCGACAATGGGCGCTGGCCTGCCTTCGGCTATGATGGCAGCCAAGCTTTATCCAGATCGCCGTGTCATGGCGATCTGCGGTGATGGCGGTTTTATGATGAACAGTCAGGAGCTGGAAACGGCTGTTCGGTTGAAACTCAACTTGGTGGTCACTGTTTTGGATGATCGCTCTTACGGTATGATCCGCTGGAAGCAGGCTCATGCAGGGTTTGAGGACTGGGGCTTGCAGTTTGGCAACCCTAACTTTGTCGAGTATGCGAACAGTTACGGTGCTACTGGCCACAGGATTACCCGCACAGAAGACCTGCTGCCGACCTTTGAAGCGGCCTTTACTGCTGGCGGGGTCCATCTGGTTGATATTCCCGTTGATTACAGCGAAAACCAGCGGGTCTTGATTGACGAGCTTGCAGCCAAGGTGTGTCTGATATGAGCAAGACACTGGATGTCGTCAACCCGTACAGCCTGAAATGCATCGGCAGTGTCGAGACCAGTGAATGGGAGCAGGTCGACGCATTTCTGGAGACTGCACACAATCTCTTTCGTCAGCGTGATGAGTGGCTTCTTGCCTTTCAACGAATTGCCATCTTAAAGAAAACAGCTCAGCTCATGGAGGCTCGTTTTGAAGAGTTGGCGTTCCAGATCGCCAACGAAGGTGGTAAGCCACTGGTTGATGCCCGTGTGGAAGTGATGCGCGCCATTGATGGTGTGGAACTTTGCGTACACGAGGTTGGCCAAATGACTGGCCGTGAAATTCCGATGGATTTGACAGAGGCTGGATCAGGTCGCATTGCGTTCACTCAGCGCGAGCCGATTGGTGTGGTCGTGGCTGCGAGCGCTTTCAACCACCCACTCAACCTGATTGTCCATCAGGTGGCACCAGCGGTGGCTACAGGTTGTCCCGTTATCATCAAACCAGCTCCCGATACACCACTGTCCTGCCTGGCTTTTGTAGGCATGTTACATGAAGCAGGATTGCCAGCGGACTGGTGCCGTACCGTTGTTTGTAATAACGAAGTGGCTGAGCAGATGATCACTGATCAGCGGGTTGGGTTCTTCTCGTTTATTGGTTCTGCACGTGTTGGCTGGATGCTTCGCTCAAAACTGACACCAGGTGCGCGCTGCGCTTTGGAACATGGCGGAGCGGCTCCAGTTATTGTCAGCGAAGATGCCCATATCGACGACATGATCCCTCTTTTAATCAAGGGAGGCTTTTATCACTCTGGTCAGGTTTGTGTTTCTGTCCAGCGCGTATTTGCTCCTCCCTCTAAAGCGCAAGAGATTGCGCAAAAGCTGGCAGAGGCTGCCAAACTGCTGAAAGTGGGTGATGCGACTGATGCGTCAACGGATTGCGGTCCGTTGATCCGGCCTGGCGAGGTGGACCGGGTTGAGGAATGGGTGAATGAGGCTATCGGTGGAGGAGCCGAGTTGTTGGCAGGCGGAAAACGCCTGGGCCCTACAACCTATGCGCCCACCGTGTTGCTGAATCCGCCCGCCAATGTCCGCGTTTCGCAACAGGAAATTTTTGGTCCGGTGATTTGCGTCTACAGCATTGATAGTATTGCAGAGGCTATTGAGACTGCAAACAGCCTGCCCTTTGCGTTTCAGGCCGCTGTTTTCACTCAAAGCTTAGGAACAGCCTTCCAAGCCGTCCAACATCTCGATGCCACTGCTGTCATGGTCAACGACCATACCGCCTTTCGTGTGGACTGGATGCCCTTTGCGGGTCGTCGCCAGTCCGGCTACAACACCGGAGGTATCGGCTACACCATGCACGACATGACACAAGACAAAATGGCAGTCATCCGGCTTTGATGTTCCCTACAGAGTTGAACCGAGCATTTCAAAGCCTACTCGTAATCAGATATCTCGTTTTATGCTGTTTTGAGCTGGGCTCTCAGGCGAAACCGCTGAGTTTGACAGCGCTGCTCTACAGCTCAGCACGAGCATTCTTAACTTCAATCTACAAGCCTTTGAAATTAAAAAAGAATACGTACTTTTAGGTGCGACATAAAAGCTATTGCCACTTGGTGAAGGCAGGAGTAAATGCTCGGCCCCAGCTTTGGTCATTCGAAGCATATATATTTGTTTTGCTTAGAACCATCCTGAGTTGGACACATTGTTTTAAGAGGCCGTCTACACAACTGAGATAGCTTTGCTTTGAAAAATGCAGTCCTCGTCACTCGTGCGTCCTTTTTTTGCATTTTTCGGCGCTTGTTGAAGCACGTGATGAGAATAAAGCACAAGTTTAATCCTCCTGTTTTTATCAGCTCCATATCGCTGATTTTTCTGCTCCTGATTACAGCAGTCATCTGGCCGGAAGGCTCTCAGAGGTTTTACAGCAACATTCAGGATTGGATCGAAACAAACACTGGTTGGCTCTATATTCTGGCAGTTGCGATTTTTCTGCTGTTCATCCTTTTCATCATGGTGAGCCGGTTTGGTGATATCAAACTGGGACCTGACCATGCTGAGCCCGATTACGCCTACAAAAGCTGGTTCGCTATGCTGTTTTCAGCAGGTATGGGCATTGGACTGGTTTTCTTTGGTGTAGCAGAGCCGATCATGCATTTCATGTCGCCACCAGACATGGAAGGGCAGACCATTGAGGCTGCTCGTGAGGCAATGAAGATCACCATGTTCCACTGGGGTCTGCATGCCTGGGCGATCTATGGTGTGGTGGCTCTTTCATTGGCGTATTTCACCTACCGCCACCAATTGCCTTTGTTGCCGCGGTCTGCGCTCTATCCTCTGTTTGGGGAGAAGATCTACGGTCCGATCGGCCATGCGGTTGATACATTTGCGGTACTGGGCACTTTGTTCGGTGTATCCACCTCGCTTGGCTATGGTGCTTTTCAGGTGAATGCCGGCCTGAACTATCTGTTTGATGTCCCTGTTTCGACAACCTCACAAATCATTCTGATCGTGCTCATCTCCAGCATGGCAACGGCTTCGGTTTTTTCCGGCCTTGATCGAGGTGTGAAACGCCTTTCTGAAACGAACCTCATTCTGGCTGTTTGCATTATGGTGCTGGTTCTGATTGTTGGGCCAACTGTGACTTTGCTGCAGACTGTTGTGCAAAATGCAGGCGCATATATGGGGGACCTGATCCATAAGACCTTCAACCTTTATGCCTATGACCGAAAAGATGACTGGCTGGGCGGTTGGACTCTGCTTTATTGGGGCTGGTGGATCTCGTGGTCACCTTTTGTAGGTACCTTTATCGCACGCGTTTCCCGTGGTCGTTCCATCCGTGAATTCCTCGTTGGCCTACTGTTTGTACCAACAGGTTTCAGCCTGATCTGGTTCACGATCTTTGGGAACACAGGTATTGATCTGATCCTCAATGGCGGGGCAGATAGCCTTGCTGAAGCCGTTTCTACTGATGTGTCTCTGGCTCTCTTCAAGTTCTTTGAGTATATGCCATTTTCATCTGTACTCTCCATGCTGGGTGTCGTGCTGGTGGTCGTCTTCTTTGTAACTTCCTCCGACTCCGGGTCTTTGGTTATTGACAGCTTGACCTCTGGCGGCGACATCAACTCCCCTGTCTGGCAGCGTGTATTTTGGGCTGTGCTGCAAGGTGCTGTTGCGATTGTGTTGTTATCGGCAGGTGGGCTGGGAGCTTTACAAACTGCAACAATTGCGAGTGCGCTCCCCTTCCTCATTGTTATGTTGCTGATGTGCTTTGGCCTTTACAAAGCCTTGCAGGATGATGCTTTGCGCACCAAAAACCTGCAAATGCACCACACCACAGTGCAGTACACTAAAAGCACTGTGGATTGGCGGCAGCGCATCGGAACGCTGACTGAGAACGCGACCTTAAAAGACGCACGACATTTTATGGGTACTATTGGCAAGCCTGCTCTGGAAAAGGTGCAGGCGGAATTTGAGACACGCGGTTTCAAAGCTACACTGACCGGTACCAAGAACTATCGATTGACCATCGAACAGTCTGAAGAAACGGTCTTTGTGTATGGCCTGCGAAAGCGCTACTTCACAACCGCATTGGCAATCGGTCCAGGTCACCTCATTGACGAAGATGAAAATGAGGACGAGACCGAAGAGGAAGGCACCAATTACTACCGCGTCGAGGTGTTCCTTGCCCAAGGCGGTCAGGAGTACGACGTACTCGGCTATACCGAGGAACAGTTGATAGCGGACGTTGTCACACAATACGAACGCTTCATGCAGTACCTCCACTTGTCACAATCCGAGTTGCTTTGATCCCATTGTTGGTTGTTAGGTTATCCGCAGGAGTTTATGCAACGATCATCGATACGTTCACATTTAAAAAAATAGCTATAATCAAAAATGTGTCTCAACTGATACTTGGAGGCTCATCTATGTCTCCAAGTACATTGAGTTTTCGAAGCTATCTTAGAGTGTTGTGTGTTCCGCAAACGGAACACACAACACCGGCATCACCTTACTTCCCCAACACAGGAGATGACGCACTTCATGAGACCTTGGCAGCGGCAACAGGCGCGCGATAAAGACGAGTATGAATCGAGATAGAGAGAACGATGATCGTTGCCCGATGTTTTTTGCCTTGCCAGCTATCACAAGCCTTATTGACGGACTGGGATACATCAGATGTACCCTAAATTTGGAAGTTATTGCGAAAGCTGGGCTGAGCCTTAACAACTCCGAGTTGACGGAAGCCGTATTTCCTCAGAGCATGCCATATGCATCCCGGCCTCAGATAATCAGCGAAGTCGTTGCCCCTGCACCGATTGCACTGCAGACAGAAACACATAGTATTATCTGAAGAAACAACAGCACTGACAGATCTTGAACTCGCACAACTAAGTTTGAAAAAGCACAGAAACTCTGTGCTATCAGAAATAATAGTCAAAGTGTGCTCGATGATGCCTGCGCTCTGCTTTAGACATCAAAAGCGAAAGTATGACTAATATTATCTTTATCTATTTTATGTTGCCACAACAATTGGAATCCACCCTGAATTCCGGACAATTGAGTATACTAACTTGGATTATTTTGTACCAAACACCATCTGACTTGCTGAGATCACCTACTGTGTCACCGAGGAAGGTTGGCGGTCTGTGGTCGACATTAAGGACATAGCAACACGGGAAATTGTCGGCTGGGCTATGGACAAGTATATGAAGGCAAGCCTGCTCAGTGATGTCTGCAACATAGCTCTGGCAAGGCGCAGAGTGACTATCGGTCTTATTCAGCATAGCGACCTCGAGTCGCCATCTCGCTCCGAGGAGTATCGCAAGCTGCGGCGTGAAACTGGCGTCAGACAATCCATGTGTAGCGTGGGCAAGTGACTTGATAATGCTCTCATGGAGAGCTTTTTTGCCTCTATGAAGAAAGTCTCATCCAGCGCTTGATATTCTAGTCAAGGTAGCAGGCAAAAGCAGCGATCTTTGAATACATTGAGGTTGTTCCACAGCCGCCGACGCCAACATTCGGCAATAAACTACAATTCACATTGTTAGGCATATGAACAAAGGGCTCGGAAAATGGCGGCATAACTACTTTAATCAAACTGTCCGGAAACTGGGACAAACTCCAGTTTTGACAACACTCATGGAAACGTTCTCGGTTCCTTGAGAATTCATGGTGTCTATATTTATGTCGCAACAATTTGACAAGTTAAAAAGGAAACCAAGCTGTAAGTAGTTTCAAAGTCTTTGGTTGTAATACATAAGTATTCTCTACGTAAGTAGGCGTGTACAAGTTGACTTTGGGGGAACAAACTAGGCGGTGAAGGTGGCTTGTGTGGGAGTCGTTGGAGGATCTTGTGATAGCTCAGTTCCGGCATTGGGAACTGACGCAACGCTTTCTTGATGAAGTGGGGCGGGTTTAAGGGAGCAAGCGGCTAGCTGTGTAAGTCTGCAAGCTCGAAACTCTACGCAAATGTAAAGCTTAGCTTTCTGGAAATGGTGATGTTTTGATGGGATTCTTCGTCACCTGAGCGGCTTTTCTTGATGGGGTTTGTTAAGCCAAACAAGATCAACGAATACTCTCCAAGCCAGCTGACCAGTGGGAGGTACTGGTCATCAACAGCAAATCCAGTTTGAGATTTGGGGGCATATGCCGTCCGGTTGAATTTCATCCGGCCCAAACGGGAGGAGAGCATGTCAGATAACTCATCCAACAACGCATATTGGGCTGCCAATATGCGTATCATTAAAATAAGCCTCGTTATATGGGCTCTGGTCTCGTTCGGGTTTGGCATTTTGCTGCGCCCGCTGCTGAGCGGCATTCGTGTTGGCGGCACTGATCTGGGGTTTTGGTTCGCACAACAGGGCTCCATTCTGGTCTTCCTGGCGATCATCTTTTTCTACGCCTGGCGTATGAACCGTCTTGACCGTGAACACGGCGTTGAAGAAGAATAGGGGCTTTTCAGATCATGGATCAGTTTACTATCAACTTGCTATTTGTGGGTAGCTCCTTTGCGCTCTACATCGGCATCGCGATCTGGGCCCGTGCGGGTTCCACATCTGAATTTTACGCTGCGGGCCGCGGCGTCCATCCTGTCACCAATGGCATGGCAACTGCAGCTGACTGGATGTCTGCAGCCTCTTTTATTTCCATGGCCGGCCTTATTGCGTTTACCGGCTATGACAACTCATCCTTCCTGATGGGCTGGACCGGTGGCTATGTGCTACTGGCACTGCTTCTTGCTCCGTATCTGCGCAAGTTCGGCAAGTTCACCGTCTCTGAGTTTATCGGTGATCGCTTCTACAGTCAGACCGCTCGTATTGTTGCTGTGGTTTGCTTGATTGTTGCGTCAACCACCTACGTGATCGGTCAGATGACCGGTGTTGGCGTCGCGTTTGGCCGCTTTCTGGAAGTTGACAACACAACAGGCCTGCTGATCGGTGCCTGTGTTGTGTTTGCTTACGCTGTGTTCGGTGGCATGAAGGGCGTTACCTATACGCAGGTCGCTCAGTATGTGGTGCTGATTACCGCTTACACCATTCCAGCAGTTTTCATCTCGCTGCAATTGACTGGCAACCCAATTCCAGGTCTTGGGCTGTTCGGTAATGATGTTGCAAGTGGTGAACCGCTTCTGACCAAACTGGATCAGGTGGTGACCGAGCTTGGCTTCAATTCATATACCTCAAACAATGCTGACACCTTCAACATGGTGCTGTTCACGCTGTCTCTGATGATTGGTACTGCTGGTCTGCCGCACGTGATCATGCGCTTCTTCACCGTGCCTAAAGTGGCTGATGCACGCTGGTCCGCAGGTTGGGCGCTGGTGTTCATTGCATTGCTTTACATCACCGCTCCTGCAGTTGGCGCGATGGCACGTCTTAACATCACAGATATGATGTGGCCAAACGGCGGCATTAATGGTGGTGCTGTTGAAGTTGCACAAATTAAGAACGACCCAAAATATGACTGGATGCACACCTGGGAAAAGACAGGACTTCTGGCTTGGGAAGACAAGAACGGCGACGGCAAAATCCAGTACTACAACGACAAGAGTGAAAAAATGCAAACTCTTGCCGGCGAAAAAGGCTGGGTTGGAAATGAGTTGACAAAGTTCAACCGCGACATCCTCGTGCTGGCGAACCCGGAAATTGCAAACCTTCCAGGTTGGGTGATTGGTCTTGTCGCTGCAGGCGGCTTAGCAGCGGCCCTTTCAACAGCAGCAGGGCTCTTGCTCGCAATCTCCTCAGCGGTTAGCCATGATTTGATCAAGGGGGCAATTAGGCCATCAATCTCAGAAAAGAGTGAGTTGATGTCTGCCCGAGTAGCCATGGCGGTTGCGATTATTGTGGCAACCTATCTGGGGCTCAATCCTCCGGGCTTTGCGGCACAAACAGTGGCACTGGCCTTCGGTCTTGCGGCGGCATCCATCTTCCCTGCGCTGATGATGGGTATCTTCTCAACCCGCATCAACAACACCGGCGCTGTTGCAGGTATGTTGTCTGGTCTGGTTGTGACCCTTGTTTACATCTTCCTGCACAAGGGCTGGTTCTTTATTCCAGGCACAGCCAGCTTCTCTGATGCTGACCCACTGCTTGGTACGATCAAGTCCACATCGTTTGGTGCGATTGGTGCGGCTGTGAACTTCGCTGTTGCCTACTTTGTTGCAGGCATGACGAAGGAAACACCTCAGGTGATCAAGGACCTCGTGGAAAGCGTTCGCATCCCTCGTGGAGCCGGTGCAGCTCAGGATCATTGATAACTCATGCGGGTTGCTGAACCTCAGTAACCCGCTGTCTTTCGATCCTGTCCTGCCCGGCCTATGCTGGGCAGGACTTTATTTCTTCCAGCTGAAGGCGGAGCCATGCCTCTTACATCAGAGCAAGTCCTGCAGTTTCTGAAATCCGTGCATCCCTATGATGTTCTTCCAGAAACAGATCAAGAGGCGTTGTCCAATCAGATAACAGTGTGGGAGCGTGTCCACGGTGCTGGTATTTATGAGCTTGGAGAACAGCTGCCAGGGCTCTTTCTCATCTACGAGGGCGGCGTCGAAATCCGGGATAAGAATGATGCCGTCATAAGCCGTCTTGGCATTCGCAATTCGTTTGGGGAGCGCGGTCTGTTTCTGGACGGACGCGCGGTTACATCCGCAAAAGCCGGTGAGCCAACCGTCCTTTTGGTGCTCCCGCCTGCATTATTGACAGAGCTGATCGCAGCGCATCAACCCGTTGCCCGTTTCTTTGACCGGACACAGAAGCCGCGGACCCGCGAAAACGATCTGGCCGCCATTCCAATTGAATCATTTATGGCGCCCAACCCGATTACCTGCCGTCCTGACGACACAGTACAACATGCTGCTCAGCAGATGAGGGATGCACGCGTTTCTTCGCTGTGTGTGACAGATGCAAAAGGTGGGCTGATCGGGATCATTACGGTGCGGGATCTCTCCTTTAAGGTTTTGGCGCCTGCTTTATCAGTTGAGACACCGGTTGAAGCTGTCATGACGGCTAGTCCCATCGTGCTTGCCCCATCAGCCATTGGGTCGGATCTTTTACATTTGATGATGGAACGGCGTATTGGTCATGTCCCAATCGTGGAGGGTGAGCGCCTCGTCGGCATGGTGACGCAAACGGATTTGACACGGTTTCAGGCCATCAGTTCAGCTGAGTTGGTCAGCGAAGTTGCCAGGGCCAAAGATGCCTATGACATAGCACGGGTGACGGCCCGGATACCCAACCTGCTGGTGCAGTTGGTGGCTGGTGGCAGTCGGCACGAAATTGTCACACGGTTGATCTCTGATATTGCTGATGCCGCAACCCGCCGCTTGCTGAAACTGGCAGAAGAAAAGTTTGGCCCTCCACCCGTCCCGTATCTTTGGCTTGCCTGTGGCTCGCAAGGGCGCCGCGAACAGACCGGGGTCAGTGATCAGGATAATTGTCTGTTTTTGGATGACCACGTTACCGACGAGCAACGGCTTGGGTACTTTGCTGATTTGGCAAAGTTTGTGTGTGATGGCCTGAACACCAGTGGTTACATCTACTGCCCTGGTGACATGATGGCGACGAACCCGCGCTGGAGCCAGCCGTTATCTGTCTGGAAAACCTATTTTGAAGGATGGATCAACAAACCGGACCCAGAAGCGCAGATGCTCAGCTCTGTCATGTTTGACCTCAGGCCGATTGGCGGCGAAGTCTCGCTCTTTGAAGACCTGCAAACACAAACACTGGAAGCTTCAAGCCGTAACTCGATTTTCGTGGCGCACATGGTCAGTAACTCGTTGAAGCATACGCCGCCACTCAGCCTGCTGCGCGGATTGGCAACCATCCGCTCTGGTGAGCATAAGAACACGTTGGACATGAAGCATAACGGCGTGGTGCCAGTGGTTGATCTGGCTCGGATCTATGCGCTGCAAGGACAGATCGGGGCGGTTAATACCCGCGCACGGCTGGAAGAAGCTCGTGAGAGTGGCCAACTGAGCAAATCAGGCGCAGGAGATCTTCTGGATGCTTATGACCTGATCGCCGAGACGCGAATCCAGCATCAGGCCGATCTGGTTAAACAAGGCGCTCAACCCGATAATTTTCTGCAGCCTTCTAGCCTGTCAGATTTTGAACGCTCCCATGTCCGGGATGCGTTTGTTGTTGTTAAAACCATGCAGTCAGCAGTTGGGCATGGCCGTGGAATGCTAAGCTAGAGGGCGTTCTGTTTGATTGGATTCAATCAAGCAACAAGAATTCGCTCCGCTCTAGACCAATAATAATCAAAGCTGTGGCGAGACAAAAGCGACCACAGTCACCTGGGAGGAATAACATGTTTCTTGAATTGATCGGGACCTTCATTGCAGGCGTTGCCGGAGCTGGTCTTGTGATGTTGATCAATCATGTTCTTGGTGGGCGTTTGCCGCGCTGGTTTGCCCCGGTTGCTGCCGGTGCTGCCATGTTGCTGGCAACAATCTCCAGCGAGTACAGCTGGTTTTCGCGCACCAAAGATACGCTCCCTGATGGCATAGTGGTTGCTGAAACTGTAGAAAGCAAAGCCTTCTATCGTCCATGGACCTATCTGTTTCCCTTCACGGAAAGATTTGTCGCGATTGATACTGCTACGATCCAGACACATCCAGAGCAGCCGGGCATGAAACTGGCGCAAGCTTACTTCTTTGGCCGCTGGTCTCCGGTGAACAAGCTTCCTGTGCTTACCGATTGCGCCACCAGCCGACGGGCAGCATTGGCTGACGGTATCATTTTTGAGGAAGGTGGAAGCATCTCTGGGGCTCAGTGGGTGTCAGTGCCCGAAAATGACAGGATCACCTCAACAATATGCGGAGCGGGGTAATGTTAACAGGCCTCAGTTTACGATTTCGGATTTTCCTCTTGTTCGCGGGTGTTGCCGCAGCAAGCTGTGCCGTTGTCGGGGCTGCGCTTTATTTTGGATACACCCGTATTGCAGAAACAACACCGGCCTCAGGCTTCCTGTTGGCCGGTATTCTATCCATTTTCGGTCTTCTTGCGATCTCAGTCAGCATCTGGCTTCTGTTTGACGAAAATGTTGCCAAACCAGTGCAACGTCTCTCCGCTGCCATCCGCACGACAGCTCATGCTAATGTTGATGCCTCAATTGATTTTGAAGAAGCGAAATACCTTGGTGACCTTGCGCCTGCGGCTCATGCGGTTGCCTGGCGTTTAACCAATGACAGTGCAGAAACTGATGAGTTGGTTTCTGATGCAACGGCGCAGCTGGCGAGCGAGCGCGAGCAGCTGGCCTTGCTGTTAACTGAGATCCCCGTCGCCATCGTGCTCGTCAGCTCTACGCACAAAATCATGCTTTATGACGGTCAAGCCGCAGACATTCTTGGGCAGGTTCATGTTCCACGTTTGAGTGCATCCATCTTTGATTATTTTATCGAGGAAGAGGTGCGCGCTGCCTACGATCAGTTGATCGAATTGAAAACAGAAATTGCTGTTGATGTGAAAGGAGCCCGTGGCAACCTCAATTTTCAATTGCGCCTTAAAAAACTCAGAGGGATGTCGGGCTACATGATCCTGATTGACGATGCGACCGCCCGCATCGCACCAGAGGCCCCGCGACCTCTGATTTATGATTTTGAAGCGGCCCAGCACCATTTTGAAAAGGAAATTGAGGAACGCTCACTACGTGATCTGAGCTTCGTCGTTTTCGATACAGAAACAACTGGCCTCATGCCAAACAAGGACGACATTGTCCAGATTGGGGCCGTGCGGGTTGTCAACGGACGTGTCATTCCCGGTGAAACAGTGGACCAACTCGTCAATCCAGGCAGACCCATTCCGGCTGCCTCAACCGGAGTTCACCGGATCACAGATGACATGGTGGCAAATGCCCCAGACCCGATCACTGCAATTTCTAAGTTCCATGCTTTCGCCAAAGACTCCGTCATTGTCGCGCACAATGCTCCGTTCGACATGGCATTCCTACATCGATACGGCCACTTGTCCGGCCATGCCTGGGACCATCCGATCCTTGATACGGTCCTCTTGTCTGCGGTCGTTTTCGGCGCAGATCAGGTGCACACTCTCGACGCCCTTTGCACCCGCCTTGGCATAGAAATCCCCATAGCTTTGCGCCACACAGCCCTCGGCGACGCCCAGGCCACCGCCCAAGCCCTCTGCAAACTCCTCCCCCTCCTATCCTCCCACGGCTTCAACACCTTCGGAGAAGTCATTAAGCAAACGAGGAAACATGGCCGGTTGTTGAAGGATTTGAACTAAATTTCAAGCGTTAGACGGATATGTTTTCATTTATTCCGAAATTCTACCTGACATTACCATCCAACTTATCCACTTGAAGTGCTATTTGATCAAAAATAAATCCCGATATGTATAAAACCCACAAATGGCATAGTCTTTTAAAATCTCTATTTAATTTTTCACTCAAACACCTTTAATCTAATTGGATTAACTATGTTATGGCACGAAACACAGATTAACGACAGTAAAGCTATTCTCAAAAAATAGAATATTACTATGCTTAGAAGATAAATATACGCTTGTCTATTTGCAGCAAAATACCAACATGTACTTCAAATATATATTGGTTGCATCGGCCCCTCAAACTCCATCACACCTCTGTGAGCTATGCCTATCGGCACAATCGCCTTTTGCTACCTGTTCTAATGTTTTGCGCAGACATAAGGCCGTGGACGGCGGCAAGACATAGGGCGGAAAACTATGGTTGGTACGAGTGAAGTATCGAAACTCGTCACGGAAGTGAGTGACTTATTCGTTGATGCATCCGTGTTTGCGGATCCGGCACGTGACAGTTGGCTGTTTCAGTTCACGTCAGGTTTGGACGTGATTGCGACGCTGGAAGAAGACAGACATGCCCTCGCCATCAGTGCGGAGTTGGGCGGAATACCAGAAGAGAACCGGGTTGATCTGCTGGAGTACTTTTTAAAAGTCAATCAGTCTTGGGCGGGCACCGGTAGCCTGCGGTTTGCAATGTTGGCAGATACAGACAAGACCATCACCCTCCTCTGGGATATTCCGATGAATGGGTTGGCTCGTCACGACCTTTTTGCTGCCCTTTCTGAGTTTGCAGAACGTGCGCAAGGTTGGAGGGAGCTTTTGAAAGCTGGCGTTCTCCTTACACAGGAGCTCGCAACAGAAATTCCCCAAAACTCCCTTAAAATCTGATCCCCATAAGAACGAGGGCTTCGCCGATGACCATCCCGCAAGCGACTTCTACGACACCAACAATTGCACCTGCCAACATCCCACCACAGGCTGACACAACAAGCAGTCCGGCGCCGAGTTCTCCTCACCCGGCGCTGCAATCGCATCAACAAAAAGCCGTTGAAACGCAGTCCGCTGTCAAAGATCAACTCGCAACGACGCAAGGAAACGCTGGTGCTGACAAATCATTATATGATCTGATTTGTGTCGGGCGAGGCACATCGGCAGCAGCCTACCTCACCAGTCTGAAACGGTGTGATTGCTCTATTGTTGCGGACAGTACGAAGAACAACGTGCTTGTAGTTGGCAAAAATGATCCATGGGCTGGCGCACGAGGTTATGAAAAAGGCCATTACACTCAATGCATCAACCAGGCACAGCAACTGGTGAACCCTGGTGATGAACCAATTGCATCCTCTTGCCTGGACCCGGTTGACAGACAGGAGTGGTCTCAGCTCAATGCGCAACGCATCGATCAGGTTTCTGGTGGGAACATCCTAGATGCTGAGGTCCGTCAGATCAGCCGAGACAACGAGACTGGTCTTTATAAGGTGCAGACTGATGCAGATAGCGAGCCGCTTCTGGCCAAGAAGGTCATCCTTGCCACAGGCGCCGGCATTGAACGCTCAGACTACGAGTACCATCACGTCCCGCCGGAAGTGGCTGATTTCAGAAAGTCTGGTCACCCCAATGCTGCCAACTGTCTGGATCTGGATCAGTTCCAGCGTAACGAAGCAGGCACACGAGACCTGACCGGACGTGTTGTGGCGGTAATGGGCCCGAATGCGGGTACAGATGCGATTATGGAGCTCTCAACACGCGGCGTTGATAAGGAAAACATCTTCTGGATGATGCAGCCTCATCAAAAGCCTGGCGTAGCGCTGACGTGGGATGTGCGCTCTGTTGGTATTGAGGCCACCTTTACGGCACAGGAAGCGGGTAATGACCGTTCTGATGGCGGCACTGTGTTCCGTTATCAGCAGATCAACAAAGTCTCTGCTGGTGAAAATCGCCCCTTGACCATCAGCACAGATGGTGGAGACTTTGAAGCAGACTACCTGGTCTATGCAGTCGGTCAGCGCGGTGGCGGAACCAGCAGAACCGAAGTGGTTGAGGGCGCAGCTAAGAAAGTCCCGATCCTTGAAAGAGAACTGGCCTCACAGTTGCAGCCAGTCTACGACGTCAACCAGCGTTTCAGTGACCTTTCTTCCGGTGGGGCCTGGCAGCACGTGGTGGGTCTGGAAGTTGCAGGTACGACCAAGACTGAAGGTCTGGAAGTGGTCGGTGCTGCTGCGATGCAGTCCAGCCGTGGGATCCAACACAATTATCTTGATGCAGATTACAGCTCACAGCTTGAAGCTGTCCTTGAGAACAATCCTGAGTTCCGTTCTTTGGCTACAGAACATTTCCCAGCTCTGTTGGATGCAAAGCCATTTGAACAGCTTCTGAAGCCTGATTCCGGTTTAAAAAAACCGGGCGAATATGAGGACCAGAAGGCTGCACTGTTAAGCGCACTTAAAGCAACCGACGTTGAGCAATCTCTGAGCGACGTTAATGAGCTGCTGCATACCTTCGATTTACGGAGCAAAGCGGCAAACGATCTGGGTGGTACGGCTAAACCAATCCGCGTGTCAGACCTGTTGGCGCAAGGCTTGAGCCGCACACAGCCAGCAACAGTTGCAGATCCACGCCTGATTGGTGGAGCACAGCTGAACATTGCGGCACAGACTGAAAGCTTCAAACCACAACAGATCACGACACCAGGTGGCATCAACTTCAACGAAGATCAGCAGACCATTGCCCTTTATGTGGCTCAAAACTATCCGGACATTCCTGCGGACAAAGCCAACGAGTTCGTCGCTAGTGTGATCGCGCAACGCACAGATGGCAACCACTTACGCGGTTTCACACCAGAAGAACGTACGCAGTTTGAAACTGAGTTGCAGGCGCTTTCTGAATAACGCCTGAGTTCATCAAACCGCTGATTGCTCGGTCACAGTCTGTTTGATGCAGACGTGACCGCACGATGCAGCATGTTCATTTCAATCAAGTCAGGACAAAGATGAGTACCTTTTTCAAGAAAAGGGCTCATCAGTCCTGCAATTTCTGAGAAGAAACCAGGATGCCAGTCACACTTGCAACATCAACGCCGCAGGTACAAGCAAACCTACAGAATGCGGTGAGTTCAAGCTCTACCGATAAGAGCATAAAGCTGCCAGATTATCAGGAACGGCGCCTGAATGATGTCGGAATCACAGCCAAGTACAATGCAGAGCTCTCAAGTCAGAAAGTAGAGAGCTCTTTAACGGCTGTATCGATACACCGTGTGGTCAACAATGAAGTTGCTGTCACAACCAACGCTCTTCATAGTATCATCCCACCGGGGAGTGATGTGGTTATTAATCGAAGTGCCCCTCACATTACACCGGCTTCTCCTTCACAAACGGTCGCGGGCACTCACCAGAGTATCTTGGAGACGAAAACATCATTGTCTTCACTGCCCGATAGCGCCTTTTCTGTCATAGAAGGGACATGGCATGATGCAAACACAGTCAGCATCGCCGCGCCTGGAAACGTGTTTGGAGCATCTGGGTGTTTGTGCTGTGCAGATGTCTTACTGGAAATTCCGATGGTAACGGAATTATCGCCTGCATTCGAAGATGTAACACAAGCCTTTGGCGTGAAAGTCTTTGATAAAGGCGAAACCGTTCCGGTGAAGTTCGATAAGTGTGACCTCAACGTCGTTGAATATCAAATTACACCAGCAAACCACCAATATTCTCTCGAAGAAGCCAATGGGTTTTTCGTCGAAAGACATGAGTTTCCTCATATCTTTATGGCTTCGTCAGATCAGGACGAGATCGTTATTACCGTGGGCAAACAGATCAAAGACGACCAGTTTGCGCTGGCCAATATTAAAGTTCCGGATGGCAAAGCAATAATGCTTCCGGGTGGAACAATTCACACAGACAGTTTGTCACGAGGAAACATCGTAATCATGCTCACTGAATGTGTGGGGGCGGATACGGTCCTCATGCACGACAAGGACAGCCAACCCATCACATTGCGGGTAGACAGCTCAGAACGCATCGGTCTCGCTGAATGGCATCTATAAAAAGACTGCAATGCCATTTGACTGGAGGATTTCTTTCAAATGGCATTTCCCTATGCACTTGTTCTCCAGATCTTAGAAATCTGGCGCATAGAACAGACTTTTTATAATGAGTTATTATTTCACAGCCAAATCAACTCAAGAGATCTCTCTGGTCGATTTGATCCTTTACCATTTAAATTACAGTCTCAAATTTTCTGCACTCAGAACTGAGAATTTTTGGCTTTTCTAACCTGTGCTACAGCTACCACTTGTTTTTTGCTGCGTCAGGGAAGTTGGAAAATGATCAATTTCGATGCTCTCAGAGACTCCAATACTCGTACAACTCCTTTCCAGTATCTGGTGGGGGAAAATGTACTGACCAAGAAGCAAGCTGCTGATGTTCGTCGTGATTATCCGGACATCAAACAAACTGGGTATCTGCCCTTGTCAAAACTTGAAGCGACTGGCGCATTCAAGCAGCTTGTAGATGATCTTTATAAACCGGAACTGGCTGAAATTCTTTCGGAAAAACTCAGTTTGGATCTTATGGACAAGCCACGGATGATCACTGTGCGACGCTTGTCCAAACACGGTGATGGCCGTATTCACAACGATTCCAAATCCAAGATATGCACCATGCTCATCTATCTCAATGAAGACTGGGATGACGCCGCAGGCGGTGCCATTCGTGCCCTTAATGGAGACACTGACATGGGCGACTATGCAGAGGAAGTCTCTCCACTCGCTGGGAACGTGTTCGCATTCAAACGCTCAGAAACAAGCTGGCATGGCCATCCTTCGTTCAAAGGCGAACGCTATGTGGTGCAAGTAACGTTTCTCATCTCTGAAGAGGAATTAGCGCGAAAAGAGAAACGCGGCGGATTCCAAACTAAGCTTAAACGCTTGTTGCGGATCAATTAGGAACCCAAACAAGGCAAGTTGCTAGCAGTCAAACACTGGACAGCAAGATGCTTGTTTCGCTGTTCATGACGCCTTCGATAAGGCGGACTTCACGCAGGACGCGGTCGAATTCTGAGAGGTTTTCGACGCGGATGTCTGTGACCAGATCCCATTTACCGCTGGTGGTGTGAAGGACTTGCAGTTCAGGCAGACCGCGCAGTTTGCGGATGACCTGGGTGGTGTTGCGTCCCATCACTTCAATCATCATGACAGCACGGATCTCGCCGCTGTCATAATCTTCACGCACTCGTGCCGTAAAACCAAGCAGAGCGCCTGTTTCCAGCAGCCGGTCCATGCGTGTTTGTACTGTTGCGCGTGAGACGCCCATAATCTGTGAAAGTTTGGAGACTGGAGCACGGCCATCCAAACGCAAAAGGCTGATTAATTGCCGGTCGAGTTCATCATAAATATGTTTCGCCGTATGGTTTTGCTTCATAAGTGCTCTCAACCCATAAGTTTAGCAATAATATAAAATTAACCTAGCAATCTGTCAAAAACTATCTCTCATACTTAGCAAGATTGATATGTTTTTTGCAATTTGCACAGTTGATACTAGGGAAACTGTAATTACTTGAGGAAAGCTCATGTCAGCCCCTGCCCCGTCAGAACTCGCGTTCGTTCCATTTGTCAGTGTCGACAATATGATGAAGCTGGTCCATCACATTGGCATTGAGAAAATGCTCTCGGGCATCGCCGACTACGTCGAAGAAGATTTTCGTCGGTGGGAGCTGTTTGACAAGACACCCCGGGTGGCTTCCCACTCCAAAGAAGGTGTTATCGAGCTGATGCCGACCTCGGATGGCGAGACATACGGCTTCAAATACGTCAACGGGCATCCAAAGAACACTAAGGAAGGCCTGCAGACTGTTACTGCGTTTGGTCTTCTGGCAGATGTTTATACCGGTTACCCTGTCCTTGTGACTGAAATGACCGTGCTGACAGCGCTTCGCACAGCAGCGACCTCAGCAGTGGTGGCAAAATACCTTGCTCCTAAAGATGCTCATACCATGGCGATGATCGGCAACGGTGCGCAGTCGGAGTTTCAGGCTTTGGCGATGAAGGAAATTTGCGGGATCAAAACCCTGCGGCTTTATGATGTTGATCCCAAAGCGACCGAAAAACTCATGCGCAATCTGGAAGGTCGCGGTTTGACCTTGCAGTCCTGCAAAAGCGCAGAAGAAGCGGCTCTTGGCGCACAGATCATCACCACCTGCACCGCCGACAAGCAGAATGCCACCGTGCTTTCCGACAATATGGTTGGAACTGGCGTACATATCAACGCGATTGGTGGCGACTGCCCGGGCAAGACTGAGCTTGCCAGTGGCATCCTGACCCGCTCGGATGTCTTCGTTGAGTATCCACCTCAGACGCGCATCGAAGGCGAAATTCAGCAGATGCCTGAGGATTTCCCTGTCACTGAGATCTGGAAAGTGATCACGGGTCAGGCAGAGGGCCGCAAAGACGAGCGTCAGATCACGCTGTTTGACGGTGTAGGCTTTGCAACTGAGGACTTCTCCGCCCTTCGCTACGTTCGTGACCAGCTTAAGGGCACAGGCTTGTACCATGATCTTGATATGCTGGCCGATCCTGATGATCCGCGTGACCTGTTTGGCATGGTAATGCGTGCAGAACCGGAAAGCGGAGGCGCTGCATGAACCGTACATCCGTTCAAGCGCCCGGCGCCGTCGTCATGGTTCGCCCGCACCACTTTTCAGTGAATGCGGAGACTGCTGCTGACAACGCTTTTCAGGCTGAGATCACAACAGATTCAGAGCACGCTAAGCAGGCTTATGATGAGCATACTGCAATGGTGGAGCAGCTTGAATCTCACGGTGTGCGCGTTCATGTGTTTGAGGGAGATACTCCGGGACTTCCAGATTGTGTTTTCCCGAACAACTGGTTCTCCACCCATGCTGGCGGACACGTTGCGATTTTTCCGATGAAGGCAGAAAATCGCCGTTTGGAGCGTCGTCACGACATCCTTGAAATGCTGAAATCCGATTACCGTGTTCAGGATGTCATCGACTATTCCGGCCTTGAGCAGGACGGGCTTTATCTTGAGGGAACTGGCGCAATGGTGCTCGATCATATTGATCGTGTTGCCTATGCGGTGGAGAGCGACAGAACCAACCCAATCGCGCTGGAACGCTTTTGCACGCACTTCAACTTTGAGCCGATGGTGTTTGCAGCTGAAGACGATAAGGGCACGTCGATCTATCATACCAACGTGCTGATGTGTGTTGGAACCAACTTTGCGCTGATCGGTACAGACATGATCACGGATACGGCGCGGCGCTCAGAAGTTGTGGCACGTCTTGAAGCCACAGGTCGGGATGTGATTGAGCTGAGCAATGCTCAGATCTCAGGATTTGCCGGAAATGCAATCGAACTGATGGGCAAGGATGGCCCCCTGCTCGCACTTTCGCAAACTGCCTATGATATTTTGACAGAAGAGCAACGCGACAGGATCTCAGCGACAGCAACATTGGTGCCGCTTGCCATCCCAACGCTTGAGCTGGCTGGCGGTTCTGTACGCTGTACAATTGCAGGTCTTCACCTGTCCCCGCGCAACTAATTCTCGCAAAACGAGATACGCCCGCCGGAGACCCTCCGGCGGGTGTATTTGTATCAATTGTAGAGATTATCTGAAGTCAGATGAGCAACGTTTCTTTCTTCGTGACATCCTGAGTGTGTTTTACGACGCGCGGATTGCGTTGACCCCAATCTGTATAAAGATCAGCCATGATGGTGCCTGAGGACGCCTCTGCCATTTGAGTTGTGATTTCAGCAGATTGCTGGCTACCAAACACAACCACTTCCTCTCCCAATGCAACGCTGGTGAGATCTGACACATCCACGACAATGGTGTTCATGGAAATTTTCCCCAAAACGGGCTGTTTTCTGCCCTGAACAAGCACACTGCTTAGTCCTGCAAAGCGTCGCAGATACCCGTTGGCGTATCCCAATGATACTGTCGCAAGTCGCTTGTCTTCATTCAGCACCGTCGCACGGTCATAACCAATCGTGCTGCCAGCGGGGAATTCTCCAAGGCTTATTATTCTCGCCTTTAATGTCATGGTGGTCTTAAAGCCAAGCTCTGGCTTTACAATGCCGTACATCACCGCACCACAGCGCATCATGTCTGTGTAAGGGTTGCATGAGGAGACGAGTGTCAGCGTACTGCCTGCATGGACCAGCAGGTTCTCACGCTGCAGAGACGTATTGGCAGCGACCCAATCCACGTCCTTATGATAGCGCGCGATGCTCGCCTCAAGTTCCGCAGGTAGATTTGAGGGAAAATGAGTGCTCACGCCTATGATGTGCGGTCCCAGCAAATCTACGATACGCTGGCATACCTCTTTGCCTTTTAGGGAGGAAAGCTCCAAGCCATCACGCGACATTCCGCCTGCATTTAACGAGAGATGGTAGTTTGCAGGTGTGCTGTCATTCCTGCGGACACTGGCAAGTTCCAATGCGCCCTCTAGACTGCCCACTTGCTCCTGAACCTGAAAAGGCAAAGCAGCTTCAGCCTCATCGCGCGTTGTTGCCCGCAACCGGAGCAAGTTACCTTTGTAACCGGTGTCGCGAACAGCCTGCGCTTCTGCGTTTGACGTGATGCCGACATAACGAACGTTGTTGCGCTGGATGATTGGCATGACGTTCGCGATACCGTGTCCATAGGCATCTGCTTTGACAACTGCACAGAACTTGGTTTTGTCGGGCAAAAGCCCGAGCGCAATCTTTAAATTCGCTTCAATTTGGGTGCACGAAATCTCGCACCAAGATGAATACATTGGTGTTGCCATCTTCATATATGCCGATGTGAAAGTAACAGTAGAGAGCTGCCTCAGCTTATTAGAGTGAGCTGAGGCCAAACTCTGATCAGCCGAACACCAGTTCTGGCAACCAAAGCGCAACCTGCGGGATAAAGGTCGTGATTACCAGCGTTGGCAGCCATGCGAATGCAATCATGATTAGCGTCGGCTTCATCATCTTATTGACCGGAGCGTCCGTCACACGAGCTCCAAGATAAAGCAATGGTGCTGTTGGAGGCGTGATGTTTGCCATGCCCAGATTGACACCAAGCACCGCTGCAAAGTGAACCGGTTCCATGCCTACACTTTGCACGATTGGCAGCAAGAGCGGCGCGGACAACAGCAAGCCGGAGATATCATCCATCAGCATGCCAATGAGGATCATGACCAGATTGACCATCAGCAGGATAATGATCGGATTATCAGAAACTGAGTAAATCAGATCCTTTGCCATTGCCGGAATATTCTCAAACACCAGAAACTGGCTGACAATGAGCACCATAAGTACCATCATCATAACAACGCCGATGGTTGTGCCGGCATAGCGCAGCGTTGGGAAAAAGTTCTCCCTATCAAGACCACGATAGATAAAGAAGCCGATCGGAATTGCGTAGATCACAGCGACACCGGCAGCTTCTGTTGGCGTCATAACACCACCATAGATGCCACCCAGAATGATCACAGGCATCAAGAGCGCAGGCATAGCTTTGAAGCTTCTGGTGCGCAGCTCAAACGCGAACTTGCCTCCCACACGTTCGGTCTTCAGGTCCTTTACATTCCGCAGCATCACGAAGTTCACGATGCAGAGGAACCCGATGAGGATGACCCCTGGAATAACGGTTGCCAGAAAGCATTTGAGCACGGATTGCTGTGTGGTCCAGGCATAGAGAATTTGCGAGGAGCTTGGCGGAATAAGCAGGCCCAAGGGACTAGCGCTCACGATCAGCGCCGCTGCCATGCCTTCCGGATAGTTGGCTTTGCGCAGATGCGGCATCATGATGGAGCCGATACAGGTCAGCGTAGCAGCAGCAGAACCAGAGATGGCTCCAAAGATACCACTTGCAACAACCGCAGCTGCACTCAGCCCACCACGGACGTTGCCCACCATTAACTCGGCAAGAGACACCAAGGGCGCCGCGATGCGGCCTCGCTCCATGATTGCGCCAGCCAGGATGAACAATGGGATTGCAAGCAGGACCAGTGAACTCACCTTCCAGTGCCCTGTTGGCATAAAGCCGCTGACGTCGTGCCCGCCAAAGAGCGCGATAAATAGCAGGACAGCGCCAAAGGACATTGGGACGCTGACGCCAATCACCAGCATGAGACAGATAAGAATAAGGCTTCCCAGAATAATCATAGTGCTGGCTCTTTTGTTTTTGTTGTCTCTGGCATGACCGGTGGAAGCGACACATCATCTTGCTGTTGCACATTTGGTTGTGCCGCAGATTTGGCTGGGCCGGTTTTGACGAGCACGATCAGATGCAGCAGGCTGTAGAAGGCCATGGTTGCAAAGCCGACCAGCATGGCAAGGCGTGGGACAAAGAACGGAATTCGAAGGGCAATTGTTGCCCGCCACCGGGGATAGCTGTCGATCTCATCAATGATCATGAGTGCGGACCAGTAAACCAGTGCCATCGCTATGATGAACTCAATCGAGCCGATAACGACGGCCCGTACATGTGCTTTGCGTGGATCCTTGATCACATAGGTCAGCAAGTCTGCATTCACATGAGAGCCATCGTAGGTTCCCATTGCGGCGCCTGCGAAATACATCCAGAAACAGATAATCAGCAGCCATTCTTCATAGGCAAACAGGTCTGAGCCAAATCCATAGCGAAAGATCACCACGAGGAAGAACGTGCCAGCCATGATGATGCAGCCGATGGCAAGCAACCAGGATTTGATCGTTACCAGACGGTCGACAAATCGAGACCAGCCTGGTGAGAGGTGTTGTGAGAGTTCAGACATGAATGCTCATAGTTCTGGCTTAACTTCAGGAAAAGGAACGGGCAGCAACAGACCACCCGTTCGCATAGGTGTCTTTGTGCTTATTTATCTGCCATCAGAGCATCGATGGTGTCTTTGCCAACGATTTCAGAGATTTGTGGCCATACGTCCGCACGCACTTTCTCAGCGATAGCAGCACGGTCTTCATCAGATATAGTCACAACCTGATAACCGCTTTCCTGAAGCTTTGTGACGTATTGTGCCTCGTTGTTTCGGCCCCAAGCGGCATAATCACGTGCGGCTTTGTCAAAAGCTGACTGGACAGCTGACTGCTGCTCTTGGGAGAGTTTGTCCCACGTGCGGCTGGAGGCGTAGTAGGTGGTGTTTTCGACTACAGCGTTATACGGGATGAAGGCCTTGCCAACATCAGAGGTTGCAAATGCGCTGTAAGCCAACTGCGCTGTACAGCAGATCGCTCCATCAACCGTACCCGCCTGAATGGCAGGAAAGACTTCACCCCAGTTCATTGTGGTGGCTTTAAACCCGATTGATTCAACGGTCGCTTTGATGACCTGAGAGCTCCAGACACGAATGTTCATGCCTTTGTCGCCTGTGTTGCCTGCATTGTCAGGCACATCATTTGCTACAACACCGATGAACCCTTCTGGTGCGTTCGCCAGAAGCTTGAGACCCAAGCCGTCAAGACGCTCCGCAAAGATCTTATTGAAGGCAGAACCTTTGTTCAGATAAACTTTTTCGGCTTCATCCCAGCTGCTCACAAGGTATGGCAGAGAGTTGATTTCAAGGACCGGATCACTGTGCGCATACACCACTGAATGCACCAGATCTACGTTTCCACGTGCAGCAGCTTCAAACAGTTCTTCGCCCGCACCGAGCTGGCCTGCCGGGAACACGGTTACTTTCAAATCAACATTGGCAGCTTCAATATCAGTCTTGATCTGCTCAAGCAGTGTGTTGCCGTAATGCTCCACTGGTACAACACCGGCAAGCTTCAAGTTGGTTGCAGCAGAAACGCCGCTTGTCAGTCCGATTGTCAGTGCAGTTGCAACTGCGAATTTTGTGAAATTGGTCAAGTGTCTCTCCTCCGGAAAATCGTTTTTTGCGTATGCCGAGTGCTGGTTGTGTGCGCTACCCCTTTTTGCTGCAACTAACAACCTACGCATAAATTCATAGGACCAAGAGTAGACGCATTAAGCAAGTTCATATATTTAATGTAGATATAAATTTGAGTAATATCATATGAATCGAACCTCTCTTGAACGCTTCTGTCGAAACCTCGATTGGAACTTGCTTTATACCTTTCTCATTATTGTTGAAGAGAAAGGGGTTACCAAAGCAGCAAAGCGGCTTTTGCTAACACAGCCAGCCATTACCAATGCCTTGAAACGATTGGAAAATCAGTTTGATTGCATGCTGATAGACCGTAATGCAGGTGAGTTCACTCTGACCAAAGCGGGGCAGCTTCTCTATGAGGAATGTCTTGAGATTTATAGCGGTGTGTCGCGCATTGCAGCAGTCCTGAAAGACGTGCGCGAGGACGTGACCGGACACGTTTCCATCGCAACAGCAACCCATGCAGAGTCGCCTGTGATTGATGCAGCTTTTGTTCGTTTTCACAGGACGCACCCAAAGGCGACGCTCTCAATCAAGGTTGCAACAAGTGGTGATGTGGTGACGCAGGTGAAGCGCAAAACGGCGTCTTGCGGAATAGGCCTCACCACGGCTCGTCAACCTGGCCTGACCTATGAGGTTATCTACCGTGAGAGATTTGCGCTTTATTGTGGTCGCCTCAGCCCGCTGTTTGGGCGTGATGATATTCGCAAGGAAGAGCTTGCCCACGAGCCCTATGTGACTTTCCCCACTGATGAACCCGGCGGAGAAATGAGTGAGTTTGCCATGGCACGCAACAAGCTGGGCATTGAGCATTCCCCTGTTGGTCGGTCCTATCATTTGGAAGAGTTGCGCCGATTGATCGAGATTGGCGTCGGCGTCGGCCCATTTCCGGTCCATGTGGCCCGGCCTTACGTCGAGGCGAAGCGCTTATGGCGCATTACCGACTTTGCAGACCTGCCGGTCTACGACATTGCACTCATTACGAACTCAAAGACCCGGCACAATGCAGCGGAGGCAGCGTTTATTGAAATCTTGCGGGATGAAATCAAAAAAGTGCCTTTGGAAGACAGAAGTTATCTGAATTAGGCCTGACCACTGGGGGTAAAACGAATGCCCCATCTCTGGGAGAGATGGGGCTACAAGCTCGTCGATGAGCTCTAATCAGCAAGACCCAAAAGCTGATCAATGATCGTAACGAACAGGTCTGCCCCAATCGGGATCAGCTCATCCGGGAAGTCATAGTCAGGATTGTGGAGCTGTGGCTGCTCTTCTCCAGAGCCCAAAAAGAACATGGCAGACTTTGTCCTATCCAATCCAAATCGGCCAAAATCTTCTGACCACCGCATCGGATAGTCCAGTTCCTTCAATGGGGTGCCGACCCGCTTCGCTGCCTGAATAATCTGGTCACGGCTTTCTGGATGATTGACACAGGCGAGGAAAATATCGTGCCATGTGATTGAAACATCCAGATCAGGTGTTGCCTGCGTGACAGCTTCTTGTGCCCGGTCAATCATATCTTCCATCAATGCATCACTGATGGACCGCAGTGTGACACGCAGCTCTCCAAACCCGGGTGCAATTCCAAACGTTGGCTCCCCTAAACGGGCATGTGTTAGTGTGCTGAGTGTAAATTGATCATTCATTTCCCCGCCGACACCCAGCTTCGCAAGCTGCTCCATCAACACAGAGATTGCCGAGGCCGGAGAAAAACCATCTTCCGGTGCAGCTGCATGAGAGCTCTTTCCGCGCAGGTTGATCTGCATTCCGCGGGATGCGCAATTGGCATACTCCCGGCAGATGCTGACTTCTCCCATGGGGCGTCCCGGTAAATTGTGCAGTGAAAACGCAAAATCAGGCCGGAACTCTGCGAAGTTCGGATCTTCAATCACAGCCGCCGCCCCTGCTCCAGTCTCTTCAGCTGGCTGGAACATCAACACAACACGCCCTTGCTTCGGGCGTCGCGCGGACAGCAAATGTGCTACGCCAAGAACCATCGTCATGTGCCCGTCATGCCCACACAGATGACCACGACCCGGGATTTGTGAGCGATAAGGAACCTCAGAGATCTCCTCAATCGGCAACCCATCCAGCTCACAGCGGATCATGACAGTTGGCCCATCTGCAGCACCACGATACTCAGCAATCACCCCAAAACCACCGAGCCCGGAAACAATACGATCAGCCCCAATCCGCTCGAGTTGCTCAACAATAAAGCGGCCAGTTTGTTCTTCTTCACCAGAAGCTTCCGGCGCTTTATGCAGCGTTTGCCGAACATCTGTCAGATGACCAATTTGTTCAGCAGTCAATTTGAGCTGGACCGTGTCCAAAATATAAGTCTCTTCTGCCAATATTGCTAATACCACTAATTTACAAAACTCGATGCCATATTAAGAAAACCAACGCCATCAAAGATCTATGTCAAAAAAACTTGGATACTTGTTTTCTGATACCGGCGTTTCATAATGCATAAGATCCAGAAATCAAATCGATTAGATGTATGTCAATATAAGTAATTCTTATACTTAACTCAGAAGTTGCGATCCGTGCGCCAACCTATTTTTATAAACTGATCATCCAAGTTTTCCGATAATCAGATAGTTCCATTATCATCAACTAATTACCAATGAAGCGCCGCAACTCAAATCTTAAGCTGGCATTTATTTAGTATTATGCCCAGCAAGCCGTGATTGAGGGAAACGCTATTAATTTCGATAATCGAAAAAATATTTATAAAAGAGAACATACCAATCATTATAGTGTAGGTTCTATCTAAGTATGTAGTTTATGCATGGCCGCTAGGCGCTCCTACACATATTGAAAAAACTGTCTCAATTTCCGCATTTATTGTATTAGTAGTGGAATTGAGTTTTGCAAGAGCCCCCATTTAAGTCCATCCTAAATGCAGTAAGTTTCTAAGAGTACCCTCTTTGTTAGACCTCTAGCAATGTGTTGCCTGTTTGGTCGTCTGATAACGTATTAGGAAAATGCACAACAAGTACAAAAGAATGGATTTAGTCCAATAGAGTTTCCAGAGTACGTTATCCAACCCACGGAAAAACTTGGAATATCATTTTAACTGACTGTGTGTTCGAGCTGATTGCAGCAAACATGCCCTCACCACACCAAACTAGTGAGGATACACAATCCGCTGCCTTGGTTTGCAGCCAGTAAACCAGCATCGCTGTCAAAGTCACGCAGGTAGTTTCTATGAGTATCCTGAGATTCAAAGAGAGAGCAACATCTGACGTCTATTGATCAACACGAACAGGTAGTCATCGCCTCGCTAAAACAGCAATTGAATTCACAACAAAACGAGGATAACTGCCATCAAGAGTTGAAAGCGTAGCACCCAATTCATGGGCACTTTCTTATCCTACAAAATAATCCTTCGTCTCAGCGAAAATTTGACTTGTCAAGCACGGTCCAGAAAAACTCCCGAAACAAGCAAATTGGTGTCGCTTTAAGCTCCTTGTAAAAGTATTGGCCATTCTCAATCTGCGATAACAATTTTTGCTTGCCAGATTTTTGCGGCTTGGTGGAATTCTGGTGCGGGTTCTTTCTCGCTTACAATCACATCAATGAGCGTTGGATCACATACAGTGATGGGTGCTGATCTGGTGAATTTTCTGGTATCAGCTGCCACAATCTTACATTTCGCATGCTTCATAACTGTGCGGGAAATCTGGGCTTCTTCCAGATCGAACAGCATTAACCCTTTGCTGGCGTTTATCGCCGCTGCTGACAGAATGGCGTAATCTGTTTCAAAGTTATCAAAGAAGCTCGTAACGGTTGCCCCGAATGCTCCGCCATCATGAGCCCGGAGTTCACCTCCCGCCATAAAAACCCGATTGTCGTTTCGCGTAGCAAGCTTATAGGCAACTGCGACCGAGTTCGTTACAACCATCAGGCGCTTATGGTCTTGCAACGCTTCGGCAATAAAAGCTGTTGTACTTCCCACATCAAGGAACAGAGAACTACCGTCTTCAATCATACTGGCGACAGTTGCTGCAATTTTCCGTTTTGCCTCCGGACATTCCTGCATCCGCGCATGAAAACTGCTCTCTTGGTCCTCTTCAGCGAATAGGCGAACACCACCATGGACTTTCTCAAGCAGACCTTCTTTCGCGAGGGGTTTGATGTTCCTTCGAATGGTCTCTTCAGATAGTTTCAGCTTCTTGGCAAGTGTGACGATTCGGCTTGTGCCACCTGCTGTTTTTATTGCGTTCAGGATTTCACGTTGTGTCTGATTGTTGATGTTTTCCATTCAATCTAATCCGTATTAATCCTGCATAGACATGGCTTAAGCTCTCCAATCTAAAACATAAAACACCTCATAAAGCCACATTTTCACACACTTTGAATCGGTATTAGTAGATTTTATTGTGCCATTATGTTGATTTCTGCAAATACCCCAACGTAAGATAAGTTGTCGTTGCTGGAGTTGATTGGGGTCGGGTTCAAATTCTTGCAGCGGATGGATGAATTGGATCATCTGCGGGAGGGGACCAAATGAAATACTCAGTAATTCCATCAATTGCTTTGGTTATGACTTGGGGAGTTAGCTCAGCAATTGCTGAAGTTGAGTCACTAGATCCAATCAAAATCACCACTCATGACTGGTCCGGTCAAATCATCACAACCACCATTATGGGTGAGGTTCTCAAGCAAGCTGGTTACAACATCGAGTATGTTCAAGCGGATTACATCGCTCAATTTGCGGGCCTAAAGACTGGTGATCTGCACGTTGCAATGGAGATCTGGGAGACAACTGGCCGGGAAGCAATGGATGAAGCCATTGAGACTGGAAATGTTGTCAGTCTTGGTGAAAGTGGCATGATTGCCATCGAGGAATGGTGGTACCCCTCTTACATGGAAGAGGCTTGTCCCGGCCTACCGAACTGGGAAGCGCTCAAGGACTGTGCAGATGTATTTTCAACAGCAGAAACGGCTCCTTTGGGACGGTACCTTGGCGGTCCGGTAACATGGGGCGGTTTTGATGAAGAGCGTGTCGAGGCACTTGAGCTTGACTTTGAAGTTGTCCATGCTGGTACCGATGCGGCTTTGTTTGCAGAACTGGAATCGGCTTATCAACGAAAAGCGCCAATCATCTTATGGCTTTATGAGCCTCATTGGGCACCAGCCAAGTATGAGGGCAAATTTATCGAATTTCCGTCCTACTCTGCTGCTTGCTATCAAGACGCGACAATCGGTGTAAATCCATCTGCGGCTTATGATTGTGGCAAACCTACTGGCCCCATCTGGAAAGTTGCCTGGGCAGGTTTGAGTCAAAAGTGGCCAGGTGCTGCTCAAGCGATTTCCAACTTCAATGTCAGCAATACCGAGATGAGCGCCATGATCTCCAAAGTCGATCTGGAAGGGCAATCCGTCGAGGTTGTTGTTGAAGGGTGGCTTTCTGCCAACAAAGATCGATGGGTTAGCTGGATAAAATAGAGCGTTCAAGATGAGTAGTTTCAGATCGAGGATCTGTTCCTTCTTGTCTGTGCAAGCTCAGCTTTATGCCCAATATCAGCGTTTTACGGAGATGTTTCATGGACCAGCCAGTGCTTTTAGATTGTAAAGGCCTCTGGAAGATCTATGGGGCAAACGCAGACACTTTTTTGCAAAATCGGGACAGCTCTCCGGACACCTCAGCCTTAGAGCAGGCAAATCTGACGGGTGCGGTTCGTGACGCAAACCTTCAGATTATGAAAGGTGAGATCTTTGTTATTATGGGCCTGTCTGGCTCAGGAAAGTCCACACTGGTGCGCTGTCTATCACGCCTCATAGAAGCAACTGCCGGTTCAATCCACTTTGAAGGCCAAGACCTTCTGGCAATGTCTAAACGTGAGTTGATTGACGTCCGCCGTAAAAAGATGGGCATGGTGTTCCAACAATTTGCGTTGCTCCCGCATCTGACTGTTTTGCAAAATGTTGCATTTCCTCTTGATGTTCAGGGCGTTCAACGACCGGAGCGCGAAGCGCGTGCCCATGAGATGATTGAGCTTGTTGGCCTTAATGGGCGTGAAACGGCGTATCCGCGAGAGCTTTCAGGTGGGCAACAGCAGCGGGTTGGTATTGCACGATCATTGGTCGGAGATCCGCATCTGTGGTTTCTGGATGAGCCCTTTTCAGCGCTTGATCCTCTCATTCGCAGAGAAATGCAAAATGAGTTCCTGCGACTCCAAAACAAACTTCATAAGACAATCATCTTCATCACACATGACTTTGAAGAGGCTATTCGGCTGGCTGATCGTATTGCCGTGATGAAAGACGGAGAAATTGTTCAGATCGCGACACCAGAGCAATTGGTGAGCAATCCCGCGACTGACTACGTCGAGGAATTTACACGCCATATTCCCAGAACCAAAGTCATTCAGCTTGAAACGATTATGACGACGGGCTGTCCTGCCGGGGCATATGCAGGCGATTTAAGCTATAGCATGAAGGTTGCAGATGTAGCTTCTGAGGTTGGGAAAACCAGTCGCCCATTTCGGGTGTTGGGCGATGACGGTGTACCCGTTGGTACTATCGATCGTGAAAAGATTGTCAGCGTCGTGCTTGGGCAGGAGCTGGTGGAATGAACTTCCATCTCCGTGACAGCTTGCGCAACCCTCGTTCCTTTTGGCTTTTGCTTTTTGCTTCAACCTGGCTTCTCTCAAGCTATTCCTTTCCACTTTACAAGGCACTCGGTGCCCGATGGATTATTAAGTTTCCAAGTGCCTGGCAATGGCAACTGGATGAAAGAATCAGCACTTTCATGGCTTGGCTCGTGGAAGATGCGGGATTTGGTCTTTTCACTTTTCGCCAGTTGACGCGGTTTCTTTCGGCAATAATTGAAGCGCCATACAACACAATGCGTGCTTTTCTTGCGGATGGGTTTCATTCTGGTCTCGGTCAACAAGCCGTTGAGATCTTCCCTTCCATGAGCTGGGTCGCGGCAACCCTTCTTCTGGTCTTATTAGCACTGCAAGCAGGTGGCTGGAGACTTGCAGCTTTGGTGGGTGGTTGTTTCCTCTATCTGGCTGTTTTCGGTCAATGGCAAAGTGCGATGGTGACTTTGGCGTCCATTGCTATTGCTGTCCCTTTCGGTGTGCTTAGCGGATTAATGCTTGGCATTCTCGCTTATCGTTCAGAGTGCTTTGAGCGGTTCCTGCGCCCTTTGCTCGATTTAATGCAGACAGTCCCGATCTTTGCTTATCTTGTGCCAATCTTGTTTCTGTTCGGGTTTGGGCCGGTCTCTGCATTAGTGGCCACGATTATCTATGCCATGCCTCCCATGGTTCGTGTGGTGCTTGTTGCATTACAATCCGTACCAGAGCCGCTGTATGAAGCCGGACGCATGGCGGGTTGTACGTCGCGCCAGATGATGTGGAAGGTGTTGCTGCCTTCTGCTCTGCCAACCTTAATGGTGGGTGTTAATCAGGTCATCATGCTCTCGCTGAACATGGTGATCATCGCCTCCATCATTGGCGCTGGGGGACTGGGGTACGATGTTTTGGCTGCACTGCGTCGTTTAGACATTGGTGGAGGCATTGAAGCTGGCTTGGCAATTGTCGTGATTGCAATTGCGCTGGACCGGCTAAGTCAGGCTTTTTCGCTGAATGCTCACTCGCAGCCCCAAGGTTCATCCGTAACTCAGATGACGCCTCTGATGTACTCTGTCATTGCATTGGCACTCACGGTTTTACTAGCGCTTCTTGGGAAGGTGTTCCCTGCAATTCAAAGTTATCCTGAGGCCATGGTTCTCACCACTGGCTCTTTCTGGGATGAGGCCATCAAGTGGATCAACATCAATTTCTTTGAGGTTTTTGAAGCAATCAAGACGGCGTTGCTGACCTACCTTCTTCTTCCAATAAAACGTTTCTTCGTAGGCATTCCCTGGGCTTGGGGCATCATAGCGCTCGGGCTTATTGGGTGGCGCGTTGGCGGGTGGCGACTAGGTTTTTTATGCGCCACACTGGCAGGTTTTGTTGCTGCCAATGGATTGTGGCGGGATGCAATGATCACCGTCTACCTCTGCGGTGTTTCAGTTCTAATAGCAGCGGTGATTGGGATGCCGCTCGGCGTGTGGGCCGGACAATCTGAGCGGGCAGACAGAGTCCTCAGCACTCTGGTTGACACTCTGCAGACGCTCCCAAGTTTTGTCTATCTGATCCCTGTCGTCATGCTTTTCCGCGTTGGTGAGTTTTCCGCCATGGTTGCTATCGTGCTTTATGCAATGGCTCCTGCTCTACGCTACGCCGCCCATGGGATCCGTGAGATTAGTCCGCAAGTGATTGAGGCTGGCAAGGTATCTGGATGTACACGCTGGCAGTTGCTCTGGCGTATAAAACTTCCTTTGGCTGTTCCCTCACTGCTGTTGGGGTTGAACCAAACGATTATGCTGGCATTGTCTATGCTGGTGATCACCGCTCTCGTTGGCACGCGGGATCTGGGTCAGGAAGTTTACATTGCACTTACGAAAGCAAATACCGGCCAAGGCATAGTCGCAGGCTTGGCTGTAGCCTTTATTGCAATCATCGCGGATCGGATTTTGTCCGCGCTTGCGAAATCCTCTCGAGCAAGATTGGGGTTGGCAACATGAGCGAAGCACTGACAAAGGAATTAGCCGTAACAAGAGCCCTTGAACTGCCATTTTGGAAAAAACCAACGAATGCCGAAATTCTGGGCGGTGGCATTACGAACTTCAACGTGAAGATCACTGATGAAGGACGCACTTATGTGGTGCGCCTTGGAGAAGACATCGTAGAACATGGGGTTATGCGGTTCAATGAACTCTCAGCTTGCCGGGCTGCCCATGCCGCAGGCATCGCTCCTGCTGTCCGTTACTTCCAAAAAGGTGCGCTGGTTCAGGATTACGTTGACGCTGAACCGTTGAGCGAAGCCGATATCCAAGATCCGCAAAGGCTACGCTCTATCGCCGGTGTCCTGACCAAAGTTCACCGGGAAGCAACGCAACTGATACGTGGCCCTGTCCTCGCTTTCTGGGTCTTTCACATCCTGCGCGATTATGCAGAAACGCTTCGCCTTATGGACTCGGATCATCTCCCGAGCCTCAATGCGTTGATGGCCAAGGCTGAAAAGCTTGAGCGTGCGGTTGGGAAGGTGCAGTTGGTTTTTTGCCATAACGATCTTCTTCCAGCGAACATCCTAAATGAGAATGAGCGGCTTTGGCTGGTCGACTGGGAGTACGCAGGCCTGAACTCTCCGTTGTTCGACCTGGGAGGTTTGGCAACAAATGCAAGTCTGTCTGAAGGCTTGCAAAAGATACTGCTCGAAACATACTTTGACGAGCCGGTCTCCGATGCACTTTGGGCCCAATACAGTGCCATGAAATGCGCATCCTTACTGCGCGAGAGTATGTGGAGCATGGTGTCTGAGCAGACATCCAAAATACAGTTCGATTACGCCAGCTATACCAGAGAAAACTTGCTCCGGTTTGAGCGTGCATATGCTGATTTGCAGTTGAAGTGAGGTTGAGATGAGAGAATTGCCAAAAACGGCGAAGGCTGTGATCGTAGGTGGCGGCATTGTCGGGTGTTCGACCGCTTATCACCTTGCAAAACTGGGCTGGGATGTTGTTTTGCTGGAACGTAAAAAACTAACGTCCGGCACGACTTTTCACGCTGCCGGGTTGGTTGGGCAGTTGCGTTCAAATGCCAATATCACTCAACTCCTTGGGTATTCCGTTGATCTTTATAAGCGCCTTGAAGAGGAGACCGGACAGGCAACTGGTTGGAAGATGAATGGCGGTCTTCGCCTTGCCTGTAATCATGAGAGATGGACTGAAGTGCAACGTCAGGCAACGACTGCGCATTCCTTTGGTTTAGATATGCAGCTTCTGACACCTAAAGAAGCTCAGGATCTCTGGCCTTTGATGCAAGTCGATGATGTTATTGGCGCCGCTTTTCTGCCAAGTGATGGTCAGGCAAACCCTTCAGATATTACACTGTCTCTTGCCAAAGGGGCTCGTTTGGCAGGCGCACAGATTTTTGAAGACACGAAAGTGCTGTGTGTTGATGTCGACAAAGGGGTAATCAGAGGCGTTGAAACCAGCCGAGGCCGGATTGACTGCGCTGTTGTCGTTGCCTGCTGCGGGCAATGGACGCGAGACTTTGCAAAGCATGTTGGTGTGAATGTGCCTTTGGTACCAATGCAGCATCAGTACATGGTCACCGAGCCGATACCTGGCGTACCCAGAGATTTGCCAACGCTTCGAGATCCGGACCGACTGACCTATTACAAGGAGGAGGTCGGCGGCCTTGTTATGGGCGGATATGAAGCCAACCCCCTTTCCTGGGCCGAGGATGGCATTCCAAAAGACTTCCACTACACATTGCTCGACAGCGACTTTGGGCACTTTGAACCGTTGATGGAGCTTTCTCTTGGCCGAGTTCCGGCTTTGGAGACTGCAGGTATCAAAGAACTCATCAACGGACCAGAGAGCTTTACGCCGGATGGCAATTTCATCATGGGTGAAGCTCCTGAACTCAAAAACTTTTACGTCAATGCAGGCTTTAATGCGTTTGGCATCGCCGCTGGCGGTGGCGCTGGAATGGCACTGGCAGAATGGATCGCAAAAGGCGAACCACTCTTCGACCTGTGGCCTGTCGACATTCGTCGTTTTGGACGTCCGCACTTTGATAGTGACTGGATACGTACGCGGACAAAAGAAGCCTATGCCAAACACTACACAATGGCTTGGCCGAGTGAGGAACATGAAAGCGGTCGTCCCTGTCGCAAATCACCGCTCTATGAGTTTTTGAAAGCAGATGGCGCGGTGTTTGGCGAAAAACTGGGATGGGAACGCGCCAACTGGTATGCAGATACTCATAATGGAGAAGCTCAAAAAGACATCTATACTTTTGCGAGGCCCAATTGGCACGAACCTGTTGGCCGCGAACATAACGCAGCCCGCTCCTCTGCGGTGCTCTTCGACCAGACGTCCTTTGCAAAATTTACACTCAAGGGACCTGATGCAGTCGATGCACTCAGCTGGATTGCAGCAAATGACGTAGATAAGCCGATCAGCTCACTGATCTACACGCAAATGCTCAACGATCATGGCGGTATTGAATGCGATCTTACCTGCGTGCGAATGGCAGAAGATGAGTACTACATTGTCACGGGAACTGGTTTTGCCATCCATGATTTCGATTGGATTTCCCGCAATATTCCAGAGGGCATGAATGTTCAGCTGGTAGATGTCACTTCGGCTTATGTGGTCCTTTCTCTTATGGGGCCCAACTCTCGCGAGATCTTGAAACGCGTAACCCGTGATGACGTGAGTAATGATCATTTTCGGTTTGGCCAAGCTCACAAAATCGGCATTGCAGGCTGTCCTGTTCATGCGCTTCGAGTGACCTATGTTGGGGAGCTGGGCTGGGAACTGCATTTGCCGGTTGAGTATGCGACAACCGTCTATGCTGCGCTTCATGAAGTCGGACAGGAGTTTGGGCTGCGTAACGCTGGATACAGAGCTATTGAAACGCTGCGTTTGGAGAAAGGATACAGGGCCTGGGGGAGTGACATAGGTCCCGATCACACCCCAGAAGAAGCCGGCCTTGGCTGGGCAGTGAAGCTCAAGAAGAATATAGCCTTCAAAGGCCGTGGTGCCATTGAAGAACAACGAACACACGGTGTCAAAAAGATGCTGGCGACTTTTGTAACTGATGGTGACATCATATTGTCAGGCCGAGAAACGATTTATCGCGACGGTGTAAGGGTCGGCTGGCTGTCATCCGGTGGCTTTGGTCATACGTTGCAAAAATCCATCGGCTTGGGCTATGTCCGCAATACCGATGGTGTCGATCGTGAGTTTGTTCTTGGTGGCAAGTATGAGCTGGAAGTTGCAACAGAACTGGTACCCTGTGACGTACACTTATCACCTCTGTATGATCCTAAAATGATGCGCGTAAAAGCTTGATCCAACTACGGTTCTAAAGTTTATGACAGGTTTCAATAGCGAGTTTCACAATAATACTGGTTTACAGAGAAACGTGGAGCTGACAAAACTTGGAGATAGGTTCAAACTGCATACTTCATTGAGGCCATGATTTACATCTTCATCATTTTTGGGGCCGCATTCGGATTGATTGCTGTTCCTCTAGGGTTTTTTATCGGCCTTCAGGTTTCGCCAATACTCGCGAATATTCTTCTGTTTCCCTTCATTACGGCCAGTTGGCTGCTGGGTGTGCCTCTTGGAGAAATGTCTGGCCTGCTGCGCATTTGCCTCACAGTGCTGTCTTCAATTATTTGGGCAGGATTGTTTGGCTTTGTTGGTTCGCTGCTTAAGAAGAAGCCTTCTTAAGCAGGTAAGGAATTGCGATATCCACTTGCGGTCATGCCGGTGTGTTTCTGGAAGACTTTGTTAAAGTGAGATGCGTCAAAGAAGCCGGACCGTATGGCAACATCTGTGATGGTTGCCTCTGTTTCTCCCAGTAAGCGTTTGGCTTCTTCTACTCGTATATGACTGAGTGCTTCGGCTGGGGATTTATCAAGGTCAGACTTAAATTTCATTTCAAGACTGCGTCGTCCAACGCCCAACATCTTACAAAGCTGCTCTATGCTGCGCAGATTTTCCGTTTCCTGCTGCATCATCAGCACTGCCCTTTGGACCAGATTATCTTTGGCTTTAAGCGACGTTGGCAGGAACGGTTGGGCTTTGCTGTCATCTTGAGCTTCATCCACCATCAGAATATGAAGGCTCTTGCGGGCTTGCCGCAGGCCGACATGACGCTCTACCAGATGGGCTGCAACATGCACCGCACTTGTTCCGCCTGAACAGGAAATACGGTCCCGGTCCACTACAAAAATGCGATCTGAGACTGGCTCCAATCCATCAAATTGCTCAAGGAAGTCCGTCCGGTGAAACCAGCTCACACAGCATTTATAACCGTTCATCAAACCGGCACGGTGCAGAATAAAGCTACCAGTACACAAGCCGATCAAGGGCACGTCCTTCGACACAGCAGATTTCAGATAGTGCACATAGCGAAGATCAAGGCGTTCGATGTGATCGATCAGCCCTCCAACAACCACCAGGTAATCAAAATGAGCTGGATCGATCAAATTGGTATCAGGATGAATGCGCACGCCGCAACTGGCGCGGATGGGCTCCATATCAGGTGCGATGACGCTCCAGCTGCATAGAATTGGCCTGCTGCTGTCTCCTTCATCGGCAGAAAGACGCAGCACATCAATAAAGCTGGCGAAGGCCGACAATGTGAACCGGTTGGCCAGAATGAAGCCAACATTGAGCGCTGGTCGGGGCTGCCGCTTGGTCCGTGTTGTGTTCTCCACCTGCACCTCCTGCGCAAAAATACCTCATAATATTCGCAAGGGTACCATACACATCTTTACATAGCAGGCAATCTCTCTTGAATTCCAAGGAGGTAGCCTTGTCAAAATTTTCCGCAATGACGCTCCTGAAAGGAGCGCTCACAGGCTATAAAAACGTTGAGCCGCAATGGTCTGACGCTGAGCTAAAAAGCGAATATGACGTCATCATCGTAGGTGCCGGTGGGCATGGCCTTGGGGCCGCCTACTATCTGGCAAAAGAACATGGCATCACCAATGTGGCGGTGATTGACAAGGGATGGCTTGGCGGCGGCAACACTGGCCGGAACACGACCATCATTCGCTCAAACTACCTTTATGATGAAAGTGCGCGCCTTTACGACCATGCCGTCGACCTTTGGGATGGGCTTAGTCAGGACCTGAACTACAATGTCATGTTCTCGCAGCGCGGTGTGATGATGTTGGCGCACAACGTTCATGATGTGCAGAGCTTCAAGCGTCACATTCACTCCAATCGTTTGAACGGCGTTGATAATGTCTGGCTCACTCCTGAACAGGCCAAAGAAAAGTGCCCGCCCCTCAACATCGCGGCCAATGCTCGTTATCCTGTGATGGGAGCCGCGTTTCAGCAGCGTGGCGGGACAGCACGGCATGACGCAGTGGCTTGGGGTTATGCACGCGCTGCGGCGGCAAGAGGCGTTGATATTATTCAGAACTGTCCGGTTCTATCAATCGAACGAGGACCAGACGGATCTGTCACAGGCCTTCAAACCGCACGCGGTTTTGTGAAGGCTAAAAAGATCGCGGTTTCTGCAGCTGGAGGAACCTCTGTGGTGATGGATACTGCCGGTGTGCAGCTTCCTCTAGAAAGCTATCCTCTTCAGGCGCTTGTGTCTGAACCTGTTAAGCCGATCTTTCCTCAAGTGGTGATGTCCAACAGTGTGCACGCCTATATCAGCCAGTCTGACAAGGGCGAGCTGGTGATTGGTTCTGGAACAGATCAGTACGTTTCTTACTCTCAACGTGGTGGCTTGCCGTTGATTGAGCATACGCTTGCTGCCATCTGCGAAGTGTTCCCGATTTTCCGCCGTATGCGCATGCTGCGCAAATGGGGCGGTGTGGTTGATGTGACGCCTGACCGTTCTCCAATCCTTGGAAAGACCCCTGTGCAAGGCCTCTACCTCAATTGTGGTTGGGGTACGGGCGGCTTCAAGGCAACGCCGGGCTCTGCGCACGTTTTGGCGCACACAATTGCAAAAGATGAACCTCACCCTATCAATGCGCCGTTCACGCTCTCGCGTTTTGAAACAGGTCGTTTGATTGACGAAGCAGCAGCTGCTGCCGTGGCGCACTAAGGAGGCAGCCTGATGCTCTTAATCCACTGTCCTTATTGCAAGGAAAAGTTGCCTGAGCTGGAATTTGAATATGCCGGGCAAGCGCATATAGCGCGCCCAGAAAACCCTGCTGAACAAACAGATGCTGAATGGCGCGACTATCTGTTTATTCGCTCCAATGTACGCGGAGATCATGCCGAGCAATGGCGACACTCACATGGTTGTGGGCGTTATTTCAACGCTCTGCGGAACACTGTGAGCGACAAATTCATCGCCACCTATGAGATTGGACAGGCCTGCCCGACTAGCCACGCAGAAGGTGAAGAGAACAATGAACAACTGGAGAGTTGACGGCAAAGGCCGCATCAATCGCGACAAGCGTGTTCGCTTCACTTTTGATGGCGTTTCCTACCAAGGATATGAAGGCGATACGGTTGCCTCTGCCCTGCTTGCCAACGGCGTTCATCTTATGGGGCGTTCGTTTAAGTATCACCGTCCGCGTGGTCCTGTGACAGCCGGATCAGAAGAACCTAACGCGTTGATTGGAACGTCCCGCTCTGGTGCAGGTCGCTTTGAACCAAACACCCGCGCTACCGTCCAGGAGCTTTACGAAGGGCTGACCACTGTTAGCCAAAACAAGTGGCCGAGCCTGAACTTTGATGTGGGAGCCGTGAACGACAAGCTCCACAAGCTGTTTGCAGCCGGGTTCTACTACAAGACCTTCATGTGGCCAAAGAGCTTCTGGGACAAGGTATATGAGCCTGTTATCCGGGCTTCTGCCGGATTGGGCGTCTCCCCAACCGAACCGGATGCTGACACTTATGCCTCGCGCTATCTGCATACGGAACTGCTGATTGTTGGTGCTGGGCCTGCAGGGCTTGCGGCTGCTTTAACAGCGGCTCACAATGGAACTGATGTGGTTTTCGTCGATGAGAACCGGGAGCTTGGAGGCTCTCTGCTTTCGGAGGCTCCATCTGCCATTGATGGGAAAGACACCGAGAGCTGGCTTGCAGCAGTTATTGCTGAGCTTGAAGCCTGCGACAACGTTCGTATCATGACCCGTGCGACTGCTATTGGCTATTACCATGAGAACATGGTGGGCGTTGCTGAAAAGCTCACAGATCACATGGAAAACCCGCCTGCAAATGCTCCACGAGAACGGATGTGGCGTATTCGAGCGCAGGAGGTCATTCTTGCTCAAGGTGCACTTGAGCGCCCGTTGGTGTTTGATGGCAATGATCGCCCCGGTGTGATGATGGCAGGTGCGGCGCAGACCTATCTCAACCGCTACGGCGTGAAGGTTGGCAATGCTGCTGTTGTGGTTACTTCACACGATTCAGCCTGGTACGCCGCCTTTGACCTTGCTGATGCAGGTGCGAAAATCCCCGCGATTGTTGATGTGCGCACCACTGTGAATGACTACTTGCAATCGGAGGCCCAAAAACGCGGCATAGCGGCGAAGGTTGGCCACAGTGTAACGTCAGTAAGCGGGACAAAGCGCGTCTCCGGGGTGAAAGTCGGCAGGATTTCTGGCGAACAACACGTTACTGACATCATTTCCATCCCTTGCGATGCCGTTTTGATGAGTGGTGGGTGGACGCCATCCCTTCACCTGTTCTCTCACACCAAAGGCAGTTTGCATTGGGATGAAGAGAACGAAGTCTTCTTGCCTGGTGAGCGAACCGAACGGTGTCATATCGCCGGTGGTGGGCGTGGGTTATGGAGCCAGCAGGCCGCTTTTGATGATGGTGTGCATGCAGCTCAGCAAGCTTTGACTTCATTGGGACAGAATGCACCAGGTCTTTCCGTTGATGTTGATGGGGATCGAGCTGGTTCCGGTATCGTTATGGAAGAGCTGCCAAGCAACGATGATAAGCTGGCACGCCGGGCTTTTGTGGACTTTCAGAACGATGTGACAGCCAAGGATATTCGCCTTGCTGTGCGCGAAGGTATGCTCTCCATCGAGCACGTAAAACGCTTTACGACCAATGGCATGGCGACCGATCAGGGCAAGATGTCAAACATGAATGGTTTGAAGATCGCTGCGAATGAACTTGGGCGCCCTACTCCCAAGGTTGGCCTGACCACGTTCCGTCCGCCTTATACGCCCACGACATTTGGAACGTTTGCCGGCTATCACAAGGATGAGCTGTTTGAGGTGACGCGCAAGACCAACATTGATAGTTGGGCAGAAGAGAACGGTGCTGTGTTTGAGCCTGTCTCCTTGTGGCGCCGTGCGTGGTATTACCCCAAGGCTGGTGAAGATATGCACGCGGCGGTGGCACGGGAATGCAGAGAAACGCGCGCTTCTGTCGGCATGTTTGATGCCTCTACTCTCGGCAAGATTGAAGTTGTCGGGCCGGATGCTGCCGAGTTCATGAACCGGATGTATACCAACCCATGGACAAAGCTGGCATCTGGTCGGTGTCGCTATGGTCTACTTCTGGGTGAAGATGGTTTTATTCGGGATGATGGAGTTATCGGACGGATCAGTGAAGACCGCTTCCATGTGACGACTACCACCGGTGGTGCAGCGCGTGTTTTGACTATGATGGAGCACTTTTTACAGACCGAATGGCCTGATCTGGATGTGTGGCTCACATCTACGAGCGAGCAATGGTCGACCATTGCGCTGAATGGGCCGAATGCTCGTAAAGTGCTGGAATCATTTGTAAAAAGTACAGATCTTTCGGCTGAAGCTTTCCCGCATATGGCGCTTCGTGAGTGCACTGTGGGTGGTTTTGAAGCTCGTCTCTTCCGCGTCAGCTTTACTGGTGAACTGGGGTTTGAAGTGAACGTTCCATCTGAGCATGGGCGCACACTTTGGGAGATGCTTTATCAGGAAGGCAAGAAGTACGACATGTGTGTCTATGGCACTGAAACTATGCATGTTTTACGGGCAGAAAAAGGCTTTATCATTGTTGGGCAGGACACCGATGGCACTGTTACGCCAGCGGACGCGGGCCTGACCTGGGCCATTGGCAAGAAGAAGCCTGATTTTGTCGGCAAGCGTTCTTTGACGCGGCCTGATATGCTGTTGCCAAACCGAAAGCAACTGGTTGGTCTTTTGACGGAAGATTCAAGTGTTGTGCTGGAGGAAGGTGCGCAGATTGTTGAGAGCGGTGACACTGCTATCCCTACTAAGATGTTGGGGCATGTGACGTCTTCCTACTGGAGTGAAGCACTGGGGCGTTCCATTGCTATGGCTTTGATTGAAGGTGGTTTTGAGCGGAATGGCACCTCAATAGATATTCCAATGCCAGGTCAAACCCATCGTGCAACTGTCAGCGGAACCGTGTTTTACGATCCTGATGGCGACCGGATTAAGATGTAAGGGAGTGGCACATATGGCTTTCAATAGTACAGTCGAAACACTGCCAGAAATGGGCCGTTTTAGTTTGCGTTGTAAGCGTGAAAACACCGTTGCTATGTCAAAAGCACTCGGTTTTGAGCTGCCCTCATCCATCAGCGAGAGCGCTCAGTCAGGCGGCATGACTGCCCTCAAATTGGGGTCGGATGAGTGGATGCTGACCTGCCCAATGGAGGCGCGTTCAGAAATTGAAAAATCGTTGGCAGCGATCTATCCGGACGCTGTTCATAGTCTGACTGACATTTCCAGTCGGGAAGTCAGTATCCGGATTTCAGGTCCTAAAGCTGAGGAGCTGCTCTCTACGTCCTGTCCACGAAACCTTGCGGAGTTGAAGAGTGGTCGTGGGGTGCGGACTATTTTTGACAGTGTGCAGGTGATCCTGACACGAGAAGAGCAGAACCAGTTTCGGCTGGATGTTTGGCGATCGTTTGTGCCCCATGTGATGGGGTTGCTGACGGTAGCTGTTGCGGAGTTTGAATGCGGCCTTTAGGGCCGCATTTTTCTTGAGCGCATTTATCCTGCCTCTCTTCAATTTTATTTGAGCTTTTGCTCACGCCTCGTGCGGATCAGCCTGACGTTTTCGTCAGATGCCTAAGCATTTTCTGCAGCATTTCTGCACAGAATCTCTGTCATTCAACCTATCAATTCACCGTGTGGTTGAGGCTGTCTTGAATTTGCAGCGGGAGCAACGTAGAGGCGTCGCATTTTTACTGTCAATGTGCCTCAAACTTCCTGCCTCCATGAGATTAATTCGAACTAGATTTCCTGATTACTCTCGAGTTTCACGGGCCTGACGCAAAGAAACTGCCCATGAAATTTTAGAGAACTGTCACACTGTAAGAGGGAGGCTTAAAGTGTATCAGTCAGCATTTTCCAATGCTTGTGCGAAACACAGGCCTTGCCGCAAATCGACGAACTCCTGGCTCGTCTGTGTTGAGCCAGCTTCAGTTCATTCCACCGGTTTTGATCATGTGTGGCTGAATTCAAGTCATGCCTCTTTGGTGTTCTCTGAATTCTCTTTAACAAACTACGCTAAGCCTCTTTACAAGCACGCTAATTCCAAATCGCTTCATACAGAAGTGATTGACGTTCTATCGACTTGTTCTTCACGATCAGGCCAGACACCTGATCATCTCAGCAACCTGCACCGGTCAACTTCCCAGGCATCATTTTAAGCCGAGGTATCTGAACATGAGCGTTCCGTCTTACATTCAAGATCTTATAGCTCACCGCGAAAAGGGCAAAAGCCTCAACGCCCCCTTCTATAGTGCTCCCGACATTCTTGATCTGGACATGGAGGTCTTCTTTCGCAAACACTGGATTTTCGTAGCTGTCGAACCTCAGCTTCCGGAACCGGGCGATTGCATTACCGTTGAAATCGGCAAGACATCCGTCCTGCTTTTGCGCGGCGATGACATGTACATCCGCGGCTTTCATAACATCTGCCGGCATCGTGGTGCGAAGCTCATTGATGAGCCTGAGGCCACAATCGGCAACATTGTTTGCCGCTATCATGGGTGGACATATAACGAGGATGGCGAACTCATTCTGGCCGAGCATATGGGCAAGGACTTTGACAAGACCTGTCATGGTCTGAAGACCGTTCATGTGCGCTCAATTGCAGGTCTCATCTTCATTTGCCTTGCGGAGAACCCTCCGGAAGACATTGAAGAGATGGCGCAGATCATGGAGACCTATATTGCGCCTCATGATATTGCCAACTGTAAGGTGGCCTACACGGCTGATCTGATTGAAGAAGGCAATTGGAAGCTGACGCTTGAGAACAACCGTGAGTGTTATCACTGCGAAGGCACTCATCCGCAGCTCACCGTTCCACTCTCCGAGTTTGGTTTTGGCTTTTCGCCTGATGAAATGGATGAGCGGCGCACGGCTGACGTCAACAAGTATCTTTCTTTGCTTGAGAGCGAGCATAAGCGCTGGGAGGCCGCTGGCCTGCCTTCTGCCGAGGTGGACAAGCTGGCCAATGCCACCAGCTTCCGTTGTATTCGCCTGCCTTTGATGGGTGAAGGCGAGTCCCATACTCTGGACACCAAGATCGCCAGCAAGAAGCTGCTCGGAAACTTCAAGGACGCCAAGCTTGGTGGCTTGAGCTTCTGGCATAATCCCAACTCCTGGCACCATTTCATGAGTGATCACATCGTGACCTTTGCTGCTTTCCCATTGTCGCCGGACCGTACGCTGGTGCGGACCACGTGGCTGGTACACAAGGATGCGATTGAGGGAGAAGATTACAACCTCGATAACCTGAAGCAGGTCTGGATGATGACCAACCAGCAGGATGCGGATCTGGTGCGCCTGGCACAGCTTGGCAGTGAAGACCCTGCTTATGAGCAAGGCCCATACTCGGAATACACAGAGCCTCATGTGGAAGCACTTTGTGATTGGTATATTGAACGCCACAAAGCGCACATGCCTGCCGGTGATGTTGAAATGGCGGACGCATGACTCAGAACGTAACTTTTGATGATCTGAAGACTGTCACGGACTACGATGAAGAACACTTCACCGAAGCGACCCGGATCCCCATGTGGGATCCGGAGGTGGATGATGTTCTGGTCTGCCGGCAAGTGCGGCAGGAAACGCATGATGTGAAGACGTTCCTGTTTTCTGCGCGCGAGCCTCGGGTTTTCAGGTTCTATCCCGGCCAGCATATGACCTTCGAGCTTCCGGTCGAAGGCATGATCATGCGCAGTTACACAATTTCCGCTTCTGCTGCGCGGCCCTATCGTGTTGAGATCACGGTCAAGCGGGTGCCGGGTGGTCCGGGCTCCAACTGGCTTTTAGACAACATGCTGCCGGGCAAGGAAGTGAATGTCTCTGGCCCTGCTGGTGAGTTCACCACGGATGCCACGCAGGAAGAGAAGCTGTTATTCATTTCAGCAGGCAGTGGCATCACACCCATGATGTCAATGACCCGCACGGCTTGTGATCTTGCAGAGCCGACAGATCTGCATTTTGTTCATGCTGCACGCACACCTGCGGATATCATCTTCAGACATGAACTGGAATTGCTGGCTGCACAAAACCCTGCCTTCAAGCTCTCTTTTACTTGCAGCACGACATCTGGATACAACAGCTGGAGCGGGTTTGAGGGTCGTTTGAGCCTTCAGATGCTGTCTCTTATGTCGCCAGACTTTAAAGACAGGAAGATCCTATGTTGCGGCCCTGCCCGTTTCATGGAAGGCGTGCAAAACATGCTGCAGGAAGCAGGCTTCGACATGGCTAACTACCATGAAGAAAGCTTTGACTTTGGGGCTGAGACAGCTGGTACCTTTGAGGATCAGATTTCTGCGCCGGAAATCAGTGACCAAACCTATCGGGTCACCTTCACCAAGACCGGACATGTTGTTGAGTGTGGGCCGGGCATGACAATCCTTTCTGCTGCGCGTGAAGCTGGTATTTTGCCGATGGCATCCTGCCAACGCGGTATTTGTGGCACATGCAAATCTCAACTGGTTTCGGGTGAAACCGACATGCAACATGGCGGAGGCATTCGAAAACGGGAAATTGATCAGGGTAAGATCCTGATTTGCTGCACAACACCTTTGTCAGACATTGAAGTGGACCTTTAGTGTTTGGCACTCCCCCATCCATTGATAAGTGACAATAAAAAAGTGTATCTAAATCAATAAGAACGATAAGAAGGGTCCAGCCCAAGGATCTCTCCTGACCACAAGATAAACGGTCCAACACAGGAGAAGCTTCATGACTGATTTACGCAATTCCGACCGGCCTCCGGCGGATATTATGGATAGTCCATCGGACGACATGGCAGACTCGGATTACAGTCTTGGCCAAGATAACATAGAAGGAAAATTTGGACCCATTGGGTTTGACATTCACAATCCAGTATTCGCTATTTCAGCTTTAGCTGTTGTTGCATTTGTTGCCTACACTTTACTTTTGCCAGAACAAGCAAACTCCGTTTTCAGCACGCTCTTTTCTACTGTCACGAAGAGCTTTGACTGGTTCTTTATTGGCGCTGCTGACATTTTTGTTATCCTCTGCCTTGTAATCGTGGTGAGCCCTTACGGCAAAGTGCGCCTTGGTGGCAAGGAAGCTACGCCGGACTTCAGCTATCTGAGCTGGTTCTCCATGCTGTTTGCAGCTGGTATGGGCATCGGGTTGATGTTCTACGGTGTTTCTGAACCGATCAGCCACTTCGCCTCCTCACTGGGTGGCACAACTGTTGGTGCTGATGGCGTGCGAACCGATTGGGCGCCGCTTGGTGCAGCTGCCACACAGGAAGAAGCGATCCGTCTGGGTATGGCTGCCTCTATCTTCCACTGGGGTCTACACCCATGGGCGATTTATGCTGTTGTTGGATTGAGCCTAGCGTTCTTCAGCTACAACAGAGGCTTGCCGCTGACAATCCGCTCTGCTTTTTATCCGATTTTCGGCGAACGTGTTTGGGGCTGGCCAGGACATATCATCGATATTCTTGCCGTTTTCGCAACCCTGTTTGGTCTCGCCACATCTCTTGGTCTGGGCGCTGTTCAGGCGAACTCCGGCCTCAACAAGCTGTTTGGCATGCCAATTGACAGCACATGGCAGGTCATACTGATTGCTGCAATCACTGCGATTGCGCTTGTCTCCGTTGTGCGCGGTCTTGAAGCGGGTGTGAAGCTGCTTTCCGAAATCAACATGGGACTGGCTGCTCTGCTGGTGCTCTTTGTTGTTATTGCGGGTCCGGGCCTGATCTTGCTGCCAGATGCTCTGAACTTCCTCGGCGCTTATTTGCAGTATCTTCCTGCTCTTTCCAGCCCGGTTGGTCGTGATGATGTCAACTTCATGCAGGGTTGGACGTCCTTCTACTGGGCTTGGTGGATTTCCTGGTCACCTTTCGTGGGCATGTTCATCGCGCGTGTCAGCCGTGGTCGTACTGTTCGTGAGTTCCTGATTAGCGTTCTGCTCATTCCATCTTTGGTATGCGTGCTTTGGATGTCCATCTTTGGTGGTGCTGCGATCAACCAGATCGTCAATGACGGCTACACTGCTGTTCAGCAAGCTGCGCTGCCAGTTCAGCTGTTCACAATGCTGGAAGCTATGCCATGGGCAACAATCACAAGCTTTGTCGGTATCGTGCTTGTGATCGTTTTCTTTGTCACCTCTTCCGATTCCGGTTCTTTGGTGATTGATACGATTGCTGCAGGCGGCAAAGTGGATGCACCGGTTCCTCAGCGTGTGTTCTGGTGTCTGTTTGAAGGCCTGATTGCGATTGTGCTGCTGCTTTCTGCAGGCGGACTGAAATCTTTGCAGTCCATGGTGATCTCCACCGGACTGCCTTTCACAATCGTCTTGCTTATCATGTGTGTTGCAATTTGGAGAGGACTTGCAAGCGAGCCGCGCTAGGTTATCGCGATAACTTAGCCTCTTAACTTTCAATGCCGCCGCAACCTTTCAGGTTCGGCGGCATTTTTTTACGCGACTTTTTCTTCCGTCACAGAGACACGTCGCAAGACCTGCGGCGTACAGCCGTACCGGCGGCGGAACATGCGGCTGAGGTGAGATGAATCGCAGAAGCCACAATCAACCGCAATTTGTGCAACAGATTTCTGGCTTTTCTCGATCAAATGTCGTGCCAAATCCAGCCGAATATTGAGAAATGCGACCTGTGGCGATGTTTCCAAAGATAGGCGGAAGTAACGTTCTATCTGGCGCTTGCTCTTGCCCATGCGCTGCGCAATTTCCTGAATGGAAATCGGCGTGTCGATGTTTTGCTGCATGATATGCAGGGCGCGCTGTACAATGGGGTTTTGAGTTTTCAGATCAAGCGGGATGCCGGGTTGAGGCTTTTCGGCCTGATGGGCATCATCAATGATCATGATGTGCAAGCTTTTATTGGCATGTGCGCGGCCTACATGTTTGTCCACCAGATAGGCGGCAAGATGGGCAGAACTTACACCACCTGCGCAAGTGAGTCGGTCACGATCAACGACGAAGATCTGGTCGGTGACCGGATCAAGGCCATCGAATTGCTCTTTGAAATCAGAGTGGCTGAACCAGCTGACGCAGCTTTTGTAGCCGTCCAGCAGTCCTGATCGATGAAGCAAAAACGCACCGGTACACACGCCCACAAGGGGAATTCCGGCGGCGGCAGCTTCTTTCAGGAAGTTTTGATAGGCCGGGCTGAACTCCGTGCTTTCATCAATGAGACCGCCCACCACAACAATGTAGTTGAAACGTCGCGGATCTCCTAGTCGCTCTTTGGGGTGAACTGAGACGGCGCTGCTGGATGGGATTGGGTCCATGGTGTCTGACAGGACGGTCCAATTGCACAGGATCGGGCGACTTCGGTCCCCCTCATCTGCCGCGAGGCGCAGGACATCAACGAAGTTGGCAAATGCGCAAAGGGTGAAGCGTTTGGCGAGAATGAACCCAACAGAAAGACGGGTCTTTTCCTGCTTGGAAACTGGTTTACGCAAAGCGTTGGTCGGATGCGATAGTGCCTGTGTCATACGAGATGCTTCTCTTTATATTCAGGCCGACAAACTGCAATGATTACATTGCCTATCTGCGGCCTGAGCCCATCCAATCCAGGTCAGTTTTAGCGTGTCTTCAGCGGCGTATTTTTCCAGTTGGTCTGACCATGCTGGCCTGCGTCTTTCTCGAGTTTCGTCAGAGTGCCCAGTCTCCTAACCCGTGTCAGGAGGCCAGATTTATGGGCTTTGGCGACCACGCTTAAGCCCATGCAGTATTTATACTTAATTTGAGTCAGCTTGGCTACGCATTCCATCTGCACTCGCATAAAAATTGATCAGACGTGATGTGTTGATGGATGCTCAATTAAATGTCGTAGGGGTAATCCCTATCTGACGCAAATCTCCTATTTCTGAGCGTAAAACCTCTCCAAATTGATAGTTTGAAGACGCAAAGAGTTCAGCGAAACGCTTTGTTTCATTTGGGATTTTGATTGGGAGAGACCTGTTTCAGTGAGTGATACATCCTTCATCCTTCGCTTCACCTGTGTGGATCAACCGGGCATTGTCTCGACAGTGACGTCAGCCCTGGCTGCTCGCGGTGCAAATATTGTTGAGGCGAACCAGTTTTGTGATCGCAAGACAAACCAGTTCTTCCTGCGGGTTGCCGTGCGTGTGCCTGAGCACATCGACAAAGCAGCTCTTGAGCTGGCCCTGTCGCCTGCCGTTGACCGGTTCAAAATGCGGCTGAAGGTGGAAGATTTCTCACGTCGTCCCAAGGTCATCATCATGGTCTCCAGATTTGACCATGCGCTGTTGCATCTGCTTTACCAGATCAAAGTGGGCTGGCTTGATGCTGATGTTGTCGCCATTGTGTCCAACCACGCGGACAGCCAAGGCGTTGCCGACCACGAGGGTATCCCGTTTTATCACTGGCCTATCACCAAGGCGAATAAGCTTGAGCAGGAAGCCAAGCTGAGTGATCTCATTGAAAAAACAAATGCAGAACTGGTTATCCTTGCGCGCTACATGCAGGTGCTGAGCGATGAGATGTCCAGCAAGTTCTTTGGCATGATCATCAACATCCACCATTCATTCCTGCCAAGCTTTAAAGGGGCAAAGCCCTATCATCAGGCTCATGATCGCGGAGTGAAGCTGATTGGTGCGACCGCTCACTATGTGACGCCGGATCTGGATGAAGGTCCGATCATTGAGCAGGAAACTGAACGGGTGACACATGGCATGACGGCGGAAGACTTTGTGGCCGCAGGCCGGGATATTGAATCCCGCGTTCTTGCACGAGCCGTCAAATTTCATCTGGAGGGCCGCGTCATGCTGAACAACAACAGCACGGTGGTCTTTACCTCCTAGCGGCCACTTCCCCACACCCAACACTGCTCTGCCAACGCACCGAGAATTCATAGAAGTAAAGGATCGAAAACATGTCCGCATTTCCTAACAAAGCGAAAGTTGTGATTGTTGGCGCTGGCGGTATTGTTGGAGCTTCCGTCATCCATCATCTGATTGAAAATGGCTGGGACGACATTGTCGGCATCGATAAGTCCGGCATTCCGACAGACATCGGATCGACAGCTCACGCCTCTGATTTCTGTTATGCCACCAGCCACGATCTTTTGACCTGCTGGACCACCATGTACTCCATGGATTTTTACGAGAAAATGGGCCATTACGCCCGTATCGGTGGGTTGGAAGTTGCTCGCGTGGATGATGATGAGCGCATGGGAGAGCTCAAACGCCGGGTGGATTCAAGCAAAGCCTTTGGCACCAATGTGAGCATCATCAGCGCCGCTGAAGCCAAAGAAAAATTTCCGCTTTTGGAGGAAGATCAGATCCAGGGCGCCTTGTGGGATCCTGATGCCGGTCTTGTTGTTCCGCGCTCTCAAACTGTTGCTGGCAAGCTTATTGATCAGGGTGAAGCGACCGGGAAGCTCAAGATCTTTGCCAACACATCGGCGCTGGAGCTCATCACAGATAATGGCCGTATCACGGGAGTGAAGACAGAGCGCGGAACGATCCATGCTGAGCATGTTGTCGTATGCGCTGGCCTTTGGGGGCGCCTTATTGCGGAGATGGCTGGCGAGGACTTGCCTGTCATGCCAGTGGACCATCCCCTCACCTTCTTCGGTCCTTATAATGAGTTTGAAGGCACAGGTGCTGAGATCGGCATGCCTTTGCTGCGCGATCAGGGCAACTCTGCCTATATGCGCGATACGGGTGATCCGAAGAGTACAGAGGGCGGGCAGATTGAATGGGGCTACTATTACGAGGAAAACCCTCGCCTTGTGCATCCGCGTGACATTTTGGAAAAAGAGCAGGCTCGTCTGTCTCCCTCCCAGCGAGATCTGGTGCTTGAGGATGTGATTGAGCCGCTGGAAAAGGCGATGGAGCTGACGCCGGTTCTGGCTGAGCTCGGGTTTAATGAAAGCCATTCCTTCAACGGGCTTTTGCAAGCCTCCGTTGATGGTGGTCCCTCCATGGGAGAAAGCCGGAAGCTGCGCGGGCTTTGGTATGCTGTCGGCATCTGGATTAAAGACGGTCCTGGCATGGGCAAGCTGATTGCTGACTGGATGACCTATGGCAAAACCCATGTGGATCATAACTCCGTAGATTTTTCCCGCTTCAACGAGTTCCAGCTCAAGGAGCAGTACATCCATGACCGGTGCTGGGAGACTGCGAAGAAAATCTACAATCCGCCTGTTCATCCCCGCGAACCCTTTGCAAATGCTCGCGGCATCCGGCGCTCACCGTTTTATGAGCGGGAAGTTGAGCTTGGTGGCTACTTCATGGAGCTTGGGGGCTGGGAACGTGCCCATGGCTATGCCGCGAATGAGCACTTGCTGAACAAGCATGGCAACCGTGTGCCTGAGCGTGAGAACGAATGGGACAAGCGCCATTTCTGGCGGGTTTCCAATGCTGAACATCTGGAGATGAGTGAGGATTGCGGCATCATCAATCTCTCCCATTTTCACATGACTGACATTTCGGGTCCAGATCACGTTAACCTGATGGAATGGCTATGCGCAGCCAAAATTGGCGGTGACAAGAATATTGGCAAAGGCATTTACACGCATATGCTGGATGATGATGGCCATGTGCGGGCCGACTTCACCGTGTTTCGTATGGAAGACCGTTGCCGACTTGTGAACGGGGCGGATGCAGGGCCACGAGATCTGGTCTACATGCAGCGTGTGGCCGATGATAATGGCTGGGACGTTTCCATCACAGATGTGAGTGAGGATTACACGACTATTGGTATCTGGGGGCCAAACGCTCGTGAAAACCTGCAGAAGGTCGTTGAGGACCCTGACGCCCTTACACCAGAACACTTCCCGTTTGCAGCTATTCGCGAGATCACCATTGCTGGCAAAACCGTCTCTGCTTTCCGCATCTCTTATGTGGGTGAGCAAGGGTGGGAGCTGCATATGCGCTATGAGGATGGTTTGGCTGTATGGGATGCTTTGCGCGAGATTGGCGTGATTGCCGTGGGTGTTGAGACCTATGCAAACTCGCGGCGCCTGGAAAAGTCATTACGCCTGCAAAATGCTGACCTACACACGCAGTACAACCTATTTGAAGCCGACCTATCCCGGCCTAAGGTGAAAGCGGCTGACTTCCGCGGTAAAGATAAGCACGCGGAGTATCGCGCTCGTGAGGCTCAACCTGCCATGTTGTGTACACTGGTGATGACAGACAACACCGACAAAGACGGCGTCGCGCGCTACCCAGTCGGCAACCTGCCTGTGATGCATCCGGATACAGGCGAGACACTGGTGGATGATCTGGGGCGGCGGTCTTATACAACATCCATTGCTTATGGACCGAGCATCGGCAAAAACATCGCCCTCGCCTATCTGCCGCAGGAATACTGCGAGGAAGGGCGACAGCTGGAGGTGTCTTACTTCGATGAAATCTATCCGGTTGAAGTCGCCGGAGTGGGATATGCACCGCTCTACGACCCGGAAAACCTGAAGCCTCGAAGCTAGATTGTACGTTTTGCACGCAAAGATTTGAAGAAATGCAATGGCCCCGGATCTGTTTCAGATCCGGGGCCATTTTCTTTTCGTGCACAGTGTTAATTCGCGCCTCAGTGGGCGCCGTTTCTATCGGCTTTAAGCAGTTTCAGTTTCTGGTGCGCTTACTTCAGCTTTCTTGTTGTGAAAGATGAAGCCGATGAAGTTCAAAAGAAGCTGGGCTGCAAGAATTTGCGTGGATTCAGATGGGTCATAAGCTGGGGCCACTTCCACGAGGTCCATGCCAACCACATCACCGCGCTTACTGAGGCCCTGCAGAATTTCAAGCACATCGTAATACTGGAAACCGCCGTGACTTGGGGTACCCGTACCGGATGCGATGGACGGGCAGAAGGCGTCGATATCGACTGTCACGTAGTAGCGCGCCCCTGCCGGAATGCGCTCCAGTACAGCTTCTGCTCCCAGCTCCCGCACCTGACGGACTGACAGAATGTCAGAGCCTCTTGCGCGTGCATCGTCATAGCCTTCCTTGGCGGTGGAGGACACATTGCGAATGCCCAGCTGGGTCATTCCTGAGACATACTCTTTCTCAATCGCACGGCGCATAGGATTGCCGTGCCCTTCCGTCACGCCATGGCGCTCATCAACGAAATCAAGGTGTGCGTCGATCTGGATCACGTGGATCGGACCTTTTTCAGCACAGTCTTCCTCAAAGGCGCGGATGCATGGGATGTTGATGGAGTGATCGCCACCAATCACCACAGGCAGTGCACCTGCATCGAGGATTTTCTTGACCCCAAACTCAATGTTCGCATGGCTCTCAATGGTCTTGGTGTGGATGATGTCCGCGTCTCCGATGTCAACGATGCGGACATCGCTGCTGAGATAGGTCGCATCATCTTCATGATCATACGCACCGGCATGACCGAATGAAAACAGCGTGGACGCTTCGCGCACGGAACGCGGTCCAAAACGTGCGCCTGAGCGCCATTGTGCGCCAAAGTCAAACGGTGCGCCCAGAACCGCTACATCCGCATCAATTTGATCCCAATCCGACACATACTCTTTTTTTCCAAAGGTCGAAATTCCAACGAATGGCAGGTTGAGGCGCCCGGATTTATAGCCGTGATCAGACATATTTCTTCTCCGTTAGTTCATTATCTGTAGGCGAGTTCTGGCAAGAACAACGCAATTTGTGGGAATGCCATCACAAGCCCTGTTGTCAGCAGCAAGATCAGCAAGAATGGGGGAACTCCGCGGACAACATCCACAAATGGTCGGCGGAAAACAGCGATTGCCGTGAACAGGTTGCACCCGAATGGCGGTGTGGCAGCTCCAATGGCAACCTGCAGCGTGATGAGTACTCCAACCAGCACCGGATCAAGACCCGTCGATTTGATCAGAGGCGCAAAGATTGGCACCAAAATCAAAATCACCACGATGGAGTCGACAAACATGCAGCCGACGAAGAACGCCAGAATGATCGCCGTTAGCGTCATTATCGGACCAGCCTCATTGAGCCCGAGCGAACTAATGATTGTCTGAGGCACCTGCGCGAACGAGAGGGTCCAGGAGAAGGCCGCACCCGCTGCGATCAGGATGAACACCACCGAGGTGATGGCCCCCGTCGACAGAGCGATATCCGGCAGATCGCGAAGGCGGATGGATCTGAAGATCAAGGCTTCCAGAACAACGGCGTACAACACGCAGATGGCAGCAGCTTCTGTTGGCGAAAAGACACCGCCATAAATTCCGCCAACAATGATCAGCGGAAAGCCCATGGGCCAGAGTGCGCGCCTTACCGCATCAAACCGCTCTCCCCAGTCGGATCTTTCCAACACCGGAATATCGTGCCTGTACGCATGCCACATGCAATAGGCAGAAAAGAACACCACGATGATGAGGCCTGGAACGATGCCAGCGATGAAAAGCTGCGAGATCGATGTGCCGGACACAACACCATAGATGATCATGCCGATAGATGGCGGAATGAGATAAGCCAGATCAGCTGCGTTGACGATCAACCCAATGGTGAAGCTGTCCGAATAGCCAGACTTCAGCATACGTGGCCGCATCGCGCCGCCAACCGCAACAACTGTGGCCTGCGTAGAGCCACAAACCGCCCCGAACAGTGCGCAGGCACTGGTTACCGAGATGGCCAGCCCGCCCTTGATGTGCCCCATAAAGCGCATCACCACATCAATCAGACGATCAGCGGAATGACCACGTGTGATGATATCAGCGGCAAGGATGAACATTGGGACTGCGACCAAGGCAGAGGGTTTGACCCCACCTATCATCTGCTGGACCAGGATCTGCGGGCTAAAGTTTGGGAAGTAGATCAGGAACCCGATAAAGGCTGCCGAGATCAGCGGCATTTTCATCGGGAAACCGAACAGCAGCAGAACGACCATGACCGTTAACATGAGCTCTGTCATTTTGCGGTCTCCTCTTCCTTCTCAACGAAGCGCGCAACTGCGGCGGCCGTTTCCGGATCCTCATAGCTGTCGACCTCCAGATAGGAGACGTAGATTTCCTCTTCCGACAGATTGAGGTTTCGCAGAGCTGTTAAGAGATATTGGAGGGTTGCTAAGCCCAACCCGATAACCACCCAGATGTAAGTCAGATAAAGCGGCACCTGCAGTGCAGGCGTAACCCGGCCCCGGCTGGCAACTTTCGCTACATATTCAACGGCATACCAGGTCAGCGTCGCCATCATGGCTGCAGTTGTTATGGTGATCAAAATCATCAGGATCTTGCGAAGCTTCTGAGGCAGAGCATCATAGATGGCCGACATGCGGATATGGATGCCCTTTCGTGTGGCGTAACCCAGCCCCATGAAGGTGATGATGACGATCAGAAACTCATTGAGCTCTTCGGAGAAATAGATCGACTGGTGAAAGACATAGCGCCCGAACACATTTGCGATGGTGTTGACGGCCATGGCGATAACGCCCCAACTGAGGATAAAGACCTCAATCTTGCTAATCACACCGTCAACTTTCCCGAGGAGCTTAAAGGGGACAGAACGGGGTTCCATCTTTACCCTCCTCCAGTGTACCCACACCCCGCTATTTGAGAGCTGGGATGTGGGACTTCCTATTATTGGTGAGTTGATGCAATCTCAGTTTTCAAGGTCTTCAACAGCTCTTCACCGCGAGATCCGGCAGCGTCTACATAGGCACTTGCCGTTGCTTCACTGCGAGCACGGAAGACGTTGCGTTCTTCTTCTGAGAGGACCACCAGATTGATCTCAGGCTTGTTTGACTTAATGGTGTCGAGACGTTTCTGGTTGAAGTCAGAGACTACACCATCAATGAAACCTGACATTCCAGCCATTGTTTCTTTTACAAGCTTCTGACGGTCTGGAGAGAGTGTGTCGAACCAATCAGTTCCGGCAACAACGGTGGTGACGAGTTCTTGTTCGCCAGCCCAGATCAGGTAATCCGTAACCTCATAGAACTTCATCTCTTCGATGGTTGGAACAGGGTTTACCTGACCGTCTACCGCACCAAGCTGCAGTGCGCCAAAGACCTCACCAAATGGCAGCGGTGTTGGGCTCGCGCCCATGTTCTTGTAGGTCTCCAACAAAATCGGAGAGACCATGACGCGCATTTTGAAGTTGGAGAAGTCATCCGGATTGCGGATTTCTTTGTTGGTGGTCCAGACCTGAGGTCCTTCTGAATACATGGTCAGGACTTCCAGGCCACGCCTGCGGAAATCCTCATTCAGATCACCGTAAATGGTCTCGGAGTTGTTCAGAATATTTGAGACTGCTTTGGCATCAGATGGAAAGAGATATGGCAGCAGAAAAATCTGACTTTCCGGGACGATGGTGCCCAGATTGCCGATGGATACGTTGGTGAACTGGATGAGGCCATCTGTCGCCTGCTCTACCGTATCCGTTGGTGTGCCAAGCGTTCCCATCGGGTAGATCGTGATTGTCACATCCCCATCGGTCTTGGTTTCAATGCGCTTCTTAAACTCCTGCGCATAGGCATCCATGATGGAGCCTGGAATTTCCTCGATGGCGAATTTCCAGTCTTCTGCATAAGCGCTTAGCGGGACTGTGCCCAGAACCATTGCAGCTGTTAGTGTCTTTAGCGATTTAAGAATTGAGTTCATTTCATCCTCCCACAGAACTAGTTCCCAATCTTCCTCGCCGCTAGCACACTAGATGTTGAACCTAGAAAAAATATCAAATAAGTTATGTTTACATGAAATATATCAATGTAATTAAATTATCTGAGAACAGGAAGATCATTAGATGAAACTTCTCCGAAACAATCTGCTCGAAGCATTTTGTGCTGTCGTTGAATGTGGTGGTTTTTCTGAGGCGCAGTTCAGGCTGGGTATATCTCAATCGGCGATCAGCTGCCGCATCCGGGATCTGGAACTTGCGCTTGGATATCGCGTCTGTGAACGCGGTCGCAGTGGCTTTCAACTCACTGAACGCGGTAAGATCGCCTATGAGAAAGCGTGCGAAATTATCCGCCTGGTTGAGGATTTCGACGCTGAACTGCTCGAGTTGCGTGGGACGATTACCGGACAGCTGCGCATTGGCATTGTTGATACGGTGATCAGCCTTCCGGGGTTTCCACTAGTCCCTGCGTTGCAGCGGTTTTTCTCAAAGGAGAACGACGTCAATCTGGAGCTGGTTGTTGCCTCTCCGAATGACTTGAAAGAAGGGCTGATTACGGGAAGTCTGCATATCGCAATCGCACCGTTTAAACGAAAGCGCGATGAGCTGGAGTACATTAAGGTCTGCAGTGAAAATCACTATATGTATTGCGGTCAGGCACATGACTTGTTTGCATGTGACACCGATGAAATCTCGCCGGACATCCTGAATAATCACGCTGTGTGTCAGCGCTCCTACGACATGATCGTTGCACGGGATGCCAAAGCCCCAGAGCCCAAGGCAATTGTCACGAACATGGAAGCAGCCGCGGCTCTCATTTTGAGTGGGAAGTTCCTCGGCGTCCTCCCCGATCACTACGCCACCCAGTGGGTTAACACCGGCGAAATGCGCCTTCTGGAACACCCAGATCTGACCTGGACATCAGAGTTTTACATCGCTTCGCGCAAATCCCAAGCGCATAGGCAAGCGGTCGAATGGTTCATCAAGGCCTTGCTGCATGGATTGTAGGCGTTAGCAGTCAAACACTGGACAGTAAGATGCTTGGAGAGCCTGACGACATTGATCCTCAAGAAGAAAAGCTAACTTGCATCCCTGAATAGATTCATGTCTTACAAAAATCTGGGCTTGAATTAAAAATTGCCCTGATTCAGGAATTAACTTTTTTATGTAACTGCTTACGTATCACTGTAAATGTCGCCAGTAAGAAAATTGTGATCCAGAATTCCCGTTTTCGAACTGTGTAGGTATACATCCAAGCTCCTGCCTGACCGACTATAAACGGAAAGAAGAAAACCAAGAAACGTTCCATTTCGTTGTTCCACTTCAGAATAAAGACGCTTCGCATGATATGATAAAGAAAGAAAAAATACCCCATGAATCCGACAACTCCTGAGGTTGCCAGAAGCGCGACATAGGTGCTGTGGATCTCGAACTCGTGGTAAACCCCCTCAATGTTGCCAAGGCCAACACCCAAGATTGGACGATCTGAAAATGCAGTAAAGCCAGCCAAAATATTGCTGAAGTAAAAGCCTGTGGAGAAGTTCTCCAAGCCTGATTTCGTGAATTTTGCTTCAAAACGCCACATTGCACCTTCCACTGTTGAAAGAGAAAGGGAAATTACAAAGAAAACCAGAACGCCTATCACAATAGAAGAAATGACAAACATGCTGCCAACTCGTGCATCTGAGCTTTTACGTGAAACAACCATAAGAATGAGCAACAGGAGAAGAAAACCAATTACAAGGCCTAAAAGTGAGGCACGTTTTCCTGTCAAGATGAGCGCTAACAAGATTGTCAAAACCATTGAAGCATTTAAAAACGTTCGTGGGATCAAGCCTGACAATATGGCCGCTAAACCAATCGTAGAGAACACCAAAAAGTAGTTTCCGGCCTGCCCTGTATTACGGAAACTACCTGCCAATCCGCCAACAACTGGGTTCAGATGTGGGAAGACAAAGAGTACTGCAATACCGTATAGCGCCAATAGCGAGGCGCCCAAAAGGAGCGCTTTAGTTAGCTTTCTGGCGAAGGCTAAATCCATTTTCTCAGGTAATAAGTTAAGAAGTGCGAGCGAAAACAGAACAGCAAATATATGAACGCATAACTCGATGTAAGCGCCCTGCTGATCATCAGCAAAAGTGCCTGAAATGAAAAAAATTGCAAAAATCGGTAAGATGCTGAGATAATGGCGCGTTATGCGAATTCTTCCACCATTTCGCATAATCATCAGAAATGACAGGCCAATCAGCAGGATGAGGATCAGATCTCCTATTGAGACACGCCCTCCAATTCCTTGCCCTGGAGGTGACAAGGTTTTAGTCAGCCCTGATGCCACAGTCGCCAGCCAAACGCAAAAGAGAGCAATTTTTGAAGTACTTAGCGTCATTGTTTGCCCGACGTTTTTTGCATTCCGGCTGTCTGGTCAGCAGTAAAGCCGATTTTCCTGATTTGCCTTCCCAACTGAGCGTCTCCTTCTGCTGGAGAAAAACGCTCAGCACCATTTCCTGGGAAGAATGTCATCTCGCCTAGTTTGAGGCCCATTGGCATGAAATAGAAATCTACGCGGACAAATCCGTAGCCTTTTGACAGCTGACGTGCTGCCTCAAGGGCTTGACCAAGCAAGGCTGGCTTGCGCATTGGGACCGGATTGCGCTCATAGCACATTGAGTAAGGGAGAAGCTGCCAACTCGTATCATACAGTTGGCGCGTGTGATGGGTGTACCGGCCATGATCGACCTGAACAGCAAAAGGCTCACCATCTGCACAAAAGAACTTGAAGTCCTTAGGTGGATTGCCTGTTTCATCACGTAGTAAAGGCTCTACGATAATCCGTTTGCTAAGTCCTTTGTAGTTAGGTTCACGGCTGCGCTTGTAATAATCTTCTGAGAACCAACTACGGAAAGTCTCCAAGTCTTCCATAGAGAAGGCTCGACCGTTCTGGGCGGTCCTGATTAAAGCTTCACCACTGCCATGGGTGGACTTGGCAATAAGCTCACCTTGGAAATGAAACGCTTCAATGTCCCAAGTATTTTTAAATACGCCGAGCGTTGGTACAATCAGATGCTCCATGCCAATCTCAGCGAGCCATTTTTTGACTTCGGCCTTGTCGGTCACCCGACTTGCGAGTGCAAGGTCCCCCCGAAAATTCCATTTTTGCGCAAGGATATGCTCGTTAAAACTGCGTGGTTTCCGCGGGTTCGGAAAATATCCCAAGCGTTTCCGTGCGTTTAAGACAGAAAGTGCGTTATCCCAGAAATGTCCGGTTGGAAGGAAGTTTTGTAGCTTCATGAGCTGTCACTCCTGGTCACGAGGTGAGAGTGTTAGATAAGAAAGTCGCCACACTCCGCAAGCTAACCAGCGAAGGCCCAGTGACCATGAAAGAATGGCTGCAGAGGATGCAATCGCTGCACCGTTGATGCCCAGATACGGGATCAACATCGCGTTTGCAGCAACGGAGAAAACACCCGATGCAAAGAAGATCCAAGCTGTGCGCTTCTGGTGTCCTTGCATATAAAGCGCTTGCATAGTTGCTCCGTTTGCGGCCACAGCCAGATTAGCAGCGCAAAGGATGAGCATCACCGGATAGGCTGCCAGATATTCTGGCCCTGCTAACAAGGTGATAATTTCGTCTCCCCAGACTGCGAGTGCCACGAGAGCAAACAGGCCAAAGGCGATTGAGAAGAGAACACTTTTGCGAAGGTATCCTGAGATTTTCGAGGGAGCTGCCGATCTGTCTGCTGTCGCAAGATAGGGCGCATAAAGATGACCTATGGCTTGCACGCCGAATGTGACAAGCACTGATGCTTGAGCGGCGATGCGGTAGATTCCAGCTTCTTTTTCTCCAGCAAGCACACCCAGAAGTATCGTATCGATCTGCCGATTGAAGATCAGAAGTCCAGTCACAATCGCAAAGGGAGCGACGAGGTGTATCCATTCACGGCCACCCATACGGTCTTCTTTTGGGACCGGTAGCAGGTTGCCGAGATATGGGCGGGAAAGTACCAGGCTCATTATTGTGATCGCGATTGCAGCTGCGATGTAGACTGCAATCGCGAACCGCCAGCCTTGTGCCTGCATTTGCTCTGTCAATAAAAAAGCAGTTGCCAGGACGAGCAATGGCACAAGTACGGTTCCGACAAGGATTGCTGCATTAGGCCGGAAGCTGCCGCGCAGAACCCCCTCCATCAAGCCTGTGAGGCACAGGAATGGCAGAGCCAGAGAAAAGAATGCGACACTTACAACAAAGACATTGGAGCTTTCACTTAGTGCAACAGCTGTCCAAAGGCACACCATTGGCACGCCTGCATAAAGAAGCGACAAGCGAAGTCCTGTTGCCAGAAGAGGTCCGGCCTGCTCTGCTCCGCTGCGTTCACTGGCAATGGCCACGTGCTTGGTGATCAACGTGGATGCGCCGTTTTTGATCGGGATTGCCAGCAACATTATTGTTGCGAGCCCGAACGCAAAGACGCCAAAAGCCGAAGGTCCAAGTATTCGTGCCAGATAAATGGTCATGGCAGCACCTGCCAAGGCCTCAGTGCCTTTGAGGGCCAGCACCTTGATGCCAGCCTGATGTCTGAGCAGGCGAGCGATCATAGCAGTGGTTCCTTTTCAGAACACCTGAACCGTTTTGACTTAGAAGCCAGTCGCATGGTTTTCATTTTGGTTTGCACGGGCTTAGAAATATCTCTCTGGAATACGGATGCTATCACCAGGGCGCAGATAAAGGCGTGCACCTGTCAGGTTTACCGGTACTTCATAGTTGCTGCCAACTGGCCGAATGAAGATGTTTGATGTATTCGCGCGATAAGAATATCCACCAGCAACAGCGATGGCGTCCTGAAGGGTCAACCCGTTCTTATAGGAGTACTCTCCTGGCCGTGCGACTTCTCCCTGAATGAAGAACGGGCGTGAGCTTATAACTTCCAGGCTCACGCGCGGTTCTTTCAAATAACCGTCTTTGAGTGCGGTGATGATGCGGGATTCCAGCTCTTTTACGCTGCTGTTGCCAGCTGGAATATCACCGATGAGAGGTAGATCGAGTTTCCCCTGATCATCGACAACAAACTCACCTGAGAGATCAGGTTCTCCAAACACCATGACACGCAGCTTGTCACTTGGACCAAGCCGATACAACTCAGGCTGTGAAAAGACACGGCCAGATGCCATCTGGCTTTGCGTGTTGTGTTCTGCGAACTCGCCCGAAGCGCAGCCCTGCAGAAGGCCAAGGATAACGAGACCTGTTAAGCCATTGAGCAGTTTTTGCTTCACACCAATTCCCTTTTCTTCTGTCTCAACTCTCTTTCATCCTGCAGCTGGCGTGGTTGCGAACCAATGCCGGACAAGAAAGAGTAAACCGATGATTTTACGTACCAAAGTTAATCTGGAATGGACTTTAAAGGCCTTCTGAAACGCTTACGGTACTGAGGTTTTGACCTAGGCCGTTGCCTGCAAAATAGATGTGTAGTGGTCAACTACAATTCTCTCATCAAAGGTCTGTTCAGCCTTTTTGCGTGAGGCTTGACCCATCTCATTTATTGCGGTCTCACTCATCATAAGAAACTGCCGCATTGCAGTTTCAATTGATTGCGTGCTTCTTGGCTCACAGAGGAAACCATTCTGGCCTTCATCAACCACGTCCTTGCATCCGGGAATGGTCGTTGTGATGATGGGACGGCCCATAGCAGCGGCTTCAAGCAGCGACCTTGGTGTGCCTTCCCGGTAGTAGGAAGGAAGCACAACACAATCTGCATCAGCGACAACCGGACGAACATCTTTTACTGAGCCCAGGTATTCAACGACCCCATCGGCTGTCAGTCTTTTCATATCGTCTTCACTTAATGCACCGGCCTTTCCGGAGCCTGACGGACCCAATAAGACGAAGCGGGCATCCGGAAAGTTGGGAGACAGAGCACGAGCCGCCTCGACAAACTCCATAACCCCCTTCTCGCGTAGCATCCGCGCGACGAGTGTAAAAGTTCGGCGATGACTATTGCCCGGAAGAGCCGTTGAATGGAAATTTGTAAGATCAACACCTGATCCAGGCAAAAGGCAGGCTTGATCTTTTGAAATCAGGCCTGTTTTGATAAAGAAGGCAAGATCCTCAGGGTTTTGAAGGAAAACCCGCGGGCATCTGCGAAATGCAGATCGATAGAGCCCTTTGATCAGACGGGCGAACAGATCATCACGGTCAAAGACACTGCCCATTCCTGTAATATTCGGGATAAACGGGATACCGAGCAAGCGCGCAGACAGAGCTCCGTAAATGTTGGGCTTAATTGTAAAGCCCAGTGCAGCATCGGGTCGATACCGTCGTGTAATGCCGAAAATCCGCAGAAGCAGCTTTAGTTCAGCGACAACAGAGGTTCCCGTGGCATCCATGGGGAGCTCTATGTATGTCACACCCATTTTCTTGAAATCTGGCGTGTAGTCATCGCGAGGGGCCGCTGCAATCAGCTCGTGCCCTTCTCGCAGTAACTGCTCAATCAAAGTACGCCGGAAGTTGATTAGTTTAAAGCTGCTGTTGGCAACAAGAAGTATTCTCATTTGTCTTGTTCAATCAAGTAAACTAGGTATAACAACAAACCCACCTGCCCTTGCTGCTGCCCCTTCAGAGCGACTGAGCAACCCAAATACAAGTTGATTTCTGATCCATGCTGGCCTGCACTGCAGTGCCTGAGCACGATTGCTGTAAGATTAAATTTTTACTGAACATTCCCAGTGAACACTTGGCACCCAAAGCAACCTAGGACGTAAATATTTTACAAGAAGCAATTAAGTCAATTCAATAAAATGATTTTGCAAAGTATTGTGAGGATTACGCAAATTGAAATCTAACTTAATAAATTACCATTACCATTTCATTCTAATTATAATAAATTATCTACTATATTACAGTACTTTTCTCTTAACACACCTCACGAATACTCTGCGAGATTGAGAAGATCGATTGAATTTTTCAAACCCAGTAGTCGTGCATGGGTCATCTAATTCCCATATTATTGAAGCGCAAAAACCTGTGTTTTCCGCCAAAAAATACACAACATGCAACTGAACGGCATTTTATGGAAATTTTATGAGACATACCTCAATGCATTTAAAGTATATATTAGTTAAAATTCTTATATAATCGCACCTTAAAATAGTTAAACTATTATAAGTATATTTATAAATTAAGTTATGTGACAATCTATATTTATAATCTTGACTTTATTACTTGGAATCAAATACCTACCCCAATTGAAATCAGAATAGCATTGGTAAGAATTCTACGAAAACTCTAACTAATGCGATGCGTAGATCTGGTTTTCTGTTGCGTCATTCAGCAGGTGGTTGAGCTTTGCAGGGGATATAGGCAAAGCAAGACTGACATGCTGTATCGCAAACAGTTCGTGAGGTAGCTCTTCTGAGGGTGTTGGGGGCTTGCTCAAATTGAGACCATGGCGGGATGAAGTATTTCTTTCCGTGAGCGACAGTAGTTAGAAGTGCACCATGATTAGAATATTCGATGTAGTCTTTAGTTTTGCTATCTTGCTGATTGTATCACCCATCATGATCTTGGTAGCTATCTTGGTACGCACCAGACTGGGCAGCCCAATCATTTTCAAGCAAGATCGTGCCGGACTAAACAGCGAAGTCTTCCAAATTTACAAGTTTCGGAGCATGACCGAGGAACGTGATGCATCTGGCAAACTTCTTCCGGACGATCAGCGACTAACTTTATTCGGTCGTATCTTGCGTGCAACAAGCATTGATGAGCTTCCAGGTTTCCTGAATGTTTTAAAGGGCGAAATGTCTGTTGTTGGGCCTCGTCCTCAACATGCTGGCTTTTTGAAGCACTATTCGAAGCGTCAAATGATGCGTCACTTTGTGAAACCAGGAATTACTGGCTGGGCACAGGTCAACGGACGCAACAGCATCGATTGGGATTCCAGATTCGAGCTGGATGTCTGGTACGTCGAGAACAAGAGTTTTTGGCTCGATATGAAAATCATCTTCATGACCATGATCATCGTTCTGCGTAGAGAAGGCATTAGCGCTGCGGGGCACGCAACCATGCCAGAATTTCAGGGCAGCCAACTTTCGGTGTCGCAGAAGGACTGAACTTTGCGAGTGAAAAGAGTGGGTTAAGTTCCGCTCTTTTCCTCGGTGGTGAGGTCAAAATCGTTCACGCAACGCCCAGAACATGCAGGCGCACAGAACGTCACTTTCATCTCATTAGACACGACATAAAGGCATCGAGCTAGCACGAGCCTCTCTCGTCGGTCTGGGCCCGTCACAGAACAAAAAAATGAGTTCCAATCAAATGTGTAGCGTAAAGATATATCTGCTTTCCTTGGTGCTTACATGAATGGCATGAAGTTCACTTTTGCAGCCTGCATGGCCGTTTCAGCTCTTGATGCTGCGACGGCTTCAGATCTTTCCAGCGCTCTCTTGCAAAACGGGGGCGGATATAGCCTGCGCTCTCACCCGGAATACAATGCTCAAGGTATTCGGCATGCAAACTGGGTTTTCATGCCATCCCTGACCTCTGGGCTCTCTTTCGACAGCAATCTTTATAAAACGAGAGATCATCAAGAAAGCAGCATGGTGGGCGTCTTTGCTCCAGCGCTTGCGATCAACTCAGACATGTCACGTCATCGCATTAACTTTGGCTTGTCCGGGCAACGTAAGCAGGTATTTTCCAATTCAGATGCCTCCACGTTGTCAGGACGCGCTTCAGCTGGAGCACAGCTTGAAGTCCTTAAAGACTTTGCATTGGACCTCGGCACAAGCATTGAATCCAAACAATATGGGTTGGGTGATGCGGATGGCGCTTCAGACGCAAAACACGGCGTAAGGCGTGATGCTTACTCCGCCTCCGCCCGGGTTTCAAAGGTCTTCAATCGCCTGAGGTTCATTGGTGGCGGCTCTGTAAATCATTACAACTACCATGACGTTGAGGCCAAAGATGACGGCACCATTGATCAAGACGCACGCGATGGCACACGATATAATCTGCTAGGCAAAATCAATTATGCCTTTTCGCCGGGGTTCAGCGCTTTTGTTAGCGCGGAATTTGATGTGCGCGACTGGAAGGCGACCGGTGCAGAAAATCGGGACTCAAATGGCTTTGAGTTTCTGACGGGACTGGAGCTGGATAAGCGCGGCAATCTGCACGGCGCTGCTGGTATCGGGTACCTCAGACAGGATTATGACCTGGGCAGCCGCGGAGACATTTCAACCTATTCGTTCAATGTTGATGTTCAATGGATGCCCTCTCCGCTCCTGGTCGTAAACTTCGACGGACGTCAAGCGGTGGAAGAGAGCTCACTTGGCGGATATGTCAGCAAACTCACCTCAACTGCTAAAGTTTCAATGGATTACGAACTCCGACGGAACTTTGTCATATCACCAATTTTCTCTTTCAAACGCGAGGACTTCGCAGGCACCAGCCGCCGCGACGATACACTGCGTGCGAGACTGGAAACAAAACATCTCATCAACCGCAACCTGAAGTTCGGTGCCTACTATGACTTTGAGAGGCTCAAGTCTACTGAAGCTGCAAGCAGCTACAGCCGGCATCTGATAGGGATCAACGCAAGAGTAGAGTATTGAGATCCATGCAAAATTCCCTAGCATCGAATGCCACACCAGAAGACACAATCAATCTTCGACTGGTTTTTCAGTTTTTGCGCAATTACTGGCTGGTGATCCTCAGTGTCACTGGCATTGTCACCATCCTTGGTGTCACTTATTCTATAGTAACTTCGCCTAAATACACAGCAGTTACCTCAGTCTACATTGAAACAAGGGCTGCGAATGTAGTTGACGTTAAAGCAATACTTAGTGGCTTTGGCTCCGACGACAAACTCTTGAAGAGTCAGATCGAAATTTTCAGCTCAAATGCTGTTGCTAAGCGCGTCATCAATGAACATGACTTAGAGAATTCATCAGAGTTTCAACTCACTCCTTCTTATCTATCGGAGGTGTTTGCGAAGATCACCGGTGAACCTCCTGCATCAGCCAGTCTTGAGCAACGAGTTCTCAACGGGCTTAATGTTACGTTGAACCGCAATACCACCGTTGTGGACCTCTCTTATCAAGCAAACTCTCCTGAGATGGCTGCTAACCTAGCAAATGGTTTTGCTGATGCTTATCTAGCAGACCGATTGGCAACCAAATACGATGCCATTCGCGAAGCAAGTGAATGGTTGAGCGTTCGCCTGTCCGAGCTCGGCGTGAAAGTCCGCAGTTCTGAGCAAGCTGTTGAACAATTCAGAAGTGAATTCAACCTGCAGGTTGCGGGTGGTGGGACGATCAATGAGAGACAGATCGCCACATTGAATCAACAACTTGTATTCGCGCAAACAAAAACTGCTGAAGCTCAAGCCCGAGTCGACCAAATTGAGAAGGTCCGTGTCCGAGGTGGCTCTACCTCATCGTTTGCTGATGCTGCACAATCTGCGGTGATTACTCAGTTACGTGCAAAAGCATCTGAAGTAGAACGCAAAGAGGCAGCACTTACTGTAAAATATAGTCATAAGCATCCAGCAGTGGTGAGTGTTCGCTCTCAGTTGATTGATCTGCGTCAGCAAATTGAAAAAGAGTTGCAGCGTATTGTTGACACCGCTCAAAATGAACTAGCAGTTGCAGAACGTCGTGAAACTTCAATCTTTGACAGCCTTGAAAAATTGCGTGATGTAACAAGTACAGAAAATCATGCGCAGGTGTACTTACGTGAGTTGGTTCGAGAAGCAGCTGCAAACAGAACTCTTTATGAATCTTTTCTTGCACGCCTTAAGGAAACTCAAGAGTTTGAGAAGATGGATTCTGTTAGCAGTAGGGTATTAAGCCGCGCAGAAATTCCGAGTCTCGCCAGCTTTCCAAATAAGAGATTGTTTCTCGTTGTCTCTCTAGTTTTGGGTCTGATTATCGGAACTTTGCTTGCACTTATCATCGAGCTTTTCGACAGCACATTAAAAACAAAAGAAGACGTTGAAAGCCGCATCGGCCTCCCGCTCTTTTCGCAAGTGCCACTGATAGACCATTACGCTACTAAGTCGCGTATGACCTCAATCTTTGGCTTTTTAATGGCTAAAAGTCCACGTACTCAACGAAATTATAAAAGCAGCCATGCATTAAATAAAGGAATTTTTAAGTTTGCATCCGCAAACCCACTGAGCCATTACGCGGAATCCATTCGCGAATTGCGATCACGGGTCAAATTCTCGCGTCTAGACAACCCGATCAAGACACTGCTGATTACCTCGGCCATTCCAGGAGAAGGCAAATCCACCATTTCACGCAATCTGGCTCACTACACTTCGAAGGCTGGAGAGCGGGTGCTGTTCATTGATGCCGATATGCGTCGTCAGATCTCGGCAGATGCGCCAGGAGATCTGAAAGAAAAGAGCCTTGCAGATGTCCTTACCGGAAAAGTGACCTTTGCTGAGGCTACCAAACATGAAGAAGGCTCAAACCTTTATTATTTGCCTGCTCCAAGTCACCGAGAACTCTGGGAGACAGCTGAATTGCTCTCTTCCAAAGCAATGAAAACGCTGCTGGATGGAGCGAGTAAGTCTTTTGATCTGGTCATCATCGATAGTCCACCAACATTGCCACTGATTGACAGCCGTGTGCTCTCTCATGTCGTTGACGCCACCGTGCTGGTTGCCTCATGGAACCATACGGACGGCGGTTTAGTTGAGCAGGCAAAAGACCTCTTGGATCAAACTCCAGGAAAGACCCTCGGAGTCATTTTGAACAATTTCGATGTGAGCAAAGCCAAACTCAACAAACACCAGGCGTCTTATGGATACGGCTATTATAAGTGATCGATTAGCCAGGACAGCCAAGTAAGTTTACCCTCCATGGTCTAGCAGGACTGACCATGGAGGGTGCTCTCAACTCTCCAGAAACACTGCGATATCGCTTCAAGTCCGCCCATTTCCCTGAGCCACGATTTATCAGTGCGTTACTATGCAATCTCTTGCCACTCTGACCTGCTACACATTGCATCCCGGTTTATTTGTGATGTAGGAAGCTGAATGCTCGGCTCTTATGATCAGGGGATGCACCTTGTCTGAACAAATCGAAAATGCGGCCAGAAAACTGGCTGATCTCTTTGACACTTCCAGTCCTCTGTTTCCAACGGCCAGTGGGTCACCTAAAGCTTTTGCGAATGGCTTAGAGGATGCGCAAAAACGTATGGAAGAGCGTTTTACTGCGTTATGCGAACTGGCTGCATTGCTGGATCGCGAGACTGAAAAGAGTGAAGTGGCGCAGGGAGCCGCGATTGATCTGTTCCAGTGCTCGGGCTTTTTCTATCTGGCATTGATGCAATACTCTGAAAACCTGCCAAATTCGCTGCTGATGGCGGGCTATGACATTTCGGTTGGCCGCATGCCTCCGGTTGTCTCAAAGGCGCTCAAGCACGTTTCCTTCACGATGAAGAGTGCTATTGCGGAGGACATCACCTTCATGTGCCCTCACCTTTCTAACCTCACCGAGAAGGATGAGTTTGAAGGACGAGCACAAGTGATTTTGGATAAAGTTCTGGCGCAAGCCATTGCCCGCACAGCTCATGCGGTCTCTTCACTGGAAGAAAACGAAAAACTCGACGGTTATGAGATCACTGAGGACGACAATGCCCTGCGTGCGCATTGTCAGACCTGTACCGAGTTGCTTGCAAAACTCGTCAAACATTCTGCTAACCCACGTGAGCATGCAGAACGCGTTAATGCGTTTCAAGCATTCCTTGGTAACGCCTAAACGAGCCTGATTGATCAAGCCATGGGATCCTTCCGTATCCCGTGGCTGCCTTGGCATCTCTACCAGGTTTTGCTTCTCAAATGACACCTGATGAGAACGTCATCTAGTTTTCGACAGTTAGAATGGCATCGCATATGGCGTCCTCTACCGCCCAAAGGCGGTCCTGCCCCCATATACCGGTGGCTCCAACTCGAAAGCTTGGTACGCCCCAAAGCCCGAGTTCTTTAAGTTCCTTGCGGTTTTTCTCTGTTCTTGCACGCCAATCTTCATTGTCGACGTCCAGACGTGCCTGCTGCCAATCCAGACCGACATCTGCGAGGATGCGTGACAAGCCTTTATCTGTGCTTGCATCAACACCTTTCGCCCATACACCAGTCATAAAGGCGCTGCAAAACTTTCTAAGCCTGCCATTCTTCTCAGCAAACTCGAGCAGTGAATAACCTCGCTCGATTGCTGTTCCCAGTGGGTCGCAAATCCGGCCAAATGGAATGGCATGCAAGCGGGCTTCACGCGCGGCATCGGCCAAAATGTACTTCCGCTTCATAGGCGGTACTGGCAAGCCGCGCATGACCATGGGTAAGACGGGCCGAATGTTCAGCTTTACCCCCTGTCGATCAGCCAGAGTGCATGTGCGGTCAAACGCCAGGTACGAGTATGGACTCCGGAACGACAGGAAAAAATCGACCTCCAGATGCGTTGGCGATGTATGAGCTGGTCGGCTTTGCCTTGCCGCTGGCGCCAACTTAGGAGCGGAAGGCCCAAGTCCAAGTTCATGCAGGCGATCCTGGAGATAGTGTAGCCGGTCGATGCCCCAATACCATTCATCGCCATAATAAAAGGTCGCGCCGAGATAGTGCCCGTACTTTGCCAGGAGCGCATCACCGCAGGTTTTGGCTTGGTCAGCCTTGTCACCCTTTGCTGAGGATTGGAGTTTTTCTCCAGACCACAATTTAGTGCTTATTTCCAGCAGCTTACTCACGCATGCATCGTTGGCGAGTTCCTCTGCCATTAGCGTTTCAGCTTGACTGATTTGAGCTTCATCTGGAGCTTCAAAAGGCCTGCCTGTCAGGCCGTAATGTTTGGCAAGGAAGGCCGCATCCACTGAAGCATATGCTTCCAACGCTGTCCTTTCAGGTACGGCCCAATCAGGCGGGCCGGAGATCAAATGGATCTTCAGGGCGACTGCATAGTGCTGCTGAAAGTCGCCAAGTATTTGAAGTGTTGGGTGAGCGTATGGATCCGCAGCATGATGAAAATAGTGTACTTCATGCGCCTCACCTCGCCGGCTTCGTTGTTTTTCGTAGGAGGCCCGTTTTCGCTGCACTCTGGTTTCACTTGTAATGTATTCTGCAATTCTCGACTTTATTGCTGAGTGAAACGACATAGAGACGGCTCCTCCATCCAAGAGTGAGGGGCAACGTTAACCTGCTATTTCTTTTGCTGCAACGAGGCGTTTGATTGATGTCTGCAAACCTAGCGGACGTTCAATGACGCATATTCGTAATACGTAAGCTACAAAAAGGCGCCTTATCCCTGTCAAATTTCACGGATTGTCGGATAAACTTTTCTCAGAATACGCTTCAAACGTCCATATTGTGAGAATCTCATGCAGGAACGTTTGATACAGCTACTGGAATCTGTTGCTGGAGCCGCCAAGCCGGTCAGTGCGAACGATCTTGCGCAGATGACCAAACTTCCCAGAGCAACGATCTATCGGAATCTGTCGTCTCTGCTTCACTGCGGCTTTCTGGATGAGATTGAGGACGGCAAACGGTATGTTCTGGGTATCCGGTTTATCAAAATTGCCCTCACAGGAAAATCAGAGTCACATGTGATCAAAGCTGTCTCTGCTATGATCCACCGGCTGGTGATTGAACTTGGTGAGACGGCTTTTTTGGCACGGTATCGTGGTGGCCGTGTGGACCTTATCCATGTTGAGACTCCCAATGATCCATCCATATCTTATATTTACCCCGGCCTCGGGACCCGGCCTGTTCATGCTTGCTCCTCCGCCAAAGCCATTGCTGCTTTCATATTGCCCGAACTGCGAGATGAACTGCTGCGAACCGAACGCGTGCAATTTACGCAAGCCACTCTCATTGACAGTTCTGATATCGCTGCTGAGCTGGAGAACGTGCGGCGCGATGGCTTTGCGCTTTGTGATGGCGAGATTGATGACGGTGTCACCAGCATTGCCGTGCCCATTATGGTTGATCGACTTGGAGCACTCTTCAGCATGGGTGTTGTTGGCCCCCAAAACCGCATAAAGCCGCGACTTCACACGCATATTTTACCTGTACTCAAAGAAGAAAACATACGCGCCGCAGCTGCCATTCAGCACTGCTCAATTGTTGATGCCGAGAGGGCAAATTTGGAGGCTCTCTCCGGCGAGTTGGAGGCAACTCGAAATACTCATTAATTAATTTCTATGGGAGGATCTTATGAATAGAAGAGAATTTGGTGCACTGGTTGTTGCTGCTGCAGCGGCTGCCGGACCGTTTAGAGCTTTTGCTGATGAAACCTGTCAGTCACCTTATATGCCCAAGATTACCGGGCAGGAAGAATTCGTTTATGTCTGGACACTCGGCGTTGAGGGAATGGGCGATGAGCAAGATAAGCTTGTTACCATTGATCTGCGACCGGATTCGCCCATGCGAGGTCAGGTGATAAACAGTCTTTCTGTCGGCGGACGGAATGAAGCGCATCATGGTGGTTTTTCAGCAGATCGTCGCTATTTCTGGACTGGTGGTCTGGATACCAATCGCATCTTCATCTTCGACGTACACACCGATCCATCAAAACCATCCCTGCACAAAACCATCGAGACTTTTGTCAAGGATTCAGGGGGCGTTGTTGGGCCACATACATTCTTTGCCCTTCCCGGCAGCATGATGATCACCGGGCTTTCCAATGATGATGATCACGGTGGGCGTACGGCACTGGTTGAATACAACGATGCCGGCGACTACGTGGCGACTTATTGGATGCCAACCACCAGTGATATGCAAGGCGCCATTGCTGTAGGGGATGCTGTTGCGGACGGTTATGGTTATGACATTCGCGCGCTCATTCGCAAGAACATCATGTTGACCTCCTCCTTTACTGGCTGGTCAAACTACATGATGGATTTTGGCCAGATGCTGCAAGATACCGACGCGATGAAGCGGTTTGGCAATACGATCGTTCAATGGGATCTGCATACTCGTCAGCCGCGTAAGGTCTTCAACGTGCCGGGCGCTCCCCTGGAGATCCGCTTCCCATGGGGGCCGAATGCGAACTATGCATTCTCTACGACCGCTCTCACCTCCAAACTGTGGTTGATTTATGAGGACGACAGCGGAGAATGGCAGGCCAAAGATGTAGCGGACATCGGAAATCCAGCGGACATTCCTCTTCCCGTCGATATCTCCATAGCTGCTGATGATCAGACACTGTGGGTCAACAGCTTCATGGATGGCAAGACGCGGCTCTTTGATATTTCCGATCCGCATAACCCCTTTCAAATTTATGAGAAAACCATCGACAGTCAGGTCAACATGGTCAGCCAGAGCTGGGATGGGAAACGGGTCTACTTCAGCTCTTCCTTGCTGGCAAACTGGGACAAGAAGGGTGACGATGATGTGCAATATCTGCGCGCATACACCTGGGATGGGAAAGAGCTGATTGAGGACTTTGATATCGATTTTTACAAGCTCGGCCTTGGCCGTGCGCACATCATGCGTTTTGGCAGTTCTGAGCTGTACACCAGCTAGATCAAACTCGTTTTGGGGCAGCACGCGTGTTGCCCCATGCTTTTCCAACTCATTAGGTCTGATGCATGCGTGTATTGAAAAAGCTCCTCGTCTTCAGTGGTGTTGCAGCAACACTTCCAGCACTCTGGTATACCTTAATGGCCGGACAAGCTGCTCCCACTCGCCCATTTGCAGATGCCTTTACCCCTCATGAAGAGTTTCAGTTTGATCCTCCCAAGCCGGGCTCTTACACACTGAACCGGTTTAGGACGGCGCCAGATGGACAGGTTCTGGATGTAAATGGAAATACACATTCACTTGCAGCGCTGACCAGAGGCAAGATCAATCTGGTGAGCTTTGTCTATCTGATGTGCGGTGATGAGAATGGGTGTCCTATCGCCATGTCGACGCTCTTTGAAATTCACGATGCCAGCGAAAAGCTGCCCAGACTGCGAGAAGACGTTCAGCTGATCACTATCAGCTTTGACCCTGCCCGCGATACGGTTGAGGCCATCAACTCCTTTTCATACCCCCTTCAAATCGATGCGAATGCCGATCAAAAGCTGAAATGGCACGTGCTTACGAGTTCAGGCATGGCAGATCTGCAGCCTATTCTGGATGGTTTTGGCCAAGTCATTGATCGGTCGAATGATCAGGAGGTCATAAATCATCTTTTACGAATGTATCTGATTGATCGCGAAGGCGTTGTACGTAACGTTTATGGACTTGGAACCATCGACCCGAGGCTCCTGATCACTGATGTGGAGACGCTTCTACTGGAAGAAAGCAGGTCATAATGCGCCAATGGTTTCTTACATGTCTGATTGGCAGTCTCTTGTGTTGGACAGATGGCGCACATGCACAATCGCATTGCATAGCAGACCCGGAAAACTGGTCTGTAGTGGCTTTGAAGCGGAGCCTTTCTACCCCACTTGGACTTCCGCCCGTCCCCCATCCACATGACAACCCACCGAGTGTCGCGAAGATTGAGTTGGGCCGGAAGTTGTTTTTCGATCGGCGCTTGTCGATCAATCGCACAATGTCTTGCGCCATGTGCCATGTTCCAGAACAAGGGTTCACCAATTGGGAGCTGAGCACAGCCATCGGCGTTGAAGGGCGCAGCCTTAAGCGAAACTCACCAAGCATTTTGAATGTCGGGTATCTGAATGTGCTGTTTCATGATGGCCGGGATCATGCATTGGAGACACAGTTTATCGGTCCATTAACCGCGCGAAATGAAATGGCAAATCCCTCTGCGGGGTATGTTGTTGCTCTTTTGAGGGAGCTTGCGGACTATGCGCAGATGTTCGAGGATGCCTTCGAGGCTCAGGCGTCTCTCGACAGGATTGGGATGGCCCTTGGCGCCTATCAAAGAACAATCCTTGCGGGGAACAGTCCTTTTGATCAATGGTACTTTGGTGGTGATGAAACTGCAGTCAGTGCCGATGTGAAGCGTGGTTTTCAGGTGTTTAACGGCAAAGCGGGCTGCAGTGCTTGCCATCTGATCGAAGATGATCATGCTCTCTTTACGGATGAACTTTTCCATGACACCGGATATGGTCAGATGCGTGAAGAGAAGCGCCAAAATCCCCCGACAAGCATTCCTGTGCAAGTTGCCCCCGGAGTGGTGCATCAGATGGAATTTTCAAAAATCCGATCTGTTAGCGCTGAACGCGAAGCTGATCTAGGGCGCTATGAGGTAACAGAGGACCCAGTTGACAGATGGAGATTTCGCACGCCTTCACTGCGCAACCTCACAGTAACGCCACCTTATATGCACGACGGCCATCTCAGTTCGATTTCGCAGGTTATTGAGTTCTACGACCAAGGCGGATCACAACTGAGTGGTCAAGACCCACGCATCCGCCCGCTTGGTCTCACAGGTGCAGAAAAACAAGACCTCGAAGCCTTTCTGCAAAGCCTGACCTCTCCTGATCTCGACTGCCTGATAAGCGAAGCAAGAGTATTGCCACCTGATAATCACTAAGGCAGTAACCTAGGTCGATCCACTCAGACTTGCAGTGCGTGTTGCTGAAGAAGCAGTATCAAGAGGTTAAAAAACTCGTCTATTCAAAAACTCACAAGTGAATCAACTCCTCACTCTCCCCGTCAAATAAACACACCCTTCTCATGTCTACAGAGAAGGTCATGCTCTCTCCCGGGTCACACGCAAATAAGGGGGAGACCCGGGCTTTGGCGGGGTGGTTGGCTAGGCGGATGAGGCAGAGAGTGTCGGCGCCGGTGGGTTCTAGGAGGTCGACGTCGCATTCGATTTCCGGGTTTGTGGATTGGGTGAAGGCGTTGTGGGTGATCATTTCGGGGCGCAGGCCGAGGATGATTTTTGTGTTCTCGCGTGTTTCGAGTTGTTTTGAGTCTGGGAGCGGGAGGAAGTAGTTTTTTGGCTCGCCTTTCAGGACGGCTGGCAGGATGACGCCGAACTGGTCTTCTTGGTTCACTAGATCAACTTCAACGAAATTCATGGGTGGTGCGCCGACAAAGCCGGCGACGTACATGTTTGCCGGTTTGCTGTAGATCTCTTGCGGGGTGCCGATTTGCTGGATCACGCCGTCTTTCATGATGGCGATGCGGTCTGCCAGCGTCATGGCCTCGATCTGGTCGTGCGTGACATAGACCATCGTGGCTTTTAGGGTTTGGTGGAGCTTCTTGATCTCTGTGCGCATTTCACCGCGCAATTTGGCGTCCAGATTGGAGAGTGGCTCGTCGAACAGGAAGATTTTGGGGCGGCGCACAAGGGCGCGTCCCATAGCCACGCGCTGGCGCTGGCCGCCTGATAATTGCGATGGCTTTCGGGAGAGCAGATGTTCGATCTGCAGCGTACTTGCAACCTCGCGGACAGTGGCTTTGCGTTCTGCCTTGCTGATTTTGCGCATTTCCAGCCCGAACGCGATGTTGCGCTCCACTGTCATGTTTGGGTAGAGCGCGTAGCTCTGGAACACCATGGCGATGTCGCGGTTCTTGGGGTGGACGTCGTTGACCACTTCCCCATCCAGCCGGATGGTGCCATCTGCGATGGGTTCCAGACCTGCAATGATGTTGAGCAGCGTTGATTTTCCGCAGCCAGAGGCACCCAGCAGAACGAGAAACTCGCCGTCTTTCACGTCAAGGGAGATGTCTTTCAAAACCTTAGTTGAGCCAAAGGACTTTGACGCATGTTCGATGGATATGGTCGCCATAAATGAGCCTTTAGCCTTTGACCGCGCCGGCCGTGAGCCCGCGCACGAAGAAACGTCCAGCGATGATGTAGACAACAAGGGTCGGCGCAGCGGCAATGAGAGCTGCGGCCATGTCCACGTTGTACTGCTTTACGCTGGTCGTTGAGTTGATGAGATTGTTGAGTGCGACTGTGACCGGCTGAGACCCGCCTGAGGTGAAGCTGGCGCCAAAGAGGAACTCGTTCCACACCTGCGTGAACTGCCAAATAACGGAGACAACGATGATCGGGATCGAGAGCGGCAGCATGATGTGCCAGAAGATGCGGAAGAACCCTGCCCCATCCATGGTGGCTGCGCGTACCAGCTCTTGCGGAACGGAGACGTAGTAATTGCGGAAGAACAGCGTGGTGAAGCTGATGCCGTAGATGGTATGTACGACAATCAGCCCGGTGATGGAGTTGGCAATGCCCAGATAGCCGAGGGTTTGGGCCATGGGCAGGATGACGATCTGGAACGGGATGAAGCAGCCGAACAGCATCAGGGCGAAGATGATGTTGGCTCCGCGGAAGCGGAAGAGCGACAGGGCATAGCCGCTTAAGGCACCGATCAGGGTTGAGATCGCAACCGACGGCACGGACATGATGACCGAGTTGAGGAAGTACGGGCGCAGGCCCTCGCAGCGCACGCCGATGCAGGCGCTGGACCATGCCTCGCGCCATGCGGCAAAGTTGAGCTCGTGTGGCAAATCCAGCAGGGCTCCGGCGCGGATTTCGGCTAGATCCTTCAGCGATGTAGAGAGCACCACGTAGATTGGGCCCAGATAGAGCACGGCGGCGGCGAGCAGTAAGGTCCAGATAAACAAGCGGCCAATCAGATGGCGTTTGCCGTTGGCGCTGGGGAGTGTTTTGGGCTCAGCCATGGCGCTTTGCCCTCAACTCTGAATAAAGATAGGGCACGATGATTGCGGCCACGGTGGCCAGCATCATCATGGCAGAAGCCGCCCCAAGGCCGATCTGGTTGCGGCGGAAGGCCATCTCGTACATGAAATTGGCTGGCAGCGTGGAGGAGTAACCCGGCCCACCATTTGTCAGCGCCACCACAAGGTCGAAGCTCTTGATGGACAGGTGCGCGAGAATGACGAAAGCGGAGAGAAACACAGGCCTCAGTGATGGTAGGATGATGCCGAAATAGATGCGGGTTGTGCTGGCGCCGTCCAGATGAGCGGCGCGGATGATGTCCTCATCAACGGTGCGCAGAGCGGAGAGAAATAGGGCCATCACAAAGCCTGAGGCCTGCCAGACGGCGGCGAGGACCACCACATAAATCGCCATATCGCGGTTGACGATCCAGTCGTACTGGAAACTCTCCCACCCCAGTTTTTGCATGTAACTTTCAATGCCAAGGGACGGGTTCAGGATCCATTTCCACGCTGTACCCGTCACAATGAAGCTGATCGCCATGGGATACAGATAGATCGTGCGCAGCGCACCCTCTGCCCGGATGCGTTGATCCAGCAGAACGGCCAGCACGCAGCCGATAGTGATTGAGAACAGAATATAAAGACTGCCGAAAATCAGAAGGTTATGGAAAGCCACGTTCCAGCGGTCCATGGCCAGCAGGCGCACATATTGCTGAATGCCCTGAAAATCAAAGGTAGGCAGCATGCGGGAGTTGGTGAGCGAGATGAAGCCCGTCCATGCAATGAAGCCATAAACGAAGAACACGAGGAGCAAGAACGGCGGGGCTACCACCAGCTGCGGCAAATATCGCTGCAATCTGTCAAGAACAGACATCTGCTTGCGCTGCTGGGGGTTGGACATAGGGTTCTCTTTGCTCACTGGGTGCTGCGGCCTTATCAGGAACTACGCTTTACTCTGACTGCCCGAGGGAAATCAATCTGCTAGGATTACGGTCTCGGCAAGTTGATTGACAGCCTCTTGCGAAGACATATCCGTATTGAAATGCTCTGTGACCACATCCAGAAAAGCCCCACGCACGGCGCCGGACTGCACAAGCTCATGAGCGATGGAGCCAACCACGGTGTTGCGCGCTTCATTGAGAAGAAGGTCTTCGCTTGATTTCATGGCACATTCGTCAAAGCCATCAAGGCTCACGCCAAGTCTGGCGGGAATAGAGCCCTTCAGCAGATTGAAGTCCTTTTGCACCTCTTCATCCAGCAGCATGGAGGCCATCAGTTGCTGTCCAGCTTTCTGCTCAGGGTCTGAGACTTTGAACATGGCGAAGCTGTCGGAGTTGATGATGTAACCGCCTTTGGAGGGAGACGAGACACAGATGAAGTCTTCACCGTATTTGAGGCCTGCTGTCAGAAATTCGGCCTTGGCCCAGTCGCCCATAATCTGCATGGCCGCTTCACCGCGCATCACCATGGCAGTGGCAAGGTTCCACTCACGGCCCGGAGCGCCGGGGTCCACATAGGTGCTGAGCTTGCGCATCTGGTCGAACACCTTGATCATAGTCTTTGAGCGCAAAGCGTCCTGATCCAGATCCAGATAGACTTTTTTGTAAAAGTCCGCGCCGCCGATCCCCAGCAGCACCACTTCAAACAGGGTGACGTCCTGCCAGGGCTGTCCGCCATGGGCGAGCGGGATAATGCCAGCGGCCTTGATTTTGTCCGCCACCTCGTTGAACTCATCCCATGTTTGCGGAGGTGTCACGCCGACCTTATCCAGCACTTTGGGGTTGGCCCAGATCCAGTCCACACGGTGGATGTTCAAAGGCACAGCAACATATTTGCCCTGATACTGAACGGTTTCTTTTAAAAGGTCTGGAAGCAGCTCATCCCAGTTTTGCTGCTGCGCTATGGTGTTAAGCCCTTGAAGCGAGCCCACTTCGGCCCATTCCTGAATGTTCTGGCCTTTGATTTGGGCAACGGATGGCGGCACTTGGGCCAGTGCACGGGCACGCAAGACGGCTGCCATGGCGTCGCCGCCTCCACCAGCAACAGGTGCGTCATCCCACACGCCGCCGCGGGCCTCAAACGCTTGTTTGAGCGAACGGGCTGCACGTGCTTCTCCGCCTGATGTCCAGAAATGCAGAACTTCAGCGGTTGGTGCGGCTTGTGCCGTTATGCTACCGAATAAAACAGCAAGTGCGACCAAGCTGAGACGCGGGCTGCCCATTACATTCTCCCGATGGGTATTCTCAAGGACGCTTCTAGCAAACTCTTTCTTCAATTTATCGCGTATAAACACACAATCCAATGAACTTGCACGTGCAAGACAACCTGACGCATACACATTCCTCTCGCAGCGGCCAAATGTTTTGTTATACAGCACTGGGCCAGAGTGAGCTGGTTGGGACTGAAATGGGTACACCGAGGTATGATGCTCTCGAACAAAACACTGCTGATTGTTGACGATGATGAGGAAATCGCCAGCCTGACGGCAGACTTCCTGAAAGATCGTGGGTACACCGTGTTCACTGCAAACTCAGCAGAGGAAGCCATTGAGCTTCTGGACACCAACCACATTGATCTGATGGTTCTGGACATCATGTTGCCGGGAGAAAACGGGCTGACCCTGTGCCAGCGCGTGCGCCAGACCTCCAGGATGCCAATCATCATCATCTCCGCGATTACAGGTGATACGGAGCGTATTGTCGGGCTGGAGCTGGGCGCTGATGATTATCTGGAAAAGCCGTTCAATCCTCGAGAGTTACAAGCCCGTATCTTCGCCATTTTCCGCCGCACCGAAGATGTTGAAACAGCCGCCGCGCCCAAAGCGCAGCGCTTTGAGTTCGCCGGTTGGAAGCTGGATGAGGCAACCCGCCACCTGACCGCACCAGATGGTGTGCTGGTGCATTTGAGCTCTTCCGAGTTCGACGCTTTACTGACCTTTGTGAAGGCACCGCAAAAGCCGATCTCTCGCGATACACTGGGCCGCGTGCTGCGCGGCGCCAAGGTGGATTCCCATGATCGCAGCATTGATATTCTGATCAGCCGCCTGCGCAAGAAGCTGGCACAGACGGACCCGAATACGGACTTCATCACCACTGTGCGCCATCAGGGCTATCTGTTTTCTCAAAGCGTAACGCGGGTGTAGGTCCATGGCACTGAAAAGAGCGTGGCCATGTCAGGACTGATCCTGAGTCTCCTGCCCAGATCCCTTGAACGCCGTATGGTTGTGGTTCTCATCACCGCCGTGCTCTCGGTCTTCGTGGTTTTGGGGCTCACGCTCAACGCCTACAACACGCGCGAGTTAGCACTGGCGAACTCTTTTGAGGCCGGTGCGGAACTGAGCCAATACATGCGCGGCACTGCACCCGCTCCTTTTGCGGGTAAGTATCTGCAGGTTGTTGAAGCTGGCAAACCAGTGCTTTCAGGTGATGTCTCTTCTCTTCCTTTGACCTTCAATAACGATGGTCTCAAGCTCGCAGCCAAACTGGTGTTTACCGGTGCTTTGCCTCGAGCAGATTTGATCTCGGACGACCAACTCAATCCAGCCTATCAACTTGATAAGCTGGGCGCTTTTGCTCAAGCCGTCACACGGCAGGACAAGGCTGTTCAGCTCTATCTGACGCTTCCAAACCAGCAAGGCAACCGCCTGATCACATTCCCGAAGCTCTGGCAGGACCGGATGACGGAGCCAGTGCTGTTCATCATCGCCGCGCTTTGCATCACTCTGGTGTTTGTGCTGGCCCGCAGCCTCATTCACTACACCGCCGCTCCGTTCCGGTCCCTCGCAAAGTATGAACGTGCCGAGCTGAAACCGTGGGACACCGAGGAAGCCGTTGCCCTTCAGGATACGCTGGTACGAGAGCAGGAAGCCCGCGCGCAGTTGCTGGAAGAGCAAAAGCGCATGCTGGCCTCCATCAGTCATGATTTGCGCACCCCTGCCACCCGTCTACGCCTGCGGCTGGAACAGATCGAATCCACCACCCTGCGCAATCGCATGCTGCATGATGTGGAAGAGATGACCCGCCTCATCGCAGCCTCCCTTGATTTCCTCCGGTTCAACGCCTTGCTGGAAGAGCCTCAGCACCTCTCCCTCGCAGCGCTGCTGCAATCTCTTTGTGATGACTATATGGACACGGGCAACGATGTTGTCTTCGTCCCCCAGCGCCATAAGCTGACGGACCAAAGCCGCAATATTTTTGGTGGCGGCGGCGAAGTTGAGTTGGAGGTTGAGGGCCGCGCAGTCATGAGCGGCCAGCCAACCGCTTTGCGCCGTGCCTTCAGCAATCTCATTGATAATGCGCTCAAATATGGTGGTGCGGCCATTGTTGAGATGCAAAACCTTGAGAATGATCAGCTGCTTGTTTCCATCAGTGATCCCGGTCCCGGCATTCCGGACCATCTGCACGAAAAGGTGTTTGAGCCCTTCTTCCGCAATGACAGTGTAGAGCGCACCCGCTCTTCCAGTGTTGGCCTCGGCCTATCCATCGTCAAACAGATCATCAATGCCCATGGCGGCGAAATCAGCCTTGGCGAAACACCAGAAGGCAAGTTCTGTATTTTTGTGAAACTGCCGCGCGAGTTGTAGGTGCACTCACCTTCTGCGTAGTTTCCCTCATTCCATCCGCCATTTTGGGGAAAGACCCGCAAAAACAACCTGTAATGTAACAAGTTGATACATCAGGTTTGCGAGCAAGGCACTTTCATGATTTCCCTAGGACATCATTTAGAAATCCGTCGTTAAAAGCGGAAGGTACCATCGCTGCATTTGCGCAGTGTGACCCGGACTTTAATGGAGTACAGGATGAAAGCGCTATTTATTGGCCAGTCCTACATCGACGTGACCTTTTTGTCAGAGACCATGCCGGAAGGTGATGAGAAGGCAATTGCGCAGGATTACGCTGTCAGCTTTGGCGGCAACGCCGTCACCGCGGCTTTCGTCTGCGCAAAACTGGGCATCTCACCTGACCTGCTGTGCTCCATGGCAGATGACTGGCTGTCTCGCATGTTCCGCGATATGGCCGCGAAATACTCCATTCCGATCCACAGCTGCAAAGTGAAGGAAAGTTCTTTGTCCTTCATCATGCCAAAAGACGGCAAACGCGCCATCGTGCGTTGTCGCGACAATGACTTCCTGCATCCGGTTCCTGAGCTTAATCTGGCTGGCTGTCAGGCGCTGCACGTAGACGGTCACATCCCTCATGCCGCTTTGCACTACGCCAAACTTTGCCGCAAACACGGCATCCTGACATCTCTGGATGGTGGTGCCGTTCGCGAGAACACCGAGGAACTGCTCGACTACATTGATGTGGCGATCGTTTCTGAGTTGTTCTGTGAGCAGCTTGGCAAATCACCGGAAGACACACTGGAATATTTGCGTGCTAAAGGCGTGAAGGTCGGTGGTGTCACTCAGGGTGAAAAAGGTCTGCTGTGGTACGAAGACAAGTGCCCGATCAAGCGCCAAGCCGCTTTGAAGGTACCAAAAGAACGGGTCATCGACACCAACGGTGCGGGTGATACTTTCCACGGTGCCTATGTCTATGCATATCTGGCAGACCCAAAAGGCTCTTGGGAAGATCACTTCAAAACAGCGCGCGCAGCTTCTGCCCACGCCATTCAGTTCCTCGGCAACGAGGCCTCCCTGCCAACCGTTCTTGACCTCGACAACGTGCAGAAGAATTTTCCAGCGAGTGATGCGTAATATGAGTTCTGTTCAGCCTGTTAAAACGGCTCTCGTGGGCTTTGGTGTTTCCGGCCAAAGCTTCCACGCACCCCTGCTGACCTTTGTTGAAGGCATCGACCTTGCCGCCGTTGTGTCCAGCAAGCCAGACCTCGTCAAAAGCAAGTTGCCCGACTGCACGCCGTACACCTCCTTTGATGAGCTGTTGGCACAGCCGGACATTGAACTTGTCGTTCTCAGCCTGCCCAACACGCTGCATTACGATCACGCTAAAAAGGCTCTGCAAGCTGGCAAGCATGTGGTGGTTGAAAAGCCCTTCACCATCACCAGCGCAGAAGCGGAAGAGCTGATCGACATTGCAGAGCAGAAAGACCTGAAGCTCTCCGTCTATCACAACCGACGCTTCGACTGTGATTTCCTGACGGTTCAGGACCTGCTGGAAACAGGTCGCCTTGGTAAAGTGCACTCGTACCTGTGCAACTACAATCGCTATCGCCCGGACATCAAAGGCCGCTGGCGGGAGCAGGATATCCCCGGTGCGGGCATCCTGTATGATCTGGGTGCCCACGGCATCGATCAGGCGCTGAGTTTGTTTGGTACGCCAAAATCCGTTCAGGCAAAACTTCGCGTTCAGCGTAAAGAAGCGGCAGCGGTGGATCACTTCCACCTCGTACTCGGCTATGACGACTGTGATGTCATCCTGCACGGCAACTGCCTCAGCACAGAGCAAGGTCCACGCTTTCAGGTGAGCGGAGATAAAGCCACCTACATCACCTATGGCATGGACCCGCAAGAGGACATGCTGAAGGCTGGCGGCGGACCTGCGAGCCCAACCTGGGGCGTTGAAGCTGAAGACGACTGGGGCACGCTTTATGATGAGACAGGTGAAGGTACGCCGGTACCAAGCCAGAAAGGTGGATACGAACGGTTCTACGCAGGTATGCGGGACGCCGTTCGCAATGACACCGCAGTCCCAGTCTCCTCACGTGACGCGATGCAGACCATCCGGATTATTGAGGCTGCATATCTGAGCGAAAAAGAAGCCAGAACTGTCTTGCTCTGAAGATCGAATTTTGACCTGCGGCGGCTCTTTTCTGGCGCAGGTTCCTCTCCCCGCAGTTCAGCACATAAGCGCGCACCAAAACACGCTTTGAACGCAAAATTCACAAAACAACGCAAATAAAAACGCAAGGCGGAATCTGGTCCCGCGTTCCCTTCAGGCATGGACGTTTTTGAGATTTCGGGCAGCTGGAGCGTGTGCTGATCCTCATTACGGATGAAACAGCCCGGATTGGCGGCTCTGTAATGTATCAAGCTGTTGTTACAGCATTGTTGCAAATGTATGGGAGGACGCTTCCGACTGCATGTAATTGCATGATGTATATTAGTATATAATTCGAGTTAATCTTATCTATACATCAAGTCGATTAGCACTGATATCTATCAGTAAGTCATTCTCTATGTAATGAGAAATATTTCCCTTTGTAACAATTCGTAACACCCCGTAACACTAGTCTTTTTACGTATTGTTGTGCGGCCTTACGCAAATGATCCTCGCGTAAAAATCGCCTCTTGTCTCTTCAAGACTTAGCCGAAGCTTAAGAAGGCGCGCATTCACCTAATATAATCGGGAGATAAAACGGTGAAGGATCCAAAAAACAAATTTTCCATCAATTTGCCTTTGAAGGGCATTGTTCAGGCTGTCACCGACCTGCCCGATCCGGTGTTTGCCGAAAAGATGATGGGTGATGGTGTTTCCATCGACCCGACAGACAATGTTCTTTACGCCCCATTCGCTGGCAAGATAACTCAAATTCATAATTCACATCATGCAGTTACGTTGCAACAAGGTGATGTTGAACTGCTGATGCATATCGGCCTCGACACCGTCGCCCTGAAAGGCCGCGGCTTCGAATTGCACGTCGCAGAGGGAGACCAGGTCGAGCAAGGTCAACCCCTTATCACCTTTGATGCAGACCTCATCGCCCGCGAATGTGTTTCCGTTCAATCCGCTATCGTCATCACCAGCGGTCAGGAAATCACGACCCTCGCTCCTCTCGGCACCGTTCAGACAGACCTCAATCAGGTCGTCTTCACTGTTCCAAGCAGCAACGATCCTCAAGGCACCACTGCTCTGGCGCAGGAAACTGCCACTGAGCCAACTGGTCCTGCCATCATCGGCTCCATCAAGATCCCCAACGCCACCGGCCTCCACGCCCGTCCAGCCGCCCGTTTGGCTGTTGAAGTGCGCAAGGCAAATGCGAAAGTCACCTTTACCGTCAACGGCAAGACCTGCAGCGGCTCTTCTGTCACCGGCATTATGTCATTGAAAACAAAGCTGGCTGACGAGCTGGAGATCGAAGCAGTCGGACCAGACGCACAGCAAGTTGTGGCAGATGTTATCGCTGCTGTGAAAGCTGGTCTTGGCGAAGAAATCACCAGCTTCTCCGAGGCTCCGCAGGAAGACGTGATCGAGGAAGCACCTCTGCTTCAGGTCAAGTCCGGCGAAGATGGCGTTCTCATCGGCTTCACCGCCTCTCCGGGCCGCGCTATCGGCAAATTGGTCAAACACAACAAGGCTCTACCGGAAGTCACTCGCGAAAGCATTGGCCCTGCTGAAGAGCGTGCCGCGTTCAAAGCCTCCGTCAAATCCTCCATCGCAGACCTGCAAAGCATCATCGACCGCCTGAACAACAACAGTCAGGAAGAGCTGGCCGAGGTCTTCAACGCCCACATCGAGCTGCTCTCCGATCCGGAACTCTCCGAAAAGCCACTGGCAGATATCGCCAAGGGCCAAGGCGCAGCCTGGAGCTGGAAGCTGGCTTACGAAGCCCAGGCTGAAACCCTAGCCAAAATGGACGACCCGCTGCTCGCTGGCCGCGCCGTTGACGTCCGCGACATCGGCCTGCGCGTTTTGAAGAAACTGCTTGGCGTTGATGACGGTGGTGAAATTTTAGAGGAAGGCACCATCCTTCTTCAGGAAGACGTTACACCTTCCGAGATCGTTGCTCTGGACCTCACCAAGATCGTCGGTCTGTGTACCACCCATGGCGGGTCTTCTTCTCACGCGGCCATCATCGCCCGCTCTAACGACTTGCCTTACCTCGTCAATGTCGAAGACGCCATGAAGGACCTGGAAGACGGCACTGTCCTTCTTCTGGATGCAAAGCGCGGTAAAATCAAAGTTTCTCCGACTGACGCCGAGCAAGCTGCCTTCACCAAGAAGATCGAAAACGCAGCTAAACAAGCCGAAGAATACCAGCGCGATGCGCATAAACCAGCCATCACCAAAGACGGTTTTCGGGTGGAAATTGCAGCCAACATCGGCAGCGTAGAAGATGCTGAAAAGGCTGTTGCAGCTGGTGCTGAAGCTGTTGGTCTGCTGCGGTCCGAGTTCCTCTACATGGAGCGCCTCAACGAGCCGACAGAAGAAGAACAGGCCGAAAAAGTTGGCGCAATTCTTGAGGTTATGGGCAAGGAACGCCCTGTTATCATCCGCACTCTGGACGTGGGCGGCGACAAGCCTTTGCCATACATGCCTATGCCGCATGAAGAAAACCCGTTCCTCGGTGTTCGCGGTGTGCGTATAGGCATCGAGCGTCCAAGCATCCTGCGCCGACAGGTCCGCGCCATTCTTTCTCAGGCACACAAGGGTCATGCACGCATCATGTACCCAATGATCAGTGCATTGGACGAGCTGCGTGCTGTCAACACGCTGGTGCGTGAAGAGCAGAAGAACCTTGGTGTTGAGCACGTTGAAGTCGGCATCATGATCGAGGTGCCGTCTGCCGCCCTCATGGCTGACAAGCTGGCACAGGAAGTGGACTTCTTCTCCATCGGCACCAACGACCTCACCCAGTACGTCATGGCCATCGACCGTGGCCATCCGGGCCTCGCATCCCGTGCGGATGCGCTGCACCCAGCCGTTCTGCGCATGATCGAACTCACCGTTCGCGCCGCAGAAGATGCAGGCAAATGGGTTGGCGTCTGCGGTGGTCTTGCCAGTCAGATTGAAGCCGTCCCGATCTTGATCGGCCTCGGCATCAAAGAACTTTCCGTCAGCGTACCTGCTTTGCCGGAAGTGAAACACACAGTTCGCACTGTATCCATGGAGGAGTCCCGCAAGCTCGCGCAAGCAGCTTTGGACTGCGCGGATACCAGTGACGTGAAAGATCTCCTCAAATCACAGCAGTGATGCAGGAGTAAATGTGGGAGTTGGTGTTCCAGTCGGGAATACCTAACAAAATCAGGGGGCATGGCGTGCTCGCACACCATGCAACTCTGGGGGAAAAACAATGAGTACATTCTCAAACGCATTTGGAGCCTTACAGAAGGTTGGTAAGTCCCTGATGCTGCCAGTGTCGGTTCTTCCAGCTGCTGGTATCCTTCTCGGCGTCGGCGCAGCTGACCTGCCGTTCATTCCGGAATTCATCAACCACCTGATGGCTCAGGCTGGTGGCTCGATTTTCGGTAACCTGCCAATCATCTTCGCAGTTGCCGTTGCACTCGGCTTCGCCAAAAACGACGGTGTTGCCGGCCTTGCAGCCGTGGTTGGTTACGGTGTTCTTCTTGCAACAATGGGCGTTGTTGCTGAGACACTTGCGATCGAAACCAAGCCGATCCTCGGGATCACCTCCATTGATACAGGCGTGTTCGGCGGCATCCTCGTGGGCGCGCTGGCTGCGTTCATGTTCAACAAGTTCTACCGCATCAAGTTACCGGATTATCTCGGTTTCTTCGCAGGTAAGCGCTTTGTGCCGATCATCACCGCGTTTGCCTGTATTTTCCTCGGTGTTATCCTGTCATTCGTATGGCCTCCAATCGGTGGTGCCATCAACGCGTTCTCCCGTTGGGCAGCGGAAGAAAACCCGGAAGTTGCGTTCTTCATCTACGGTGTGATCGAGCGTGCGTTGATCCCATTCGGCCTGCACCACATCTGGAACGTTCCATTCTTCTTTGAAGCTGGCTCCTACATTGATCCGGCAACAGGTCAGGCCGTGACCGGCGAAATCCAGCGTTACCTTGCTGGTGACCCAACTGCTGGTAACATGGCTGGTGGCTACCTCTTCAAAATGTGGGGTCTGCCTGCTGCTGCTCTGGCAATCTGGCACTGCGCGAAGCCTGAAAACCGCACCATGGTTGGCGGTATCATGATCTCAGCTGCGCTGACCTCCTTCCTGACCGGTATCACCGAACCAATCGAATTTGCGTTCCTCTTCGTTGCGCCAGTTCTTTACATCGCACACGCCATTCTGGCAGGTGTTGGCTACTCCCTGATGATCATGCTCGGCATCAAGCACGGCATGACCTTCTCACATGGTTTCATCGATTACGTTCTGCTTTACCCACTCTCCTCCAACGGCTGGATGCTGGTCGTGTTCGGTCTGGGTTACGCAGCTCTGTACTACGCTGTATTCCGTGTTCTCATTGTAGCCCTGAACCTGAAAACTCCAGGCCGCGAAGCTGCAACTGAAGCCTCCGCAGCTGTTGCCAGCGGCGATGAAGATGCAATGTCCGCAGCGCTTGTGAAAGCCTTCGGCGGCGCAGACAACATCACCAATCTGGATGCATGTATCACCCGTCTGCGTGTCAGCACCGCTGATGTCTCCAAGGTTGATGATGCTGCGTTGAAAGCCCTCGGTGCTCGAGGTGTGATCCGCGTTGGTAATGGTGCTCAGGCCATTTTCGGAACGGCTTCGGAGAACCTGAAGACCGATATGGAGATCTACCTGCAAGGCGGCGGTGCCTCTGCACAACCTGCTGCCGAGCGAAGCCTTGATGCAGCAGCCATCTTTGGTCAGCTTGGCGGCAAGGATAACGTGGTAGCTGTTGAAGCTGTTGCAAATACCCGCGTACGCGTGGAACTGCGCGATATCGCTGGCGTATCCATGCCAGAGCTGTCACAGGCTGGCATTCAGGTCATGAAAGCGGGAGACAAAGCGCTCCACCTCATCGTTGGCGACAAGTACACCAAACTCGCCAAGGATCTCTCTGCTCAGATTTAACTGACAGAGACATAAGGTGCCTTTGAAGGTTTACCCTCCTCCCGAACCTTCAGGGGCACCCACCACCAAAAGCAGCACTCCCCGCCCGGCGAGTGCTGCTTTTTTGTCCACCTTTCCCAATACAATGCTGACAACTAACAACGGCGCCTACTTTTACTTCTTGCGCTTCAGCAGATTCTTCAGTTTTGCGCGTCTGCTGGTGTGGCTGTTCAGGATTTTTTCCAGGTTGCCGACTTTTTCGCGCAGGGTGTCCATTTCGTATTTGACTTTGCGGATGTTTTTGTCGTTGAGCAAGCGTGCAACCTGATAATCAGATGCGCTCGCTTCGTTGCGGACCTTATCAAACTCAGCCTGAGCCTTCGCGTCGCTAATCGTGTTGCGTTTCAGATTGAGCAGGATGAGTTTTTGGTCAATTTCTTTGATCTCTTTTTCATAGCCCGGCACAAGTTGCGAGGTTGCGAGACCTACGCGGTGCGCATCATGTAGAGTGTCCAAGACAACCTTGAGGTATTCGATGCTTTCATCGCCATCGTCTAATCTGGCCTTCGTGAGGTGATCTTTTGCGGCGGCGGCGTGCTCTTCGGCTTTCTGGAGGATCATCCCGTAATACTCTGCTTCAGATGCATCCAGCAGGTCTTTAACATTTGCCTTGGCTGTTTCCAGAAGCTGGTCAGTGGACGCGATTGCCTCTTGAAGGTTGGCTTTTTGCTCTTCATCATCGGCTGGGCCGAAGCTGTCCTCACGTTCCAACTCCAGCTCTTCTGATGGCTTGAGTGTTTCTTCAGGTTGATCCTCTGATTTAGATTGCACCGAACCAGACCTGCGCTTAGGACCTTTCGTTCCCTGTTTGTCGAGAAGTTCCTCCATTTTATCAAGGTAGTATTGGAGTGTATTTAACGCTGCCTGAGCACGTCTGATCTCGCCTTTGAGGAGAAAGTCTTTTGCTTCAAAGGCCGTTCGGATACCGATGGTGTGATACTTACCGTAGTTTACTGCGTCGTCGGCATTCTGGATCGTGCTGCTCAGCTTATTGAGATCGTCCAGATCCGTTGTTACATCTTCAACTTCCTGTTCCAGCTCAGGAATTTTGTCTGCAATGGCTACACCGGAATCGTGCCTTGATTGCAGAGCTTCATTAACAACGCGCAGGGCAAATAGTTCAAACTCGGCTGTTTCGAAGTTTTCCTGCTCCATCAGCTTTTGTGCCTCTGCTGCATGTTCAGCACCACGCACCTGCATTGCTTCAAAGACTTCCCGGTCCATGCCATCCTGAATGTCTTTCTTCAGAGCCTCGAACTCGGCAAGTTTTTGCTGGCTCTCCTTTATCGTGGCAGCGAGCTTTTCTGGATCTTTCGCAAGTGGCACTGCCTCCTGGAGCAGTTCAAGCATGCGATCTTCCTGGCTGAGTATGTATTCACTTTCCTTGTCAGGACCGAAGCGGTCTCCTTTTTTAATCAAGGCAATGCCTCGATCTATCGCCTGGAGAGCTGAGCGTTCAGCATCATCAAAAGCCGTTGTAAGATGTTTGATTTTTTCGAGTTCTGGTCGACGTTTTACAACGTCTGCAATGCGTTGCCGATAGACTTCAAAGCCTTCTATGAAACTCGCCTTTGCCTCTTCAAATAGGCTCGCATAACGCTGTTTCTCGGCTTCAACCACCTTCACGGCATCGGTAAGCTGATGATTGAGATCTAATCCGTCCAGATAATTTTTTCTCTGAATGGCTTCCCTCAATTGCTCAACCAACCCTTTGGCTTTATTGTAGTTTGTTTCGAAATCGGTAAAATCCAACCCCCAATCTGCATATTGATCAAGGCTCACATTTACGTTGTCGATAATCTTTTCGAAACCTTCGGCCCGTTGACTCAATCCTCTCATCTGAGACTCTGTGAAGTTCTCACTGAGCTTGCGGAAATTGTCCATCGCGTTGAAGGCATCCAGTGCCTCTTGTAACCCGGATTCCATGCCCGCAATGATGGCTTTACGGTCTCCGTCCTCTTGTGAGTTATTTAAGTCAGTTGCAGCAGTAAGATTCAATCGTACCTTATCAAATTCCTCAATGAAAGTCCCTTCAAAATAGGTGTCACGACAGGACGGCCACCATTCATCGTATGAAGCTATTACAATGTCTTGTAGTTTGCTAACATCAGAATAAATGTTGTCTTTTTTAATTCTGAAGGCAGTGATGTCGGCATCGTACTGGGCTTGTGCGTCGAGTTCTGCTCTCACAGCTGCAACACCTGCGTCACCGAGAGCATCGAGCATGACGTCCATAGCTTTCTCGATTTCTGAAAACTGCAGTACTGCGGCCTTTCCCTCTCCAGATTTTGCCAGTTCATGAGCTTTATCCAGACCAGCTCTCGCAGTGGCATCTGCATTTTCAAAAACTTTCAAAATCTCTGGAAATTTTGCAACCGTGTCTACAAGTTCGGACAGCTTAATGTAGTCAGTCAGCAAGTCAGAAAATGACGTGAAGACCTTAAGTTCTTCGTCTAGTGCTGCTTTTTCCGCTGCCTCACTCGCCTGTCTCATGCTCTGCCGGTGTGTTTCAGCCAGATCCAAAGCATCCCGAGATGCTGCAACATCTTGTTGTTCTACGGATATTTTGAGTTCCGCAATGTTGTCCATTGCTATCAGATAGGCATCATCTAATGCGGACAGATCAATCGCCCAGCCACCCAAGTTTTCACGCACTTTGTAAATATCTTCGAATGCGGCAAGATAGTATTTGGCCCCTTCAGAGATGCCGTTGAGCTGCGACATCACGATTTGCTTACTGACATCAAACGCATTTTCCATGTCGCGATAGGCTTTTTTGGCCTCTGTGATTGGCTCTCGTATGCTCGTGATGAATAGATCCTGATTGACTTTCATCCGTGGGCCAGGTGTCATCATTTGGTCAGCGCCTGTGAGCCAATCCATCGCTTCATCGATTGAGGCGTTTGCCAGTTGGAATGAGTTCTGGAACCGTTGGAGGTAGTCTCCTTCACAGAAACGTTCCCAAACTTTATTCCCCTCTTTGACAGCGTTTTTCAGTTGTTCGACCTCAACGCGAAGCTGCTTTAACTCTCTGACGAATAGTGCAATTTCTTCCTGCTCTTCTTTTTCCGCCAGTTGCTCTACAGTTAGAGCTTCCTCTTCCGCTTCAGATGTTTCCGTACCTGCCTGATAGCTTTCCGGTTGCTTTGGTTTTGGCGGATTGGCGACAAAAGCGTCCAGATTGACCATAGATTGCTTCAGGTCTGCCAGCGCGCCTCTGGCGTCTGTGATGCGGCCTTGGCTGATGTAGTCGAAGGCTTCTTTGGCGTAGCCTTGGGCGATCATCCTGAAACTGAGAAATTCCCCACGAAGTTCATCATTTACAATGCCATTCGCAACGTTTTCATAGGCTTGGATTCTTCCCCAGGCCTCTTGCACCTCAAGCTTCAGGCCTGCAACTTTGGCTGCGGTTTTTGCGCCGCGTTCCAAGGCGATTTCGAGGCCGCTGAGAGCAATCTGGGTGTTATCGATTGCATCGTCGGCGTCTTCGTATTTCTTACGTTTGAAGAGATTTTCCGCCTGATCAGAGTACTCGACAGCTCTATCGTATAGATTATCGAAAATTGCCTCTTCTTCTTTGTCTTTGAAGACATCGCTACGATCATTGAACTCGGCAATATTTTCTCGCAGTCTGTCCAATGTCTGCATGAAGAGCTCGGTATTTTCCTCCTGAGTGGCGGCTGTTCTGATCCCCTGGAAGTACTGCAATTTGTCGACATGGTTTTGCAGGTTTGTAATGGAGGTCTGAGCGTTGGCAGTGACCTGATTGGCCTCGCTCAGGTTTTCATTTTTCACCGCTGTTTCTGCTCGATTAAGGTTGAACTCAACTTCGCCCGCAATAGTATCGAACCTTTTGAGGTAAATGACTTTTCTCTCCTCTACCTCTGCAAATTTCACAAATTCAGAGCGACGGGAGAGCAAAATATCGGCTTGTTTTTGCAGTAGAGCGATCTGTTCCTGTGCAATCTCAAGAGCCGATTGTGCCTCCACGGCAATCTCGTGCATCTCTGTGAGGTCAAGCTTGACCTTTTCAAGCTTATCTTCTGCGGACAGCACTTCACCTTTCAATAGGTCAGATTGCGCCTCTGCAATGGCGCTACGTGCCGACTTATCCGCCTTCCTGAAGACGGGCAGAAGTCCGTTGTACTCGCTCACCAACCCTTCCTGAGAGGCCAGCTCATCCGCCTTCTTTGTCAGCTCAATCGCATCACCAGCAAGCAGTTTCACTTCGTTCTCGTCATCATCGTCCTCTTCAGGTGTCCCTTCAGAAGACGCAATGCTTTGCAACATAACTTGCTGCATTTCGATGAAGCCGTTTTCAGCGCTCTCAGCCGCTTTTTCGGCCTCAATGCCGTTGCCTGCAGCGACCAGAGACGTTGCTTGCTTGCAGTTAGTTACGACCGCCTCATGAAGCTTCTCAAATTCTTCCAGGTCTTTGGGATTGTGCTCAATTTCGGATTTACGTGTACTCAGATCAGCAGCTGCGGTTTCGGTTGATTGAACTCGGTTCTCGATATCTTTTTTCGCGTTTGCAGCGTGTTTTTGCGTTTTCTTCAGCAGGTCTTTCAACACCGCAAGATTGATAGATGCGGCTTGTAGACTTTGCTTGGCAACAGAGATGCTGTTGCTGTTCAATGCCGTGTTCAGATCCCTAATATTTTCAGCGGCCTGCTCGTAAGCCCCGTCAAAGCGAGACAGATCAATGTTCCAGGTTTCAATACTGGCGCGTTGCTTATGGACATCATCCAGTTTCTTCTTGGCTTCAGCTGCTATCCCCCTCATGCTATCGAGCGTGATGTCCTGGCCTTCCTTGAAGTTGGACTGCATCACGCGGAGATATTCTTCTCCACGGTCCATGAAGGCCTGCAGTTTACCAAGGTCAACAAAGCCTTTTTTGTCTGGCTTGTTCATGATGTCATTGGCTTGCTTTACATTGGCTTCAGCCAACTGCTTGGCATCTTCAAACACCCTTTGAGTGACGTCTTCAATGAAGATATCGGTTCGCTTTCCAGCTATATGTACTGCTTTAGCAAGAGACCTTAAGTTCCTGCTTACTTTAGATAATTCCTTTTGATGAATACGCTTGTGTTCTGCCAGATCCAGAACAGCCTGCTGTTCTTCGGCTTTGTCTTGCGGGGGTTGCTCTGCCTGAGAAACAGAGACTGTTTCGCCACCTTGCCTATTTTCGCTGTTCGGCACCTGATCATCATCAGGTAGCTCAAACCTAACCTTCATCGTCTTTAAGACTGCATGCGCCCAGTTTTCGTGCTCTGGAGGGAGGTTATTCTCAGGCATTTGGAAACTCCGAAGTTCTGGAAACTGCTGTTTCACACTTTAATCGCGCTGCGCATAATTATGCGTTGTCGCTCTTCGGATATGGAAAAAATCGAGTCTTTCGCTGAAAATTGCGTTGCCGATACTTGGTTAAGTTAAGGTAAGTTTAGATCCAGTCTGGATTTGTATTTGAGGCAAGATTTAAATACACAAAATGCGATGGTTATTACGCAATGCACACAACGGAAATTGGCCTTGCGTTGGTTTGCGTTTGCTTGCGTTGAAATGTGAGCGTAACGGTTTGAAAGCTCACAGGCATTCTTGAGAAAGAGATTCAGAAATGCCTGTTAATGCATTGATTTAACTAATATAACCTTCAGCTTACATCTGTAAACTTTGCTCCAACATCAGCAAACAAGGCTAAGTCGTTTGCTGCGTCGGTTAGCGTTGTTTCGTAAAACTCTCCATCCACTATAGCTTTATAGAAGGCGTCCAACTCAATCCGGAACGGGTCTTCATAGGACGGACCAATCACCTCTTTGGTGGTCTGCTCATCGGTTGAACGAGTGATACTAAGTTGTGTCGGTAGATTACGAATGTACGGCGTATCATAGGTCACATGGTACCGCTCCGTCTGGGTCAAAACTTCGATGCCTGCATCGAATTCAGCAATGTCAGAGATGACAGCTTCGTACAGCGCGGTGAAGTGACCATAATCAAACAGGACCATCACTGTTTCCCCACCATGCTGTTTGGCGTAGCTCACCGCCTTGGGCATGCCGAGCAGATCACGCATGGCGGAGAAACTGTGTGAGGACAGCCCCGTCAGGACCTGATAGGCGCGCAACTGATCTTCGCTGGCGTTCTCCCCCATGATCTCACGGAGCATGGCTGTGGTGCGCTGCTGGCCCTTTTTGATGATCTCCTGCGGGACATCACTACCGCGGACAACGGGGCGGGTCTGGCGGGTGAAGTATGGCGCTTCGCGGATGATATCGCGGATGCGGACATGGCGGATGTTTGCCAGATCCGGCATGCGGTCCTTCAGAGCGAGGAAGCTGCGGGAATATCTGCGCATGTAGCCGACAAACACCACGCTGTTGCTGCTTTTTTGCTCTTCCAGCAATGGCGGGATCTGGTGTTTGTTGAGGCAGACCGGCTTTTCGATGAAGACATGCCTGCCAGCTTTCATCGCCTCTGACAGGAGATCTGCGTGCAAGTGATCCGGTGTCAGAATGAAGATTGCATCCAGCGAGCGGTCCGCAATCAGGTCTGAGGCTGCAGCATACCGCTTTGCAACACCGTAGCGGTCGCCGATGTACTCCATAAGTTCGTTAGAGACATCGCTGATGGCCGAGATGGTAAAGCGGGCATCATCTGCAAGAAGTGGCAGGTGCATCAACTGAGCGACTTCGCCCAAGCCGATAATTCCGACGGACAGTGACATTGTTCTTCCTCAGACTTAAGCGAGTTTTGCAATAAAGGAGAAGTTGCGGCGGGCGAGTTCCAGCGGTGTTTCACTTGCGTTTTCAGCAATATCCTGCTCAACAACAACCGGTCCCCGGAAGTCCCTTGCCCGCAGGACATCCATAACCGCCGCAATATCAACGGCTCCATCTGCAAGTGGGCACATGACACCTGCAGCCAGAGACGCAGGAACGCTGAGTTCGCCAGACAGAACGCGCGTGCGCACGGCTGGATCAACGTTTTTCAGATGCATGTAGTCAATGCGGTCCCATTTGCGCTGCATATACGCGAGTGGATCCTGCCCCCAAAACGCATGATGGCCTGTATCAAGGCACAGGTTGAGCGGTGTGTTCTGCAGGAGGTCATCAATCTGCGCTTCCAGTTCAACGCATGTGCCGATGTGAGGGTGAAAATTCAGCGCAACACCGTAGGTCTCCGCAAGCATTGCATGTGCCTTTGTGAGGTCCTCATACATGTGATTGCGTGCAGCCGGTGTTATCACACCGAGCTGGTTTGATGGGTAGACGTTGCTTTCATCCATCACCACCAGATGCTTAGCGCCAAGCGATGACAGGAGCTTACCTTGTGCTTGCATGTCTTCATGAAACCGGGCGCTGGTTTCCGGCTGGGAGAACGTGTGCACGTGGGTTGCGCCGATCAGGGTGAGATCGTGCCTTATCAGCATGGCTTTGAGCGCCTCTGTGTCCCTTGGCAGGTAGCCGAGAGGGCCAAGCTCAGTCCCCTTGTAGCCTGCGCTTGCGACCTCTGCCAGATACTCCTCTGGCGTGTATGCGTTGCCTGTTGGATAACAGACGCCCCATGAACACGGTGCATTCCCAATCAACATGCCGTGCTGTCCTATTCCGTTGTTATGTATATTGGATTGGAAAGAGCCCGGATGATGGGCTGTTCCAGTATGTCTTCTTCAGTGAGCCCCAAAGGAAGCTTTTTGCCTTTAAATGCCCCCAGGAATTCTGCAAGCAGCTCTGTGTGGTTTTCGCGCGCAACGATCTCGGTTCGCAGGAATCCTGTGACTGGCTGATTGAAGGAAATCTGCTGTTCATCATTGATGAGAACATCTTCTTTCCGCAAGCCTGTTGCATCCACCCAGCGCAACACATCCCCTTTGGCGCCTTTGACGTGGACGGAGAAACTGTGGGTACTGGCCGGTAGTTTATCCCCCATTCGCGCCAAGCCGGAGGTGAGCGACAGGTGCGGACCGTCTGGCCCTTCGGTCACATATCCAAGCCCAGCTTTCATAGCGCTCAGCACCGCTTGCTCGCTGAGTTCATCCAGCCAGAGCACTGTTGTCGGGCGGGCGAGCACGAGCGGCCCTTCTGGTAAGAGCCGGTCAGGCTGATGGTAGTCGCTGCCGCCAATCAGGGAAATCTGATGTCCATCGCTCAGGCGCTTCTGATAGCGTGCCAGTGACACCCAATTATACATGAGCCATGCAGATTGCCAGACTTCCATGCAGTCGGTCTCTGGCAGCTCGTAGGTCCAGTCAATCGGCGGTTTGTCGTGATTTATAGAGAACAGACCACCGCGGTCGTGAGCCGCTTTGGCGACGATGTGGGCGTGGTCTGGCTTGGTCATGCGGAAGTCGAGCCAGTCATCAATGCCGAAGACATTGGCGTGGCCGACTGCGGTTGTGACTTCCATGCCTCGTACGAAGACCAGATCCTGTGAAGAATGCGGGTGGAAATATCTGCGCTGGGTGGTGGTGTTGTGGTCCGCAATTGCCAGAAAATCCAGCCCTGCCTGTTTTGCAGCGGCGTGGAGTAACTCCGGTGCACCGCGCGCATCGGAGTGGAAGGTGTGGCAGTGCAGATCTCCCTTGTACCACCCTGCTCCGTGACGCACCGGATTGGGTGTGACGGGCTGTGGCGCAAGCTTTCTGGGTGCCCGATCGAAGCAGATGGTGAGGTCAACATCTGCGCCGTTTTCCGGCACTTTATAAAGGCCCAGGATGATCTGCCATGTGCCCGGTTCAATCTGGCCGTGCACGTAGCCTGGAGTGGCGTCATCCAGTGCGATGAAGAAGCTGTCGCGGGCGCCCCCGCTCCAGCCACGAAACCCCGAGATTGCCGGAAACGGCGTAATCTCGGGATCAAGGCATCCAAGATCGATGATACAATCCTTAGCCTTGGGGTAATTCAGCGACACGTCGAAACGTGTCGTTCCTTCCGGCACCTCAAATTCCAGATAGAAGTACGGATCTTTGAGCTGATCTGCCTTCGTGATGTGGTGCTGCAATTTGAGGTGATCCAGAGTGTCACTCATTGTCCAGTGCCAATCTGTTTCCGTCTGCATCAAACAGGGAGATGTGCTGGCTGGAGAAGCCGAGAGCCACATCCTCTGACAGGATGATGTCGTCATCCGTGAAAATGCGGGCTGTAAAGCGGGCAGCATCCGGGCGCTCAATGGTGACAAGCTTTTCCGCGCCCATGTTTTCATTGGCGAACAGCTTGCCACGCACCACGTTTTCAGCTTCTGCTGTTGCACGCAGGTGCTCTGGACGGACACCCAATGTGATGTTGGGATTGTTGGCAACAGCTTCTGCAAAGGAGCGCTGCATCGGGATGTCTGCAACATCCAGACCGTCAGCTTTGACCTTCAGCCTGTTGTCTTCCACCATTGCTTCCACTGGCAGCAGGTTCATGGGCGGGTTGCCGACAAAGTTTGCCACGAAGGTGGTGGCAGGTTTACGGTAGATTTCCATTGGGGTTGCGAACTGCACAATCCGGCCCTGATCCATAACCGCAACGCGGGTGGCGAGTGCCATGGCTTCGGCCTGATCGTGTGTGACGTAAACCGAGGTCATGCCCATGCTGTGTTGCAGATGATGCAGAAAGCCGCGTGCTTCCAGACGCAGTTTTGCATCAAGGTTGG